>JANRLX010000078.1:0-16771 GCA_033762115.1 Verrucomicrobiota bacterium
GTCCTGCCGCGCTTTATAGCTTCCGCAAAACGGGGTGAGCCGATCAAAATTTTTGGTTCAGGAGAACAAACCCGCTGCTTCTGTTACGTTACAGATACTGTCGAAGCACTGGTTCGCCTGATGAATCGGGAAGCTGCAAAAGGGGAAGTGTTTAACATTGGCAGCACTGAGGAAATTTCAATGAACCAGCTGGCCCGAATGACCATTGAATTGCTCGGATCTTCCTCAAAAGTGGTCCATATTCCCTACGAGGTCGCGTATGCGCCGGGCTTTGAAGATATGTTACGACGCAAACCTTCCGTGGAAAAGCTGGCGCGTATCACCGGATTTAAACCGGACACAGGCTTGGAGGAGATCATCAGGAAAACCGCCGCGAACTTCTGAATTTATGAATCACTTTATGCGCCTGCTTTTGCTGTTCGGGATGATCTTTCAATCCGGGGCAGCTGATTTTCCACCCGTGAAAAACTTCGGTAACGCAGCTGATTTCGGGACTGGAATCCAACGCGCCATGACTCTGATGGCCACCAGCACACCGGAAAAACCAAATACCGTTCGTGTTCTTTTTTACGGTCAATCGATCACTGAACAAAAATGGTGGCGCGAGGTTGAAAATTATTTAAAGACCAGTTACCCGCATGCAAATCTTTTGATCGAGAACCGTGCCATTGGCGGCTTCTCCTCACAATTATTGGTCAAGACTGCGGAAACCGACCTTTATCATTTTTATCCCGACCTGCTGATTTTTCACGTCTATGGCTCTCATATTGAATATGAAAACATCATCAAACGAGTCAGGGAACGCACCACAGCGGAAATTTTATTGCAAAACGATCATTGCACCGACCCTTCCCATCTCACGGAGGAAACCGATCCAGGCAAACTCAATCCCTCTTCATGGAACGCCTGGATGAACCATTCGTTTCTTCCCTCCACCGCACGCAAATACGGAGCGGAATTGGTCGATCAGCATAACCTTTGGAAAGATTACCTCAAAACCCATGACCTTTCCCCTTCCCGGTTGCTCTCCGATTCTGTTCACCTGAACGATCATGGCTGCTATTTAATGGCCGAACTGGTCAAACCTCATCTGCGGTATCGTCCCGAATTGCCAAAAGAAAAATGGATCAATTCTGTTCGTACGATCGCTGTGAAACCGGATCAATGGAAAAATGAGTTCGTTGACCTTGAAGTCGATGGAAATCGCATCGATCTCATTCTTTCACCTCAAGCGACAAAGGACGCCTCCATAGACATTGAAATCGATGGACGCAAGCCGTCTGGTTTCCCCGGCGTTTTTGGATTCAGCCGTTCCACTTATTATCCCGGAACCATCTGGCCATGTCTGATCGGCATCTCTTCAGAAAAACAACTTGAGGTGGAGCAATGGACAGTGCGTTTGTCCGAAGTCAGCGATGACCACAAACAATTCAAATTTTCTCTGGAAGGCTCAAAAACCGGTCCCGACGGCGATGGCTTGAGCAGCGAAAAATTTGTTTCGAAATCCGGCCGCATTGTCATTGAACCGGATGACTGGCATCTCGCACGTTCATTTGAACACACCAAAGCACCACTTCCGAAAGAGTTCGTGGTGCGATGGGACGTGATTCCATACTTCAAGGATCGAGTTGACCTCGCTGAAATTAATTCCAGGGGGGAACGAACAGTGACAATCGCCCAGGGAATTGAGAATAAACCACATCGCCTGAAGCTCATCACCAAAACACCCGGCGCGATTGAGGCTGTCAGGGTATATACTCCTCCGCTTCGCTAATCATCGGTCCGTTAGTCTGGCTTTTTGCTAGCCAAATGGCGAATGACTGCCCAAAAGACCCATCCAGCCAGAGCGCCCAGAATAAAGGTAATGATTGTCCCGGCTGAAAACTCGAGCGTGGGATCGTCTGGAATGTCCTTCAGGGAATAAAGGAAACTCGTCAATGTCCCAAAACCCAACGCCGAGGAGACCACCACGATCCGATAAAATTGCTTGTCATCCAGCGGCGAATTCATTTTGAAATTCTACCTCTGTCCAGAAAGACTGTCTAAGGTTTAGTAAGGCAAAACTTCCCTTTGCATTCAAATGAACCTAACGTATTTTTTAAGCCCGCTTTTATGCCCAGCGTGTATATCAAAACATTTGGCTGCCAAATGAATGAGCGCGATTCCGAAGCAGTCGCAGCTCAACTGGAGGAGCGTGGCTATACCCTGGCACCCACTGAAAAAATGGCGGATGTCATCCTGCTCAATACTTGCAGCGTTCGGGACATGGCCGAACAAAAGGCCCTCGGCAAGATGCAGGTCCTTGCAGGGGAATCCAGACGGAAACATCCCAACCGCATTCTGGGATTCATGGGTTGCATGGCCCAAAGCCGTGGACAGGAATTGCTTGATCAAATGCCCGCTGTGGATCTTGTAATTGGCACGCAGAAATTTCATCGCACGGGAGAATTCCTGGACGACATTTTTTCCGGAAAGCGTGAACGCATTTGCGACATTGAAGAGGAAAAGGGAAGCGAAAGCACAATCCGGAACCATCTTTCCTTCAATGGCGGAACACACCATGTGACTGGTTTTGTCAGTATCATGCAGGGCTGCAACCAATATTGCACCTTTTGCATTGTTCCCCAGACACGGGGGCTGGAGCGGAGCCGTCCCATTGCGGAGATTGTTGAAGAAATAGGTCGATTAACCGCACTAGGAGTGAGGGAAGTCACCCTCCTGGGACAAATCGTCAATAGCTATGGAAAACGGGAAATTGGGATCCGGGAGGGAAAATCCGCCTTCGTCCAACTGCTTGAGGCAATCCATCAAATTCCAGAGCTTCAGCGCATCAGGTTTACCTCGCCGCACCCGAAGGGCTATGGGGATGACCTGGTCGAGGCTTATGGTCGGTTACCAAAGCTGTGCGAGAGTGCGCATATTCCATTGCAAAGCGGCAGTGACAGAATTCTTAAGTTGATGCACCGCGGATACACTCGCGTACGTTTTCTCGAATTGATTCAAAAATTGCGCGCGGTTCGACCCAATATCGGATTAACGACCGATATCATTGTGGGATTCCCTGGTGAAACAGAGCAGGATTTTCAGGAAACACTCTCATTGGTTGAAGAAGGATTGTTTGACAATGCTTACCTTTTTAAATATTCACCCCGTCGCGACACACCAGCGGCCACCATGCCCGATCAGGTGGCGGAAGAGGTCAAGGAGGAACGGCATGCTCGAATCCTGGAATTGGTGAATCGAATCAGTGCGACACGTTACCAGGGAATGGTCGGTAAGAGGGTGGAAATTCTCGTGGAAGGGCCAAGCCGAAAAAATGCCGAGCGCCTGGAAGGGCGAACTAGTTGCAATAAAATTGTTGTGTTCGAAGGGTCTCCCCGGCATGTTGCGCAGCTTATGGAATTGCAGATCACCAGGACGGGATCATTTACTCTTTACGGGGACCCGGCGATCGTGAATTTATAAGGTGGGCAGGACAGACGGATGAAAACTTCTACGTTTGTGGCGCTGCTTGGCTTCGGTTTCGCCCTGATTCAACTCCTTCTCCTGTGTAATCCAAAATCCCTTCAAAAATTCCCTCGCTCCTTTGCCTGGGGCCTGGTCCTGATGCTTTTGGGGACTGGATGGTTTGTCTATAACGTAAACAATGAAACCATCAGCGACTTTGCCGCTTACAAGAACCTGATGATGTTTGGCTTTGCCGCTGTGGGGATATTGACTTGCATATTCGTTCAGGACTTTCTGGCAGTTCGCGGCCTGGCGGTTGTCCTTCTGCTTTTGGCCTCTTTTACACTCAATGCTGTCCGCTGGACGGACACACCATGGAGGCGTCTGGTCGCCTTATGGGCCTATACATGGATTATAGGAGCAATGTGGGTTACCGTTTCGCCATGGCGATTGCGAGATTATATCAATTGGATGACTGCCTCTCAGTTCCGTTTCCGAATCATCAGTGGAATCAGCATCGCCTTCGGACTTTTTGTGGGGATCCTCGGATTGAGTGTCTTTTAACCCATTCTCTTCCGTGAATCGTCCACAGGGGAAAATTCTCATTATTCGTGGAGGTGCCATTGGTGATTTTATCCTGACACTCCCCGCCATTCAGGCCGTTCGGGATCGTTTTCCACAGACCCAGCTTGAAATTCTAGGATATCCTCGCATTGCAAACCTTGCCCTCCACGCGGGACTTGTCGATGTCGTGAGATCAATTGAGACTCGGGCTGCGGCAGGTTTTTTTGCCCGGAACGGCACTCTTGACCCAGAGCTTTCAGATTACTTTTCCCAGTTCGGCTTTATTTTTTCCTATCTCTACGACCCTGACGAAATTTTTCAAACGAACGTTGCGAAAGTATCGAAAGCACAATTTGTCCCGGGACCACATCGACCTTCAGAAATCGGAACTCAGCACGCGGTTTCCGCATTTTTGCAACCAATGGAACGCCTGGCTATTTTCGATGCAGAGGAATCGATCAAAATTAATTTAAAAACGGATGAATTGCTGCCCGGCACCTGGATCGCTCTTCATCCTGGAAGCGGCAGCATCAGCAAAAACTGGCCGCTTCCGGAGTGGCAAAAGCTGGTCGAAGCCATTGCCTGGCAAACTGATTGGAAAATGTTGCTTGTCGGCGGCGAAGCGGACGCCGAACGTTTTAAAAGCATCTCCAAACTAGTCCCTCAGGAACGCACCCGTGAGGCTTTCAACAAGCCCCTTTGGGAAATGGGCGCTCTGCTCGCACAATGTCAGGCCTTCATTGGTCATGACAGTGGGATTACTCATCTTGCTGCGGCATTGGGATTGCGAGGCATTGTCATCTGGGGACCATCCAACAAAACGGTCTGGCACCCAAAAACCCCATCCTTGGAAATCCTCGACGCAGGGCCTGCCCTGAAAAACCTTCAAGCGACGGAAGTTTTTGAAAAACTCCGTGCACTTGTAATCACATAATGGTGAGTCGTTCTCCGGCGCGTAAAACGTGGCAGGCTTGCCCCAGCAATTTGCATTCTGAAACGAATTCGCCGGGTTCTGCGGTATTAAAGGCAAACATTTCGTAATGGCAGGGAACCACGCATCGCACCCCTGCGTCCCTCGCGAGTCGGGCCGCCTCGATTCCATCCAGATTCCCGGCCACACGCCGCTCCGGTGCTCGACCATTGATCGGGAGAAATGCGATATCAATCCGCCATTTCTGAAGCAGGTCTGCCATACCCGGATATCGCACAGTATCACCACTGTGATAGATGACGTGCCCTCCAAACTCAACGACATACCCAAGGAAGAGACATCGTCCACTTTCATCTTTTTCAATGCTTTCGTGGGCTGCTGGTATTCCATGAAAGGTGAAGCCCTTAAGCTCAACAGATTGACCCGCATCCAACCCAATTGGAATATCTGCTACAATATTCAGCCGGTTCGCCACAAATTCACGATTTGCTTCCGGGATAACCAGGTCAACTTTGGGATTGACCTTAAAAAGTGCTTTCAGGGTTTCTCCATCAAGATGATCTGTATGGTTATGGCTGGAAGTCACGACATCGATGAAATCAAGTTCCGCTGGCTGAATCACCTGTTCGGTCATCCGGACATGCGGCTTTTCTGTCGCCGCATACTTTTTTGTGAGGCTGTCGCTCAGGTAAGGATCCATCAGCAAATGCCGTCCTTCCCATTGCAGGAGGAAACCGCTTTGCCCAAGCCACCAGACGTGAAAAGCACCCGCTGCTGACAGGGACTTTTGAATCTCCGCGAGAAAATCCTTACCCTGCTGGACCGGTTTGATCATGCAATGCTCAATTCCTTGCGAACCTGCCTCACTCCGGAAACCATGTTTTTAAGTTTCTGGCGGGCGGCCCATCGGGCGGTTTGACTCAGCCCGCAATCAGGAGCAAGTGACAACCGGTCAGGATTTGAATATTGCAGGCAGGCACGAACGCGATTAGCCACATCTTCGGCGGTTTCGATATAATAACTCTTCACATCGATAATCCCCACCGCAACGTTCTTGCGCGCTGTAATCATTTTCAGAATTTCCAATTCTGCAAATTCTCGACTGGCCATTTCCACATGGATCTCATCAACGCTCATCTCCAGAAACGCGGGAAACATTGGGGCGTAATGCCGCAAACCGATGGCCCTTCCCTTGAAATTCCCAAAGCAAAGATGGGTGGAGAGATGGCATTTGCCAACAATAGGTTCCACTGTTCGGTTAAAAATCTCAACGAAGCGTTTCGGGTCCTCCTTATGCGCGTAGCAGCTCATTGAAGGCTCGTCGACTGTGATCTCGCGGCAGCCTGCTTCTACCAGCGCCACTAATTCACTGCGGACAATTGGGAGCAGAGCTTCGGTCAAGGCAAACCGGTCAGGGTACTGGCTGTTGGGAAGCAATCGACCGCTCAAGGTATAAGGTCCTGGAACACTTGCCTTTAATGTGGGGCCGGGCGGTGCCAGTCGCTTAAGCCTTCTGAAATCCTCCACGGTTCCCAGTCCTCGGGAAGCCCGCAATTCTCCGATGACCTTATGCTTTCCGCGTTGGTCATGTGCCGGAGGACCAAAACGACGAGGAGAGGCGGACTCAAGTTCCAGACCTTCCAGAAAGCCGTAAAAGGACAAGTTAAAATCCAATCGCGTCTGCTCGCCATCCGTGATCACATCCAGGCCAGCCTCAGTCTGGTCCTTTACAGCAATGGTAACGGCATCCTCCACAATTTCATTTCGGTCTGCCTCCCCGAACTGGGAAAGGTTCTGCACTGCAAATTCCAGCCAGCTGGGGAATGGATAGCTGCCGATGACAGTCGTGCGAAGTGGTTTGAGGTCCATGCTCATGAAGTTGTATCAGTTCCAAGGTTCTCGTAAAGCCGCGCCATTCGACGGCCGTGTTCGTCATAGGCAGATTCAAAAAGGCGAGTCGCCTCCTCCCGCCCGACAATCGCTCCTGCTGTGAGCACTTTGGGAGGGTGCCCGGCTTCAGTAAGGCGAGCGGCAATTTCCGCTTTGAGAGCATTCACAATCAGGCAGCCACCAACAGTGGAACCCGGAGCCACGGGAGTCCTTAAATTTTCGATTTGCACCATCGCATCCCCCACCGGGGCTCCGGTATCGAGGACCAGGTCGGAAAAATCCTGCAATTTTTTACCGGAAGGATGCTGGCTCCTGCTCGCCTCGGAATGGGCTTTGCTGATGATGGCAACCACCCGAACCTTTCGCTTCTTGAATTCCTCCGCCATTTCAATAGGCACCACATTGCAACCGCTGGAGGAGATCACCAGCGCACAATCCTGGGGGGAGAGGTCGAAATTGCGTAGAATCCGCTCCGCCAACCCTGAAACATTTTCCAGGAACATTGCCTGGCGCTGACCATTGGCTCCGACCACGAGGTTATGAAAACTCAGGGAAAGCTCGACAATCGGATTAAATCCTGGGAAGGAACCGTACCGAGGCCACATTTCCTCCACAAGAATCCGGCTGTGGCCCGAACCGAACAGATGGACTATCCGCCCAGCCGAAATGCTCCCGGCAAACCATTCGGCAGCCTTCTGGATCCTCTCAATCTGGCACTCGACTGATTCGATCAAGGAACGTGATTTCGATAAATAACTTAACCCTGGCGACATGATAAAAAGAATGACTCCCACAAGTCCCGGAGTCGAATCAAATCAAGCTCCAGACCAGGAGTACACTGTTTTCAGGCTCTTTCAGGAAGAGGTTTTTTCATTCAAATTTTCCCTCATGCCCTGATGAGTGCCACCAGAGAGCGGCCTGACTCTCTTTCAGGTCTTCTCTGTATGGCAAATCTGCACTTCCAGAATACTTTAGACCCAGCGTGACAGGGTTTCCGGGTTTTTATGGTTTCCCGGTTTTCCAGTAACCCTTTGCGCTCAGGCAGTGGGGAGAAATCCACTGTGTTCATGGTGAAGGCGGGAGCGTCTGCAATGGACTGCAACCGCCTTTCTTTTCACGCACATTTGAGTTTCGGCACGGCATGAGCTACAAGCAAGGTTGTGCATCGCTGGCTTTTAACAGGAATTTTTCTCCTCCTTGTCGGGGGATGGATTTTTTTTCATCAGCCTGCCTCCCCGGCTTCCGCTCAAACTACCGTTTCAGTAACACCAGGCCCGGCGCTTCCCTCACCAACGCGTTCGCTTTTAGCAGATCCCCATTTCACCGCATCCGCTGGGCAGTCAGTCACCTCGACGAACATTCAGTCAAAAAAAGTGACAGCCGAGGAATTGACTCACCTCTCCACTCCGGCACTCGCAGCTCGTTCCATTTCGTTGGAAGAGGCGGGGCAGTTGAAGCATTCCGAAATATCCAAAAGGTTGCTGGCGATGAATTACTTTTCTGCCAATCGGCCATACACCGCAGGGCTCGTCCTGGTCGGTTTTCGAAGTGCGGATGAAACCAGGGCTTTGTTTGTCGAAGAAGGGACCGAACAGGCTGCAATCGATAGCCTCTTGAAACGGCTGGACATTAATTTTGCCGAATTGGACACCATCGTCACCCGCCAGTTCTACGCCAATGATCCCGGTTACAATCAACAGTGGCATCATGAAAAAATCGGCAGCCGCAGGGCCTGGGATTATTCACGCGGAAACCACACCGTGCAGATTGCCATTTTGGATGCCCCCTTTCAGATGAATCATCCCGACCTTGTCGCGAATACAGCGGCCGGTTTTGACACCACCCGCAACCAGCCGGTCACCTCCTCGCCAGGAATCACGCATTCAACAGTGGGCGCCGGAATGGCTGCGGCGGTGTTGCATAATATCCAGGGGGTGGCGGGAGCAGGAAATTCCGTCATTCTTCCGGTGGATATTGAAAATGACACGACCCTGTCAGTCGGAATTGTGGATCTCGCAAATGGTATTCGCTGGGCCGCAAACAATGGCGTGCGGGTGGTGAATGTCAGTTGGGATGGCGCCTACAGTTCAACACTCAACCAGGAAGGCGCAAACCTGAAGCAAAAAAATTCCGGATTGCTTTTTATGGCGGGGGTCAACGGTAACAGCCGGTTAAATTACCCTGCTCATTCCAACATCATCGCCGTGGCGATGACCGACACCAATGATCTGCGGCGTTCAAGTTGGGGCCTGCACCTTGATTTTATTGCCCCTGGCTGGGAGATTTTTTCAACAGACGTGGGAAGCAGCTATGCTTCCGATTCAGGCACCAGTTACGCCACCCCACTCCTGACAGGAATTGCTGCACTCCTCATGAGTATCAATCCGGAACTTACAGGGGATCAAATTTACCAAATTCTTGTGGAAACAGCCCTGGATCTCGGCACCACCGGTTGGGACCAGTTTTACGGTTGGGGCAGAATCGATTTTGCCAGGGCTGCCAGGAAGACATTTGGGACCTTGCCCCATGCGAAGGTGCAAAATCTGGCCCAGGCGCTAAATGGAATCCAGACAGGCTATTTACCAGGTGTGAGTTATTCGCTTTATGCAGCCGAGTCCCTCATGGGCCCCTGGGAATTAATCAACGAACCACAATTCATCACCAACGAAAATGTGCTGACAATTCTTGAGCCAATTGTCTCACCACACCCAATCCGTTTTTACAAAACCGAGCTTGTCCTGCCTTAAGGGCGAGAAGAAGTCCTTTCCTGTCCTAGCATCGTTCTTGCTATCTACTTATTCATACAGAAAGAGATCATAGAGTGCGGTTGAGAGAAGATCCCGTATAGGCTACTTTTGCCCCCTCATTGAAAGTCATGCAGTTCGTTCTGGCCATCTTACTTTTTGCACTGGGGGGCAGCGTCATACAAGGAAAGGAAATCCGCCTTAGGAATGAGCGCATTTTTACTCCTGAAAAGGAGGAAGCCTCCCTCCAAAGGCAACGCGAACAGCCTCCCCTGCAGGGTTTGTATCTCCTTCAGCTGGAAGACCAAAGGCCGAATGATTGGCGCGAGTTACTGCTCGCGGTAAGTGTTCGAGTGCTGCAATCGGTTCCCGAGGACGCATTTGTTGTCAAGGCAGATGGCGCACAGCTTGATCAGGTAATGGAACTCCCCTTTGTTCGCTGGATGGGCCCCTACAAGCCCGAACATAAAATTCATCAAGGGCTTCTCCCCCCCCTCGCCGCTCCCGTGAAAGGCACAAAGGTGCGTGTGCTCCTCACGCCGGACAAAGATGGGGCTGAATTGGCGCGGGTGCGAAAATTATTAAGCAATGTTTCGCGAATTTCACGCACCCGTGCAGGAACAATCGCCCAGGGTGTGACTTTGCCCGAACATTTGGCCGAACTGGCAAGGGCAAAATCCGTTTTATGGATTGAACCAGCGCCACAGGTCAAATTGTATGATGAACTGGCCGCCGAAATTTTTGGCGGAGAACTCGAAGGCCCCGGCACAGCGGTGCAGGAACTGGGCTTTGATGGGAGCGGCGTGACAGTGGCCGTGGCTGATAGCGGGCTCGGAAGCGGGAATGTTGGGGACATGCACCCGGATCTGGCTGGACGGGTGGATGGATTTTTCTTTTACGGCCAGTTAACTGACGCCTCCGACGAGCATAGCCATGGAACCCATGTTGCGGGAATTGTCGCAGGAAACGGCGCTACCGGTGAGGTCGATGAATTTGGTTACCTTTACGGTCTCGGCGTGGCTCCAGGGGCTCACATCATTGGTCAACGGATGTTTGATGGATTAGGCGGTTATGAACCGCCTGATTCCTTTGAGCAACTCACCCGGAATGCAGTTCAGGCCGGGGCTGATATTGGATCGAATTCCTGGGGGGATGATACGCAGGGTCGTTATGATCTGAGCGCGATGGAATTTGACGCCCTGGTGCGTGACGCAGACGCCATCACACCTGGAGATCAGCAGTATATTCTCGAATTCTCAGCGGGCAATGCCGGCCCCGGCAGCAAAACCATCGGCAGCCCGGCAGTGGCTAAAAACGTGATTGCAACCGGTGCTTCCCAAAATAATCGACTGGAATTCGTGATTTATGCAGATGGTGAGGATGCCATGGCCGACTTTTCAAGTCGCGGGCCTTGCGAGGATGGTCGCATTAAACCGGATCTGGTCGCACCCGGAACCTGGATCGCCTCCCTGCAATCTTCAGCAGCAGGTGATGAGAATTCATGGTCTCCCATTTCCTCATATTATCAATACCAGGGAGGGACCAGTCAGGCAGGGCCACAGGTATCCGGTGCAGCGGCAGTGTTTGTTCAATATTATCGCGAGACTCATCAGGGTGAGACACCCTCCCCTGCCCTCGTGAAAGCTGCCCTGATCAACTCGGCAGTGGATATGGATTCAGATTTTGGCACTGCCTCCATCCCCAATAATGACGAAGGTTGGGGGCGGGTGGAACTCACCGAACTGCTCAGTTCCGAACGGCAATATCAATATATCGACCAAATTCAACCATTGACCAACTCACAGGTTTTTGAACGGAGCTTTATTATTTCAGATTCCACGGTCCCTCTGAAAATAACCATGACCTACACAGACGTGCCAGGGTTCCCCGCTGCCATCCCTGCCCTCGTCAATGATCTGGACCTGGAAGTGATCGCACCCAATGGGAACATCTATTCCGGCAATCAATTCGAGCGAGGAGAATCGGTCTCCTACCCTATTGCCCACGATACGATCAATAATGTGGAAGGAGTGCATCTCTCTGTGCCTGAACCTGGTGAATACATTGTCCGCGTTCGAGCCAGAAATGTGGTTGAGGATGCGCGAAAGGACACTCTGTCTGTTGATCAGGATTTTGCCCTTGTTTATTCGGGGAATATCCCGTTGCCCGGCCGTGGAGTAATCACTTTTGATCGCAAAGCCTACAGAATTCCAGCAACCATCAAGTTGAAGCTGATTGATTTCGATCTTGCAGGGCAAAGCAGCATTGACGTCCTGGTCAGAAGCAGCAGTGAAACCAACGGTTTTTTAGTCACTTTGCAGGCTCAGGGTTCTCTTGGCGTGTTCACCGGTGCGGTCCAGACCGCAACACTCCCGGTCCGGAATGATGGCGCCCTTAACATCGCTCATGGCGATGTTATAGAAGCGATTTACCAGGATGCAGCGCCTGCAATTGTAGTTACCGCCACCAGCCGGGGGGACCTTTTGGGTCCTGTGATCACTCAGGTCACTTCCACCAACCGTTTTGGTCGGGAGCTGGTTTCCTGGCGGACTGATGAAATTGCCAATGGCACAGTCCTGTATGGGACCAATCATTTCTATTCACTGGTTGCAACAAACCGTTCCTTTACTTTGACCCAGGAAATCGCACTTCCCGGGCTGGTCGAGGGTTTCACTTATCAATTCAAGATCGTGGCAACTGATGAAGCGGGCAACATCACCACGAACGACAATGCAGGAGCCGGGTTCAGTTTTGTGGCTCGTCCTGCGGCCACGGTACTCCTGGTGGATTCTTACGAGATCACGAATATTGAGGAACAAACTGTCGACATTCCAATCACCACCTACACCGATGCCTTGGATCAAACCGGCGTTAGTTATGAAGTGTGGGACACCGAGACGGATGGTATCCCCACACTGCCTGACCTGTTGCCATTTCGAGTTGTCATCTGGCGGGTCAATGACAGTTTCTGGGAACAAAATGCGGATAGCGCCACTTTAAGCGCCACCCGGCAAACGATGATTGAGCAATACCTCGACCGCGGCGGGGCTTTCCTGATGGCGTCCATGGAAATTCTTAGCCGAATCGGTGAAGTCCCTTTCCGCACCAATGTTTTACAAGTTAGTGAGTTTACCCTGCCTCCTCCCGACATTTTTGCGGAATGCGATGATTGTGACCAGGACCGTACGGTGCCGATGATTTCCGGAGAAGAGTTGGAATCTGTCAGCAGCGGGATGGAAATGACGCTCGATTACTCTTCCTATCCCATTTTTGAACTGGAACCCATCGCCCCTAACATTGGGCCCGATCTTTCCGATACCTTTACACCCACCACAAATTCGGCATCGATTCTCGTGGATACGGTATCAGGTAAAACCGTTGGTGTTCGTTACCCAAAAACGGGCCAGGATTCTCAAGGTCGAGTGGTCTTTTTAAGCTTTCCCCTGGATGCCCTTCCAATGGACGGACCATATCCCAATAATCGTCCTGCCCTGTTGAAAAATATCATATCATTTTTGGCACCCGGTGTGAATGGTCTCGGCACAATTGCCCTTGATAACAGCGCCTACACCACCAATTCAAAAGCGACGGTTGAAGTGGCCGATTCCGATCTTGCCGGTCAACAGAATCTTTCCGTCACCTTTCGCAGTTCGACAGATACCAATGGAATCGTTGTTCAACTGGAGGAAACGTTGCGCTCAGGTCTTTTTCGTGGTTACGCCGTCCTGACCTCCACGAATGCCCCTGGTCCCGGAAAACTTGCGGTTCAGCACGAAGATTCTCTCTGGGTGGAGTATTTGGATGCTTCCGCTCAAACAACCCTTCAGGCCAGGGCCATTGTGGATACGGTTGCTCCCGCTATTTCGCTCCTTCAGCATGAGGAGGATTATGAATTTGCCTTTATTTCATGGACCAGTTCCGAACCTGCGGACGCCTTGGTTCAATATGGCGAATCTCCTTTGCTGGGACGGACTGCTTATCGTGCGACTCATTCGGAAATTCACGAACTCGTCATTGATGGCCTGCTGCCGGACAAGCAATATTATTATCAGGTCGTCAACCGTGATCAGGCAGGCAACACCTCGGTGGACGACAACAATGGCAATTTTTACACGTTCAAAACCCTTGCCCCAAAAATCCCTCCCTGGATTGATGATCTGGAAGATTCAATTGATCGTTGGAGCATCGAGACGGTTGAGGACAGTGAAACGGCCTGGGAGCTTGGCCAACCCAATAATGGCATCGAAGAAACCGCGCATTCCGGCATCAATGCCTGGGGAAATAACCTTAACGGAAATTTCTCGACCTTCTCCCAAACATTTCTCATCAGTCCGGCAATTTTGTTGACGGGCGGAAATCACGCCACGCTTCGCTTTTGGCATGCGTATGATATGACTCCTGACGCGACCTTTGAATCAGCTCGCGTGTTGCTGTTCACAAATTTGCAAACACAACCAATCGAGCTCGCCTCCTATTATGACCTTGAGTTTTGGAATGAAGAAAAAATTGATCTCACCCCGCATCTGGGACGTGTCGTGCGCGTCGTCTGGGCTTATGAACTGCTCGATTTTGGATTTGAAACACTGATCCATCCAGGGTGGCTGGTCGATGATGTTTCCGTGATCGTCACAAACGTCGTGCGGGGTACCATCCAGGTCACCAACAACCTGGCCCGGGCCGGATTTACTCTTGAAGGTGAGAGTGAATTCATCGGTCAGGGGCAGAATTTTGTCCGCACCAATGCAATTGCAGGGGAATATGTGATCACATGGGATGAAGTCCCTTATTACCAATCCCCTCCCCCCCAGACCAACCTGCTCGGCGGAAATTCCACACTGCGTTTTACCGGTAATTACACCTTTGCCGACAGCAACCAAAACGGTCTCTCTGATCAATGGGAAATGAACTTCTTCAACGCTGTGACATCTGACCGCTCCGGGTCGGATGATTTTGATGGGGATGGCTATTCCAACCTGAGCGAATTTCTTTCGGGAACCAACCCATCAAACCCAAACTCTGCCCTGGCCATGGTTCAACCAACGATCTTCCCTGATGGACGGGTCCAACTCCGCTGGCTTTCTGTTCCTGGATTTATTTATCGGGTGACAGGCAGCAGCGATTTGGAAACATGGACCCCTTACTCGGATTGGCTTCGCGCCTCCGGCGAGGAAATGATTCATACTTTCTCCCCCAATGGAACAAACTCAGAACATCTTTTTAGAATTGAGGTCAAACCTTAAATCGATTTGAACCTGCTACTTTAGTAGACTTGCTACCTGAACCATTCCCCGACACAATCCATCCCTTTTGGCACCATAAATGAAGAATTCTGCTACCCTTCTCCTGCTTTCGATTGGCTTGAGCGTTCAACTCCATGCTCAGGCAACAAGAACCGCCACCGCTTCCGCGCAGTCACGAGCCGTCTATATCTCCAACGTTTCCGCTTTCGTATTCCCGCTCGGTGAATTTTTTACTTTTTTCACCAGCTTCGATGGCACTGCTAATCTTCCTGCAGAAAACACGCATGAACTTCGTCCCCGCCCCGGTGTGGCTGGTGTTTACGAAACCGATTATCGCACTTATAGCGATCCCAATGGAGCCAATCTTCAGGAGTACGGCAATATCCGGATCAATTTGCCCACGACTGATAGTGATGCGAATGGCCTGCCGGATTGGATGCAAGGCAATCTTGGCATCGATACCGGTATCACCGGTACCATCATTGCCGATGCCACCGGGGACAACACTCACGTCAATCCGGAGTCACTCACCGGCAATTTTCAACGTTCCGCCGGTTCAGCAAGTGGAACCTTCGTTTTCACCTTTAATTTCGCCGGATCTCTCATGTCTTATCAAGGTAACTGGGGCCTGCCTAATTTTTCCGGCTCCATCAGCTATACCCGATCACCCAACCAAATGGTCCTGACTTACAATTTCGTCGATCCGGTTGGTTCTGCCTATGAGGTTAAAAGCACCAACCAGTTTACTGTTCTGAATGCCAACCAGATCCAATTGCCCCAACATTTGCTTGTCGGACCGAATAATATTTTTCATGTGGTCAACTCGACTGTATTGACCCGGTTTGGAAATCGATACGTCGGTAACATCCAGTTTCAAACCAATTCCTTCTCCACTGCGGCCCCTGACTTCATCACCTGGTACATTGAAATTGTGGATGCTGTGAATGACACCGATGGCGATAGCATTCCCGATTTATCCGACTCTTTCGGCCTGGCTCCTTCCATTATTACTCCTCCAGCCACCCAATCCGTCAATGAAGGCACTGAGGTGAACCTGACTGTGGAAGTGTCCGCTGATCCAGCGCCCACTTATCAATGGTTCCTCGGTGATAACCCGCTCTTTGGCAAAACAAACGCAACATTATCATTCCCAAGCATCGCAAAATCCGACGCCGGGGTTTATAAAGTTTTCATCCAAAACTCTGCGGGATCAATCACTAGCGATCCGGCGGTGATTACAGTCAATAGCAAGCCAACCATTGCCATCACCTCTCCAGTCAATAATCAGGTCCTGGCTGCCAACGTCTTTCAAACCATTACTGTCACCACTGCGGACCCGGAGAATTCGATTGCCCGCGTCGAATATATCCTCGATGACATCAACATCGCGACAAACACGGTACCTCCCTACTCTTTGACACGCGTCTTCACCGCAGGGGCGCATCTGCTTCAAGCCAGGATCGTGGATACTTTCGGGGCCACGAACATTTCAGCCACGGTCGCTTTTACCGCACGGGCCAACAACGCTCCCAGTATCACGATCACACAGCCCACCCAGAATCAAATCATCAGCGCATCTCAACCATTCACTGCTACAGTCAATGCCTCCGATGCCAACAATGATCTTTCACATGTGATTTTTCTCCTGGACGGAACGCCCGTTCGCACCAACAACCTCGCACCCTATAGCCTGGAAAATTTCCTGTTCCCCGCCGGGAATCATATTCTATCCGCACGCGCTGTTGACACCTTGGGGGCTGAATCAGCAATCGCTTCCGTCGGTTTCTTCGGGCAGGTCAACGCGAACCCCACCATCTCCATCACCAGTCCGACCTCCAATCAGAAAGTAAAAGCGGAAGTCCCATTCCAGATCACCGTAAATCAGGCCGACAGTGACGGTTCCGTGGTGCGCGTTGAATATTTCCTGAACGGCTCGGCATTGGCCACCAGCACCG
>JANRLX010000079.1:0-26999 GCA_033762115.1 Verrucomicrobiota bacterium
CGGCGCATCGTGGCGTGCGGCACATTCGCATTCCGACCACGACCTTGAGCCAGGACGATTCCGGGGTGGGGGTAAAAAATGGGATCAATGCATTTGGCAAAAAGAATTTCATCGGGACTTTTGCCGTGCCATTTGCGGTGGTGAATGATTTTCAATTGCTTGGCTCTCTCTCACCCCGGGATAAACGAGCTGGTTATGTGGAGGCTGTCAAGGTGGCCCTGATCCGCGATGCCCGCTTTTTTGAACAGATTGAGCAGGATGCCTTGCGCCTGCGGGATTTTCAGCCGGATGCGATGAAGCGGCTGATTTTCCGTTCGGCTGAGCTGCATCTGAACCATATTGCGACATCAGGTGATCCATTTGAAATGGGTTCAGCACGGCCACTGGATTTTGGGCATTGGGCTGCGCACAAGCTGGAGCAAATCTCGGAATATCGAATTCGCCATGGTGAAGCTGTGGCAATCGGCCTGGCCATGGATGTAATTTATTCCCGCAAGTCTGGCTTTATTGATGCCTCGGTTGCCGAGCGTATTCTCAGTCTGCTTGAGACTCTGGGTTTCGATCTGTTCGCATCGGAATTGTTGCACTCGGATTCAAATGGAGCCTTGATCGTCCTGAACGGTTTGGAGGAATTTCGGGAACATCTGGGTGGCGAATTGACGATTACGTTGCTGAAAGGAATCGGCGTTGGTTTTGAAGTCCACGAAATTGAAATCGGCAGGATGTTGGAAGCCATCAGCGAGCTTTCACGACGTGAAACCACTCGTATTCGATTGCTGGATCGAGCCACGGCTTAACTCTTAATGACTCGTGACCCGGACGGCTGTTATCAACGTGGTCGGACTCAGCGATTCACTCCTGGGCAGTCACACTCCCAATCTTCAAAAATTCGCAGCCCTGCTTTCGCGCGGCACGATTGTTCCTGCTTTTCCGGCAGTCACATGCACTGCCCAATCAGATTACGTGACTGGTCTGTCCGCAAGCCATCATGGGATTGTGGGAAATGGGTGGTATAACCGCCAGATGGCGGAAGTGCAGTTCTGGAAACAATCCAACCATCTTGTCACCGCTCCCAAGATCTGGGATGAGTTGAAACGGCAGGATCCTTCCTTTACCTGCGCAAAATTGTTCTGGTGGTATAATATGTATTCCAGTGCGGACTACTCGATCACTCCACGCCCCATGTACCCGGCGGATGGTCGCAAGGTTTTCGATGTTTATACCTGGCCATTTTCAATTCGCACCGAGATCAAGAAGGAATTGGGAGAGTTTCCATTCCCGGCATTTTGGGGCCCCGCAGCGGGAATGCGTTCAGCACAGTTTGCTCCGGATGCTGTGTCAAAGTGGATCGCTGAATCCGCAAAATGGATTGAGAACCTTTATCACCCCACCCTGTCGCTCGTTTACCTGCCTCATCTTGATTACAACCTGCAACGGTTTGGCCCAAACCATCCTTCGATCAATGAGGATCTGGCGCAAATTGATGCAATTGTTGGTGATCTGATCAAATTTTTTGAGAAATCCGGAGTGCAGGTGATCGTTCTCTCGGAGTATGGGATTACGGAAGTGGATCGCCCAATTCATTTGAATCGATTGTTTCGCCAGAAAGGTTGGCTGACGATTAAAGAGGAGTTGGGATTGGAATTGCTGGACGCAGGAGCAAGTAAGGCTTTTGCGGTGGCAGACCACCAGATTGCCCATATTTACGTCAATGACCTATCAATTTTAAATAAAGTAAGGGAGGTAATTTCCCAGCAACAGGGTGTAGAGCAAATCCTTGGAGCCGAAGAGAAATCTATAAAGGGAATCGACCATGAACGTGCAGGTGACCTGATTGCAATTTCAGATACCCGCTCCTGGTTTACTTATTATTATTGGTTGGATGATGCATTGGCACCGGATTTTGCACGATGCGTCGATATTCATCGAAAACCCGGTTACGACCCGGTGGAATTATTCATTGATCCTGCGCTGAAATTTCCAAAGCTAAAAATCGTTTCAAAGTTGCTAAAGAAAAAACTTGGGTTCCGGATGCTGATGGATGTGATTCCATTGGACGCAAACCTGGTCAAAGGATCGCACGGACGCGTTTCGGACAATATCTCTGAACAACCGGTGATTTTAGTCCAAAATCAAAAACTTCCTCGTTCACAAATTCAATCGACAGAGGTGTATAATATAATTCGGACTGCCGTTCGTGGTTGAACCAAACTTCGTAAACTTGCTTTGAACCGCAAGGTGGGCACACTCTGCTCTTGTGAGCACTACCGTCACAGAGTTGACGCAACAACTGATCGCCTCTTACGCACGCGTTGGAGGAATTAACCGATTGGATGCCGCGAACCTGCCATCCAAATGCGCGATTACCCAGGTAACTGAAGATTTGTTGAGACTTCTTTTTCCCGGCTTTTTTGATGACCGACCGATTCATTCATTTGATATCAAAATGGAAACGGCCAATCTCATGGATAGCGTCCAGGAACGGCTGGAGGAGGAAATTTTAAAAAGCCTCGAGTATTCAAAATCTGAAAAGCTCTCGATCCGCAGTCGTGCCCGAGAGATCAGCATGCAGTTTCTTTCCCGCCTTCCGTCTGTGCGGGAACTGCTTCAGACGGATGCGGAAGCAGCCTACAATGGGGACCCTGCGGCATTGAGCAAAGAAGAAGTGATCGTGGCTTACCCTTTCATTGAGGCAATCGCTGTTCAGCGACTTGCGCATGAACTTTATCAGCATGGGGTCGCCTTGATTCCCCGAATCATGACCGAGTGGGCGCACGCGCGGACTGGCATTGATATCCATCCCGGCGCACAGATTGGCTCCCATTTTTTTATCGATCATGGCACTGGGACTGTCATTGGAGAAACCTGCGAGATTGGAAATCATGTAAAGATGTACCAGGGAGTTTCACTGGTGGCGCGGTCCCTTTCAGCGGGACAAATGCTCAAGGGAGTGAAGCGCCACCCAACTGTTGAGGACCATGTCACGATCTATGCAGGGGCCACAATCATTGGTGGTGAAACGGTCATCGGCAGTGGAAGCACGATAGGTGCAAATGTGTTCTTATTGCACAGTGTCCCCCCGAATACGCTGGTGGTTTACGAAGAGGTCAATCTCAAATTCCTCAACAAGGCTGACCGTAAAGTCGATAAGGGCGACTTTGAAATTTAATTTAATTCTCCGAGTCAGTGAGGTCGGCCGCAGCCGCAGGTCACCCCTGGAACCGGAGCGATGGGAGTCACCTGGTCAGGATCATAGCCAAGGTTGGGGCCAAGCCATCGTTCAGTGGTTTGCAAATCCATTTTCTTGCGCAAATGGTAATCCAGCACCTGGTCTCGATCTATTTTGCCGACTCCAAAATACTTCGATTCAGGATGGGCGAAATATAATCCACTGACACTCCCAGCGGGCCACATCGCGCAACTTTCCGTCAGTTTAATCCCGGCATTTTTCTCCACTTGAAGCAATTGCCAGAGGATCTGTTTTTCCGTGTGGTCCGGACAGGCAGGGTAACCGGCTGCCGGACGGATTCCGCGATATTTTTCCCGGATCAAGTCATCGTTGGAGAGGTTCTCGTTTTTTCCATATCCCCACTCTTCACGGACACGTTTGTGGAGGCATTCGGCAAATGCTTCAGCCAAACGATCTCCCAAAGCCTTGGCCATGATTGAATTGTAGTCATCATGGTCCTTCTCGAATTTCCTGGCCAACTCATCCACTCCATGCCCCGCAGTAACAGCAAACGCTCCCAGGTAATCGCCACGTCCACTTTCCTTCGGGGCGATAAAATCAGAAAGCGCATGGTTGAACTGATCCGCTGGTTTATCCATTTGCTGGCGCAGCGTGTGAAATTTCGTCAGTAGTTCGCTACGACTTTCGTCAGTGTAAATTTCAATATCATCACCCACAGAATTGGCAGGAAAAAACCCGTAAACTGCGCGGGCACTGAAGAGTTTTTGATCGATGATCAAATTAAGCAGTTTTTTTGCATCATCGAACAGCTCTCTGGCCTTTGGTCCCACTTCCGCATCATCAAAGATGGAAGGATATCTGCCGCGTAATTCCCATGTGTGAAAAAATGGGGACCAGTCAATGAACGCCGCGATCTGCTCCAGCGGAAAATCCTCCAGCGTTTTGATCCCGGTGAATTCAGGTTTGGGGATATCAATGCTGTTCCAGTCACATGGGGTCCTCCGTTTCCGTGCTTCCTCAATTGAAAGAAGAGGCTTGCCCGTTTTTTGGGATGCATGAGCAACACGCAGTTTTTCCTGTTCTTCCCGATTTTTTTGAGCATACGCACCCCGCAAATCATTGCTCATCAGGCTTCCCACCACACCCACCGCGCGTGACGCATCCAGGACATGCACAACCGGATGCTGATATCCAGGGGCAATTTTAACGGCGGTGTGGGCACGACTGGTGGTTGCGCCACCGATCAAAAGAGGAATGCTCATTCCCTCCCGTTGCATCTCCTTCGCAACATGCACCATTTCATCCAGTGAAGGAGTAATCAGGCCGCTCAATCCAATGATATCCGCCTGCACTTCCCTGGCTTTATCCAAAATCTTTTCACAGGAAACCATCACTCCCAGGTCAATGATTTCATAATTATTGCACCCGAGCACAACCCCAACAATGTTCTTCCCAATGTCATGCACATCCCCTTTTACAGTTGCCATGACAATTCTCCCTTGAGGCTTGGATCCTCCCGATAACCGCTTCTCCTCCTCCATGAATGGAAGTAGATAAGCGACTGCCTTTTTCATGACGCGGGCGCTTTTAACCACCTGGGGGAGAAACATTTTTCCTGCTCCAAACAAATCCCCAACAACGTTCATCCCGGACATCAGCGGACCTTCGATGACAAGGAGTGGTCGCTCATACTTTTGGCGCGCTTCCTCCGTATCAACATCAATGTAGTCGATGATTCCTTTTACGAGCGCGTGGCTGAGCCGTTCTTCAACTGTTCCTTTGCGCCACTCATCCTCGACAACTTCTGCTTTGTCTTTTTTCTTCACTGAATCGGCAAACTTGATCAGCCGTTCGGTAGCGTCCGGACGTCGATTCAGCAGGACATCCTCAACCAATTCCAGCAAGTCCCTGGGAATTTCTTCATACACCTCAAGCATCCCGGCGTTAACGATTCCCATGTCCATCCCTGCTTTGATCGCGTGATAAAGAAATGCGCTGTGCATCGCTTCACGCACTACATTGTTGCCCCGGAAAGAGAAGGAGATATTGCTGACCCCTCCACTTACCTTGCAATGCGGCAGGGTTTGCTTGATCGCGCGCGTCGCTTCGATGAAATCGACGGCATAATTATTATGCTCTTCCATCCCCGTTGCGACCGTCAGGATATTTGGATCAAAAATAATGTCCTGCGGCGGGAAACCCACTTTTTCAGTCAACAATTTGTAGGAACGAGTGCAGATTTCGACTTTGCGTTTAGCTGTGTCCGCCTGCCCGACCTCGTCAAAGGCCATGACCACGACGGCGGCACCATACCGGCGGATCAGTCTGGCTTGGTGAAGAAATTTTTCTTCACCTTCCTTCAGCGAAATGGAATTTACAATCGCCTTGCCCTGAATGCATTTCAGACCGGCTTCCAACACGCTCCATTTCGAGCTGTCCACCATGATCGGGACACGGGCAATATCCGGTTCTGAGGCGATCAGGTTCAGGAAATGAACCATCGTCTTCTCAGAATCGATCATTCCCTCATCCATATTGACATCGATGATCTGAGCGCCGCCTTCGACCTGCTGCCGAGCAATGGCCAGAGCCTCCTCAAATTGGCCGCCGAGGATCAGTTTTGAAAATTTGGGAGAGCCGGTAATATTCGTGCGCTCCCCCACATTGACGAAATTGGTGTTGGGGCGAATGGTCAATGGTTCCAGGCCACTCAGCCGTGTCCATGGTTCAATGGTAGGGGGAACACGCGGCAGGAATGGTTTCACGGCTTCAGCAATCGCCTTGATGTGTGGCGGTGTGGTCCCGCAACAACCACCCACAATATTCAACCAGCCCTGCTCCGCAAAATCCTTGATTTTGGGAGCCATGGTCTCAGGAGTCTCAGGAAAACCAGTGGGTGACATGGGGTCTGGCAAACCGGCGTTGGGATAGCAGCTCACATAAATGGGAGCCAACCGCGACAACTCCTCAATAAATGGACGCATCTCTTTCGGCCCGAGTGCGCAATTAATTCCCACACTCAATAACTCCATGTGAGAGATCGAGTTCCAATATGCTTCCACGGTCTGCCCCGAAAGGGTCCGTCCACTACCATCTGTAATGGTAAATGAAACCATCACCGGAATGCGCCGCCTTGTTTCCGTAAAAAACTGGTCGATCGCAAACAAAGCCGCCTTGGAATTCAGGGAATCGAAAACCGTTTCCACCAGCAACAGATCAGAACCGCCATCCAGCAAACCACGAACCTGCTCAGTGTAGGCGGCTACAAGTTCATCATAAGTCACTCCACGGGCGGCAGGATCATTTACGTCAGGAGAAATTGTAGCCGTTTTTGTTGTGGGACCAAGAGCACCTGCCACAAAACAGAGCCGACCCGGCTGCGCCTTCATGATGGCATCGGCCGCCAGACGGGCATTTCTAGCACCAGCGAGGTTTAATTCATAGCCCAACGAAACCAGGTCGTAATCTGCCAGTGAAATTTCATTTGAATTAAAAGTATTTGTTTCGATGATATCCGCACCAGCTTCAAGGTATTGCCGATGAATCTCCTGGATAATATGCGGCTGCGTCAGGGAAAGAAGATCATTGTTTCCCTTCTGGTCTTTGGAAGCATTCTTAAACCGTTCTCCGCGATACTGTTCCTCAGAAAGCTTGTATCGCTGAATCATCGTTCCCATCGCACCATCGATAATGAGGATGCGCTTTTTTAGGAGCTGATGAATAGGATGCTGGTCACTCATGATTAAGGAGAGGATGGAACGAAAACATACAAAAATCAATATATAAATATCTTTTAATTCGGATTTGACGATTATTCAGGTGGACGTAAGGTAAGCATCAAGTCCTTTGTCTCGACTGTTTCCCCTGTTCCGATATGGATCGCGTCCACAATTCCATCGCAAGGCGCGTAAATCGTTGTTTGCATTTTCATGGCTTCCAACGTCAACAGCTTGTCTCCTTTAGCCACCTTCGTTTGGAGACTGACATTGAGATTCGTAATCAACCCTGGAATTGGAGCACCGACCTGCAACAGATTGTCAGGGTCGGCTTTTGGGCGGGCTTTGACCTTTGGTTGGATGGATTTATCAAAAACCGTTGCCTCTCGCGGCATTCCATTCAGTTCAAAGAGGAGAACACGAGAACCATCCTTGTCCGGCGCACCGATATTGATCAATTTGATGAACAAGGTTTTCCCCGGCTCAATTTCAACAGAAATCTCCTCGCCAAGTTTTAGGCCATACAGGAAGGCGGTGGTGGGAAGAACAGAAACATCACTGAATTCACGGTTAAATTTGACGAAATCCGCAAAGACTTGTGGATACATCAAATGACTGTAGAGATCGTCAATTGTGACCTCACGCTTCAGTTTTGTGGCAAGTTCCTGGGTGGTCTTTCCAAAGTTCAGCGGAGCCATCCCTTCGCCGGGACGACCTTCCCTGGCTTTTCGTTTCCCAAGCACCACCTTTTGGACATCTGCTGGCCATCCGCCCATCGGTTGCCCCAATCCCCCGGAAAGCATATCGATGACTGATTCCGGGAAAGCGGTCCCGGGTTCAAGGTTTGCCACATCAGCCGCCCGGATTCCCCTGGTGATCAGGAACATCGTCATGTCCCCCACCACTTTTGAGCTGGGAGTGACTTTGACAATATCCCCGAATAACTGGTTAACGTCCGCATAACAGCGGGCGATCTCAGGCCATCGGTGGGCAAGTCCCATGCTGGCGGCCTGTTCTTTTAGATTTGTGTACTGCCCACCCGGCATTTCATGCAGATAAACTTCCGCGCTTCCAGTTT
This sequence comes from Verrucomicrobiota bacterium, assembly GCA_033762115.1. Taxonomy (GTDB): domain Bacteria; phylum Verrucomicrobiota; class Verrucomicrobiia; order Limisphaerales; family SXQI01; genus JANRLX01. The sequence goes on from JANRLX010000079.1 coordinate 7,985, forward strand.
TGGGGGCCGTGTCGAACGGGGCATAAACCGTCCTGACCTCTTCCCAATAATCCGAAAACTGGTTTAATGCTGTTAAATCCAACCCAGTATCGCGCCCCGTATTTTGGAGTGCGGCCACAATCGAATTCAGGTTGGGCTGACTGGTCGAGCCTGACATGGAAGCCAGTGCCAAATCGACCACGTCCACCCCGGCATCACTCGCCTGGAGAATTGAAGCGGAATTGACCCCACTCGTATCATGCGTATGGAAATGGACAGGAATTGAAATTTCTTCCTTCAAGGCTTTTACCAAAGCATGGGCGGCGTAAGGACGGCACAGTCCGGCCATGTCCTTGATCGCCAGGAAATGAGCTCCCATTTTCTGCAATTCCTTTGCAAGCTTTAGGTAATACTTAATGGAGTATTTTGTTTTTCGTGGGTCAAGAATATCACCGGTATAACAAATCGCTCCTTCACAAATAGCGTGCGTTTCCTGGACCGCCTCCATCGCGACCTTGAGATTGGGGAGATAATTCAAGGAATCAAAAATCCTGAAGATATCAATCCCCTGCCCTGCGGCATGTTTGACAAACCCAGCAACCACGTTATCCGGGTAATTCGAGTAGCCTACCGCATTCGATCCACGGAAAAGCATCTGAAAACAGATGTTCGGAATCTTTTCCCGCAACTGCCGCAACCGCTCCCACGGATCTTCATGCAGAAACCGCATTGCGGTATCGAACGTGGCCCCTCCCCACATTTCCATGCTGAATAGTCCCGGAGTCCGGCAGGCCACAGCATCAGCGATTGCGAGCATGTCATAAGTACGAACACGGGTGGCCATCAAAGACTGGTGCGCATCCCGAAAAGTAGTGTCAGTGATGAGCAATCGCTTCTGCTTCAAGGTCCACTCGGCAAACTTCTTCTGGCCAAGTTCCTGAAGTAATTGACGAGTGCCAGGAGGAGGCGCCGTTTTGCGATCCATCTTTGGGGGAACAGGCGCTACAGGCGGCGTTTTGGGAATAAATCCTTTGACCTGCGGATTCCCGTTGACGCTCACATCGCCAATGAATGCCAATAGTTTTGTCGCACGGTCCCGTCGAGGCTTGAACGTCAGCAGCTCCGGAGTGGTGTCAATCAGGGTTGTGGTGGCGTTCCCGGCGCGAAACGTGTCATTGGCAATGAGGTTTTCAAGAAAAGGAATGTTCGTTTTGACACCACGAATTCGAAACTCACGCAGCGCTCGGTCCATCCGTTGAAGCGCATTGGAAAAATCGCGGCCCGAAGCGGTCACCTTTACCAATAAGGAATCATAAAATGGAGTAATGACACTCCCTGCTTCACCCATCGCTCCATCAAGGCGGATTCCAAACCCAGCCGCAGAACGATAAGTAAGAATACGTCCGTAATTGGGAGTAAATTTTTGCTCCGGATCTTCAGTAGTCACACGGCATTGCACGGCAAAACCGTTGCGCGGGATATTTTCCTGTGACGGCAAATCCAAAACCTTGCCATGCAAAGCTGCCCCCTGGGCCACCAGAATTTGCGCTCTGACAAGATCGATCCCGGTAATGACCTCAGTTACCGTGTGCTCGACTTGGATCCGGGGATTCATTTCGATAAAAAACCATTCGTTTGTATCGATGTTCAGGAGAAATTCGACCGTGCCCGCATTGTCATATCCCACTTCTCGGGCAATTTTTACCGCCGCATTACAAAGAGCTTCGCGCACCGAGTCTGAAAGATTAACTGAAGGAGCAATCTCGACGACTTTTTGATGGCGCCGCTGGACCGAACAATCCCGCTCATGGAGATGGAGGACGTTCCCATGCTTGTCACCGAGGACCTGCACTTCAATATGCTTGGCGCGTGGAATATAGCGTTCCAAAAAGACTGCTGGATTCCCAAAGGCGCGTCCTGCCTCATTACGTGCTTCATCCAAAAAATTCGCAAGATCGCCCGCCTTTTCAACCACACGCATTCCTCGACCGCCGCCGCCAAAGGCTGCTTTGATAATTAGTGGGAAGCCAATTTCCTTCCCAATCCTCAAGGCTTCGGCGCGATCCTCCACCGGATTTTCCGTACCCGGCAACGTCGGAACAGAGACTTTTTGGGCGAGCCCGCGCGCGGCAACTTTATCACCCATTAACGCAAGCAGTTCCGGGCGAGGGCCTACAAAAATAATTCCTGCGGCTTCGCAAGCGCGGGCAAATTCGGCATTTTCTGAGAGAAAACCGTAACCCGGATGGATCATGGTCACCCCTTTTTCCACGGCCAGTGCCACAATTCCCGGAATGTCCAGGTAAGCCCCGACCGGTCCTTTGCCTTCACCCACCAGATAGGCTTCATCCGCCTTGAACCGGTGAACGGAAAGGCGGTCCTCCTGGGCGTATATCGCAACTGTTCGCAATCCCAATTCAGTTGCGGCGCGAAAAACGCGAATGGCAATTTCGCTGCGATTAGCGACAAGTAATTTATGTTGGATCTGAACCACGGGCTGGCTTCCTTTAGAAATCCCTGGCTGTCCCGATGCTCGAGTTCGTGAGGACGTCGTCATTTCGGCAGTTTATAAAGCAACACTCGTGAGGTTGCAAAGTGTAACCTCAACTTGCTCAATGAATTCGCTGATCGGTGGTGTACCGGCTGACAATCGCCCTCCCAATCTCCCGGATCGCATCGGCAAGCACCGGAGGTTGAACCACCTGGACTTGCGCGCCCCAATTCAAAATCCAGCGTTGAATTTCCTCCAGTCCGGACAACCTGAATTGAAGTTCAACACCCCCTCCCTCGAGTTCTCGCAATACCTGGGATTGATGCCAGCGTTTCTCCCGAATATAATCAGCCACTTCGGGATCGAACCGCAATATCACATCATGCTCCCCTCGCCCGGAGCGCACGCCAAAACTTCCCGCGAGGTTCTTCTCCATTGAAAAATTCGCAGGTCTTTTGAAAAGCTTGCCGGTCAATTCCACATTCTTGATTCGCGCAGGAACAAAAGTGCGGATATCCTTGCGAAGGTGATCGTAAGCGAACAAAAACCACTCCCCGTTCACGTTAGCGAGTTGGTATGGGTCAATTAACCGGGACTCGGCCGTTTTAGCGCCGGGCTTTTGGTAATTGATTCGCAGTTGCTTCCGATCAGCCGCAGCTTTTGAAATCTGATTGAACACTTCCAAATTGATCACCGGCTCAACACTGCTGCGGAATGTTACCGCCTTGTCCCACTCGCTGAGCTGGATTGAAATCGTGTCCGGCAGGGATTCGGTCATCTTCTGAAACGCTCGCATTAAAGGTTTCTCGAAGCTTGTCCCGCGATATTGATGCAACGCTTTTTCCGCCACCAGCAGGGCAAACATCTCCCCTTCACTAATCTGGATTGCAGGAAAATCACTGACCTCCTCGGTGTAAAACCATCCCTTTCGAACTGGATCAAATTCCAGGGGAAACCCCAGTCGGTCACGCATGAAATCAATGTCCCGCTGAATCGATTTATAAGAAACCTCCATTTCACGGGCCAGGGAGGTGCAGTTGGGATATTTCCCACCGGAAATGGCCTGGTGAATCTGCATGATCCGCTCCATCGCAGGGCGGGCTCGAACCGTCAGCAGTTTGGTTTCGGGTCGGGGCATGGACTGCTTCAACAAAAAAGCCCTCGTTTTCACGAGGGCTGCCAAAAATGTTATGGACTAGACAGCGAGCTTTGAAAGCAACTCTTCGTTGGTCTTATTTTTCTTCAGCGCAGCAATCAAGGTTTCCATTGCTTCAATCGGATTCAAGTCCACCATTGTTCGGCGGAGCTTCCGGATTGCTTCAAGATGGCGGGCCGCGAACAATTTTTCCTCTTTTCGTGTACCGCTTTTTGGAATGTCAATCGCTGGATAAAGGCGCCGATCTGAAAGCTTGCGGTCCAGGATCAACTCCATGTTGCCGGTTCCTTTGAACTCCTGGAAAATCAATTCGTCCATCCGGGAGCCGGTGTCCACCAGGGCGGTGGCCAGAATTGTCAACGAGCCGCCTTCTTCAATTTTGCGGGCAGAAGCAAACATTTTGCGCGGAATTTCCAACGCACGAGCATCCACACCGCCGGTCATCGTCCGTCCGCTGCCCCCATGCACGCTGTTATAAGCACGGGCAACGCGAGTGATGGAATCGAGAAGCACAAAAACATCTTTTCCAGCCTCCACCATTCGGCGGCAACGCTCAATCATGAAACGAGAAAGGCGAACATGTGTTTCGAGATCCTGGTCGTTGGATGAGGCCACCACTTCCGCTTTTACAGAACGTTGAAAATCCGTCACTTCCTCGGGACGTTCATCAATCAGCAGCACCATGACATGAACTTCAGGATGGTTGGTCGTGACTGCATTGGCTATCTGCTTGAGCACGGTGGTTTTTCCCGTGCGGGGAGGCGCCACGATCAATCCGCGTGTTCCCTTGCCGATGGGAGTGACAAGATCAATGATACGGGTTTCGATCAGGTCAGGCGTGGTTTCCAGATTGAATTTTTCAATGGGGTCGATTGTCGTGAGGTTCTCGAACCGCATTGTTTTGACGTAATCCTGGAACGGAAGGCTGTTGACCCGCGCCACTTCCTTAAGTTGCGGACTGGTGCCGCGATGAGGAGGTTGGGTGGGCCCTTCAACAAGGCACCCCTCACGAAGAAAGTTCTTTTTGATGGTATCCGGGGTAACGAAAATATCCGTTGGTTTGGGTTGAAAATGACTTTGTGCAGAACGCAAAAACCCAAATCCCTTTTCCGAAATTTCAAGAAAGCCTGAGCCTGGCTCCGTTGCCACGCCCGCCGTATTATTATTGTGTTGTTTACTCATGATGTCCGAGGGGTCTGTCCCAAGGCTTGTTTACGAAGCCACAAAAGCAACCTAGTTAATCGAACTTTGAATTGGGAAAACCGGTTAAACCGAAAAGTTTTGGGTAAATGGACCAAGCCCTGGTTTAGTCGGTTAGACCTGTGACAAGGTGATATCTAAGGGCATTTCACACACTTGGCAACAAGTTTTTAAAGAAAATATTATTCCTCTACTCCTCCAAATCCGCTTTGGATTGTCACCACTCAATCGCTGCTCTAATCTAATGACATGGTCATTGCCACTCGTTTATTCACATGGTTGGTTTTCTCCCTCATTGTAGCCACCACTGCCGTGGCAAAGGATAAGGAACTCACAGCCTTTGATTTGATCAAGGAAGGCAATCGTTATATCGGAGAACATGCCAAGGACAAGGTCGTCCAGATTCGATCTGAAAAATCCATCAACTCCCTGACGCCAAACATCTGGTTCGTGGTATATTACGATTCCACTGCAACCTTTAAAGCGGTGGAGGTTAAATTCGGTGCTGGAAAAATGCTCGACGTGAAACGTCCGATCCGCGCGTTGGAACCAGTTACCGGTGGAAGCAAACCACTGGACATCACCAAATTGAAAATTGATTCTGACAAAGCGATCAAGATTGCTTCCACCGATTCCATGCTCGAAAAAATCACTGTTAAATCCGTGCAGGCAAAATTGGAACGGCACGAAGAAGTCGCAGCCTGGAAAATAAAGCTTTGGGCAGCAAAACTGGCCAAACCATCAGAACAGGTTGAGATTGGAACGATCATTTTGTCAGCAGAAGACGGTGCTGTGCTGAAAAATGAATTAAAAATTGACCGTGTGGATTAACTTCCTCCACTGAACTGATGAACTCCAGCCCCCCTCCTCCCGACTACGATGTTGTGGTCATTGGAGGCGCTTTGGCTGGAGCCTCAACTGCATTCCTGCTGAAACAAAAAGTTCCTGATCTCCGGGTTCTCGTCCTGGACCGCTCCCAAAAATTTGGCCGTAAAGTTGGAGAAGCGACAGTTGAAGTCAGCGCCTACTTCCTTTGCCGTGTGCTCGGGCTGACCAGTCACCTGAACGAATACCATATTGCAAAACAGGGGCTTCGATTTTGGTTTACGAATGACCTATGCAAATCACTTGAGGATTGCAGTGAGATGGGCAGCAAGTATCTCGTTCGTCTGCCTTCCTACCAGGTGGACCGTGCTGTTCTGGATGAAGAAGTACTTGCCCGCGCCCATCGGGCAGGTGCTGCGGTTTTACGGGGTGCGGTAGTTCATCAAATCGACCTTTCCCCCGGTGGGGTTCAAACAGTTCATTACAAGCATTCGGATCAACAGTGCCTGGTTCGTTCCCGCTGGGTGGTGGATGCCAGTGGTGTTGCAGCGATATTGGCCCGGCAGGAGGGCTGGCTGAAACCAAATCGTGAACATCCTACAACCTCGGTCTGGTCACGATGGAAGCTCGTCCAGGATTGGGATGGGCTTGATCTTGCAAAAAAATTCCCTGCCTGGTCGAGGAGCTGTTTCGGAATTCGCGGCACCGCTACCAATCATTTTTTTGGATACGGGTGGTGGGCATGGTGCATTCCCCTGAAGGGCGGAGACGTTAGTATCGGTGTCGTTTTTGACCAAAGGATCGTCCAATGGCCGGAAGGAGGGACTCTTGGCCAGCGTCTGAAGGAATTTCTTATGCAACATCCAGCCGCTGCGGAAATCATGCGCAACGCAACCTGGGTGGAAGGGGATGTTCACTGGCGAAAAAATCTCCCTTATTCAAGCAACGTCCAGGCGGGTGACGGCTTTGCGCTGGTGGGTGATGCAGCCGGATTTATTGATCCATTTTACAGTCCTGGAATGGATTGGATCAGCTATACAGTGGCTGCAACGGTTGAACTGATCGAACAATCACGAATGGCCGATTCTGATCCTGCCATGCTTGCCGCCAGGCATAATGATATCTTTTTAAAAAGTTACGACCGCTGGTTTCGTGGGCTTTACCAGGACAAGTACTACTACTTCGGCGATTTTGAATTACTGAAAATTGGATTTCTCCTCGATCTTGGCCTTTACTATATGGGAGTGGCCCGTCAGCCTTACCTTCGCGGATGGAAAGCCTTGCTCGAACCGGTTTTTTCAACCCCACCATCGCGTCCCTTTTATTGTTTCATGCGGTTCTATAACCGCCGACTCAGTGTAATAGGCAAGAATCGCTTTGAACGAGGAGAGTTCGGTCGGATGAATTATCAAAACCGTTTCTTCTTTGGCGGTTATATCTTCTCAGGATGGAGTGTCCGGCACATCCTAAAGGCGACCCTGTCATGGCTTTGCCTGGAATTGAAGGAAGGCTGGCGGACGTGGGGAACGAAAAAAGCAGAAGGCGCTTCAAGCATTTCGCCTGTCCAGGAACCCGTTTCATGAATTCAGTCACTCCCGTGCGACCGCACAAACCACTCGAAACATTTTACGATGAACCGCAAAAGCGGGCGGCTTACCTGAACGATCTCTTCGACAACACCGCGCAACATTATGACTGGATCAGCAGCGTGCTTGCCTTTGGTTCAGACAAACGTTATCGCGAGATGGCGTTGAGAAAAGCTGGCCTGAAAACGGGGATGAAACTGCTGGATGTGGCAACCGGGACAGGACTGGTCGCCCAGGCCGCACTCGACCTTGGCATCAACCCCGCTGACATTGTTGCGTTGGATCCAAGCCGCGGAATGTTACGTGAAAACATGAAAAAGCGTCCCCTTTTCATGGTCCAGGGAGTTGGAGAACGGCTGCCATTCCCGGGCAGCACCTTTGATTTTATTACAATGGGCTATGCATTGCGGCATGTGGAAACTCTTGACGCGCTTTTCCAGGAGTTCATACGCGTACTAAAACCTGAAGGTTCGCTGCTGGTCATGGAACTGAGCAGGCCTGAGTCAAAACCACTCCACTCAGTCATGAAATTGTTCATGGAAAAAGCAGTGCCGCTGATCGCCCGTTTTCGAACTCGTGATGAAAAACTTCCTGAGCTGATGCGCTATTATTGGGCAACGATTGAAGAGTGTGTTCCGCCAGCCGATATCGTCACCACATTGAAGAATACTGGCTTTAGCAAAGTTGAACGCCGGAAATTTGGACCGGTGTTGAACGATTACTACGCCCAAAAAAGTTGATTCATTTCAGATCAAGACAGAGCAGCTCTCCAGTCGTCTTGATCCCGTCCCGAACATACAAACGCCCATCGGCGTAAGCCGGATTGCACCAGTTTACCCCACAAACCTGAACACGGCCACGTTCCGTAAATTGTTCCGGATTAGCTGCAAACAGGAGCAGTTCTCCCCCATCCGTGAGGCAGAGGATATTCTCTCCCATGACAATGAACGCAGCGTGGGCTTTATCTGCTGATGAAGAAAAATAGCCGGTTTGGCTCCATTTCAAGTTCCCGGACGGGCCTTCGACACAGATCAGATTTTTTTCGGGGCCGAGTCCGTAAAGATGTTTGCCCACCACCACCGGACTCGCGAAGTTCATCGCCGCCTGTTTGGAAAGCCATGCCTGTTCTACCGAAAAGGCATTCCCATTTTTCGTAATTTTTGTTCCAATCATCCCCACTTGATGCGAGGAGATCACCACCACATCCTCAATCACGACAGGGATTGTGACATGTCGCGCAGAGGCAGTTTTCACTGGCACTTTCCAGAGCAAAGCCCCGTCACCCGGATTCAATCCCAGCAGCCCATCAGCCATGAAGCAAAGTAACTGGTCCGTGCCCGCAACCTGTTGGACGATTGGAGGGGCATAAGCTGCCTGCTCCTGCTGGGAACGCCAAAGAACTTTGCCATCGGTTTTACGAAAACAAACGACCCCCGCGTTGTTAGTGCTTCCCACAAAGGCATAAAGCCGATCCCCAACGATCAGGGGAGAACCGTTGTTTCCATGCCGTGAAGCGCCCGGAGCATTTCCTTTCTCGCCAATAAAAGTGGCTCCAAAATCCTGGGTGTAGCTTGTCCGCCAGACCAATGCCCCGTTCCCGGTTTTTCGGCATTGCAACTCGCCGCGGCAGGAAACTGCGTACACATGGTCGCCATCCACCAAGGGGGTGCAGCGAGGGCCGGCAGGACCCTGGCCATCCTTGAATGTGTCGTCGATTTCCTGCGACCAGACCTCCTCGCCATTATCAGCTTTCAATGCCCTTAACACTTCTTTGCCATTGGCAGCTTCAAAATGGAACACCTTATCCCCGGCAATGACCGGACTTGCCAGACCCTCGGCAGCTTTTCGTTTCCAAATGACTTTGGCAGTTGCTGGCAAAGACTTCAGATGGTCTCCCCTCTGTTGAACATGGGCAGAACGGTCAGGACCACGCCATTGCGGCCAATCCGCCCGCAACGGGTTAATGAGCAAGGTCAAAACTAAAAAGGTGGCAATGCGAGGCATTCCTTTCCGTAGCCGGTAAACTCGCGTTTCGTCAAGTTCCATACGAACTCCTTTCCTGGATACATCGTGGAGAAAAACGGGCACTCGGTTTTAAAAGAGGATATCGCTTACCTTCAGGTTGCTTCAGGAAGCAATTCTTCCTAGACTCCGGCTATGAAAAAGGCGGTTTTGCTACTTCTCGCATGCCTGATGGCATTGACGAATTCGGCCCAGCAATCAGAAATCACCGTTCAAGCTGCGGGTCTGTTAACAGGGCCGAATGTCTACGAAGTTACTCTCAATTTCAGCGCTCCGGTTGACCTTCAAAGCGCTTCAACACCGGAGAATTATTCCATTGGAGGGACCAATCTGCCTGTATCCGCTTTTTATTTGAACAGCAGCACAAGTGTCGTTCTCACGCTAAATCATCTTTCCATCGATCAATCCTATACACTCACTGTGACCAATGTGATGGACCTGGCAGGCGCAACCATCTCAACAAATCTTTCAATTTTTACACGGTTGATTGGTTGGGTGCCCATTGGAAGCCAGGAGCAGGGATTCACCCCGCAGGCGGTATCTGTCGGGACGAACGGGTTTGATCTTTATTCCGGCGGATTTCAAATGTTCGACATTTATGATGAGGCAACTTTTGTTTATGAAGAAATCACCGGTAATTTTGATCGCGCTGTGCGTATATCCCGCCAGGATCCGTCCAGCGACTTCGCTCGCGCCGGATTGATGGTTCGCGAATCGTTGGACGCTGGCAAACCGCGTCCCTCCAATCCAAATAGCCTGGAAGAAGCATTCAGCCGGTATCTGGATGTCCATGTAAATCCCTCAATCACTGCTGAAGGCAATGCGCGAACTGATCTTTATGAGATCAGTGTTCGCGAATTTACAGGTGGCATCAACCGCATTGAAATTAACGCCACAGTGAACCCGCCAATTACCAACAACATCACTCCGGTCTATCCGGACGTTTGGGTCCGCATGACCCGACTTGGAGATCAGTTTACTCTTTATCGGGGAACGAATGGTGTGGATTGGGTGAGGATTGGCAGCTTTTCATTTCGTACCAATGATATCAATAATGACCCTGTTCAACCCTTTCCTCAAACAGTTTATGCAGGACCATTTTACAGTCCGGAAAATGGAAACATTCCTGCCGCCAGCGGCCTTCGGAATCTGTTTAAAGCTGAGTTCCGCGACTACTCGGGCACGAACAATCCTTCAAACTCAGGGGAAATTTCCCTGTCCCTGGCTAAAACCTCCAACGGTCTCGAACTGACATGGTCAGGAGGCATCCTCCAAACCTCAACCAACCTCACCAGCCCCTGGAGCAATCTCTCTGTCACCAGTCCGTTGACGCTGACGGCGCAATCGAACGAAGTCCGCTTTTACCGCGTTTCACAGTGATCGAGCGATTGGGCTCCCTTTAATAGCTGGATCAAAGCACGGTCCTGAGAGCCGTTGCAGTGTGTCCCTCACCATGAGATGCGACAGCTTCAGGTGTTCCTGTGGCGACGATTCGGCCACCCTGGGAACCAGCTTCCGGCCCGAGATCAATCAACCAGTCCGCGCTTTTAATCACCTCCAGATTGTGCTCCACGACAAGAACAGAATGACCTGCATCCACCAGGCGGTGAAAAACGGGCAGGAGCACCCGGATGTCATCAAAATGCAACCCTGTGGTTGGTTCATCAAAAATGAACAGAGTTGGTTTTTCACTTTTTTGCCCATTAAATTCAGCAAGGTGCCTGCCTAATTTTAATCGTTGGCTTTCCCCACCTGAAAGGGTGTTGATTGGTTGACCTGTTTTCAAGTATCCCAATCCCACCTCCTGCAATAAGTGCAACGCTTGCCAAGCCCGTTCTCCACAACGCTGACCCCGATAATTTTCCAGGAATTCCAATGCCTCATCAATCGAAGCATCAAGGAACTGGGCTATATTCCACTCGCCAAGTTTGACCTCAAGAATATGCGGGCGATAGCGCCGTCCTTCACATTCTGAGCAGCGGATATAAACATCGCTGAGAAATTGCATTTCGATCTTTTCGAAACCGGCCCCGCGACATTTTTCACACTGGCCTTGGGCGGAATTGAAACTGAACGCGCTGGCCTCCAGACCAGCCTTCTCCGCCATTTCGGCGGTTGCAAATAGATCGCGAATAAACTCAAACGCTCCGATATATACCACTGGGTTTGAACGAGGGGTTCGTCCGAGACTACATTGATCCACCATCACGACTCGCCCCAGGGAATGGCTCCCTTCCAACTTTGCGTCGATCACCTCCAGCGCATCTTTTAATCCCTCTTCATCTGGCGGACATTGCTCATTATCCGTTTCTGTAAGCGTCAGCGACTCGGCCAATTGGGCTTCCAGCAATGGGAAAAGCACCTGTTTCACCAAAGTCGTTTTCCCGGATCCACTCACCCCTGTCACACACACCAACCGTCCGAGTGGAATTTCCACCAGTAAATTCTGCAGATTATGTTTGGTCACTCCACTCAAAGTCAGTTGCGTCATTGCGCCCAAATGTACAGGACGTCGTAAGGGAACCGAAATTCCCTGTCGACCGCTCAGGTATTTTCCTGTCAGAGAATCGCGCGATCTCAGGATCGACTCATAACTTCCTTGAAAAACCAAATCCCCGCCAGAAGTCCCATGACCCGGACCAATATCCAGGATCTGGTCCGCAGCCTTCATCACCGCAGGTTCATGTTCCACCACCACCACTGTGTTTCCATTGTCCCGCAAGCGCTCCAAAATTGAAACCAATCGGTCGGTATCCCGCGGGTGCAGTCCCACACTCGGTTCATCCAGAACAAAAAGTGTGTTCACCAGACGAGAACCCAGGCAGGTGGTCAAATTCACACGTTCTGTTTCCCCTCCGCTCAAGGAACGAGTTGGCCTGTCCAACGTCAAATAGCCAATTCCCACCTCGCAGAGATACCTTAACCGCGCCTGAACTTCCTCAAGACAAAGGTTGATCGGATCATTCGGTAACCGTTTGAAAGAAGCGGACCGTTTCTCCACGAAGGCAAGCGCTTCGCCCACTGATTTCTGATAAAAATTTGCCAGGGTGATTGCAGCCCCCCCGTTTTCGTCAACGGCTCGATAGAGCAACGATTCCGAATTCAATCGCTGTCCTTTGCAATCAGGGCACTCCACATAAGCTCGATATTTGGCAAGCAGCACTCGCACGTGCATTTTGTAAGCTTTTGATTCGAGCCATTTGAAGTATCCCTTGATTCCGTACCACGCCTGTGGCCATTGATGCTCTTCATCCACGCCGTAATCCGGCTCCCCCTCCAACACTAATTTCTGAAACTCCGGTTTCAGTTCATGAAACGGAACATTCACCGGAATTTTTCGTGCTTTGCAAAACTTAAGCAAATCTCCCTGAGACTCCAATCCATGCCCCGTTTGCCACGGTTTGATCGCTCCAGCCGCGAGGCTCAGACCCCGGTCTGGAATGGCCAAATTTAAATCGATCGTGATCACCCTTCCAAACCCGCGACACGCCCCGCATGCCCCCACCGGATGATTAAAGCTAAAGAGCGCGGAAGTTGGTTCCCGATACTCAATGTCACAGCGCGCACAATGCAGGCGATTGGAAAACCTCCGTTCCTCACTGCTGCCTGTCTCATAGAGCGAGAGCTTTGATTTCCCGAAGTGATAAGCCTGTTCACAACCTTCAATAAAACGGGACCGATTCTCTTCCCTTACCGCGACACGGTCCTGGATAACAATCAATAATTTCCCAGAAATTTCTGTTTGGACTGCCTCTGCAAGCCGCAACGCCGTGACTTTTCCTTCTTTGATCACCAGTAATCGTTGATAACCTTGCCTGGAGATCAATTCGAGTGATTCGGCCAACGAAAGCTTTTCACTCAAGGGCAATTCAAACGTGATTAATAACTCTGCCCCTGCAACCTGCTCGATCATCTGCTGCCATATCCCTTGAGGAGAATCCTTTCGCACGATCTCGCCACATTTTCGGCAATGCAATCGCGATAAGTGAGGCCAGAGAACCTTCATGTAATCGCAGATTTCCGTCATGGTTCCCACCGTTGAACGGGTGGTCTTGACCGAATTGCGCTGCTCCAATGCGATGGCCGGGGGAATGCCACGAATGCTGTCAACGCGAGGCTTGTCCATCCGATCAAAAAATTGTCGGGCGTAAGGGGAAAAAGTTTCAATATACCGGCGTTGTCCCTCCGCATAAAGGGTATCAAACGCCAGCGAACTTTTACCTGACCCGCTCAGCCCTGTGACAACAATTAATCGACCGGTCGGGAGATCGACATCGAAATTCTTTAAGTTATTGTGCCTTACCCCTCTTAATGAAATGACAGGCTCAGATTTTTTCTTCGGCATCGCTCGCGCAATGTAAAGTTCCCTGCCCTCCTGTCAAATGACATGGCTCGGCTGATTAATCAGTCCGGACCGAAGCTGCTTACTCCTTCACAGTGGCCCGTTTGCGTAACCAGACAAGGTCCTGGTTATCGGCCCTCACGTTCATGAACTCCCATTTTTTGGATTGTCCGCCTATCTGTTGTGCGCGTTTGACTTCATCACTTCGCCAACGATGGATCTCCGCATGGCCATCCGCAAAGGTCACCCCTCCAGATCCTCCATGGTAACCTGATGGCAAATTGACAATCTGGTTTCCAACCATGTCGATGGCAAACATCCCGTCATCAATGCTGTCATCACGCTCATCAATGAACACCAAGGCGTCACTGGGTGAAAGGCCGGTGATCTGGGTGACTTTGCGAAAAGTCCTGAAACCCGTGTTCCAGGGAATTGTTCGAAACCCCATCCAACCGCTCATCGAGACATTCCTGACAAGCGGGTAAGAACCAGCGCCCTGCTTGGAAGTGATTTTGCTGGCCATGCAACGATAAACCCCTTCAGTTTTGGAATAAGGCCCCAAAGCGCCAAAAATCGGGTTCAGCAGGTTCAGCTTATTGGTGTTATCCGTATTATTGGATTGTCTCGGGTCGAGCCATCCGCTCGCCCAGTTTCCAACATTTGGAACCCGGGCGGCCTGGTCAGCCCAATGGTTTCCCACGGTGAAATCAGCAAAATCGTCAGAGTACATGGCCCAGGCAAGTTGTAATTGCTTCAAGTTGGCCATGCAATGCGTTGCCGTGGCCTTGGCTTTCGCCTTTGACAGAGCGGGTAACAACATCGAGGCGAGGATGGCGATAATGGCGATCACCACAAGCAATTCGATCAAGGTAAAAGCGCCCTCATATCGGCGCCGTAAAGCTGGAAAACCCTGATTTATAGCCATAAGGGACATTGGCAGCGTAGCACGTGGCAAAAGCAAAGCAATCAGCTAATAACCGAGGTTAAAAAAAACAAACCTGCCCGGCCCTTTCAGACCGGACAGGAATGCTCTTACCTACCCTCCGCCTTATGCGCGGATGGAAATCTGCTTATCGAACTTTTCTGGAGTTTTTGGAAACAGTACTACGTTTTCCTGCCTTCCTGATCTCTTCCGTCACCTCCTCGGCAGTCAGGCTCGCCTCTATTTTTGCCGGCGCTTCAATGAATTCGACATCCTCCTCATTCCATGGCCCGCGAACATCCACTTCGCCATCATCTCCCTCGCCACTGGAATCGTTGAAAAATTTGACCACAATTTCCTGGGTCGGTGGAATTTTTCCAATTTCGAGAGGGTCTTTCCCCATGCTATCCAGCGCGACCATGAACGCTTTCAAATGAGTAATCTCTCGCGTCATCAAAAACTGCAAGGCATCAATACTTCCCGGATCGTCACAAAAATTAATCAATCGTTCATAAACAATCTTTGCCCGCGCCTCTGCTGCAATATTGCTTCGGAGATCAACATCAACCTCCCCCGTGATTTTGAGATAATCCGCCGTCCAAGGATTGCCCTGGGAATTGAAAAGATTCACCCCTCCACCTCCAGCAATCGCCACCAGGGGATCGGCCTCCGCAGCTTCACGATCTCTCTTGGTGGGCTTGAGATGTGACCGTGCGAGAGTTCCAATAATTTCCAGATGGCTGAGTTCCTCTGTCCCGATATCCATAAGCAGGTCTTTAATCCCTGGGTCATCGCAATTCAGCCCCTGAATCGAATACTGCATGGCCGCAGCCAGTTCTCCATTGGCTCCTCCGAATTGCTCCAGCAACATATTGCCGAACCTCGGATCTGGAGTGCCTACTCGAACAGTGTACATGAGCTTTTTGATGTGGTGATACATGCTATTACTTTCGTTGCGCCTTTGCCCAAAGCTCGCCTGAACTTCAAGTTTCCGGACGAATTAATAGCAGCAATATGCGTTCATTTTTAACTTAGCCTATCGGGCGGCAACCTGAGAAATGGATCAGGAATCGATTCTTTTGAGTTTAATAAAAGCAAACTCTCCCACAGGTTGAATAAAACCTCGAAAGGATGATTCAAACCCACGAGCCAGGTTGAAAGGCAGCAACGGTGCAGATTTCTGCACACTTGCTGCTTGCCAGTTTCTCCTGCTTTTGTGAAAACCAGTCATCCCTACAGGAGTTTTAAGTATGAGCCAGATGAATAGACGCAATTTCCTCCGGTCGTCAGCTTTCGCCGCAGGCGCCCTTTCCTTTTCAGCTCGCAGCTGGTCACAAGTGACTGGTGCCAACGATGATATTCGCGTGGCAGTGATAGGTTTCAATGGGCAGGGTAAAAGCCATATCGAGGGATTCAGAAAAATACCCGGAGTTCGCCTGACCGCGCTTTGCGATGTCGATTCCACCATTCTTGACCGTGAAGCGGAAAAGTTCAAAGGCCGCAACGAACCGATTGAAACCTACACCGATATCCGCAAGTTGCTCGAAAGCAAAAATGTGGATGTCATTTCAATTGCGACACCGAACCATTGGCACGCTCTCGGGGCAGTCTGGGCAATTCAGGCTGGAAAGGATGTCTATGTCGAAAAACCTGTTTCCCACAATGTATGGGAAGGTCGAAAAATCGTTGAAGCTGCCAGAAAGCATCATCGAATTGTCCAGACCGGAACTCAAAGCCGTTCCAATCCTGGCATAATCGAGGCGATGCAGTTTTTGCATCAGGAAAAGTTGGGAAAAATCAAACTCGCACGCGGACTCTGCTATAAACGCCGTGCCAGTATCGGCAAGGTCTCAGGCCCACAGCAACCACCTGCCTCAGTTGATTATGATCTCTGGTGCGGTCCAGCCCCAAAAGAACCGTTGATGCGCAGCAAACTCCATTATGACTGGCATTGGGTATGGCCCACTGGCAACGGTGATTTGGGAAACCAGGGCATCCACCAGATGGACTTGGCACGTTGGGCATTGCAGGAAAAGGAATTATCTCCGGCAGTATTCAGCTTTGGGGGCCGATTCGGATATGAGGATGACGGCACCACTCCGAATACGCAGGTCGTTTATCACGACTACAAGAAAGCTCCCCTCATTTTTGAGGTGCGTGGATTGCCTTCGAAAACCGATTCGAAAAATATGGATAATTACCGAGGCTCCAGCGTGGGGCTGATTGTCCATTGCGAAAATGGCTACATGTCAATCCCCACCTACCATAGCGCGACGGCATTCGATAATAACAACAATGTCATTCAGAAATTTGATGGGACAGCGAGCCACCATGAAAATTTCATTAATGCCGTGAGAAGCCGCAAGCACACCGATTTAAGCGCCGATATTCTGGAAGGGCATCTCTCCAGCGCACTGTGCCATACCGGAAATATCTCCTATCGGCTGGGGCGGAAGGCGTCACCTGAAGCAGTGCGTGAGAGCATCAAGGGCGATAAGGAAGCGGAAGAAACATTCACACGAATGGCTGAACATCTCGTGGCCAATGGTGTAGACCTTAACACCACGCCCGCTATTCTGGGACCTGTGCTTAAGATGAATCCCGGAAAAGAAACTTATAAGGCGAACAACGAAGCCAATCAAATGCTCACACGAGAATATCGTTCTCCTTACATTGTACCTGAAAAGGTTTAACTCTCTGGGAATATGAAACAGACTATCTCTTTCTTGATCGGTCTCTGTTTCGCAATTTCCGTGACTGCTGCAGCTGAACCTCCGGCTGTTCCTGATCATTTCAGCTTCCACCTGGAACAAAGGCTGGAGGGAGAGAATGCCATTCAGGCTTTTCAGATGACGGATATCAATGCCTGGAAAATCTCTGGCGCAGGGAAAGAGCGTGCCCTGGAACTCGTCCAGCAAAGCAAGTATTCCCCTACGGTTCGTTCACCTGTAAATATCGCGTTGATCAAGGATAAGATTTTTACTGATTTTATCCTTGAAGCGGATTGTCTTCAAACTGGCCGCGAGTACGGGCACAGGGACATGTGCTTCTTTTACGGATTCCAATCCCCCACAAATTTCTATTACACCCATATCGCAACTGCCGCAGATAAAAATGCACATAATATCTTCATCGTAAATGGAGCGCCTCGCACAAACATTGCCACAGAAACAACCAGGGGCGTGGAATGGGGATTGAACACCTGGCACAAGGTTCGGATCGAACGCACTGTAAGCGATGGAATGATCAAGGTCTTTTTCGATGACATGCAAAAACCAATCATGATCGCCCAGGACAAAACCTTCCAATGGGGCCAGCTAGGTTTTGGCTCCTTCGACGACACTGGCAAAATCAAAAATATCCGAATCTGGGCTCCGAAAATCGAAAACAAAAGCACACCCGCCTTTCCCGAGACGATAAAGTAACCTCCCCCTTTCTTCAGATCAGCGAAACGCGCTTGCGAATCGCTCCCGGCACGCAGAGATTCTGATGAGTCAAAAGGAGTGTTATGGGCACGCCGAACGAGGGAACAAATTTAAACCCGGGCCAACCGGATTCTGAGCAGATCCGGTCACATCCCGCCGATCTGGCGGATGCTTTGGAACGGCTTGCTCCAGAAGAAGCGGATCAAAGCTTTCGAAAGCTCCCGGCAGACGAACGTGCGGCAGTTCTCGCCGAACTGGACCGCGAAACCTGGCCCGCGTTTCTTGAACATCAGAGCGTTCCCGAAATTGTCTCTGTCGTTTCTGAATTGCCTCATGAAGATGCTGTCGATTTGCTTGGAGTTCTTCCAACGGAAAAGAGGACCCAGGTCCTTTCACAAATTCCTCCGGACGAACGTCAGCAAATCAATCGCCTGCTGACTTATCCGCCTGATACAGCAGGTGGCATCATGACGGATGAATACATCTGTCTTCGCCAGGACCTGACTGTGGAACAGGCCCAGGCACTTCTGCGCAGCAGGCCGGAGGAGGCTCCACGCAGTGTCGCTTATCTTTACGTTGTGGATGACGCTTCCCGCCTCGTGGGAATCATCCCAATCCATGACCTTGTTTTTCGGGCACCTCACCGAAAAATTTCAGATCTGATGTCTCGTGAAGTGAAGCATGTCTGGGTGGATGATGATCAGGAACAGATTGCCCGGTTATTTGAACATTATCATTACATGGCCCTTCCTGTTCTGGAACGAGACCGAAAACTGGTGGGCCTTGTCCTCGCGCACCAGGCAATGAATGTTTTGCAAAGCGAGGCCACTGAAGACATGCAATTAATGGTAGGCCTCTCGGGAGAGGAACGGGTGCTCACTCCCTGGCATCAATCCATTCGACGTCGACTGCCCTGGCTTTGCATTAACCTCGGCACCGCTTTTTTAGCCGCTGCAGTCGTGGGAGCATTCGAGGAGACCATCGCGGCCTGGACTGCCCTGGCCATTTTCCTGCCCATTGTGGCAGGTCAGGGTGGAAATGCCGGGATGCAAACATTGACCGTCATT
>JANRLX010000080.1:0-49815 GCA_033762115.1 Verrucomicrobiota bacterium
AAAAGGTCAGCAGCAAGGTCCGGATATGCGAACCATCCACATCCGCGTCCGTCATGATAATGATCTTGTGGTAACGCAGCTTCGAAATATCGAACGCCCCTTCTCCTTCACCATCCCCAATCCCGGTTCCAATCGCCGTGATCATCGTCCGGATTTCGTTGTTCTGGAGCACCTTGTCCAGACGCGCTTTCTCCACATTGATCAGCTTTCCGCGAATAGGCAGGATCGCCTGGAACTTCCTGTCTCTTCCCTGCTTTGCCGAGCCACCGGCCGAATCACCTTCGACAATGTACAATTCGGTATTTGCCGGGTCCCGGTCACTGCAATCCGCCAGCTTTCCGGGCAAACCACCACCCGTCAACGCGCTCTTTCGCACTGTTTCCCGCGCTTTTCGCGCCGCTTCCCGCGCTCGCGCTGCCATCAATGCTTTATCAACAATCCGTTTCGCCACCGAAGGATTCGCATCAAAATGGGTCATCAACCCGTCATACACCAGTGAACTGACAATCCCTTCCACTTCCGCATTGATCAGCTTTCCCTTCGTTTGCGAATCGAAACTTGGATGTCCCAGCTTTACGCTCAACACACAAACCAATCCTTCACGCACATCATCCCCGGAAATGGTCGGGTCTTTTTCCTTCAATAAATTATTTGCCTTGGCGTACTGGTTGATCGCCCGCGTCAACGCCGTCCGAAAACCGGTGCTGTGCGTCCCTCCGTCCGGATTTGGAATCGAGTTCGCGAAACACAAAATCTGGTCGTTGAAACTGTCGTTGTATTGCAGCACGCAATCGACAAAAATCTCCTCTTCCTTCCCTTCCGTTGTGATCGTCCGCTTTCCCGGAATCACCACCGGTTTGGGATGCAACAACTGCTTCGATTTTCCAAGCTGCCGCACAAACTCCTCAATCCCATCCTTGTAAAAAAACCGCTCCTCTTTCTCCGAACGTTCATCCTTCAGGACAATTTCCACGCCAGGATTCAAAAAGGAAAGCTCCCTCAACCGGTTCGCCAGGACATCAAATTTGAAATCCACCGTCAGCGTAAAAATCGTTGCGTCAGGTTTGAATGTGATCAACGTCCCGGTGCTTTTGCTTTTCCCGATCACTTCCAGCTTTTTCACCGTTTGCCCACGGGCAAATTCCATGAAATATACTTTTCCGTCGCGCGACACCTCAACCTTGAACCAGTCTGACAATGCATTCACGCACTTCGCGCCCACCCCATGCAACCCGCCCGAATACTTGTAAGCCCCCTGCCCAAATTTCCCCCCCGCATGCAAATTCGTCAGCACAAGCTCCACTGCCGGAATTTTAAATTTCGGATGAATATCCACCGGAATTCCGCGCCCATTATCACGCACTGAAACCGATCCATCCACATGCACCACCACATCAATCCGCGTGCAATACCCCGCGAGATGTTCATCGATCGAATTGTCCAGCACTTCGAAGACGCAATGATGCAAACCCCGCTCAGTTTTCGGGTCTCCAATGTACATCCCGGGCCGTTTACGGACCGCTTCCAGTCCTTCAAGCTTGTCGATTTTTGATGAATCGTATGACTCCGCGCCGTTTGACATAAATAGTTACCGCCTGCCGCAAAATTCTGCTCCTCAACCACCCCGCGACCATTGCTTTGGGAGCAGCAGGAAGATTACTCCTTTGACAACCCAAACACAACCTGAATTTCAACCGAAAAACACTACCTGTAGTGGGGCTCCTTTCTGGTTACTGTACTAATGGTGCCAGGCTAAAAATTTCTTCATCTCTTCTTCAACTCCTTGAATTAACGAACTCGACCAGCGTAGTTGAGATTTGTTTCTGTTCACGATACTCTGCCTTTCGGTGAAACTTTCTGTTAAAAGTGATTATGCCACCCGCGCCGTCCTGGGCCTGGCACGCGCCTCCCTTTCCGGTCGTTCCATGACGGTCGAAGCACTCGCCGCGGAGCAGAACATTCCCGCCAATTATCTGGTTCAGATTCTGATCGAGCTCAAATCGCAACAAATCGTCAAAAGTCAGCGTGGCAAGGATGGTGGCTACCTCCTCGCCAAGCCTCCTTCGGAAATCAGCATGGGCATGGTCCTGCGCTGTGTTCATGGCAGCCTTTTTGACACTCCGGCCCTGACCGATCCACTTTGCCCCGCCGAACTCAAATCCGCCTGGAAAAAACTTCAGGCGGCCATGGACCACGCCTCGGAAGAGATCACCTTTCAGCAGTTGCTCGATGAAAGCCACGACAAGGAAAAGATGTATTACATCTGAAAACGCTTTTCATTTCCCCATTTGTGAGATGGCTTCTAACATCCCCGCCATGCAGAAACAGAAAGTGACACTCGGCCATTCTCCCGACCCCGATGATGCCTTCATGTTTTATGGCCTGGCAAAGGAGCTCGTTCCTGCGGATCGTTTTGAATTCGTGCATATCCTTCAGGATATCCAGACCCTCAATGAACGCGCCACTCGCGGCGAATTGGATCTCTCCGCCATCAGTATCCATGCCTACGCCTATGTGAGTGATCAATATGCGCTCCTTCCCAGCGGCGCGAGTATGGGAGATGGCTACGGCCCAATGCTCATCGCCAAACGCAAATTTTCAAAATCGGAAATTCCCACCCTTCGCATCGCCATTCCGGGCAAATTGACCAGCGCCTTTCTCGCTCTACAGCTCTACCTCGGTCGTCACGCTTCGCAACTCGACCTTCTTGTGGTGCCGTTCGACCAGATTTTTCAAACTGTCCTGGATGACAAGGCGGACATTGGCCTGATCATTCACGAAGGACAACTCACCTTCCAAAATCTCGGCCTCGAACTTTGCGAAGACCTTGGAATCTGGTGGGGCAGGGAACATAACGGGCTTCCTCTCCCGCTCGGCGGAAACGTCATTCACAAACGTTTTTCCCCTCCTGATCGCAAACTGATTTCAGACATCCTCACCGCCAGCATCCGTTACAGTCTGGATCACCGCCCTGAGGCCGTTGCCCACTCCATGCAATACGCACGTGATATGGGGCGGGAACTCGCTGACCGCTTCGTGGGCATGTACGTCAATCATTGGACGCTTGATTACGGCGAACGAGGCAGGGAATCCATCCGCCTTTTCCTTGGCAAAGCCCATCAGCACGGCCTCATCCCCCATCAGCAACCACTCGAATTCGTCTGTTGATCCTGCCTCTCTCTGCGCCACCAGCCCATCGCCAGACCCAGGACCACACATCCTAAAATCCACCAATGGCCCTGGCCAAGCATTAACCCGGCAAATTCGCTCCACCATCCGTTCAGCAGCCATTCTTTCGCAACTGCCGTGTTCGCTTCCGCTGCGCTGGCAACAGTTCCCATCGCGTAATCACGGGCAATCGCTGCAAATCCCACAGCTCCCTGGATGCCCCCCGCCGCACAGCCCAAAGCCCACCAGCCAAACGCCAGGCTGCCTGCAGAGACCACTCCCACCGCAAATCCCCAGAAAACGCTTAACGACAGGACCCCCACTGAAATCGCCCCCACCGCAATCGGGGCAATCGCAACCCCTCCAAACGCCACAAACGGACTCACCGCCACATCCCCTATCGCCACCCACGCCCAAACCGTGCGCGACTGCGCCTCCGAACTTCCACCCCATGTCATCGCGAAGAGCGGCAACCCAAGCAACCGCGTTTTCGATTCCACATACTTTTTCACCCTTTCCGGCGCCTCGGGAGCCAGTTCAGTACCTGTCCTCTCACGGATCAACTGGATTTTTGAATCCATTCGTGTGCAAATCCATAGGATCCCTCCCACCAATCCAATTGCCCAGAGACTCACTCCCGTCACCACGATGGCGGCTGAAGCCCTGTACAGCGTGCCTGCTTGCGACAACACCCCCGCCAACCCAAGCGCCATCAACAAACAAAACAGGATGATCAGGCGCGATTGCCGGACCAAATACTTTCGTTCTTCATCTGATCGCGCTTTGGCGGCCACCGCGTTCGTCGCAAAGATTGCGCACAATACCCCGATGACAGGCCCCACCAGCATTCCCAGTCCCAGCTTTGCTAAAACCCCCTTCCCGGTGAGTTCCATACCCCCGGCGACTGTCCCTCCCATCATAGCCGCACTGGCTGTCGACCCCGTCGCCACCGGCAACGCGACCAGCACCGCCATTGTGAACGCTTTGCCAGGGCGTGAGCGGGTTAAGGTCGATTCCACCAGCATCGTCATCTCCTCCCGCAAAAAGGCGCGGCCACGAAACAATCGTTGCCGCACCGTTTCTTCTGAAAGATCCAACGCCCTTGCCACCTGCGCTATGGACTGCCCTTCCCGATAAAACAGCACCATCGGTTCACGATAATTTTCCGGCAAGCCTCCCAGTGAACGCCACAATAACTGTTCCTCCTCCTGGCTGATCGCCTTCGTTGCCGGATCGGCTTCTGTTGTGACTGGCTCCGGGATTTCCTCCATTGATGCTTCCGCGCCACCGCGCCGCAATTCCCGACGCACCGCATTTTTCGAAAGATTTCGCGCAATCCCGCACAACCATCCCCTCAGTTGGGAAGGTTCGCGCAGCTCGCCCAGTTTTTGCCAGGCCGCGACAAAGGTTTCCTGCGCCACATCCTCGGAACGCGCCAGGTTTCCACAATTGCTGTAGGCCAGCGAACAAATTAACGTCTGATAACGCTCCACGATTTTCCCGAACGCCTCCCTGTCACCCGTTCGCGACTGCTGCCAAAGTTCCTGATCACTGATCACGCAATATGAAGATTGATTTAGTCTCATTGCTCATGGGTGGCCATGAACGGATGAAATGTGACAAACTTTCTTTTCCCTCCCAAAAACACAAAAGGCATCCCTCTTGAGAAAGGATGCCTTGGATCGAAACGATTCCAAATCAAATCAGCTCAAACCGCCCGGTCGAATCACCAAACCGTTCAAGTCCCTTGGCACCCATTCGATCAGCGAGGCTCAAAAGCAGGTTGCTCATCGGCACACCGCCCGCCTTGACGAATCTTCCCGGTTTCAGCAGCCCACCGCCGCCACCCGCCAGCACGATTGGCAGGTTCACATGAGTGTGCCTGTTTCCATCGGAATTGCCGCAACCATAAACAATCATGGAGTTTTCCAGAAGCGAACGCCCATCAAGGTCCTTCGTCTCCTCCATCTTTTGCAGGAACCAGGCGAACTGCTTCATGTACCACAAATCGATCTCTGCCACCTTTTCCATCATGTCCGCCTTGTTCTGGTGATGTGACAGGTAATGATGCCCCTCCGGGATGTTGATGTGCGGGAACGCACGGTTGTTTCCATCTCCCGCCAGCAGGAAAGTCGCAATACGGGTCGAGTCCGTCTGGAATGCCAGCACCATCATGCTGTACATCAGCCGCATATGCTCCTCGAAATTTCCTGGAATTCCCTCCGGGGTTTGCACTGCCGGGTCCGGTGTGTCCTTGAACTTCTCCGCCTGCTCGATCTGCTTCTCCAGCTCCCGGACGCTCGTCAGGTACTCATCCAGCTTCTGCTTGTCTCGCGACGCCAGTTGCTTCTGCAAGGACCGCGCATCCTCCAGCACGAAATCCAAAATCGAACGCTGCTGCGCCTGGCGCATCTGGATGTTTTTGCGTCGTTCACCGATTTCTCCAGCCCCGAACAACCGTTCAAAAACAAAACGCGGGTTCGGTTCCGGGGCCATCGGCACTGTCGGAGAACGCCACGAGAGATTGTGCTGGTAGGCGCATGAATATCCGGAATCGCAATTGCCTGATTTCCGCACCGCGTCACAGGTCAGTTCCAGGGAGGGAAAACGTGTCAAATGCCCAACTTTTTCCGCCACAACCTGGTCAATCGAAACTCCCGCGTGGATGTCTCCGCCAGCCGTCTTTTTCACCCGCACCCCTGTCAGGAATGTTCCGTTCGCGCGTGCATGGTCGCCTGCGCCATCCTGTCCCGCCGTGGCGTGAATATGATCCAGTCCGCCAATTACCTGCACCCGGTTTTTCAGCCCTGCCAGCGGTTGCATCGTTTTGGCGAATTCAAAATTTGCTCCCTCGCCTGTTGGCCACCAGTGCGACTGGTGCGCCCCGTTCGGGAAATAGACATACGCCATTCGCACCGGCGCTCCGCCTGGAGTTGAGGCCACCGCAGGACCCGCTGCCTGTAACGCACTTGTCAAAACCGATTCCATCGCCGGCAATGCCATGCACGCGCCCAGCCCCCGCAAAAACCTGCGGCGACTCAGGTTCGCTGCCCTCAACGTGCTCATTTTTCCATCAGCTTGCTGACTCATAACTCGCTCCTATTGGTTGTTCGTTACAGCGGCTGTGTTCACTCCAGAAACATTCCGACGCTTCTGGAACGGCGCCGATTCGATCACTCCAGCCATCAACTCCGAAAACTTTCCGCCCCCTTTTTCCAACCGCGCCACAATCTGATCCACCGTCTCCACATCATAATACTCCAGTCCTCGTCCCAGTGCGTAGGTCAGGAACTTCTCTGTCAGGCAACGATAAAAATCCGTCTTCCGGTCACTCGCAAGGATCAACTTCAAATCCCGGATACTGGTGAATTGCTCACCTGTTGCCAGTTGCCCGGTGGTGTCAATTGCTGCGTTCCGTTCCATTTCACGATACATTCCCAGCGCATTGAAATTTTCCAGGGCCAGTCCCAGCGGGTCCATCCGGTTGTGGCAGGACCGGCACAACGGCTGGCTGCGATGCAACTCCAGCATCTCACGCAATGTCGGTTCGCGATCTTTAAACTCTTTGCCTGCCTCCTCCAGTTCCGGCACATCCGGTGGTGGCGGTGGAGTGGGGGTCCCCATGATGTTTTCCAGCACGAACAAACCTCGTTTTACTGGCGATGTCCGGGTCGGGTTCGATGTCACTGCCAGCACCGCTCCATGAGTCAGCACTCCTCCCCTCGGATTTTCCGGGGGCAGCTGCACCTTTCGCATCTCGTGCCCCTGGACTCCCTCGATCTTGTAATGCTTCGCCAGCCGCTCGTTCAAAAATGTATAATCGCTGCTCAACAACTCCAGCACGCTGCGGTCTTCTTTGACAATATGACCGAAGTACATCTCCGTCTCCCGCCGCATCGCCGTTCGAAGATCATGATCAAATTCAAATCGTTCACGCACCCCTTCCCGCCGTAACACCACCCGTGGATTAATCGCGACCCCTTCCACATCCCGGATTTGCAGCCATTGCCCGGTGAAATTCTCCACCATCTCCTCCGAACGCCGATCAGCCAGCATCCGCTTCAACTGCCCAGGTAAATTTTTTCGAAGCTCTCCTTTTCTGGCCAACTCCAGCAATTCATTGTCCGGCATTGTTGACCAGATAAAATAAGATAACCGCGAAGCCAGCGCATATTCATCCACTTCCGAAACCGCCGCTTCCCCATTCAATGGCTCTTCCGTCCGGAACAAAAACCGCGGGGAGGCCAGCACCGCCACCATCGCCCTTGAAATTCCCTCCTCGAACCGTTTTCCCGGCTGCGTATAAATCTCTGCCGCCAGCTTCTGCAATCGTTCCACCGTCCGCTCATCTACCGGCCTGCGGAACGCCTTTTCCGCAAATCGGTGCAACACCTCCCGCGCATACGCATGCTGCTGCTCCAATTCTACTGGCGGCTCGGCGCGTGTGAAAAACCGGTCATAATTCCTTGTCGCGCTCCAGAATTTCGGGTCCAGCGGACCCTGCACATTCACGCTCCCCACCCTGAACTCCACAAACGTATGCTCCTTGGTCGATTCAGCCAGCGGTTCCACCTGCAACATCAACGTGTGCTCTCCTGCTTCCCAATCCACCTCAAACTGATCCGGGACCTTCAGGTTCTCTTCCCACTTAAACTCCCGCGCAAAACGCTCCTTCCCATCCACTGAATAACGGACCAATGCCTTGGCCGTATCAAAATCAAAACTCCCATCCACAATCGCATCCAGGGTCACCCGGTAACGCCCCGACTGTTCCACTTTGAACTGTTTTGTAAAAGTCACCGCCCTTTTAAAGCGGAACCGTTCCGCGTTCCCTTCACCCTCCGTCGCTTTGATCTCCCGCCCTGGAACCACCCGCTCCTTCACCACTCGCGGTTGCAGCGGCACCGCCTTCCCCACAATTGTCTCAGCCGCCTGCACATATTTCTCCAGCAACAAAGGCGATACCGTCAAAACATCCCCGATATTATCGAAACCGTAACCGGTATCATCAGGGGGAAACTCCTCAAATGCCTTGAAATCGTAATCCATCAACTCCCGAATCGTGTTCCGGTACTCCACACGATTCAACCGCCGAAGCGTCACACGGCCCGGGTCCGGCTGGGCTGGGTCCAATTGAAACACTGTCCGCTTGATCCATTGCTCCAGCGCCTGCTTCTCCTCCTCCGAAGGCTTCTCCTTCTTCTCCGGCGGCATCAGCCCCGCCCGCACATTCTTCAGCACACCCAGCCACAACTTCTTGTCGGCCAGCATCTGCTGGTGTGATTTGAACTCATCCAGCGCGATATTCCCCTTGTTCATTCCATCCGCATGACAGTCCGAACAATACTCCGTCAGGATCGGTTGAATCTTTTTTTGAAAATCAGTCCCGTCAAAATCATTCTGCTGGAGCTGTCCAGCCTGGGAAATAACAAGGGTCAGCCCCAGCACTGCTGCTGGAAGCCATTGATTCTGAAAGCGTTGAGCACTGTACATCACGCAGGGGTCGTTTGCTGAGACGGATTGGGACCTCCAATGGTTACCACTCCTCCGGCTGAATTGCAAAAAGAACCTTCGCTTGGACGTCCTCCCCCCTTCGTTTCTTCAACAGAAAGCTCGCGGAATAAACCCCTTAAGCTCTCCCTTAGAATAACCCCGCAAGCGCGAATTTGAACGTCACGTCACTGGAATTGCGGTTCTCAATTGTTCCCACATTTTCCACAATCCCAGCTTCAAAGGTGATCTTTTCCGTAATGAAAAAACGTCCGGTAATTGAATAGTAATGCGCAATTTCATCCAGCGGACTGTTCCTCGGTGCAAAGGGAGAATAGATTTGATACTCACCCACCGCTGCCACTCGCTTGAACAATCGCCAGCTTAATCCCGCATACGTCATCCCACGAAAATCGTTAAATTCAAAATTTTGTTCCAGATCATCGCTGTAGTAGTTTCCCGCCAGGCCGAGGAAAAAATTCCATTTCCCGACCGGCTTTTGAACATGCAGCCCCAGTCCCGGCGAAATCCCGTCACCCCCAAATGTGCTGCCACCCGTTGGAAGGCTCAACGTGGCAACCGCAGCGAGATCCACGCAGGCCTCCTCCCGCCCGGCGAGTTGATATTTCAAGCGCAGGGTGATGTCACTCAGGTCCGACCCCTTTTTCAAAACCATTCCTGTCCCATCCGGAGAGGCAAGAGTCGCCTGGTAAGTGTCACGCGGCAATGCAAAGCGGGCATCCACTTTTGCATCAAGAGTCGTTTCCACAAATTCAATGAAGCGATCCGCGGTGCCGTTGACTCTCACCGTGTAAGGAATATCTACGCCCAGTTCCAGCCGCTTCATCGGCGAGTGGCGAACCTTCAATGTGCTGGTGACAGACTCTCCATCGAACAGGTAAGTGTCGGTTTGCGCAAGGTGCGCCGTCCAATCCACCGTTACATTCGCCAACCATTGACCCGGGGCAATCACCTCCGCGCTTTCCGGGTAGGATTGATACCTCAGCTGTGAAGGAAGGAATGTGTCCTGCAATTCAGTCGGGCCAAGCAAGACAGTGGGTGGATTGAATTCACTCCCCTCAGCCACCAACATGGCAGCCAGTAAAATACTGGCTGCCCCCAAAATCCGTTTCCCGCCCAGGTTGAATCTCAACGCCCTGGTGGGTTGATGATTTCGCTCATTTTGAAAATCGGGAGGAACATACAAATCACGATTCCCCCGACCACCACCCCGAGGAACACAATCAGGAGCGGTTCGATCAATGAAGTCAAACCGGACAAGGTCGTTTCAATTTCCTCATCGAGAAAATCAGCGATACGTTCCAGCATCGAATCGATTTTCCCGGTCTGCTCACCCGCTGACATCATCCGGATGATCATGCTGGGGAACACAGGATGTTTGCTCAATGCCGAGGAAATTCCATCTCCACGCTCGATGTCGGTCATTGCCGTCCGGATCGCTTTTTCCATCACCACATTGCCAACCGTGTTCGCCACAATTCCCAGCACTTCCAGAATCGGAACACCGGAGCGAATCAGCGAGGCAAGAGTGCGGGTGAAGCGGGCCAGGCAGATTTTATGGGCGATAATGCCGAAGATTGGCAGCTTGATCCGTGTCCGGTCCCAAAACTCGCGTCCCGGTTTCGTTTTGATATAGGCAAACCAGCCATACACCACAAGCCCTACCGCCGGCAGGATCAATGGCAGGTTTGATTTCATGAACTCACTCACATTGATCAAAAACTGAGTCGGGGCTGGTAGTTTGGCACCAAACCCGGAAAAAATTTCGCCGAAAACCGGCACCACTTTAACCAGCAGGAAAATTGTGATCGAAATCGCCACGATCGTCACCACTGTGGGATACATCATTGCGGACTTCACCTTCTTGCGAAGCCGAGCCGTGTTTTCCAGGAAGGTCGCCAATCGCGCCAGAATTTCAGCAAGCAAACCACCCTTCTCCCCAGCGTCCACCATACATACATAAAGGCGGTTAAAAACCTTCGGATGTTTTGTCAACGCCTGCGAAAAACTATCGCCACCCTCCACCCGCGTGCAGACATCCTTGATCACATCTCTCATCACCTTGTTGGAAGTCTGCTCCGCCAGGCCTTGCAACGATTGCACCATCGCCAGACCGGCATCGATCATCGTGGCAAGCTGCCGGGTGAAAACCACGAGGTCAGCCAGCGGCACGCTGCCACCAGCAGTTTTACCTTTGCGTCCAATTTTCTCCTCAATGGAAACCACCAGGAGATTCCGATTGAGCAACGATGCGATAGCTGCCTGCTCGTTGGGAGCGTCAAGACTGTTTCGGATTTCGCGACCGGTGCCAGCCTCTCGCGCAAGATAAATAAACGAAGGCATACTTAAACGACTTACTACAGGTAATATCGACTCGAATCAAGTTTTACCTGAGCACCCCCACAGGGTTTATCGGGGCCAGGAGTTAGGGCTGACCTGCTGTGCAGGAGAATCTCGTATGGTTAAATCAGATCGATTTAAACGATATGAATGGATTTCAAGCCATTGCTTGGACAACCACCATTATTTTTTTCGCGATAACGTTAACGGGAAATGGGCCGAGCACCTACCGCTTCGCCATCTTTTTCCTGGCTCCATTCCTTTGGTCTATTTATTGGGTTCGACATCGTCTTCACCTTCACCCTTTTCATTTCGGCTTACTCGCCGCCGCTTTTATTCTGCACAACCTCGGCGCTTACGGATTTTACAAACAGAAGTTCGCCGGAATTGAATTCGATGCCTACGTGCATTATTATTTTGGTGTCGCAGGCGGGTTTATCGTCGCACGCGCCCTCTGGAAGGAATTTGGATTTACAGGCTGGAAACTATGGGTGGGCGCCATCCTGCTGATCCTCGGGATCGGAGGCATTCATGAACTTATCGAATATGCCAGCACCCTTGTCCTGGGGCCGGAAAAGGGAATGCTCAAGATTAACGATCCGGACAAATTCGATACCCAAAAAGATCTTCTGAACAACCTGCTGGGCACCCTGACTGCGTTGCTCCTCTATACCGTTGCCGGGAAACGCGCCCGGACTAAAACCAGTTATAGTTGAAGCTGATGCTGATCCGCTCCATCTCTGTTGGGTTTGAAGCCACCTCATGCCGCAGCCAGCTCTCGAACAACACCAGTTTACCCGCTTCTGCCTTGTACTTCACATGCTGCCGGTTGTGCGGCCTGGCATCTGCCCGGCGCGGTGGCGCAGCCATGAACCGGCTCAACCGCGGATCTTCAAAACGGATGCTCGAACAGTTCCGCGGCGTCTTGACATAATACGTTCCGCTAACGGTGGAAAGGGGATGCAAATGAAGGCCGTGAACCGCATGGCGCGGCATGATATTGATCCAGCAGTCGGTCATTTCCAGTTTGCGCCCGGTCAGGTCAAATTCCAGGTGTCCTGCGAATAGTTTTACATGCTGCGTGATCCTCTTTTCGAGTTCACCAAACGTGGATGACATCTGGTGCAGCTTGCACAGCGACGCATAGGAAGTGTACCCGCCGGGATAATTCTTCGCCGACCACCGTTTTCCCTCCTCATCGAATTCCCGCAGCTGGTAACATTCCTTCAACAGCTCCCGGTTAAACGCTGCGCCGCCGCTTTTTTTCAGCGCCGCATAATAAATAAATGTCGGAAACCAGGCCTGGATATTCCCCATCTCAACCTTTTCGCACCCGGTTCACGAATTTGGACATCCGCTCCATCGCAACCTGGATCTGCTCCAGCGAAGTCGCAAAACAGCAGCGCAAATATCCCTCCCCGCTTTCACCAAAAGCGCTTCCCGGCACGCAGGCGACCTTTTCCTCCTGCAACAATCGCAGCGCAAACTCCTTCGAACTCAGCCCGCTGTTTTGAATCGAGGGAAACGCGTAAAAGGACCCACGCGGCAGATGACACTTCAGCCCCATCTGGTTCAATGAATTCACAATAAAATTCCGCCGGATGCGATACTGGTCCCGCATCTCGATGGTGTCCGGTTCCCCATGCAGCAACGCTTCAATCGCAGCTTCCTGGCTGATGATGCTCGCGCACAGCATCGAATACTGGTGAATCCGCATCATCGCCTCGATTAATTCCATCGGGCCGCAGGCATAACCGATTCGAAACCCTGTCATCGCGTAAGCTTTGGAAAAACCGTGCAGAAAAATCGTCCGCTCCCGCATTCCCGGCAAAGACGCGATGCTCACATGCTGCCCTTCAAACGTGAGTTCCGAATAAATTTCATCCGTGATCACCACCAGGTTATGCTTCAATGCCACCTCGGCAATCTTCAACAAGTCTGTCCGGGTCATCGTCCCGCCGGTCGGATTCGTCGGAAAATTCAGCATCAATACTTTGCTGCGCGGCGTGATCGCTTGTTCAATCGCCTCCGCTGTCACGGCAAATCCATTCTCCGCCCGGCATGCCACCGGCACCGCCACCCCATGCGTCAGCGCGATGCTTGGACTGTAGCTCACATAACACGGTTCATGGAAAATCACCTCGTCACCCGGATTCAGCAACGCCCGCAACGCAATGTCCAGCGCCTCACTGACTCCCACCGCCACCAGGATTTGCGTTTTGGGATCATAACTGATCCCGAAATTTTTCTCCACATTCGCGCTGATTGCCTCGCGCAATTTCAACAGGCCCAGGTTCGAGGTATAGCCCGTTCTTCCCTGTTCCAGCGCGTAAATGGCCGCCTCACGAATATGCCACGGAGTGACAAAATCCGGTTCCCCTACACCGAGCGAAATCACCGAAGCCTGGCTTTGTACAATATCAAAGAACTCCCGGATTCCCGAACGCGGGATCTCGCGAACATGTTTCGCCACAAAGCTGTTGGGCTGGAATGGAGGCGCCATAATGAGTTTATCTGTTATTTTTGGGTGTTTTTACAAGGTTTTTCATGAAGGCATGGAAATCAGGTGGGGCATAAGCCCTGCGGAATTCCAGAGAGGAATTCCAGGAATTAGGCGGCGGCCGCGCTTTCTTTGCGCCGAATGATCGGCTTGGCCTGGTCGAGGACCACAGCGCGTGTGATCTTGACGGAAAGGATGTCCTCGCAATTCGGCACATCGTACATCACATCGAGCATCAGCTTCTCCAGGAGCCCCCGCAATGCCCGCGCCCCCGTCCCCTTGCGGATTGCCTGCACCGCCAGTTCCTTCAGCGCGTCCGGCGAGAATATCAGCTCCACTCCCTCCATTGCCATCAGCTTGGCATACTGCTTCGTCAACGCATTCTTCGTCTCCGTCAGCACACTCCCAAGCTGTTCCTCCGTCAACTCTTCAAGGACCGTCACCATTGGCAACCGCCCAATAAATTCGGGAATAAATCCGTAATTCAACAAATCCTCCGGCTCCACGCAGGAAAGCACGCTCCGCGACTCGATCGAAGCCAGCTGCGGATTATTGTCCACTGCGTTAAAACCCACCACACCATGCCCAAGCCGCCGTTGGATCACCCGCTCAAGCCCCACAAACGCACCGCCGCAAATAAACAAAATGCTGCTCGTATCCACCCGGATATATTCCTGCTGCGGATGCTTTCTCCCTCCCTGCGGCGGCACATTGCAGACAGTTCCCTCCAGGATTTTCAACAACGCCTGCTGCACCCCTTCCCCGGAAACATCACGCGTGATTGAAACATTCTCCGTCTTGCGGGCGATCTTATCAATTTCATCAATGTAAACGATCCCCATCTGGGCCCGTTTCACATCGTAATCCGCATTCTGCAACAACCGGAGAATGATATTCTCCACATCCTCCCCCACATAACCCGCCTCCGTCAGCGTGGTCGCATCCGCTATTGCAAATGGCACATCCAGGATTTTCGCCAGCGTCCGCGCCAGCAACGTCTTGCCGGAACCGGTCGGCCCCACCAGCAGAATATTGCTCTTTTCGATCTCCACCTCCGCATGAAGATCATTGGCTTCCTTTGCCGCTTTCGGCGAGAGAGAACCATTCTCCGACTGAAGCCGCTTGAAATGATTGTGGACCGCCACCGCAAGAGTCTTCTTCGCCTGCTCCTGCCCGATGCAATGCAGGTCCAGTTGCCGCTTGATCTCGGCAGGCTTGGGAACGGTCAGTTTGACATTTCCTTTTTTGCTTTCTGTCGAACGCAGTTCCTTGTCCAGGACATTTTTGCAAACGACGACACAATTATCGCAGATATACACCCCAGGCCCCTGGATCAATTTCTTGACCTCCGCATGCGACTTCCCGCAGAAACTGCAAAGGGTCAGTTGAGTGGGGCGAGCCATGATTATTTCGTGGCAGGGCTGCTGCTGCTTGAATTGCCTTTGTCACTCCCGCCGCCGGACCCCCCCGGCGCCAGATCCCGCGAACTCCCCTCTCCCAGGCTCGGCACTTCACGCCGGGATTGCACCACATCATCCACCAGCCCATAGGCTTTGGCCTCCTCAGAACTCATGAAATTATCCCGGTCACAATCCTTTTCCACCTGCTCCACAGGCTTGCCGGTGTGCTTGGAAATGATGCTGTTCAACCGCTGCTTCAGCCGCAGCATGTAACGCACCCGGATTTCCACATCACTTGCCTGCC
The DNA here is from genome assembly GCA_033762115.1 of Verrucomicrobiota bacterium. Taxonomy (GTDB): domain Bacteria; phylum Verrucomicrobiota; class Verrucomicrobiia; order Limisphaerales; family SXQI01; genus JANRLX01. The sequence continues at coordinate 15,224 of JANRLX010000080.1, forward strand.
CCTCCGCTCCCCCCAGCACCTGGTGGATCATGATATTCGCATTCGGCAGCGCAAACCGCTTCCCTTTCGCTCCAGCGCAAAGCAGCACCGCTCCCATGCTCGCCGCCTGCCCGATGCAATAGGTGTTCACATCACAGGTCATGAACTGCATCGTATCGTAAATCGCCAGGCCAGCTGTCACGCTTCCTCCGGGAGAATTGATATAAAAATGAACATCCTTCTTCGGGTCGGACATTTGCAGGAACAAAAGCTGAGCAATGATTACATTCGCCACTTCATCATTCACCGGCGTGCCCAGGAATACGATCCGGTCGATCAGCAGCCGGGAATAAATATCATAACTCCGCTCGCCGCGACCGGTCTGCTCAACAACAATGGGGACCAGGTAATTTTGCATCACTCAAACTTTCTTTTTCCAGTTCGTGCAAACTAACGAACGTCCCTCCTATCGTCAAGCGGCAGCAGCAAGCTCTCCCTCACCTCTTGCCCCAGCCTTTACATTTTTCCCCTTCTTCCCATCATTCAGCAAAATGAGATCTCTCTTGATCGGCGTGGATAGTGGCACCCAATCCACCAAGGTTTTGGTTGTCGATGCGAAGAACGGAAAAGTCCTCGGCTCCGCTTCGGAAGCCTACGACCTTATTCCAAAATTGCCCCCCGGCGCCAAGGAACAGCATCCTCACACCTGGCGCGAAGCCACCGCCAAATCAATCAAGGCCGCCCTCAAACAGGCCAAAGCCAAAGCTGGCGAAGTCAAAGCGATCGGCATCAGCGGACAACAGCACGGCTTCGTCCCCCTCGATAAAAATGGCCAGGTCATCCGCCCCGCCAAACTCTGGTGTGATACCGCCACTGCGCCCGAGTGCGAACAGATCATGGAGCAGCTCGGCGGCCTTAAAAAAACCATCAGCGCCCTTGGAAATGCCATCCTTCCCGGCTTCACCGCTTCCAAAATCCTCTGGCTCAAAAACCGGGAACCGAAAAATTTCCAGAAACTCGCCACCATCCTGCTCCCTCATGATTACCTGAACTTCTGGCTTACTGGCGAAAAAGTCATGGAATATGGCGACGCCAGCGGCACCGCGCTGCTGGATGTCAAAAAACGGAAATGGTCCTCTCCCACTCTCAATGCCATTGACCCCTCCCTCGCGTCCAAACTGCCTCCCCTCATCCCCAGCGATCAACCCGCCGGTCGCCTTTCTCCGGAAACCGCGCGTGAACTCGGCCTCGACACCCAAGTCGTTGTCAGCGCTGGCGGTGGCGACAACATGATGGGCGCGATAGGCACCGGCAACACCGCCCCCGGCGTGATCACCGCCAGTTTCGGCACCAGCGGCACCATCTACGCCTGCGCGGATAAACCGGTCGTTGATCCACAGGGCGAAATTGCCGCCTTTTGCGATTCCACCAACCGCTGGCTCCCGCTCCTCTGCACCATGAACGTCACAGTCGCCACCGAAATGGTCCGTCGCGATTTTGACCTCGACCATGCCGAATTCGAGGCCGCCGCCAGGGTCGCCCCTGCCGGTTGCGATGGGCTCTTTCTGCTCCCTTACCTCGAAGGGGAACGCACCCCTAATCTCCCGGATGGCACCGGGGCATTTCTTGGAGTGACTCAAAAAACTTTCACTGCCCAGCACTTTGCCAGGGCCGCAATGGAAGGAGTCACCCTCGGGATGAACTACGGCCTTCAACGGCTGGCTGAACTTGGCGTCAAACCCACTCAAATCCGCGCCACTGGAGGCGGCGCAAAATCCAGGCTCTGGCGGCAGATCATGGCCGATGTATTCAATGCCGAAGTCGTCACCTTGAAAGTTTCCGAAGGCGCAGCCTACGGCGCTGCTCTTCAGGCGCTTTGGTGCTGGCGCTTGCAAGCCGGTGAAAAAATCTCCATTCACGAAATCACCCGGCAGTTTGTCCAGGTTAACCGCGCCGAAACCACCCAGCCCCAGCCAAAAAACGTGGCGATCTACCAGGAATTGCAGCAACTGCAAAACCAGGCCTCACAAAACCTCCGCCCCTGGTTCACCAACCACCGTAAATTCGTCCTTGAACACTCAAAATAAGAATGCCCACTCCAGCATGGCACCGCCCGCAACTCCCCGCTTGAGGTTGGGCCGTCCGCTTGGCACTCTCTCCGCCGGATGAGTCGCATCGCGGAACGTTTCAAATCACTCAAATCAGAAGGAAAAAAGGGGTTCGTGGTCTATATTTCCGCGGGCGATCCCAACCTGCAGGCAACATTTGACCTGGCTCTCGCATTCGATTCGATGGGAGTCGATGTGTTGGAATTGGGAGTCCCGTTCAGCGATCCTCTCGCGGATGGTCTGGTCAATCAACTGGCCGCACAACGCGGACTGGAATCCGGCACCACTCCTCGCAAGGTTTTGCAAACGGTCAGGCAAATCCGCGAGCGTTCCTCAATCCCCATTGTCCTCTACATTTATTTTAACCTCATATTCAAGCAGGGTCTCGAGTCGTTCATCAAGGAAGCAGCGGAAGCAGGGGTGGACGGGTTGCTCGTCCTCGATTTGCCCCCGGAGGAATCGGAGAATTACGAGTTGCTGATGAAGGCGCACGGGATGAACAACATTTATCTGATTGCCCCCACCACTCCGGAAGAGCGAATGGCTTATATCGTCAAACGCGGCACAGGATTCATTTATTACGTTTCACGCGAAGGAGTCACTGGGATGCAGCAGCAGGTCGCCGGCAATATTCATGGAATGGTCCAAAAGATCCGTTCCTGCACACAACTGCCGATTGCTGTCGGCTTCGGCATTTCAAACCCGGATCAGGCCCGGGCAGTCGCGGATGTGGCCGATGGGATCGTCGTCGGAAGCGCCATTGTCAACCAGATCGCCGAACATGGGAAAAAAAGTGACCTGGTCCAGCGGGTCCAGGAATTCACCCGCCCGTTAATTAACGCAGTAAAAAGCCGATAGATAGTTTTTAAGGAAATGAAGAAACCGAGTTCAGATCGTTTTGTCATCATCATGGCTGGCGGCAAGGGAGAACGCTTTTGGCCGGTCAGCCGGGAAAAAACACCCAAGCAACTGATCACCCTCCTGGGAAAACGCTCCTTCCTGCAACAGGCGGTGGACCGCGTCCTGCCAGTGGTCCCCTTAAAAAATATTTTTATCATCACCAACGCCGTCCAGGCCGCCGAGGTCCGGAAGCAGTTGCCCAAATTACCCAAAGAAAATGTCGTCGCCGAACCGGTGGGACGTGACACCTGCGCCGCAGTCACTCTCGGTGCCGCCATTGTGGGATCACGCTCCACCACAGGGGTCATGGCGGTGTTGCCAGCCGACCATGTGATTCCTGACGACAAAAAATTTCAACAGGTCCTTGCCGATTGTTTTGACCTCGCCTCCAGGGGACAGGCCATTGTCACCATCGGAATCAAGCCGACGGAACCAGCCACCGGCTATGGCTATATCCAGGTCGGCGACAAGTTGCCCACCCCGGAAAAAGCGAAACCGTACAAAACCCCATTTTCAAAAGTCGAACGGTTCGTTGAAAAACCGCAGTTTGAAAAAGCTGTCCAGTATCTGGAAAGCGGCAACTACCGCTGGAACGCAGGGATGTTTATCTGGTCCTTCGTCACCATCACGGAAGGCTTGCGCTCGCACCAGCCGGAAATGGCCGCTGCCTGTGAACGCTGGTTCAAAGTGGCCAACACTCCCAAATTGAACCGCACCCTCGCCAGGGAATACCCGGAAATCAAAAAAATCTCCATCGATTTTGCCCTGCTCGAGCATGCAAAAAATGTGGTCGTCGCCGCAGGCGATTTTGAATGGGATGATCTTGGGGCTTGGACAGCGCTCGGACGCCACCTCAAACCGGATCCCTCAGGCAATTGCGCAGTCGGTGACCTCGTGCAGGTTGATTCCGCCCGAAACATCGTTTTCGATGCGCGGACAAAAAACCGTCACCCCATCGCCCTCGTCGGGATCAAGGACTCGATCATTGTGCAAACGGATGATTCCACCCTTGTGGCAAGCAAAGGGGAAGCGCAGAAAATCAAGGACCTGGTTAAAAAGCTCGCCGAATCAAAGCAGCACAGGAAGCTGGTCTAGCGGGCGAGCAGTAAAAATAAAAAAAACCGGGTTTCTAAGTCAGGGGATGACCGAGAAACCCGGGGAGTTTTCAGAATCAGTACTTCAGTAGGCTTACGAGGAATTTCGGAAACAGTCGTACAAAACTGCAACCGAAAGCAAACCGGGCTAAAAAGAACAAACAATAACTTCTGCCCGTAAAATCGTTACGTAAGCTTCAACACCACTTTGCGGTCACCACATAATGAAGTCAAGAGGGTTTTCCCTATTTTTTTCTCAGGGCGGAAACCTGTGTCACATAACCAGTTAGGAACTCTCCCAGTTCCCCCATCGTCTCCAGATGCTGTATTTTTCCGCTTTTTTCAAGAAAACCGAACCCTGCTCCATACGCTGCCCCATTTACCACGCACGCATCGCTGTTCGATTCCTCAATCTGCGCCCGACCTTTACTGATGGCGTCAGCGCGGTTACCGTTCAGTTCATACTTCCACCCCACCAGACAGGCGTTGGGAAACCATTCCTTAATATGAGGAAGGATTTTGGCTGCAGGTTCCAGGTGAATCGTGAGTTCTCCAGCCCGGCTGCTCAACTTCGGCTGGTTTAACGGAGTGCCCGTACCATCCACAACCTGCCGCACCCGATAATCGCAAAGCGCCGCCGCATGAAAACAAAAGGCGACCTCCTCCCCCACCACTTCTGAGCGCATCTTTTCCGAAAGGCTCTCATTCGTGCTGAACCATATCTGCCGGATCGCTTCTGAAAGTTTATCCGGGCAGGTCGCCCCTTCCCCCTTGAAACAGGTCACCATCCATCCCTGCCGGGCGAAGCGATTGCTGATATATACCCCAAGTCGTCCCGTGGAAAAATTTGTGATCCGGCGCACCTGGTCAATCGGTTCATGCGCAGGGCCGCAAGTGATCACGATCTGTGAATTACCGGGCATAAAACTCCTCCAGGAATGAGCTGAATTCCAGCTTTTGTATCTGCTTGAGTAACTCCTCCGCGTTGCGGTCCCCTGACTCCGCCACTTGCTCTACAAGGTCAACAAACGCGCTCCCGTTCCATCCTCCATGAGAAATGACCGCTGAACCAGCCCTGCCCAACCGGGTCAGGAGTGGTTGGGCCTGCCGCGCAAGCGCTGTGAAACTGGGATGCCGTTCGCACCGACGGAACCAATAATTCGCATTCCCGAAATCCGGTTCCCGCCTGTGAAGAATCGCATGCAACAGACTCCCATCCGGGGTATGGACATCCTGCACGATCCTGTGCGCTGCATCCGAATGATCATGCCACAGGAGAATCGCCGCCAGGACAAGCGGCTGTTTCGGGCCGGAGAGAACCGCCCCCACTTCCTGCCGCAGCGCGCTTTCTGATTGGATTCCAGGGCGGCCTTTGCTGATCAGATCAGCCAGGCCAGGCGTTTCCAATAAATTCAGAAGCGTTGGTAAACCGGAGCTTTCCTGCATAAAGGCTGCTTGCACCCGCGCCTTTCGTGCAGGGTCACTGGACGAAAGCGCACGGTCACCGCTCAGGATAAAGGAAAATTTAAATCAAGCCACTGCTTATTGTTCCTGGTTTCGCTGGCTTGACGCAGTTTGGGGGGACTGCGAGGTTGAGCCGCGGTTTTGGGTAAGCGATTTTTCGAAATTTTTTCGGCAACTCCCGCAGCGCAGAGATTGCGAAAGCGAGTGGAGGAGGAGTTGCTTGTCCCTGTGTCAGGAATTTCCGAAGCAGCCCAGTCGTTTCTCGCGGCGCAGCTCGCCCACTTTTTCCCTGAACGTCCCCTCGTTGTCGTCACAAGTGGTCTCAAGGCTCAGGAGGCCATGCATCAGGACATCGAAACATGGCAACATCTTTCCGATAAAAAAGAGCGCCCAACACTCTTTTACCCGGGCTGGGAAATTTTGCCCCATGAATCACGCCTCCCTCACGCCGATGTCATCAGCGAGCGCCTGGAAACGCTGGTCGCCCTTTCGAGAAAGGATGCGAACATCCCCCCGGTGATCGTCACGACCTGCACCGCACTAATGCAACGAACCTTCCCCAAGGGATACGTCGAGGAACACACCCGCATTCTCCTGCGCGGTTCCCGCATGGAACCGCTTGATCTGGTCGAGTGGCTTGAAACAGAAGGTTACGAATCAGAAGCGCAGGTGACCCAGAAAGGTGAACTCGCGATGCGCGGCGGGATCGTGGACATCTACCCCCTTACCAGTCCCTGGCCGGTGCGGCTCGAATTTTTTGGTGATGAACTGGAATCAATCCGGGAGTTCGATCCCATGACCCAGATTTCGCGGGAGGAAATCGTGGAAGTGGCTCTCCCTCCTGCGGGTGAGCTCGGCATCCTCAAGCGACTCAAGGAAGGAAATACCCTCGGATCTTTTTTCGATTATCTCCCTCCCGAAACTGTTCTGCTCTTCTGCGAGCCCGAACTTCTCGATACCCAGTCCTCAGGCTACGAGCTGCAATTCGGGGGAAGCGCCGATTTTTTTCTCACCTGGAGCAAGGTTCTTGAAGCCGCAACTCGGATCAGGCGTGTCGAGCTTCGGGAAAAAGAGGTGGAAAGCGATTGGGAGCAATCTGAATCCATACTTTACGAATTGCCTGATCTCGAACCGTGGCGTCCTTTGAATGCACGCGCCCCCGAGCCACACATCATCGAGGCGCAGCGGCGGGAATTTTTTAACCAGCTGAATCGTTGGAAGGATGAAAATTTCCGGGTCCATGTCATCTGCAACAACAATGGGGAACGGGAGCGCTTTTGTGAGGTGTGGCGGGAATTGGGTTTTGGTTCAGCGGAAAGCGCGTTCGATCTTCACCTGGGCACTATTGGCAGGGGGTTTATCTCCCTGGACGCAAAAAGCGTCGTCGTGACCGATTCGGAAATTTTCGGCAGGTACAAAATTCAGCGCCCGCGACGGTTGAAATCCCCCCACGCCGCTGCGACACGTTCCGCGCTGGACATCGATTTCAGTGACCTGAACGCAGGAGATTATGTCGTCCACCTTCAGCATGGCATTGCGCGATATCATGGCCTGGAGGCGTTGCCAATGGCGCAGAAAACGGACCCCTCCCCTGCTGAAAACACACAAGAATGCCTCGTGCTGGAATTCGCCGCAAGCGACCCCGGCCAGCCCCCTCCACGATTGTATGTGCCGGTGACGGAAGCCCACCTCGTGAGCAAATATGTGGGCACCGGCAAGGCGCGGCCAACCCTCAACACCCTCGGCGGAGCCCGCTGGGCAAAAACAAAAGAACAGGCTGAACGCGCGGTCAGGGATCTCGCCGCCGAATTGCTGCAGGTGCAGGCCGTCCGCGCCGCCCAAAGCGGTCATCCCTTCCCCCCGGACACCTCCTGGCAACGGGAATTCGAAAGCGCCTTCATGTACGAGGAAACCCGCGACCAGCTCCGCGCCATTGAAGCCACAAAAAAGGACATGGAAACGCCAAAACCGATGGATCGCCTTATCTGCGGCGATGTCGGCTACGGAAAAACCGAAGTGGCCATTCGCGCCGCATTCAAAAGCGTCATGAGCGGCAAACAGGTCGCCATCCTTGTCCCGACCACTGTCCTGGCCCAGCAGCATTACAATACTTTTCGCGAACGAATGGCGGATTACCCCGTAAAAGTCGAGCAGCTCTCCCGCTTTCGCACCCGCCCCCAGCAAAAAAAAATCATCCAGCAACTCGCCGAAGGGAGTGTTGATATCATCGTCGGCACTCATCGCCTCATCCAGGAGGATATTGTCTTTAAGGACTTGGGATTGGTCGTGATCGATGAGGAACAGCGGTTCGGTGTCCTCCACAAGGAAAAATTAAAACTTCTGCGCACGATGGTTGACGTGCTCACGCTCAGCGCCACCCCGATTCCCCGCACCCTCTACCTGGCCCTCACAGGTGCTCGCGACATGAGCACCATTGAAACCCCGCCACAGGACCGCTTGCCTGTGGAAACCATCGTCACCCAGTACGATGAACGATTGATCCGCGAGGCCATCCAGCGGGAACTCAACCGCGGCGGGCAGGTTTATTTTCTCCACAACAGGGTGCTCGATATCGAATCTGTCGCGTTACGAATCCGTTCATTGGTCCCGACGGCACGCGTAATTGTCGGGCATGGCCAGATGGAAAGTGACGACCTCGAGGATGTCATGGCCGCCTTTATCAATGGTGAAGCGGATGTCCTGGTCTCCACGACAATCATTGAAAGCGGGATCGATATTCCCAACGCCAATACGATCATCATCGACCGTGCGGACCGTTTCGGGTTGAGCGATCTCTATCAATTGCGCGGTCGCGTCGGACGCTACAAACACCAGGCTTATGCCTACCTCCTGCTTCCCCGCCATGCCGCCTTGTTAAGCGATGTCCGGAAGCGGATCAGCGCCATCAAACAATACTCAAGCCTGGGGAGCGGATTCAAAATCGCCATGCGCGACCTTGAAATTCGCGGCGCGGGGAACCTGCTCGGGTCACAGCAAAGCGGCCATATCACAGCGGTCGGTTTCGACCTTTACTGCCAGCTCCTCAAGCAAAGCGTGGCTTCCCTCAAAGGGGAGAAAGTCAAACGGCGTGTCGAAGTGCAGGTGGCCATCGATTTTCTGACCCTCCAGCCCGGTGGCGCACCGGAAACGGACACTATCTTTGATGACATCCCCGCCAGTCGGGCGAACGCGCCTTCAATCCCGCGGGAAGTGCCCACCTATGTTTCAGAAACCCGCAGTGCTCCTGCGGAGCCAGTAGCCAAACCGCTTCCCCCAGTCCCCGCCTACATTCCTCTGGAATACATTTCCGAGCCGCAGCACCGAATCGAGTTTTACCGCAAACTTGCCCAAAGCAGCACAAAAGAGGAGGTTGCCGCAATCGGTAAAGAGTTCCGGGACCGTTTTGGCAAGCTCCCACCCTCCGTCGAGATTCTTCTGCAGCTGACCGAAATCAAAATCCTTGCCGGAGAGCGCGGCGTGACGAAAATCGAAACAAAAGCTGACAAACTGATGATGATCAGAAACAGCGATTACGTCATGGTCGGCAGCAAATTCCCACGCCTGACAAAGAAAGATGCCAGGGGACGATTAAATGAAATCAGGAAATTGCTCCTCGCGATTGTTTAAACAACCCTGCTGCTGCCGAAACTTTTTTCCCCCTTTGACGTCTAAGGACTGAAGCAGTGGTATCTTATTTTGGATATTTTTGCTACTGTTCAACAAAACTGACACATGAAATCGATGAAATTTGTCCCACTCCTGGCAGCCTGCTCCCTCATCCTTCAGGCTGCTGATGCCCCTCTCGTCCCTTCCAAACCGGGAGGAGAGCGTCCTGGCGAACCCGGCCAGAGGCCTCTCCGCCTCGAAGGCCGTTCCCCTGAGCGCCTCAGGTCAGGCATGGAGGAAATGACCGCTGAACAGCGCAAAAAATCGCGCGAAATCATGGAAGCCGCGCAACCCAAAAATCGCGAATTCCAGGAAAAACTCCGCACTGCCCGGGCGGAACTCGATCAGTTGACCCGCTCAACCAACAAAATTGATGAAGCCGCCATCCGCGCCAAAGGCGAAGCCCTCGGGAAAATCGAAGGCGAATACGCCATCCATCGCGCCTCTGTCTTTACCCAATTAAAGGATGTATTGCCTCCGGAACTTGCAGCCCGCATGAGCAGCCCCGGAATGGGCCGTCCACGTGGGGATGATTCCCGCCCCGGTCGTCCTGGCCCGGCCCCGCTTGCCCCTCCAGCCCCGACTGCACCGGCGGAACAGAACTGATGATGCCTGCCGCTGCCAACATTTTTTCCAGCGGCGCATTCTACTCTTTGCGCGATTCAACAAATTCCACCCAATCGGTAGAAGCCGCCCTTCAGCCGGAGGCTGAGGCGCGATCCACCCCCGCAGATGACCTGCTTATCATCGCCGCGGTCAAGGCGGGGGAATTTGCCCGCTTCGAGGAATTGATTGCCAAATATCAGCCGCGTGTCTTTGCCACCGCCCGCCGTTATGCCCGCCGTGAAATCGAAGTCGAGGACATCGTCCAGGAAGTTTTCATCAAGGCTTACCAGCGCCTCGACAGCTTCCGGGGCGAAGCCCCCTTCGAACATTGGCTCATGCGCCTGGCCGTTCGCACCTGTTACGACTTTCTCAGGAAACATCAACGGAACCGTGAAGACCACTTTTCCGAAATCACCTCCGAGGAATTCGATCTCCTCGAACGGTTCCAGGTCGAACCCGGCGCTGCCAGCAGTGATGCCGCCAATGCCGCCCGCGAAATCGTCAACAAAGTCTTGCAGCAGCTTTCCCCCCCGGCCCGGCTCATCCTGACCCTCCTGGAAATCGAGGACCGCTCAATCAAGGAAATTGCGGAAATCACCGGATGGTCCCAGCCGCTCGTCAAGGTCCGCGCCTTTCGCGCCCGCGGGGAAATGCGCAAATGCCTCGAACGGATGGGAGTAAAGAAGTGGCTGTAACTCATTTGCATCATTAAACGTCTGTTCTTATGCTCGCCTGCGAGCCGGAAAAATTTGAAATCGTATGAAGTCAACTGAAGCAGGGAAAACAATCTTCCGGGTGGCAAAATCGCTGCCAGCGGATACCCGTGTTCCATACGCATTTGAAAAGCGGATCATGGCCGCGTTGAAGGAAGCCCCTTCTGACCTCTGGGCTCTCTGGGGCCAGCTGCTCTGGCGCGCCGCCGTTCCCTGCATCGCCATTACCATCATCTCCAGCGCCTGGCTTGCCACCCACCACTCCAGCCAGACCGCGACCTCGGACGATTACAACCTCGAATCCACCGTCCTGGCTTTTGAACCGGATTTTGAAACCTGGTGAAAATCTGGAAAGTCATCATCGCCGTTGCAGTGATTTTCTCCGCCGGATTCATCACCGGCAACATCGCCTCACGCACTCCTGCCACCCCTCCAGAGCGCAGGGATGAACCACCTCGCAATCGAGAGCAGGGGTTCCTCTCCAAAATGGACAAGGAACTTGACCTCACCGACGAACAGGAGAAAAAGCTCAACGTCATTCTAAAAGCCAGCCGCCAGCGAATGGATGAAATCTGGTCCGATGTCCAGCCCCGGATCGATACCGAATTCAAGGAAACTCGCCTTCTCATCCTCGCCGAACTGACCCCGGAACAGCAGAAACAATTTGAAGAAAAATTCAAACCCCGCCCCTTCGGCCCCAGGCGCGGCCCTCGTGAAAAAACCTCCCACGACAAAGACCATCCAGAAACCACCTCCCAAAAGCCAGGCCACCCTGCTCCCCCCTCCAATTAACTTTCCTCTCTATCCTTAAATTTTTGCCGGAGTGAAAAAATTGTGAATCTCCTTGTGGCGGGCAAGATACCGCCGAAGTCGAAGAATTCCCTTTAGATCCGCAAGCGCCGTTTGAAATATTTTTACCCTGCTGTCAGGGTCATCAACCCATCTGATTGGCAGGTCAAAAATTTTTAACCCCATCGCATCCGCCAGGACAAGAAGTTCAGTGTCCCAGAACCAACCTCGATCTTCGACCAATGGAAGGAGCATCGAGGCAGCACGACGGCTGATCGCCTTGAAACCGCATTGAGCATCTGAAAACGTGATCCGAAAGGCGGATTTCAAAATCAAAAGATAACAACGGGAAATGAACTCCCGCTTCAGGGACCGGGTCGTCAGGGCTGGCTTTAAAATCCTGGAACCCACAGCCACATCAAAATTGCCGCTCTGCACTGCTTCGATCAACGAAGGGAATGAATTCAAATCAGAGGAAAGATCCACATCCATATAGCTGAAAATGTCCGCCTTGCTTTGTGACCAGGCAGTATGAAGCGCCAGGCCGCGTCCTTTGGATTGCAAATGGAGGACAGAAAGCTCCGGGATTTCCATGGAAAGCTCCCGGGCAATCTCAAGCGTTCGATCCGTCGAGCCATTATTCGCTATCACAATTTGATAATTGAACCGGCACTGCTTTTTGAAGAATTTGTTCAGGGTCGTAATGCTTGCCCGCAACTGCATCTCCTCATTAAAAACCGGAATGGTAATATTAACTATCATGGCGTGGATAGATTAACGTTTGTTTTTTGGAGAATAGTATAACTGTTGTCCTGGTAGGCGTTGGCAAATCCTTTTGCAATTAATCGTTCCCCCAGGCTTGGCATGGTTTCGTTTCGCAACAACGCAAGAGAGATGCCGTATTTCGCAAGAATCCTAGGAACCTGGTTGGTGTCGAACTGGCCGGACCAGAGACGTTTCAAACTGGTGACTGCCAGTTCTGGAGCCAGGCTATATCCGGCGTGGTAAGCCACCATTTCATCCTGGCTGTAAATAAATTGATTTGTATCTCCAGACCGCGCCAGGAACTGGACCGCTCCATCCTTGCGGATATCAGCCATTTTTTGCAGACCCGTATAATTATCATGAAAACGATACAGCCAGAAAAAAAGGGAATAAACCAAAACCAAAGCTCCCAATGCAGTAATGCACAAACCACGCACCGTCGTGTCTCGCGAAGAAGTGAACACTGTTCCACGCAGCATGGCCGCTATCCCAAGGGCATGGAACAGACAAAGCGGAACCGAGACGCCAACCAGATAAAACGGCCACCATGGCCGATGAAAAAGACAAAAAAGCGCCTGACCAAAAACAAGGGCATAGCAGAAGAATTTAAACGGCCGGGTCATGGACCGCCATGTGGTGAATAAACCAATCGAGGCCCCTATAAAAAGGTCAATGGAAGGCAGGATATCCCTTCGCATGGTTATTGTTAAATCGTTGGCCGCCTCGCTGTTGCTGTCAGTAAAGCCAAAATGGGTGCGAAAAATCTGGTCCAGGGATCCAAACCCAAATAGAAAAACACACAGAACTCCAAATGTGCCCGAGATTCCAAAAAAGCAGAGAACTTCCTTTAGGGCTGTTCTGCTGTCATTTTTGGTCTCCTGAAGTCTGTTCAGGGTTAAGGCGACCAGAATTGCCGGCAGGAAAAGAATCGCGGTTAATTTAATGGAAATTGCCAGCACAATGAGAACAGGAGTGATCCATCGGCGCAACACATGGTTGCCGGAAAACGCCGTGGCACACGCAGCCAGCGAGAAAGATACCATTGGGATCTCCTGCATGATCGCGTAACTCAGGCCCGTTACAGGAGGAACTGAAATGAAGGCAGTCGCTGCTGCAAGGCCTGCCAGGATGCCTGCTTCTTTTTGGGTCAAATAACAAATCACCCAAACAGCAATGGAGGCACACAATACTGAAAAAACCCGCGGTAAGAAAGAGTTCGCTCCCCCAATCTCAATCAGCAATGCTAATATATATGTATAAAATGGAGGTTGATCGCTCCAGATTTGATCATACAAAGAATACCCCTTCGTTAACAGGAGGGCTTTCTGGATTTCCATGCCTTCATCCCCTCCAAATGAAATCCCATACTTTAGAGGCTGGAAAAATGCGAGCGCCCAAAAAAACAACAGGAGCAGGTTGGGAAGCACAAAACTCCTCGAAGGAGTCAGCCATTTTTCAAGGGAGAATGCTGTGGGCATCTCCTCAGGAGTGGCTACTGATGAATGGCCTTTCATGAGCGTTGAACCGCGCTGGAAGTCAACACAGGGGAATGACGCAGCTTGGAATTATAAAAAAGTAGAATCGAAGAGCCCAGAAAAAGGAAGAGTGCAAACGCCAGGCTGATGATCCACTCATTCCCTGAAAGTAACGGAACATCGCTCCACAAAGTCCCGAAACAGGAACAGTACTTTACATCCCAGGCCAGGAATCGATAGATCAAAAATTGGGTGGCAATAAAGCAGACCACCCCCAGTTTTACATTTTGCGAGAACGGCAGGAAAATAAGCGCAATAACGAGAATTTCCCCGAGCGAAGCCCATGCGAGCAGAATGCGGTTGTTCACACCAAAAACTGGATCTGGCTGAAACAGTAATGCTGATGAGGAAAGAACCACTGAAAATATTTTTGCCAGGGCAGTGATCCCCAGAATGCCTGCAGTCATGGCTAAAAATATCCTGATGAAAGCTTGTCGTTGGAACTGCTTCATTTTATCCTTGAAAAGGATGGGTGTGTTTGCAGCACACCCATCTGTTATACCAATAACTCAGCCTCCCGTTCCGCTGCAGCTCCCTCCGGAGATATCGGCGCGACGGGAGGTGTCTCTGTCAACCCATCGGAACGCTGCAAAACATCCAGAAACGTAGATTTGCTGCTGGCTCCACGTGCATCCTGAGGTTGTTGATTGTGAACTGCAATAAGCCAGACCTGCGGATGAAGTCGAAGTGCAAATCAGTTCGTTCGGCCCATCTGTCGAGGAGCAAGTCCCTACAAATGACCCAGTACAAATAGCATTCGGGCTACAGCACGGTGCGCCAACAAACCGGTAAGGAACCGAGCATTGCGCTGTGGTGCCCACATGACACAGCTGAGTTACATTCTTATAGCAGGCTGCTATAATCGGAAGCGTTGAAAACGCCAGAGTCAACGCTCCAGCGATCACCGCAAGCACTTTTCTTTGTCTGTTTTTTTCCATTGTTGTTTTGTTTTGTTATTGCAGGCGGAATTGCCTGCAAATTGTTTGATTCGGTTATTTACGGGTTGCTACCCATCCAATGACGAGGAGAGCCACAACACCACCTCCAATAAAGAGCAAAGGTTTCGATTTTTTAGTCTTACCCTCCTTTTCTAACATTCCATCCAGTTCCGTGCGAACAAGGCTGACCACGAGTTCATTGGGCCGGGACCGCGCAATTTCAACACTATTGGACCAGATGGAACGTTCCATGACCTCGGCGGTTATATAGCTCACGGGATTGATCTCCCTTTGCACCTCTTCCAGCTTCCCCGGCCTGACCTCATGAAAAGTGATTCGTTTCTCGCATTTCCCTTCCCTGATAATATCCACTGTTTTCGGCCAGCCTCTCGGTATGGCAGGATCATTCGTGAAAGTAAGCTCGCTTTTAGCTAAAGGGGTTTCCAGGACTAACTTATTCACTGCAACTCGCCGCACCGAACCTTGCGTGATATTTTTAATAAAATGAGGATCATCCCTGCCAGCTCCTTTGAGGAGTTGCTCTGCAACAGGGTTCAATTTACTTTCAAATTCATCCCCATTCCATTTAAAGGAACCTGGCTGATTTTGCTGCGATAAAAATGTCAATACCTCGGAAATAATCATCAAACTGGAATCACTTGCTGTCGCATAAGGATCAGGTGCGGTCATGTTGGGATCAAACGACTGGATCAATCGATAGCCTGATATTTGCCACCGCATCGTCGACGATCTGCCTATAAAAAGAGGAGAGATGTTGTTATTTGTCCGGCTGATTGGTATGGAAAAATCTCGCTCACGCTTGGTGTGACGCAACGCATAATCAGACCCAGCGACAGCTAACAAATAAATATTTTCTTTCGGCCCACATCCTTCGTTAACCGAATAACGAATTAAATGGAAAGCTGGTGTCCCCGAAAGAAATTCTTTGAACATATCAAGCGAAGGATCTGCGCCATAACCCTTCAAGCATGTCAGATATAATACGATAAAAATAGCATGTTTAATTATTCTCATGAGATAACAGGTGGATGTCAGATATTTTAGAGGATGCCTTTAAAAGAAAAAACTCCCCCTTTTGATTCTAAACACGGAGCCCTCATTGGATGCTTCATCTTTGCTGATGCTCAAAATAAGTCAATAAAAAAATTAGTTTTTTTAATTGCTTCTGTAAGGCTCTTATATTCAGTTGCTTTTAAGCTGGAATTAAAATTAAAACCGCAAAGTTTTTGGACGTAAAAAAAACGACGGGTGATACCCGTCGTTTTCAGTTGATATATGACTGAGTAAAACCTTTTACCGCGTTCCCATCCCCACGCTCTGCACGGTCTGGAACAGCTTCCCTTCCGTCTTGATACTGGGAGCAATAATGATCTCCGTTTCCTGGAATTCCTTGATTGTCGCCGCGCCCACGTTCCCCATGCAGGTCGTGATCGCGCCCACCAGATTTTGCGAACCATCATCCACCGTGGCGGGCCCAAAAAGAATCTGCCGCAGGGACCCGCTGATGCCCACTTTGATCCGCGTGCCACGCGGGAGGTTCGCATGCGGAGTCGCCATCCCCCAATGATTTCCCTGCCCGGGCGCTTCCATGGCGCGGGCAAACGCGCTCCCCACCATCACTGCATCCGAGCCGCAGGCCAGCGCCTTGCAGACATCCCCCCCTTTGCTCATCCCCCCATCGGTAATAATCGGGACGTACCGCCCCGTTTGCTTGTGATAATAATCACGCGCCGCGGCGCAATCCACCGTGGCTGTCACCTGAGGAACACCAAGCCCAAGCACCCCCCGGCTCGTGCAGGCCGCACCGGGACCCACCCCGATCAAAACACCTGCCACACCGCAACGCATCAACTCGAGCGTGACGTTATAAGTCACCGCATTGCCGATGATCACCGGAATTTTCAGGCTCCCGGTGAACTGCTCCAGGTCCAGGGATTTATACTGCGTCGAAATATGCCTTACCGTGGAAACGGTCGATTGCACCACAAAAACATCTGCGCCAGCTTCCTGCGCAATCGCCGCGTAACGTTCCGCTTTTTGCGGGATTGAACTCACCGCTGCCAGCACACCTGCTTTCTTCAACTCCTCCACCCGCCGCGCGATCAGATCTTCACGCACCGGTTCCGTGTACACCTTTTGCAGCAGGGAAGTGACCGCATCCTTGTCCGCGCTGAGCACCTGCTTGAGAATCTCTGAAGGATTTTCGTAACGCGTTTGAATCCCTTCAAGGTTGATCACCCCAAGCCCGCCGAGCCTCCCCATTTCAATGCAGAAATTCACATCCGTCACCCCATCCATGGCCGAGGCGAGGATCGGGATCTTCAGCCGGATCGGCTCCCCATCCTTCCGCGGAATGGCAAACGAAGTATCCACTTCGGCGGGGTTGATCGTGACCTCCCCAGGCACAAGCGCGATCTCATCAAAACCGTAGGTGACACGGGCTTTTCGGTTGCGTCCAATCCACATTCCCATAACTGATCTTTCGAAGCTCTTAGACTAATTCAAAAATGTATAATGTCGTTCATTTTGCCACAATGGGGACAGCGGGAACGATCAACATCCGCATCATCCGTATAAACAAAAGCACATTTCTCGCATCGAAAAATGTGATCTTCGCTCGGTGTCGGTTCAAACCGTTTTCTACGAAGCTCGTAATATATGACCACGCACGAAATTGCAGCAAGTAAAAGAACAACGTAGCCCAAAATTAGCTTGTCAACGCTCATTTTTGTGCTGGGGCCGGGCTGTTCGTCGGCAGGCTCGGCAGGGACGCCCACTGGAACGTCAGCTCACCCCACTGAAGCTCATGCTCAGCGGACGGAGTATACGAAAGTTGCCGCGCAATTCGCAGCGCATCAAGGTCCGCCTGGCGTGAACCGCTTCCCACAAGAATCCGGCTCGATACCACTCGCCCGCGAGGATCAAGCCCCACCTGCACCACGCTGTTGCTCAGGACATCCGTATGCACCTGCGGCGGAAGCTCCGGAACCGTTCGCAGGCGGGGCGCAAACGCAGAATGGATCGTCAGGATCGATTTGGGAGTCGAATCAGGAACCTCCGGGCTCCAGCTGACCATCGGCATCGCCGACCGCGCTGGAGGCAATAAATCGTTCCCCGGAAACACCACTGAAATGCTCCCGTGACCAGCCTCACGATAACTGGTGAATTGCATGTTATTCGTCGCCGCCCGCACCGGCGCTTTGATCGCTGGCAGCTTCATCCACGCCGCTCCTGAAAATCCCTGGGGATGAGGAGCCGCAAAGACAAGCGGGGCTTCCAGCAGGCTGCTGGAAACAGCCGTCCCCGTTGGTGGCATATGGTAAACAGTGCTGATCTCTTTTCCTCGGGAGGATTGAGAATCTTCCGGCTCTGAAAAAACCCAGACAAGAACCAGTTGAATCAGCAGGATCAAAAGAATGGAGTTGCGAAGGGGACGCACGTTATCTGGAAAGTTTCAATCGTGGGCGGGTCGCAATCACCACCTCCTGCAACCCCGCCTCCCGCGCCATTTCACTCAACCGCACAAACCGCTCCAGCGCCACTTCCTTGTCCATTTGCAGGATCAAAGTCAGCGGCCCCCTCGCCTCACGGACTGCGGCCTCAAGCTTCTTGCGCAGCAATTCCTCCTTGATGATTTGGTTTTCAAAAAAAAGTTGCCCGTTCAAATTGATTGCCACAACCACCGCCGGATTCGCTGTGCCCGGCAACTCCCCCGCCTCCGGCAACTCAATCCGCGTCCCCGGAAGTTCAACCTGGCTCCCCAGCTCCGTCGCAAGCGCGCGAACCTGTTCCGCGGTCCAACCCGTACTGGCAGATTCCGTGTGCAGCAGGAACATCCGCGGCACTTTGCCGTCACGGAATTGTTCGCGCAATTCCGCCTCGAACTCAGCAAATTGATACCGCCTCCCCTGGTAACGAATTTCACTGTTCGCCTGGATGAAAACCACCGGCCGATTCGTTGAGGAACTCCCCGGTGAATTGATCGACACCCGCACCCCCGGGGTGAACACAATCGACGAATGCAGCAACAGGAAAAGGCTCAGCAGGAAAAATACCCCCACCACCGGCGCCGCGTCTATCTGGCCCCGAAATACTTTATGGTTCCGTGGAAGCCTCATGCCGTCCGCGCGGTTCGGAAATAAAATTCAGCACCTCGGTGGAGACCTTCTCCATGTCGAGAATGATCGCATTCACCCGGCTCACCAGGTAGTTGTAACCCGTATACGCCGGGATCGCGATCGCTAGTCCAAAAGCAGTGCAAATCAGCCCTTCCCAGATCCCTTCGGAAAGCTGCGCCACATGCGCATACAACCCCGCTTCCTGCAACTTCGCGAAAACCTTGATAAAACCCAGCACCGTCCCAAGAAAACCCATCAGCGGCGAAATCTGCGCAATCGTCGCCAGCACATTCAACTTCTCCTCCAGCCTCGGCACTTCAACCAATCCTGCCTCCTCCAGCGCCTCCCGAACTGCTTCCCGCCCCTGCTCACGGTTCAGGATTGCGGTCTTGACCAGGCGTGAAACAGGCCCCGGCGTCGCATCGCAAATGGAAAGCGCTTCCACGATGTTCGCTTCAGAATTTTTTTCACGCTTGAGCACGTTGCGAACACCATTGAGAAATTCAACCGAATTGATCTGCGCGCGATGATAATGCAGCAACCGCTCGATAAACACCGCGATACCTACCGCGCTGGTTACGAGCAGCAGCCAGACCATCCAACCGCCTTTGGCCAGGAGCGTGGGCAACATGCCTCTGTTTATAATGCGAGATCATTCAAACTTCAAAGGCAAAGGGATGATCTCCTCACAGGGTTGACAGCCGGACTTTCTGTTCCACTATTTGTCAGTATGAAACTCCCCGGCTGGTTGCAGCGCTTAACTGTGGGATTCTTCGCGGGAATTGCCGCTCTCAGCATGGCCGCGGGGGTCCGCGCTGATCTGGGAAAGGCCGAAAAGGACTACCGCATCGGCGATTACGAAAACGTTGCCAAAGCCGCCACCGCAGCCATTGAAGACAAGGAACGTGAAGAACAATGGCGGGTTCTCCTCGTTCGTTCCCTCATGAACCTGGGCCGCTATCCTGAAGCGGAGGAAGCCGCCCGTGCTGCGTTGCGCCGTTATTACTACAGCGTCAGCATGCGAATCCTCGCCTACGATGCCTTTCAGTATGCCGGAAAAGCCGACGATGCCGCCCGCATGCTCCAGGAAATCAACGAACTGGGCTCCAACCGGCGCTTCGGCTATCGCGATGCCGAAACCCAGGTCGCTCTCGGAAAGGGAGCCATCCTCCTCGGCGCTGACCCCAAACTGGTCCTCGATAACTTTTATGAACCCGCCAAAAAACAAGCCAAACTCAGGGAAGCCTGGCTCGCCGCCGGGCAGCTCGCTCTGGATAAAGGCGACTACTCCCTCGCCTCACGCCAATTCGAGTCCGGCCTGAAGGAATTTCCTGATGACCCCGACCTGCTCTGGGGATTGGCCGCCGCCTTTGCTCCTTCCGACCGGATGGAAATGCTCGTTCGCCTCGAAAAAGCCCTCGAAATTAACAAAAATCACACTCCATCCCTCCTTCTCCTGGCCGAACATTCCATCGACTCAGAAGATTACAAGCAATCCGCCGAGTTGCTGGACAGGGTCCGAAAGATCAATCCTCACGAACCCAAAGCCAGCGCCTTCAAGGCACTCCTCCATTTGCTGAAAAATGAAAATGACTCTGCCGAACAAAGCCGCCTGGCCGGGTTGAAATATTGGACCAACAACGCCGCTGTCGATTACTGGATCGGCCTCAAACTCTCCCATAAATATCGCTTTAAAGAAGGTGCCGAACGCCAGCGCCAGGCCTTGCGCTTCAATCCTGATTACCTGCCTGCCCGCCTGCAATTGGCTAACGACCTGTTGCGCCTCGGCAACGAAGAACAGGGATGGCAACTCGCCAGCCAGGTCCATGAAAAGGATGCCTACGATGTCGGCGCCTACAATCTGGTCACCCTCAGCGACAAGATCAAGCGGTTCGAAACTCTTACCAACGAACATTTCGTCCTGCGGATGGACCCAGCGGAAAAAGCTGTTTACGGCAAGGATCTCCTCGAACTGCTCGAGCAGGCCCGCACCAATCTATGCGCCAAATACGGCCTCACCAATCATGGAACCATTCTCGTCGAAATTTTTCCCGAGCAAAAAGATTTCGCAGTCCGCACGTTTGGAATGCCCGGCGGTGAAAATTACCTCGGCGTCTGTTTCGGCAATGTCATCACCGCCAACAGCCCGGCCGCCCAGGCCCACAGCCCCTCCAATTGGAAAGCCATGATCTGGCACGAATTTTGTCACGTCGTGACACTCCACCTCACCGAAAATAAAATGCCCCGCTGGTTAAGCGAAGGCATTTCCGTTTTCGAGGAACGAAACGCCGACCCTTCCTGGGGGGAACAGATCAATCCCGAATATCGCCAGATGATTCTCGATGGGGAAATGGCCGCGATCACCAACCTGACCAGTTTGTTCATGTCCCCCAAATCAGGATTGCACCTCCAGTTCGCCTATTATCAATCCTCCCTTGTTGTTGAATACCTCGTCCGGGAAAAGGGCATCGAACCGCTCAAACAGCTCTTGCGTGATTTGGGCAGGGGCGTGCCCTTGAACGACGCTCTCGCCAACGCTTATGGCGATTTGGACCGCCTCGAAAAAACCTTCCTCACCTTCGCCAGGGAAAAAGCCCGCGAAATGGGCCCCGATCTTTTTTTCAAAAAAAAATCCGGCCAGCTTGACCTGGCCAGGGCCAAAGCTCCCGCAATCAACAGCATGCCGCAGGAGGAAAATTTTTATGCCCTGAAGGAAAAGGCGGCCCAGGCCATGGAACAAAAAAAATGGGAGGAAGCCATTCCCCATTTGCAAAAAATTCTCCAAACTTACCCTGCCGAGACCGGCAACGGCAGCGCCCGCATGCTTTTGGCCGAATGTTATCGTGAATTGGACCGCGGAGAAGAAGAACGAAAACTCCTCGCCGAACTCTCCCTCCTGGATGCTGATGCCTTGCCCGTTTACCTCCGCCTCATCGAACTGGATGCCCGCGCTGAAAAATGGGATTCAGTCTCCCGCCAGTTCGAACGCGCGTTTGCCGTCAACCCGTTCCTCCCGCAAATCTATACCGCCGCCGCCACAGCCGCGGAAAAAACCGGCAACAAGGACCGCGCCCTCGACCTGCATCGAAAACACCTCGCCCAGGAACCGCTCGACCGCGCCGAAACCCACTATTCCATCGCCCGGCTGCTGGCAGCCGAAAACCGCGAGCAGGCCCGCTTTCATTTGCTCAACGCCCTTGAAGAGTCCCCCAGATTCAGGAAAGCGCTTGAACTCCTCCAACAAGTCACCCTCCAGGAGGCAAATTGAATTGCAAATCGCACCAGGATCGCGGAGAATTCAGCAAAGGAGATCAAGTTCGTTCCCACACCGTAACGCATTGATATGAGAGCTGGAGAGTTGGACCCCCCGAACAAACCCATCCGTGTTTTGTTGATCGATGACGACCAGGATTCCTTCATCCTCACCAAGCATCATCTCTCAAAAATCCAGAGCAACTCCCTCCATCTCGAATGGGCCTCCAGCTACGAAAAAGGCTACGAGGGAATCCTCGCGGGCAAACATGACGTCTTCCTCCTCGATTACCGCCTCGGCGGGCGCAACGGCCTCGAACTCCTCAGGGAAGCCCTCGCAAACGGATGCAAGGCCCCCATCATCATGCTCACTTCGGAAAACCCGCAGGTCGACGCCCAGGCCATGCAACTCGGTGCAGCCGATTTTTTGAGCAAGGACAAACTCGATTCCGCCTTGCTCGAACGTTCCATTCGTTACTCCATCAAGCATTACAACACCCTGAAGGCATTGCGCGAAAGTGAATCCCAACTCACTTCCTTCATGCAGAATGTTCCCTGCGCCGTCTTCATGAAAAACCTTGATGGCCGTTACGTCTATGCCAACGAGTCCTGCCAGAAAATGTTCCAGAAACAGGAACTCGTCGGAAAAAGTGACGCCGAACTATTGCCCAAACACCTGGCTCAAAAATTCAAGAACCTCGATCAACAGGTCCTCACCGCCCGCAAAGCTGTCCAGACCACCGAAACACTCCGCGGCGAAGATGGCCCCCGCTACTGGCTCACCACTCGCTTCCCCATCATGAATGACCTTGGGGAAACAACCATGTTCGGCGGTGCGGCCCTCGAAATTACAGAAACCAAACGCCTCGAAAAGGAAATCCAGGAAATCAGCGAAACCGAAAAACGGCGCATTGGTCAGGATCTCCACGATGGCCTCGGCCAATCCCTCACCGGCATCGCCTGCATGGTCAAGGTCATCGAGCAAAAACTCGGCAGCAAAGGCCTTCCCGAAGCGGGCGACGCCCGCCGGATCACTTCCATGGTCAACGAAACCATCCAGCAGACACGCGACCTCGCACGCGGTTTATGCCCCGTTGAACTGGAAACCAACGGCCTTCAGGCCGCCCTCCAGGAACTCGTCACACGCGTCGAAAAACTCTTCAACGTCAAATGCGAACTGGCCGGCCCCACCTTTGTTCAGGTTTTTGATAATTCCGCGGCCGTCCACCTTTACCGCATCGCCCAGGAAGCCATCAACAACGCCATCAAGCATGGGAATGCCACCATGATCACCGTCTCCCTCATGCCGGTGAACAACCAATTGCAACTCATCATTCAGGATAACGGTTGCGGATTGCCCCGGACCCAGGAAAAACCGCGCGGCATGGGGCTGCGCGTCATGAATTATCGCGCCGGAATCATCGGCGCCACCGTCACCGTCCAGAACGGAGAGGAATGCGGCACCATCGTCAAATGCGTCATGACCAACAACGATCCCCGCAAACAGGCCCGCCGCCCCGCCCCCAAACCAGCCCTCGTCGAATAACCGGACCCCTATTTATCCTTTTCCCCGGAAGCCAGCAACGTCTTGAAAAAGGGCGGTTCCTCCTCCCGCGCCACAATCCCGATTTCAATCCGCTTGAAACCGGCCGCCTCAATCCACAAATGCAGGTCCGATTCCTTGAATCCCAGCCACGTGTCCCCATAAAGGTCACGCGCCCGGTCAAAATTATGCTCCATCAGATCCAGGATGATCATATGCCCTCCCGGCTTCAGGATGTTATAAGCCGAAGCAATCGCCCGCCCAGGCTCCTTCGCATGATGCAATGACTGGCTGAGCAACACCACATCCACACTGTTCGGGTCGATCGGCGGCGCTTCAAGGTCCCCCTGCCTGAACTCAAGATTCGTCAGCCCGTTCTTTTTCGCTTTCTCCGCACCGAAATGGACCAGTTTCTCCGAATTATCCACCGCGATCACCTTTTTCGCCCGCCGCGCCAGCAATTCCGCCACCAATCCTTCACCTGAGCCAAGGTCCGCCACCGTCACAGACGGGATCAACCGCAACAGCAGATGCCCAAAAGCCTGCCACGAACGCCCCGGACCATAACTCCGGTCAAACCTCCCCGCCACCTGGTTAAAGTAAATTTGCGCCTGCTCCTGTCGCCGCGCCACCACCCGCTTCAGGTTCACCTTGTCCGCTTCCACATCCTCAATCTCTTCCGCACCCTGGATCGCCAGCCGAATAAATTCGCTCGCCACATCATCCGCATCCGAGTTAACCTTGTAAAACGTTCGTTTTCCGTCACGTCTTGATTCCAGAAGGGTGGCGTCCTGCAGCAGTCCCAGATGGGTCGAAATACGTGATTGACCCAGCCGGGTAATCTCCTGCAGCTCATTGACTGAGAGCTCTTCTTTGTGCAACAGCGCAAGGAGCCGAAGCCGGGTCGGATCGGAAAGTGCGCGGATCGCTTTTAATGTGCTAGACATGGATAATTGAATTCAGATTAAATGAAACCGAATCAGATGGAATCAAAAATTTGACATCTACTTATCCTGATGCTTTAATGTTCATCCATTGATCGTATTTTAATTCATGAGCCGTAAATATATTTTCTCTTCCGAGTCCGTCGGTGAAGGGCACCCCGACAAAGTCGCTGATACTATTTCAGACGCAGTATTAGACGCATGTCTCGCTCAAGACAAGCGAAGTCGTGTGGCTTGTGAAACTTACGTCAAGAGCAACGTCGCCATTGTCGGCGGGGAAATCACCTCCAACGCCAAACTCGATTACGTTCAACTCGTCCGCGATGCCGTCCGCGAAATCGGCTATGTCAACGATGATGATGTCTTCCATGCCGACCGCATTTTCGTCATGAACATCCTCACCGGCCAGAGCCAGGACATCGCCCAGGGAGTCGATGCCAGGGCCGCTGAAGGAAAGGAAACTGCCGAGCAGGGCGCTGGCGACCAGGGCCTTATGTTCGGTTTCGCCTGTGATGAAACCCCTGAATTGATGCCTGCACCCGTCATGTTCGCCCATCGCTTGGGCCGCGAACTGACCCGCATTCGCAAGGCTGGCGAAGTGCCCTGGTTGCGTCCCGATGCCAAGAGCCAAGTGTCCGTGCTTTACCAGGATGGCAAACCGGTCCGCATCACCAACGTCGTGGTTTCCACCCA
Organism: Verrucomicrobiota bacterium; assembly: GCA_033762115.1. Lineage (GTDB taxonomy): Bacteria > Verrucomicrobiota > Verrucomicrobiia > Limisphaerales > SXQI01 > JANRLX01. The sequence continues at coordinate 40,352 of JANRLX010000080.1, forward strand.
GCACGCCGCTAACGTCAAGCACAAGGTCATTCGTGATTTCATCATCAGGAACGTCATCCGCAAAGTGCTTCCGGCCGAAATGCTGGATAAACAAACTGAATTCTTAATCAACCCCACCGGCCGTTTCGTCGTCGGCGGCCCTCAGGGCGACACCGGGCTCACCGGTCGCAAAATTATTGTGGATACCTACGGCGGCATGGGCCGCCACGGCGGCGGTGCCTTCAGCGGCAAGGACCCCTCAAAAGTGGACCGCAGCGCCGCTTACATGGGCCGCTACGTCGCCAAGAACATTGTGGCAGCCGGTTTGGCCACACGCGCCGAAATCCAGTTCGCCTACGCCATCGGCCATCCCCAACCAGTTTCAGTCTCCGTCGACACCTTTGGAACAGGCAAGATCAGTGACGAACAAATCACTGAAGCAGTGCAGGAAGTCTTCAGTTTCAAACCGGCGGATATTGTTAAACAGTTGAACCTCCTCCGCCCAATCTATTCGAAAACCACCAATTACGGCCATTTCGGAAAAATTGAAGACCTGGATTCAATCACCTGGGAAAAAGCAGATAAAGCCGGTGCGCTCAAGCGTGCGGTGAAGTAAGTTAGACACCACGATTTAGAAATATGCCAACATTAACCAAAGACGATACTCAAAAGGGGACTGCTAAAGCTCGCCTGGCCAACGATTACAAAGTCAAGGACATCAGCCTCGCTGAATGGGGCCGCAAGGAAATCACCATGGCCGAGCAGGAAATGCCCGGTCTCATGGCTTTGCGCCGCGAATACGCTGGCAAATACCCCCTCAAGGGGGCCCGCATTGCAGGCTGCCTCCACATGACCATTGAAACCGCCGTCCTCATCGAAACCCTCGTCGAACTCGGCGCCGAAGTTCGCTGGTCCAGCTGCAACATTTTCTCCACCCAGGACCATGCCGCAGCCGCCATCGCCGCTCGTGGCATCCCAGTCTTCGCCTGGAAAGGAATGACCCTCGAGGAATTCGATTGGTGCATCGAACAAACCCTCCATTGGCCTGACGGTTCACAGCTGAACATGATCCTCGATGACGGCGGCGACCTCACCAACATGTGCCACGACAAATACCCGGAACTGATGAAGCAGATTCACGGGCTTTCCGAGGAAACCACCACCGGTGTTCATCGCCTCGCTCATCGCGTCAAAAAAGGCACCCTCAAATGCCCCGCCATCAACATTAACGATTCCTGCACCAAATCAAAATTCGATAACCTCTACGGCTGCCGCGAATCCTTCGTCGACGCACTCAAACGCGCCACCGATATCATGATCGCCGGCAAAATCGTCGTCGTCTGCGGTTACGGTGACGTCGGCAAAGGCTGCGTCCAAAGCGCCCGCGGCCTCGGCGCCCGCGTCCTCGTCACTGAAATCGATCCCATCAATGCCTTGCAGGCCGCGATGGAAGGTTACCAGGTTGTCCGGATCGAGGATGTCTGCCATGAAGCCGACATTTTCGTCACCACCACCGGCAATATCGATGTCATCACCCGCGCCCACATGGAAAAAATGAAAAGCGGCGCCATCGTCTGCAACATCGGCCATTTCGACAGCGAAGTTCAGGTCGGCGCCCTTTACAACGATTCCACCCTCGAAAAAACCGAGATCAAGCCCCAGGTCGATATGTTCACCTGGCCGAACGGCAAAGTCCTTTACGTCCTCGCCGAAGGCCGTCTCGTCAACCTCGGATGCGCCTCCGGCCATCCAAGCTTCGTCATGAGCGCCAGCTTCACCAACCAGGTCCTCGCCCAGATCGAACTCTGGCAGAACCGGGACAATGGCAAATACAAGGTCGGCCTCTATATCCTGCCAAAGGTGCTGGACGAAAAAGTCGCCCGGTTGCACCTCGACAAACTCGGTGTGAAACTCACAAAACTCACCCCTGAACAGGCTGAATACCTCGGCGTCCCGGCCGAAGGTCCTTTCAAGACCGACAACTACCGCTACTGAAATTTCCCATCTCACAAGCGGAGGCTGGCAACAGCTTCCGCTTTTTTATTTCCATGAATGGTGACTCCACCGAAATCCAATGCCCCTTCTGCGGACAAAGCTTCGAACTGCTCATCGATACCAGCGTCCACTCACAACGATTCGTCACCGATTGCGAAATTTGCTGCCGCCCCTTCGAAGTCATTGCCGAATGTGAGGACGGCGAGATTTTGTCGGTGGACGTCCTCTCGAATTAGTGAAATGGTTTTCCAATGGGAAATGACCTGACAATTCTTTGGATTTATATCGTTTTGCTCGTCGCTGGCGGAGTCGTCGGCTTCCTCAAGGCAGGCAGCAAGGCCTCCTTGATCGCTTCCGTTTCCTTCGGCGCAATCCTCAGTTTGTTTGCCTTGAACATCCTCCCTTACCACTATCATCTCTACGTCCTCATTTTCCTCCTCATCTTCTTCGGGATGCGCTTCGCCAAATCGAAAAAAATGATGCCCAACGGCTTGATGGTCATCCTCACCATCCTCGCCCTCGCCCTGCCGCGCCTCCTTTAAAGTCATCTTCCCTTGGAGAGAACCCTTCCCATCTGGCAGATACATGGTGAGATTCTGCGGGCTTTGGCCAGCGGAAACCGCGCTGTCCTGATTGCCCCCACCGGCTCCGGCAAAACCACCCAGGTCCCACAGATCTGCCTCGATCACGGCCTCGCCGGTTCCGGCAAAATCGTCGTCCTGCAACCGCGTCGCGTCGCCGCCCGCACAGTCGCCGCGCGCGTCGCCCAGGAACGCGGCGTCACTCTCGGTCAGGAAGTGGGTTACCAGGTCCGCTTCGAGGATGAAACCAGCCTCGGCACACGCATCTGTTTTGTCACCGAAGGGATTCTCCTCCGCTGGCTCCACGATTCCCCCACCCTGAAGGATGTCGCAGTCATTCTGTTCGATGAATTTCACGAGCGAAACCTTTTAAGCGATGTCGCCCTCGGGCTCGTGAAACGAATCCAGGAACAGTCGCGGCCCGACCTGAAATTGCTCGTCATGTCAGCCACTCTCGAAGCTGAACCCATTGCAAAATACCTCGGCGGCGCCCCCGTCCTGGTTTCGGAAGGAAGGATGTTCCCCGTCGAGATTCAGTTCCAGGAGCATCATGATGAACGGCCCCTCACCGAGCAGGCTGCTGATGCGGTCGAAAAAATCCTCCGCGCTGGCGATGAAGGGGACATTCTCGTTTTCATGCCCGGCATGGGTGAAATCAATGCCACCATCAATGCCTGTAAAACCATCCGGAGCAATGAACGCATCACGCTGATCCCGCTTCACGGGGAATTGCCCCCGGAACAACAGGACATCGCATTCCTTCCCCATCCTCACCGGAAAATCATCGTCTCCACCAATGTCGCTGAAACCTCCGTCACGATTGATGGCATCCGCCATGTGGTGGATAGCGGGGTGGCGCGCATATCCCGTTTCGATCATGAGCGCGGCATCGGCACTTTGTTCCTCGAGGAAATCAGCCGCGCCTCCGCCGACCAAAGGGCCGGGCGCGCCGGGCGCACCGCGCCGGGAAGCTGCCAGCGCCTTTGGACCGAAAGCAACCACCTCAATCGCCCCGCCCGCAACACCCCCGAAATTCAACGCGCCGATCTTGCCGAAGCAGTCCTGCTGCTGCATTCACTCGGAATCAAAAGCGCAATTGACTTCGAATGGATCGATTCCCCGGACGCGCAATCCATCCGCCGCGCCGAGGAATTGCTCAGGAACCTCGGTGCCTTGACTCATGAAGGGGAAATCACCCCGGTCGGACGGCAGATGTTGAAACTGCCAATGCACCCACGCTATTCCCGAATGCTCGTGGAAGCAGTGAAACATCGCTGCGTTCGTGCCGCCGCCCTGTGCGCCGCGCTGGTCAGTGGACGCGATTTGTTGATGCGCCTCGGCAGGGACGAGAAACATATCAGCGAAGCACGGGAACTGTTTGAAGGGAGCGCTGAATCCGATTTCTACACCTTGATGCGTGCCTTTGAGTTTGCCCGGAAGAACAACTTTGCTCTCGAAAGTTGCCGCCGCTACGGCATTCACGCCCAATCAGCTCGGCAGGTCGAGCAAACCTTTGCTCAAATCCTTGAGATTTGCAAAAGACACAAATTGATCGCCGAGGAAGGAGAAGCAATCGCTCCGGATGCCCTGCCCCGCTCCATCATGACCGGCTTCGTGGACCAACTCTGCGTGCGCCGGGACAAGGGAAGCCTCGAATGCGCCCTGGCCGGAAACCGCTCCGGCACGCTGATGCGGGAAAGTGTCGTCCAGCATGCGGAGCTGTTCGTCGCTTCCAGCATCCGCGAGGTGCAGGGGCGCACCGGCGCAATGACATTGCTCGGGCTGGCCACCGCCATCAAACTCGAATGGCTCAGGGAACTCTTTCCCCAACACCTCTCGAGCAGCGTCGAACATCTCTATGACCGGGGACACAAACGGGTCGCGGCAGTCCGCTTGCTTCGCTTCCAGGATCTGGTCCTGGGAATCGAACATCAGCCGGAAGTGGAACCGAAAGCTTCCGGGAAAGCCTTGGCCGAGGCGCACCTCCGCGGTTGGTTTGAATTGCCTCTCCTCAACCATGAGATCAAACAGTTCATCAATCGCAATCGCCTGCTCGCCTTGAATTATCCTGACCTGGGATGGCCCCGCTTTGATAAAAATGAAATGCTCCTCGTTTTGACCGAGGCCTTTCGCGGACTCCACCTGGCAAAGGAAGCGCAAGGCGCGGAACTCAAACCGGCTTTTATGGAGCAACTCGATCCCGCCCATCGCGGATGGCTGGATGAACTGGCCCCATTGACCATACCCTGGCTCGAGGGAAAAAAAGTGAAACTCAGCTATCCGGACCCTGCGGAGGAGGAAGAGGAAATCGTGCCGGAACTGCAGGTCAAACTGCATGAAATTCTCCAGCTTCAGGAACATCCGGCAATTTGCGAAGGGAAAGTGCCGCTCAGATTGTGGCTCGCCTCGCCGGAAGGAAAACGGCTGGCCTCCACGCGTGACTGGCCGAAATTCAGGCAGATCGAATACCCGAAACTCAAGCCGGAGTTAAAGCGGAAATACCCCGGCTTTACCTGGCTGTAAGCGTTACTGAGCGAAGTGCGGGCGGGTGTTGGGCAATTTTTCCTGCGCCACAAATTCACGGAACCGCTGGAAATTTTCCGGCGAAAACTCACGGGTGACCAGGCTGTTTTTTCCTTTGATGATAACCGTCACTTTCCGGGCATTGGCAATCGTGTGAAGGTCAATCACGCTGGCTTCGTAACGGGCATCCTCATAGACCACCTTCCCATCCTTTTTCTGCTCAAGGCTTCCCAAACCGGAGAAGCGGAGTTGTTGCCCATCGGCAACGATATTCAGGGTCCGGCCAGGATAAATCTCGAGATAACCGGTTTCCTCATTGGCAGCGTAACGCACTTCCAGGTAGTAGGTGGCGCGCCCATTTTCATGGTAAAGCCGGGAGGCATTGAGCCAGATCATCTCCCGTTCATTCGGCCCGCCATCCAGGACATTTTCCGCAAGGATGTCGGTGCGGAGCCCTCGCATGTCATAATAACTGCTGACCGGCGAAGAAGGAGTGCTGCTGCACCCGGACAAAAGCAGGGAGAAGGAGGCAAGCGCCACCAGAGAAATTTTTTGAGCGGTCGAGATCATGCTGTTCCTGTCGTTGGCCAACTCCTGAGACCTTCCACACATTCTCAACTTTTAATCGAATGAGCAAGGGCCGATGTCAGAATGGACGAATCCGGAGGAGAAACTGTTCAGCGCGAAGGGAAAAAAGTTGAATCCGTGGGTTGTGCTGGTTTCGTAAAAAGGATACTCTCCGGACGAGGTGAGTGACAGTGGGTTTTCAGAAGAGCTCGAGAAGTTTATTCAGAGCCAGTTTGAAACGCTGGAACAACTGGAGGTGTTGCTGCTGCTGGCCCGGGTCCCGGAAAAAATCTGGGAAGCCCGCGCCGTCTATGAAGTGATCAAAAGCAGCCTTCCTTCAGTGGAACAGCGTTTGAAGGAACTGGTTTCTCAAGGCTATCTCGTGGAGGTGCAGGGGAATGCCCTTGCCTACCAGTATGCACCCACATCTGAAGAAGCGTCCCGCCTGGTGACCGAACTCGTCCGGGCTTACAAGGAGCGCCCGGTCAAAGTGGTGCAGGCAATTTATTCAAGACCTCCCAAAGCCAAGGAGATGGATCCACTGGAGGAATTCGCCAAGGCATTCAGGTTTCGAAAAGAGAAATAATGGACCTGCTCGTATACATTCTTTGCGCGTTGACCAGCCTGGGTTGTGCAGTCGCGTTGTCGCGACAGTATGGCTCCGCGAAGGTGCCGCTCCTGCTCTGGAGCGCGGTGGCGTTTTCCATCCTCGTTGTGACCAACCTGTTGTTGATCGTGGATTTCATCCTGCTTCCGGATGTGGACCTGGGAATCCTGCGCAATCTGACCACTTTGACCGCTGTGGTCCTGTTGTTGTACGGCTGCATCAAGACGAACACCTGAGCAATGAACAATTTTCACAATTTCCTGGTGGGCGCAATCACGATGGGCTTTGCCACGACGGCCTACTTTTTCTTTCGCTTCTGGGTCCGCTCAAAGGATTCTTTCTTCGCTGTCCTCTCCATTGCTTTTACGCTGATGGGAATTGAACGGGTAATCCTGCTTTTCATCCGGCCGGATGAAGAATTGCGGCCATACGTTTACCTGGTTCGATTGTCCGCGTTCCTTTTCATTCTCTACGCGATCTACTCCAAAAACCGCGGCCCGGCAGCGAAGTAGGGCTTTTTTCCATCCTCCATTGGCTTGTTAAAGGGGTTAATGTGAGCATCTTGATTTTTTTTCGGCGGTTTTGCACACTTTTCCCGGAAAGCAAACATCAAGGCTGTTTGTTGCTTAAGAACAGAGACGTAGATTGATTGAGTGCATGGTTAAGGAAGAGCCAATCGAGGTTGTTGGCACGGTGACACAGGTTTTGCCGGGAACGATGTTCCGTGTGGCGCTCCCGAACAAGCATCAGGTCCTTGCGCATATTTCAGGGAAGATGCGGAAGAATTTCATCCGCATCAGCGTGGGGGACCGGGTGAACGTGGAGATGTCTCCCTACGACCTGGGAAAAGCGCGCATTACTTTCCGGCATCCCTGATCGGTTCCTCCGGGACGATCATCAGGAAACGTGGAATGCGGGTGAGGACCCGCCGCCCCTGTGCGTCAACTCCTATATAACTCCCCTCAGCGGTTGCCTTCATCGTATCGAGAAGATGAAAGCTGTTGTAGCTGAAGCGTGAGCCGGGCTCGATACAGGGAAACTGGCCGACGACCCCATCTCCTTCCACCGCGACGATTTCCCCATGATCATTGGTGACAACCCATTTCCGGCCCTTGATGGTGACGGCGGTTTCAGACTGATTGTGGATGGTGATGAAATAGATGAAGCAGTGGGGGCGGTCTGGAGGGGTGGCAACGTGCGGCTGGTGCAGGACGCGATCGACCGTGACGATCAATCCGGGCAGTTCGATGAAATCTCCAGCAGCCATGCGGTTTGTGCAGTTACCTTAACTTAAATTTTCCGGGCGCAACAGAATTTCGCCATCGATCATGCTGAATTGAAGTGCGGCCTCGGGAAAAAGGATTGCTTCGGCAGGATTGGCCACGGGAGGAGTGGAGAGGGCAATGCAATCTGCGGCAGCGCCGGGGGTGAGCTGGCCGAGGATTCCTTTTTGCCGGAGGGCAATGGCACCGTTGAGGGTGGCCAGGCGAAGGATTTCGTCCGGGGAAACGTGGGGATTTTTCAGGGCGAATTCGCGCATTTCCTCGAAGAGGTTCAGTTCCGGTTCCAATCCACCGCGGCGGAGCACGCTGGCAAGGCTGTCGGTGCCGAGGCAGACATTGACCCCGGCATCGCGGAGTTTTTCGTAAGGGAACGGGGCATGATTGAAATAGGTGTGGCTGCGAGGGCAATGGGCGACGCTGGCGCCGCTCGCAGCGAGGAGTGGCAGGTCCCCTTCGGCGAGGTAATTGACATGGACAGCGATCATCGACGGGTGAAGCGCGCCGAGTTGATGCAGGTGCCGGAGAGGAGAGCGGCCATCGCAATCATCCATTTTTCTCTGCGGTTTGAGCCATTGATATAATGGACCGCCGGCCTGGCGGTACATTTCGAATTCCGGTTGTGATTCGGCCAGGTGGGTGGAGCAAAGGAGATTCCGCTGGCGGGCGGCCTGGGAGGCGATGCGGAAAAGTTCGGGAGCGGTGGAATAGGGGGCGTGCGGCGAGAGGCCAGCCTGTTTGTTCCTGGTTTGCGGCAGGGTGTCCATCCGGGCGAGGGTTTCCTCAAGGATCAAGGCGGGATCGACCTGGCTTTTGACGCCGGTCATTTCGAAAAGGGAATGGACACGGAGCGGGGTGCATTCCCAGACATCAGGAAGCAGTTCGGGAACGGCTTCAATATCGGCGACGGAGGTGACGCCGTTGCGGAGAAGCATTTTTGCACCGGAAATCCAGGATTGGGCGTAGTCGGTATAGGTCCAATGGGCTTTGTAGGCGAGGATGGAAGCGATCCAATCAGGAAATTGCCGTGGGGGCGGGAGTTTACCAGCCATCGCGGTGTAATCGAGATGGCAATGGGCATTGACCAGGCCGGGCAGGAGGATGGAATCGCCGAGGTCGAGGAGGGGGGCATTGAAGTCGCGAAGGTCAGCCCAGCGACCAACCGCGGCGATTTGTTTGCCCTCGATGAGAAGGGCACCGTCCGGAATGGGAGCGCGTGCGACAGGCAAAAGCACTCTCGCACGGAGGAGAAGCTGTCTCATTGGATGATCGGGGCAGCTTCGATTGAGCAGAAATTAAACTTCGGCTTCCTGGCGTTTGCGTTTGCCCTTGGAAGCTTCGGTGTGGTTGCGCGCCTTGAATTTGTTATGACGCTTGCGGATTTGCTGTTCGAGTTTTTTCACGACGAGATCGATGGCAGCGTAAAGATCACTTTCAGCATCTTCAGCAAAGAGGTCCGGCCCTGGAACGGATAAACGGATCGACGCTTTGAACTGGCGGTCAGCGATTTTTGTGTGGTCGTGCTCCAGAGTGACCCGGGCGTTAATGGCCCAGCGATCGAGATGTTCCAGTTTATCGATTTTGTTGAGGATGTGGTCTTCGATGGCCTTGGTGAGCGTCACGTTATGCGTCGATAAAATCAATTTCATACCCGCAACCAACTTGCCCTTTCCACGCGGCAAAATCCAGCTTAACCGAAGGACTTCTTTTGCCATGGAACGGAGCAAAAAATGCAAAGGCAGCCCTCAGCCTGCATGTGTATGCAAGCTGGTTGCCTGGGCTGAAGCTTCTGCTGTGGAACCGTGGACTGGTCATGCAACCATGGCGGGTGGGCGGGGATGAACTCGGGTGGACCAATGTTCGATGTGAGGTCGGTCGAGGTTGTATTTGGAAGTCATTATGGCGCTGAACTCTTCCGGGGTGAAGGGGGAG
>JANRLX010000081.1:0-9821 GCA_033762115.1 Verrucomicrobiota bacterium
CCTTTGATTCCCGGTGATTCCGCGAGGGCCTTGCTGATCTCCACCAATTCCTTTGCATCCGGTTGAAAGGTCGCCTGCCAGTAACGTTTGAGTTCAACCTGCTCATCCAAAGTCCGATCAGCCGCAGCTTTTTCTGCAATCGCCCGGATTCTTCCGGGAACCGCCTGCTTCTTCAATCGGCTGGGCTCTGCGGTCGTATAGCTGACCCGCACTCTTCCCAGGGTGTGAGATTCGCCCCGGTGCTGCACCAGGTTCACTTTTAAACGCGTCCCTTCCGGGTGATCTATCGCTTCCTCCAATATAAAAACCGCCGCCCGATCCACTCCATGCATCGGCAGATGCGGCATGTCGATGGCCCATCCTCCATTTTCGAAATCACCGTCAATCGCGTTGGTGATTGCAAAACCATGCTGTGAATAATCCGCTGAAACAGAGGAAATTCGATTCGTCTTGAGTTCGTTCAATGCCTTAAGCGGCGCAGATTCCACATGCAATTCGTTAAGCAGGAAATTTCCATTTGCCGCCCAGCCCGGTCCCAGCTTCGGCAACATTTCATCTGTCATCGCCTCCACTCTGATCCCTGTGATCCCATGCAACCGGGTGTTCAGCATCATGATGTAATGAGTCTTGTTTTCGACCATGCCTGTGACCAGGAATGAACCATCCTCCTGCGGGTAAAGGTTTGCCCCGTTGTTCGCTCCGAACGTTGGCAATTCATAATCTTCCTGCGCCGGGATATGCCAAATTTGTTCCAGCCCCGCCACGCTTTTGGCCCATTCCTCAAATTCAGGTGTGCTCGTGGCATACTTTTTCTTGGCCATCGTTAGCTCATCCTCCTTGTTCAGGATTTGCTGCCGCTCCTTTTTAAGCGGCGCTTTGATGTCACGATCATCAGTCCCGTTAAAATATGCGTAGAGCTGGTAAAATTCTTTTTGAGATATCGGATCATATTTGTGGCTGTGACATTCGGCACATCCAACCGTGAGCCCAAGCCAGACCGTCCCAACCGTGCTGACTCGGTCCACCACGATTTTGGTCCGGTCCTCCTCGATATCCACACCCCCCTCTCGATTCAGCAGGCTGTTTCGATGGAACCCAGTCGCGACTTTCTGTTCCAGGTTGGCTTCAGGTAGCAAGTCACCTGCAATCTGCTCTTGCGTAAACTGGTCAAACGGCTGGTCCTCATTAATTGAATCGATCACCCAATCCCTCCAGCGCCAGGCATGTGGCCGGTCAAAATCCTTTTCATAACCATCCGAGTCGGCGTAACGGGCCAGGTCAAGCCAGTGCCTTGCCCATTGTTCTCCGAAATGAGGTGACGCCAGTAATCGATCCACCAATCTCTCATACGCTTCCGCGGAATGGTCTCCAAGGTACGTTTCGATCTCCTTTTGGGAAGGAGGCAGCCCGGTCAAATCCAGCGATAACCGCCGCAACAGGGTGCTCTTTTCCGCAGCGGGAGAAGGTTGGATCTGCTCGCGTTCCAATCGTGCCAGCACAAAGGCATCGATCGGGTTGCTCACCCAGGAGTTCCCTTGGACTTCAGGAACTTGCGGTTTCACAGGGGCGCGAAATGACCAATGATCATTTTTCTTTTGCTCCCCTCCCCTGAACTCATCCGGCCAGTTCGCCCCCTGGTCGATCCAGCCCCGCAACAAACTGATCTCTTCCTTTTTTACCCGTTCCCCTTTCGGCGGCATGATTTCATCCTCCACCCCAACCATGAGATGAATGATCCGACTCGCTCCACTTTCCCCAGGAATGATCGAGGCGCCCGAATCTCCACCGGACAGGGCGCTCTCTTTCCGGTCCAATCGCAATCCACCCTTCTGCTTTTCCGGCCCGTGACATTGATGACAATATTTTTGCAGGAGCGGCCAAATCTCCTTTTTGAAATCAACAGGGCTGCTGCTCGCGGGATATTCCGCAAGATTGGGTGGCGGCATAGCGGAGTTTTTTTCAGCCGCAATCACGATATTCCCGAAAAAAGCCACGATCAGCGTGAGAATGAGAATATACCTGAACGGCGTCATGAAGTTCGCAATAAAAAGTATCCGTGGAACTCCGGGCAGGATACTCCAGTTCAACAACCGGTCAAGAATTCGAACCTTGATTACAAACTGAGAGTTGCGCAGGCGCTTTCCTGGGACGTCGTGTGCACAGCCACATGGCTGGCTCCCATCTGCTGGATACGTCCCTGCACTGCCGCGTAGGCCAGTTCCGGTGTGTTGCAATCCCTGCTCAAATGCGCCAAATAAAGGTGCCTCAGATCGGCAGACATCACTTCCTGCACCGCCTCCGCTGCCGCCTGGTTCGAAAGATGGCCGTGCCGGCTCAATATTCTCTGCTTCAGACTCCATGGCCGCCTGGGATCATCAGCCAGCATTTGGGGGTCATGATTTGTTTCCACCAGCAGGACATGGGACCGCCTCACCCGTTCCAGAACCAGTTTCGTCGCATGCCCCAGGTCCGTCAGAAATCCAATATTTACCCCCCCAGTCTGAATCATGAAACCAACCGGATCATAAGCATCATGAGGGACGGAAAATGTCTCAATGCTCACCGAACCGATTTCGAAGGTGGACCCCGTCGAAAAAAGCCGGAAATCAATATTAGGGACCGAATCCCTCCCCTTGAATTCCAATTCAATTGCTTCCCTGGTCAATCGATTGCAATAAACCGTCAATCGTTGCCTTGAGCAAAGGCCCGCCAATCCCTGGATATGATCGGAATGCTCATGAGTAATGAGAATTCCATCAAGGGTTTCCGGGCCGCGCCCAATTCCCGTCATTCGTTCCCGAATCTGTTTTCCGCTAAAGCCCGCATCAATCAAAATACGGGTGTCCTCTGTTTCGAGGTATGCGCAATTGCCACCCGAACCACTGCCAAGAATAGTAAACTGGACTGCCACTTCCCGCACGGTATCGAAAAGCTGATCTCCAACGCAATGGGCATTCGCGCTTTTACCCCAAATATTTAATCCCTCGAAATCTCGACCGCTGCTTCATGGGTTGAACCTTTTCGGAAATGAGGCGGAGGAAATAAGAACAAGTGACTTGCGTTAGCTAAAAGCAGCCTTCATGCCAGATTTTTCTTGAGCTAACTCCATTCCAGCTTATCATCCTCGCCAATGGCACAAGGCCTACAGCTGTCACAACGAATGGCCCTGTCGCAGGTGCTCGCACCGCAACTGCAACAGTCGCTTGCCCTGCTCCAGGCGCCCACCCTGGAGCTTAAGGCATTGGTGGAACAGGAAATGCAGCAAAATCCCGTTCTGGAAGAAGTCGCGGTCACCGAACTGGACCAGGAAGAAAAGCTCTCCCGTTCCGAGTCCGAAAACGCTTCCGACATGGCGGCAGACCCCACCGAACCTCCCGCTGATGTTACTTTCGATCCCGCCACCGAAAAGCCAACCAGCGACCCTGTGGACGATTTCCAGGCTGAATTTGATAAATTGAGTCAGCTTGATCAGGATTGGCGCGATTCCTTCAGCCAGACCAACAGCCCTTCCCGCATCTCCCAGGAAGATGAGGAACGTCGCCAGTTCATGTTCGATTCTCTCGTGGCAGGCACCTCGCTGCAGGAAGAGCTGCTTGAACAGGTCCGCACTTCCGAACTGGACGATGAGCAACGCGGCATCGCCGAGATGATCATCGGCAATATCGACGATTACGGTTATCTCCAGGCAACTCTGGATGAACTGGCGTTCTCAACCAATATTCCTTCCGAAAAAATCGAGTCCGTCCTCAAGGTGATCCAATCGTTTCACCCCGCCGGCGTCGCAGCCCGGGACCTTCGCGAATGCCTCAAGCTCCAGCTCGAACGCACTAACAAAACCGAAACGCTCGAATACAAAATTGTTGATCAATATTTCGACGCCCTGGGAAAACGACGACTTCCTGAAATCGCCCGCGGCCTCGATATTTCTGTCGAGGAGGCCCAGGAAGCGCTCGCTCGTATTGCCAATCTCGAGCCGCGCCCAGGCCGCGCCTTTCTTCCCGACAATCAGCAATACATTTTGCCCGAGGTGTTTGTCTCCAAGCTTGGTGACGATTATGTGGTCACCACCAATAATGAACAGATACCTCACCTGCGCATCAGCAACACCTACAAAGACCTGATGTCACAGGCGGAAAGCTCCCCCGAAGTCCGTGAATACATCCGCGAAAAAATCCGCGCAGGAAAATTCCTCATCAAAAGCCTCCATCAGCGGCAGCAAACAATTCTCAATATCGGAAAAGAGATCGTCCATCGGCAGCGTGATTTCATGGAAAAGGGTGTCACCGCATTGCGCCCCATGACCATGGTCCAGGTGGCCGAAGTGGTCGGGGTCCATGAAACCACGGTCAGCCGCGCAGTCTCCGGCAAGTACATTCAAACTCCGCAGGGAATTTTCGAGATGAAATACTTCTTTACTTCAGGAATTAAAACCTCCTCAGGTGAAGGAATGTCCAACACCAGCGTCAAGGACATCATTAACGACCTGATCGCCAAAGAGGATTCCTCCAAACCGCTCTCGGACGATACCATTGTCAAAATACTCAAGGAAAAGGGGATCGAAATTGCCCGCCGGACCATCGCAAAGTATCGGTCCGAACTGAACATCCTCCCCTCCCACCTGCGGAAAAAATATTGACCCTCTAAAAGGCCCTGCTTCAGGCCCGCTTTCGAATCGTCTCCAGGATCGTGCCGATCGCTTCGTTCTTCGATTTGATTCCCTGGTCCCCTTTCCCATGCAACCGGACTGCCACATTTCCCCCATCCTGCTCCTTCTGCCCTATTACAAACATGGTATGGACCTTTTCCTTTTCTGCATTGCGGATTTTGCCGCCGATCTTGTCGCCGCTGCTGTCAATCTCTGCGCGGACCCCCTGCTCACGTAATTCCCGCAGGATGCCCTGGGCATATTCCATCTGGGCATCACTGATCGGCAATAACCGCACCTGCTCCGGTGCCAGCCACAGTGGAAAATTCCCGGCGTAATGTTCAATCAGGAAGCCAATAAAGCGTTCATGCGTTCCGAGCGGTGCTCGATGAATGCACAGAGGCGTTCCCTCACTATTGTCGCTTTTTTTGTAAGTCAGTCCAAACCGCCTCGGCACCGCGAAATCCACCTGGTTCGTTGCAATCGTAAACTCACGCCCAGCCACACTCCAGACCTGAACATCAATCTTCGGACCGTAAAACGCCGCTTCGTTCGGCACCTCGATAAAATTGATTTTCGAATCAATCAGGACCCGCCTGACCATCTCCTCCGTTTGCTTCCACAACTCCGGTTCATCCACGAACTTTTGCCCCAGCTTTGCAGGATCATGCGTGCTGAACCGCATCAGGTACTTCTCAAACCCGAAAATTTTGAAATATTTCAGGTACATCTCATTCACTGCCTGGAACTCAGATGCGAACTGCTCCGACGTGCAATAAATATGCGCATCATTCATCTGCATCGAACGCACCCGCATCAATCCCATCAATTCCCCTGATTGTTCATACCGGTAACAAGTCCCGTACTCCGCCAGGCGCAACGGCAGGTCACGATAACTCCGTGGCACCGCTCCAAAAATTTTGTGATGATGCGGGCAATTCATCGCCTTCAGGTAATAGCGCGTGGTGATCCCACCCTCCTCCTCTTTCAACTCCATTGGGGGAAACATGCTCTCCGCATAATACGGCAAATGGCCCGAAGTCTTGTACATTGACTCCTTGGCCAGGTGCGGTGTCCGCACCCGGACATAACCCGCGGCAAACTCCGTCTCCTTGGCCAGTTTCTCCAACTCTTCAATCAACACCGCCCCTTTCGGCATCCAGAGCGGCAACCCCTGCCCCACATCCTCATCAAACGTGAACAATTCCATCTCCTTGCCGATCCGTCGGTGGTCCCGTTTTTTGGCTTCCTCCTGCGCAGTCAGCCACGCCTCCAGCTCTGTCTTGTTCGGAAAAGCCGTCCCATAAATCCGTTGAAGCTGCGGGTTCTTCTCGTTCCCCCGATAATAGGCTGAAGCCACCCGTAATAACTTAAACGCTTTGACATTCCCGGTGCGCATCACATGGGGCCCTGCGCACAGGTCAATGAATTCTCCATTCTGGAAAAAGGAGATCGGTTCCCCCTCTGGAATGTCCGCAAGGCGCTCCACCTTGAACCGCTGCCCCTTTTCTTCAAAAAACGCTTTCGCTTCCTCCCGGGTCTTGATCGATTTCTGGAAAACCTGGTTTTCTTTCACCACCTTTTGCATCTCACCCTCGATCTTCTCAAAATCGTCCGGCGAGAAGCGATGCCCCGGCAGGTCGAAATCGTAATAAAACCCCTCATCAGTTGCCGGGCCAATATCCAGCTGCGCTTCCGGCCAGACACGCAACACCGCGGTCGCCATGATATGGGCGCAGGAATGCCGCAGCCGTTGCAAATCGGACATTTGCTCCCGCTGCTCAAGACTTTTTCGTTCCACCGGTTGTTTTGCCGCTTCTGCCATACTCTTCAATAAATAAATCGGGATTGGAAAGGTCGGTAATCAATCGCTTTCCGGCAAGTTCTTTTCACGCCTTCCCGCTCCATTGGGAATTCGCTCCTCATCAAGGGCTTATCTGCAAATCAGGTGAAACCCGATATTTTCCAAATCGTAACCGTGCTATTCATTCATTCGTAATGCTCAATCAGTTTACCAATCCGCGACCGGTCATTTTGCTGGTGGATGACAATCCGCACGATGTCATCCTGATCCGCCTCGCCTTTCGTAAAGTAGGAATCATTGACACCATCCAGCTGGTTAAGGATGGCGCCGAAGCCATGCGTTACATTCAGGGCGAAGGAATTTACGCGGATCGTGACCATTATCCACAGCCCACCCTCGTGCTCCTGGATTTGAAAATGCCGCAAACCTCCGGCTTTCGTGTCCTTGAATGGATTCGCAGCCATGACGAACTCGCCCAATTGATTGTGGTGGTCATGTCCGGTTCCCGTGATGATGCCGATATCAAGCGGGCCTATGAGCTGGGCGCCAATTCTTATCTGGTCAAACCCACAAAATTCGAAGACTTGGTCAAAATGATGGAATCTCTGAAAGATTACTGCAATTGGCGGCAGAAAAATTTAAAAGGTGCCACTGGTCTTTCCCCGGTTTCCGCTCCACGCACCGCGCCATCGCTTCCCTATTACAGCAACGGAAGCACCAGTTACATGCCTGCCTGAGGTTTCGCTCACTTGCTGCGCAGATAACGAAACACTTTGAATTCAGGGTGTTCCTTGACCGTTCCCGCGCACTCAAACCATTGCTCAAACCTCGGAAAAATCACATCGCCCTCCACTTCCCGCTCAATGACTGATAAAATCAATTCAGAACAGAACGGTAAAGCCTGACGATAGATCTCCGCCCCTCCACAAATAAAATAATCCCGCTTGTCCCCTCCCGTTTCGATCTCTTCAAGGGAATACGCCACCCGGACCCCTTCTGCCCGAAACTCTCCACGGGTCAGAACAATCGTTTCCCGGTTCGGCAACGGTTTGCCAATCGATTCGAATGTTTTTCGCCCCATGACCAGCACATGACCGGTCGTCACCGATTTGAACCACCGAAATTCATCCGGAATATGCCAGGGAATACGATTTCCCTGCCCGATCACACGGTTCCGCGCCATTGCGGCAATGGCCTTGAAGGGAAACTGCTGCACAGCAGCAGGAAAACAGTTATCCAGCCATTTGCGAAGTTGAAAATCCTCACCACCCCGCTATTTTTTTCAACGCCACACATGGCTTGTCATGGCCACTCATAAGGAAACTGTTGAATTCATCCTCGATCATTTGAAGCCAGCACAACGATTTCGCGCCCAGGCGATGTTTGGCGAGTACGCCTTGTACGCGGATGACAAGGTGGCCGCTTTGATCTGCAATGACCTCCTTCACGTTAAAATCCTCCCGCAAAGCCAGGCTTTGGAAAATAAATGTGAAAAAGCACCTCCTTATCCCGGCGCAAAACCACACTACGTTGTCGAAGAGGCTGGGCTGACAACCATTAAAAACCTTTCTGCAATTCTTCTCGCCATCGCAGCCGCGCTGCCAGGCAAAAAGAAACCAGCTCGCAAGTGACCAGTTCGCTGAAGCCTTATTGAACGGAACTACGCCGCCGTTGGGCCGGCCGTTGAAACCACGCACGTTTCCGGTCGCAGATACTTCACTATCGCCGCATGGACCTCTTCCTGGGTTACCTGCTCGTAATTGGCGTCTTCCAGGTCGCAATTCTGGTAGCCGAGCCCGTAAAGTTCATCCAGCGCCGTGGCTACCGCATAACTGCCCAGGTCCTGCCGGGCGATTTTCTTTTGTCCCAACAATTTGGCTTTCGCCCGCTTCAACTCTTCCGCTGTGATCCCTTCCCTCCTGAGCGTTTCAACCTCCGAAAAAATCTCGCTTCTTACCTGCGCAATTGATTCCGGGGCTGTCCCCGCATAAAGCGCAAAGTAACCCGGCTGCAATCCAATAAAGTGTTGCGCACCCACATAATAAGCCAAACCCAGCTTCTCCCGAATCCGCACAAAAAGTCTCGACCCAAGATCGCTCAATGCTTCCTGCAACAATTCCAGTGGAAAACGGGCTTGATCATAAATAGTCACTCCAGGGAACGCCACGATGATAACTCCCTGTTTCTTGTCCCGCGACTCATGGACTTTAACCTGCCCCTGGATTATTGGCGGAGTTCCGGAATACTTGATCAGTTCCTTCGTTTGATTCCATTTCCCGAATTTCTCTTCAATCAGCGACTTTGCCCTGGCAACGCTGATATCTCCAAAAATCGCCAGGACGCAGTTTGCCGGGGACATTAAACGCTCCACAAATCGCAATAATTCCTCCCGATTGATCCGGCCCAGGCTTTCCTCCGAACCATTGACATCCAGCCCGTATCCAGTCTGCCCGAACATGGTCCGGCGCATCAGGCGGCCTGCGCTTTGCAACAGGTGGTCCCGTTGAGCGCGGATATTCGCCAGTTGAACCAGCTTCTCACGTTCCAGCGCACTTTCAGGAAAAGCGGAATTCAGCACTACATCCGCCAACAGTTCGAGCCCCTGTTCAAAATCCCCGCTCAATACTTCGGTATTGATTCCAAAACTGTTATTGCCTCCGTAACTGTCAATGCTTCCGCCAAGCGTTTCGATTTCGCTCGCGATCATCTCCGCGGAGCGCGTTGCCGTTCCCTTGAGCAACGTTTTTGCTACCAGTTGCGAAGCCCCGTTTGTCTCTACGGATTCGGAGAGAACTCCCCCCTGGAACACTGTCCTCATCTCCACAAAAGGCAGGCGATGGTCCTCTTTCAGCAACACCCGCAACCCGTTCGGCAGGTCAAATTTCTGGATCGGATAGTCGACAATGGCTTCCCTCGACTCAATCGTGGTCACCTTTGAACCGGTCGGCAGAAGCGCGTAAAGAGTCCGGTTCGACGCTGTCAAATAAGTGCGCGCCACCCGTTGAATATCTTCAGGAGTCAAATACTGGATCGCTGCCAAAAATCGCTCCGAAAGATTCAGGTCATTCGCCGCCAGCCAGTTTCCCCCGGTATCCTGGGCCTGTCCCTGCATTGTTTTCTTCGTTGACAGGGTTGCCGCTGTAAATTGCTTGATTGCCTTGGTTAATTCACTCTTCGTCACCAGCTCATTTTTCACCCGATCCAGTTGCGACAAAATAGCCGACCTCGTCGCCTCAAACTTGTCCCCATCCACCACAGCGCTGATTCCGAAAAGACCCGGATTGCCGGGGTTGTACGTCCAGGCATCAATCGAATGGGCAAGCGCCCTCTTCTCCCGAATCTCCTGATAAAGTCGTGAACTGTGCCCGCTCC
>JANRLX010000082.1:0-10237 GCA_033762115.1 Verrucomicrobiota bacterium
GGCCATCGAACGAGTTGCCGTGGAGGAGAGATCAACGGGGACTTGTTCCAGGGCCGTGACAATTTTCAAGCGCAGCGGGTGGCTGCGTGAGGCCATCTGCCAGTGGGTTTATGTTGTTTTGACTAGTTATCTATTCTTCAAGTTTTCCTTTCCGGGGATGAGAGTGGCAGTTTTGGTGGAAGCTGTCAACTAAAACAGTTGTATTTAATAACAGGTATTGAGAATGGTTTATTCGCGGGGAGATTTGCGAAGGATTTTGTTGGCTTTCTGGAAGGAAGTCGTCGGCTTGACGGGTCAGAGCGGGGAGTTCAAGTTCAGGGGCGATGAAACCGGATTACTGCCCGAATTGTGGTGAGGAGGTTCCGCCACGGGCGAAGGCGTGTCCGGGTTGTGGTTCCGATGAGACGACCGGGTGGTCTGAACGGGCGCATGCGGAGAACCTGGGAATTCCTGATGACTCGTTTGATTACAATGAATACATCAAACGGGAATTTGAGGGGGAAACGAGGTCGCGGAGAAATCGAGTTTGGGTAGTCGTTGCGGCCATTCTGCTCGTCGTTTTCCTGTATTTTACAATCGGTGGAATGTTTTGATTCGAAGCCAGGAGATTTTAAGTGGATGGGCTGGTTTTAACTTCGTTGCGCCTCGCATTCGGCTAAAATCCCTGGCAATTCGCAAGGAGTCCATTTAAGAGATAGTTTCTCATGCCCGAGCCAGCTTCCAGAGAACCGAATGCCACGCCGCATCGGCGGCGACCCCGTTACCGTGGGACGCATCCGCGCTCCTTTTCTGAAAAGTATAAGGAGCAGAATCCGGAGCGGTATGGGGAGACTGTGGAGAAGGTGATTTCATCGGGAAAGACCCCGGCGGGAATGCATCGACCGATCATGGTGAGGGAGGTCATGGAGGTGTTGCGTCCGGCAGCGGGGGAGGTGGGTGTGGATGCGACGCTGGGTTATGGAGGGCATTGCGAGCGGTTGCTGGCAAGTGTTTTGCCGGGGGGGAAGGTGATTGGATTGGATGTTGATCCGATTGAGTTGCCGAGGACAGAGGAGCGTCTTCGGGCAAAGGGGTATGGACCGAGGGAATTTGTGGCGGTGCAATCGAATTATGCCGGGATCAGCAAAGCGGTGGCTGCGGAGGGGTTGGAAGGGGTGGATTTTGTCCTGGCTGATCTTGGGGTCTCCTCAATGCAGATTGATGACCCGAGGAGGGGGTTCACGTTTAAGCAGGCAGGGCCGCTTGATTTACGGATGAACCCGAACCGGGGTGAGCCGGCGGCACGGTTGCTGGAGAAAACGGATGCGGCGACACTGGAAGGGATCCTGATGGAGAATGCGGATGAGCCGAATGCGCGTGCGTTGTCGCGAGCGATGGAGGAGCGACAGAAGGAGAAGCCAATCAGGACGACGGTTGAGTTGCGGGACCTGATTCGGCAGGAGATTGAACGGTTGCATGGGAGGGGGAGCGACTGGCAATCGGCGGCGCAACGGGTTTTTCAGGCGTTGCGGATTGTGGTGAATGATGAATTTTCGGCGCTGGAATCGTTTTTGCGGCAGTTGCCGGGGGTGACGCGAGGGGGTGGAAGGATTGTGATTTTAACTTTTCATTCGGGTGAGGACCGGCGGGTGAAGCATGCATTTCGTGAGGGGTTTGAAAGGGGAGTTTATTCGAGTGTGTCGGGGGAGGTGGGGCGAGCGAGTCTGGAGGAGCGCCGGGAGAATCCGCGAAGCAGTCCGGCGAAGTTGCGCTGGGCAGTGCGTGGGAAGGGATAACGATAACGTGGGGAAAAGGGGGATTCGGGGGAGTGTGGGCGTGGGTGAGTTTTTGAGGCTTGACGGTGGTTTCAGGGGACCGTACCTTATTGAGGTCAAAGATTTTATTGCTGGGTTGCCAGCGCCAAAGTCGTCGGAGAAAATCTGCCGACTTTTTTATTCCCCGGATGGAGGGGAAATATAGAGCGAATTATGAACGCGGAGTTATTAGCCGTTTTAGATTTTTGGGAACGGGAAAAGGGCATTAGCCGGGATGTTCTGCTCGCTGCTGTACAGGAAGCTTTGTTATCGGCGGCGAAAAAAGCAGTTGGCCCGGCGCGGGAACTCCGTGTGGCGATTGAACCGAAGTCAGGTGATATCAAGGCGTTTGCGAAGTTAATCGTGACGGACAAGGTGCTCTCGAAGCATGACCAGATCTCGATTTTTGATGCGCGGCGGATCAAGTCGGAAGCGCAGGTGGGGGATGAGCTTGAAGTGGAGGTGACGCCGGCGAATTTCGGGCGGATCGCGAGCCAGAATGCGAAGCAGGCATTGATGCAGCATATCCGGCGGGCGGAGAAGCAGTTGATTTTTGCAGAGTTCAAGGACCGGGCGGGTGATATTGTGAGCGGGGTGGTGCGACGTTTTGAGAGGTCTGATGTGACGGTGGATTTGGGGAAGTATGAGGCGTTGCTGCCGAACCGTGAGCGGGTGCCGACGGAGGAGTATCAGATCGGGGAAAGAATTCGTTGTTACGTGCGGGCTGTGGAAAACACGACGCATGGGCCGGAGATCATTCTTTCACGGGCTGACCCGCAGTTTGTGGTGAAGTTGTTCCAGCTGGAAGTTTCAGAGATCAACGATGGAACGATTGAGATCAAAGGGGTTGCGCGTGAGCCTGGTTTCCGGACGAAGCTTGCGGTGTATTCGCGGGATGAGAAGGTGGACCCGGTGGGGGCGTGCGTGGGATTGCGCGGGCAGCGGGTGAAGAACATTGTTCGAGAGTTGAACAATGAGAAGATCGATATCATCAAGTGGGACCCGAACATCAAGACGTATGTAGCGAATGCGCTTGCGCCAGCGAAGTTAAAGGCTTTTGAAGTGGATGAGGCCAATCGGCGGGTAAAAATCCTGGTGAGCGATGATCAGCTTTCCCTGGCGATTGGAAAACGTGGGCAGAATGCGCGACTGACATCGAAATTGACCGGCTGGCATATTGATATTGAGGCTGAGGCGGTTGTGACGATGGGCTTTGAGCAGAAGGTGCAACAGGCAGTGGATGCGCTGGCGGCGATTCCGGGAATTACCGGGGAGCAGGCGAATGTGTTGGTGCATCGCGGATTCCTGTCGTTTGAGGATCTGTTGCAAGCAGAAGTGGGTGATTTGGCGGATATTACGGAGTTGGCGGACCAGGCGGAGAAGATTATCGAAGCGGTCCAAACCGAGAAGGTTCGCCGGGAATCGGGAGCAAACGCGGTTAAATGATATGAGTAGGGTGAAGAGAGTCATCATGTAGTGCATGAAGACCTGTTTACCAGAGTGGTTGGTTTTAAAGAATTATGCCCGTTCGGATTTACGACATAGCAAGAAAGCTGGGGATCGAAAGCAAGGATGTCATTGCCAAGGCAAAGGAATTGGGCATTACAGCTGCGAAGGTGCCATCGAGTTCGTTGGATAAGATAACGGCGGAGTATCTTGAGGAGCAGTTTGCGGGAGTCAAAAAGCAGCATGAGCCAATCCCCTCCGAACCGGTTGCGATCATTACCGCGCCCGAACCAGCAGCAGCAGTAAGCGTAGAGCCTGCGCCTGCAGCTGTGGTTGAAGTTCCTGTTGAAACGAAGCCGGTTGCGCCCGAGCCCGCGCAGGCTGTGGCGGAACCGGTGATTGAAGTGGAGGAGGCGGTGGTTGCCAAGACAGCGCCACCGGAACCCGAAGTGGAGAAAGTCGTGCCTGTTGCCGTGGCCCCGGCGCCTGAGGTGACAGTGGTTCCAGCGGCGCCTGCGCCTGCGTCCACCCCAATCACTCCGACGTTGCCTCCCGCTCCGGTGCCAGCACCCCCGGCGCAGCCAGTGCCAGCGCCAGTGGCGCAAGCTCCAGCACCTGTGCCACCAGCAGCGCCCGCGCCTCCGGCCGGACCGCAACTTGGTTCGAAGGTGGGATTTATCCAATTGCCACCGAAGCCGCAGCCGCGGACGGGGGACAAGGTGGGGTCTGTGAAGTTGCCGCCGCGTCCGGGGCAGCCTGCCCAGGGGGCGGGTGGAGGACGCCCGCCAGAGAATCGAAACCAGCCGCAGCAGCAGCGATTTGGGAACCAGCAACCGCAACGGGGTGGCGGACAAAATTTCCAGCAACGGGGTGGTGGCGGCGGTCAAGGGAACCGGCCGGGATTCACGCAAAATCGCGGCGACCAGCGGCAGCCTGCGGCGGCTCCGGCTGAGGCGCGGTTTGTTCCGCCGTCAACGGGGACGTTGATTTCGTTGAAGCCACCGATTGTGGTGCGTGATCTTGCGGAGCAGTTAAAAAAGAAGCCGTTCCAGTTGATCGCGGATTTGATGGAGCTGAACGTTTTTGCAAACGTCAACCAGGCGATTGATGAGCAGACAGCGCAACGGCTTTGCGCGAAATATGGGTTTCGCTTTGAGGTTGAGAAGCGTGAGCGTGGAGCGGGGGTTGTCCATGCGCCGGTGCGGAAAGTGGAACTGGATGTTGATGACAAGGTTGAGGACCTCAAGCCGCGCGCGCCGGTGGTGACGATCATGGGGCATGTGGACCATGGCAAAACGACGTTGCTGGATGTGATCCGGAAAGCGAACGTGGCATCGGGCGAGGCAGGCGGGATCACCCAGCATATCGGGGCCTACACGATTTCCATTCCGCACCCGGAACGGCCGAAGGATTTGCAACAGATCACGTTCCTGGATACTCCCGGTCATGCAGCATTTTCGTCGATGCGGGCACGCGGGGCGAATGTGACGGACATTGTGATCCTGGTGGTGGCAGCGAATGACGGGGTGATGCCGCAAACGTTGGAAGCATTGAGCCATGCGCAGGCGGCGAAGGTGCCGATCATTGTTGCGGTCAACAAGGTTGATCATCCCAATGCGAACCCTG
Source organism: Verrucomicrobiota bacterium (assembly GCA_033762115.1). Classification (GTDB taxonomy): domain Bacteria; phylum Verrucomicrobiota; class Verrucomicrobiia; order Limisphaerales; family SXQI01; genus JANRLX01. Next base: position 4,866 of record JANRLX010000082.1, read on the forward strand.
TGAGGGTGCGGCAGCAGTTGCAGGAGAAGGGGGTTGTGTGCGAGGAGTGGGGTGGCGAAACGATTTTCCAGGATGTTTCCGCGCTGACCAAGGTGGGGATTGACAAGTTGCTTGAGCTGGTGGTGTTGCAGGCCGAGATCATGGAGTTGAAGGCCAATCCAAATCGGCGTGCCAAAGGGAATGTGATTGAATCGGGCCTGGAGCCGGGGGGGCCCACAGCGACGGTGCTGGTGCGAAAAGGGACGTTGCGTGTGGGAGATGTGGTGATTTGCGGGTCGTACTACGGACGAGTGCGGGCGTTAATCAGCGAAGATGGGGCGCGGCAAAAGGAGGCCGGGCCTTCGGTGGCGGTGAAGCTGCTTGGATTGAACGGGGTTCCTGAAGCGGGGCTGGAATTCAGCGCGGTTGAAAATGAAAAGGCGGCGAGGGCGCTGGCGGAGGAGCGAGACCAGCATGACAAGAAGCAGGAAGCTGAACGGCGACCGAAGGTAACGCTGGAGAATCTTTTTGATACGCTGGCGGAGGAGAGCTCCAAGATTCTCAAGGTGGTGGTGAAGGCGGACACCCAGGGATCCGTGGAAGCGATTGTGGAAGCGCTGAAAAAGATCGAAACGAACAACAAAGTGGCGCTGGATATCATTCATAGCGCGGTGGGAACGATCACTGAGTCTGACGTGATCCTGGCTTCAGCCTCCAAAGCGATTGTGCTTGGGTTCCATACACGGATTGACAACGGTGTTTCGGACATTGCCAAGCGTGAAGGGGTGCAGATCAAGCTTTATGCGATTATTTACGAGTTGATCGACCAGGTGAAGGAGGCGATGGCGGGATTGCTCGACCCGTTGTTGAAGGATGTGGTGATCGGCTCGGCGGAAGTGCGAAAGATTTTCGAACTCTCCAAGGGAGGGAGTGTGGCGGGTTGCGTGGTGGCAAGCGGGCGTATTGTGAAGGGAAAAATGCGCGTCATGCGACGGAAGGGGCTTATATATGAAGGCGTTTCGCAATCGTTGCGGCGGTTCCAGGATGAAGTGAATGAAGTGCGCGCTGGGATGGAGTGCGGAATCCGGCTGGATGGATTCGACGATTTCCAGGTGGGTGATTCGATCGAGTGTTATACGCTGGAGAAGGTGGCGCAAAAACTGTGAACGTTTACACGTTCAGCGTTGGAGGAATATTAAGCGATGGCTTCATTGCGACAGGAACGCGTTCGGGAACTTCTGAAGCGGCAGGTAGGGGAGATCATACGACGGGAATTGCCGGTTGAGGAGGTGGGGATCATTACAGTCAACGAGATTGGTGTTTCCAATGACCTGCATTCGGCGAAAGTGTTTGTTGGGCTGGTGGGAAACGATCTGCAACGGAAACGAGCGGTCGAACTGCTGAAAAAGGAATCCAAACGGATCCAGTCGTTGCTGGGCCGGGCAGTGATCCTGAAGTACACCCCTCAACTGAGCTTTGTGGTTGATGATTCGATTACAAAGGGAAATCGCGTATTGCAAATTTTAGACGAATTGGAAAAGGACTCTCCGCAGGATGAAGACACATCCGAAAATCATTGACCGCATTCTCGCGGTAATCGCCGAGAGTCAAACGATCTGCGTGGTGGGGCATATCCGGCCTGACGGGGATTGCATCGGCTCGCAACTGGGATTGACTTTGGCGTTGCAAAATGAAGGGAAGCAGGTGACCTGCTGGAACCAGGACCCGATCCCGGACAAGCTGAAGTTTCTTGATCCGAAAAAAATCGTGAGCCAGCCGAAAAAAGGGATGGAATTTGACCTGGTGATTGCCACGGATGCAGCGAGTTTTGAACGACTGGGGGAGGTGGGGGAATGCATCCAGCAACGGAGGCAGTTCATCAATATCGATCATCACGCGAGTAACACGCGGTATGCGGATATCAACTGGATCGCTGCAAAAGAACCTTCGACCGGGGAATTGATTTTTCGATTGCTGAAGGCGGCGAACTGGCCGATCACAGCGCCTATTTCGGATTGCCTGTTTACGGCGGTGTCGACGGACACCGGGTCGTTTCAGTATCCCTCAACCCGTCCCGGCACCTACCAGGTGGCTGGAGAGCTGGTGAAGCGTGGGGCTAATCTGGCGCGAATTTGTGATGAGGTGTATCAATCCTTTCCGCTGGGGCGGGTGCGATTGCTCAAGCATGTGTATAACACATTCCGGCTGACGCATAATAATCAGATTGCTTATTTTTGGCTGAAGAAATCGATTTATTCGCGAACTGGAACAGAACCAAACGATAGTGAGGGATTGATTGATCATATCCGGGCGATCGACCCGGTGATTGTGGCGTGTGTGTTTGAGGAGCTTGAGGAGAACCTGACGCGGATCAGCCTGAGATCGAAAAGTGCGAATGTGGATGTGAATCAAATTGCCGGACAGTTCGGCGGCGGAGGCCATCCGGCTGCTGCCGGAGCGCGGATTGAAGGGACCCCACTGGCTGTGCAGCGGCGAGTGATCGCAGCGATCAAAAAAGCGCTCAAAGCTTCAGCCAAATCGTAAGCCATGCAGGAATTCAAACCCTTTGACGGGGCGCTTCTTGTCGACAAGCCCCCCGGCCCCACTTCGCATGATGTGGTGGCGATTTTGCGCCGACGTTTTCAGATTGACAAGGTGGGGCATGCAGGGACGCTTGATCCTGGGGCAACGGGTTTGCTGATCATCCTGCTGGGGCGTGGCACAAAGTTGTCAGAAAAACTGATGGCTTCGGACAAGGTTTATGAGGGGACGATGAAGTTTGGGGAAACGACTGACAGCTATGATGCGGATGGGGAATTGGTGAGTTCGTTGCCGGTACCGCCGCTGACCATTGATGAACTGAATGAAGCGGCAGGAGGATTCATCGGTGACATCATGCAAACGCCGCCGATGGTTTCAGCGGTCAAGCAAGGGGGTGTGCCGTTGTATAAACTGGCGCGCAAGGGGATCGAGGTGGAGCGGAAAGCCCGGCTGGTTCACATTTATAATTATCGTTTTACGAGCTACCAGGAACCGTTTGGCATTTTTCGGGTGGCGTGCACCAAGGGGACTTATGTCCGCAGCCTGGCCCATGAACTGGGGGAAAAGATCGGTTGCGGGGCTCACCTGACTGCGTTGCGCCGGATCACATCGGGAAAATTTGAAGTGGCGGATGCGACTCCGCTGGACACGCTGGTGACATTGAGTGAGCGGGAGTTGGAGAAGAAAATTATTCCGTTCCTGAAACTTGCCGCTGCGGAGTAAGACCATCGCGATGCGAATCATCAGTGACCCAGGAGCATTGTTCGAGGGAGGGGAGAAATCCAGGCGGGTTGCGATTGCGATTGGAGTGTTTGACGGGGTGCATCTCGGGCATCAGCAGGTGCTGAGGCAGGCGCTGGCAGATGCCCGACAACAGGGAGGGTACGCGGTCGCGGTAACGTTTGATCGTCATCCCAGCAGCATTGTGGCCCCTGAACGCGCACCGCTGCTGATTTATTCCCAGGAGCAAAAGCTGGAAAAGATCGGGGCTATGGGAATGGATGCGACCTGGGTGGTCGAATTTACAGCGGAGTTCGGCCGGATTAATGGAGAGAGTTTTGTGCGTGGGTTGAAGCGGGAATTTCCGGGTTTGTGCAGTGTTTGCGTGGGACACAATTTCACTTTTGGGCATCAACGTTCAGGGAATGTGGAACTGCTTCGCCGGCTGGGAGGGGAGACTGGTTTTAACACTCATGGGCTTGCCTCGGTGTCATTGGATGGGGAAGTGGTCAGCAGCACCCGAATCCGTGAACAGATCAGGGAAGGGGACCTGGATGGTGCAAGCCAGATGCTGGGCCGACCTTATTCGATTAAAGCGCGTGTGATTACAGGAGACAAACTAGGGCGGCAGATTGGGTTTCCAACCGCGAACCTGGATGTGCGGGGATTGGTGACACCGCCTCATGGAGTTTACGCTGCTCATGTCCTTCACGGTGGCAAAAGCTGGAATGCAGCCATCAATATCGGGGTGCGTCCCACGATTGCGGGGCGTGGCGGAGAGCTTCGGTTGGAAGCTCACCTGCTGGATGCGAACCTTGACCTATATGGAGAACTGCTGGAGGTGCTTTTTGTTGCGCAGCTCAGGGAAGAGCGAAAATTCAGCAATGTGGAATTGCTGAAGGCGCAGATTGCCAGTGATGTGGCGGCTGCACGCAGACTCCTTCGGTAACTCAGTCCTGAATGCAGTAGAGGTGTTGTGCAGTGCGGATAAACAGCTGTCCGTGGGCAGCCGGGATTGAGGAACGTACCGGGCCTTCACCCATTTTAACATAGGCTAGGACTTTGAATTCGTTGCCTGCTTCAAGGATGGCCACGGTGCCGCTTTCATCGATGCAATAGAGTTTATCGTCAGCGCCGGTTAATGAGGACCAGACTTCGCTGCGCAGGTCGAGTTTGCCCTGCCATTTTGTTTCACCGCTCTTTGGGTCGAGGCAGGAAAGAATTTTGCGGCTTCCATCGAGAACGAACAGTTTGTCTTTGTAGAAGAGGGGTGTGCTCCAATCGGTGGGAGCATCCTTAAAGGCCCATGCCACATGGGATTGAGTGATGTCACCTTTACCGCCGGCTTTGATGGCGAAGACGGGATCGCGTTTCGGTGCGGAGGCGAAGATAAAGCCAGCGCCGGTCACAGGGGATGGAACGATGCGCCACCAGGGATCCTTGCGAGCGTTCAATCCCCCCGCACGCCAAAGCTCGGCGCCATTGCCAGCATCATGACCGGTGATGTAATCGCCGCCGAGAACGATAATTTCAGTGCCGTTTGGGCCTTTGAATGGAATGGGTGTGGAGTAGGATTCCTGAGATTCCTTGATCGCGTCACTTGGGCGAACGTGACGCCAAAGTTCCTTTCCAGATTTGGAATCCAGACAGAGAAGGAAGGATTCGCGGGTTGGTTTGGTATCAATGGCATGAGCGTAATCCTCAGGCTGGCTGCGCTGGAGGACCTGCACGTAGATTTTGCCGTCATGGAGGAGAGGGCTTGAGCCGTAAAGCCACATGATGGCGAATTTGCCATGAGTTTTGCCGATGTTCTGTTTCCAGAGTTCAGTACCATCAAAATCGAAGGCAGCGATATCGGAAGTACCGAACATGGCGACGACGATTTTCCCATCGGTGACGGGGGATGGAGAAGCCATGTTGTTGCGACCGACTTCGCGGTCGCCGATGCCGACGGTTTTTTGCCAGCGGACCGAGCCATCTTTTCGATTGATGGAGATGAGAACAAGATTTTTGGATTTGTCAGGGCTGGTGAGGAACACGTGATCTTCCCAGATGATGGGAGTCGAACCGGCCTTGCCTGGGAGTTCAGTTTTCCATGCGACTTTCTCGGTAGTGCTGAAGTTTGTGGGGAG
>JANRLX010000083.1:0-13794 GCA_033762115.1 Verrucomicrobiota bacterium
CTGGAGATCCGGCTCCACCCATTTCCCATGCTCACGGATCAAATCAACGAGCCGATCCACAGCCTCGGCTTCAGGGATATTAAATTTGATTGGAGTCTTGCCAACATACAGATTGATCTTTCCAGGGGCCCCTCCCACATAACCAAAATCCGCATCCGCCATTTCCCCCGGGCCATTCACAATGCAACCCATGATCGCGATCTTGACCCCTTTCAGATGGCTGGTGCGCTCTTTAATCCGTGCAGTAACAGTTTGGAGATTAAACAGGGTGCGGCCACAGGAAGGACACGCCACATAATCAGTCTTGAAAGAACGGCACCCTGCGGCTTGCAGAATATTAAAGGCCAGTCTCAATGAAGCGCCCGCCCCCGGTTCACCGCGCACCAAAATGGCATCCCCGATTCCATCTGCCAGTAATGCGCCAATCACAACAGAGGCACGAAGAAGCGCAATTTTCGGTTCCAATGGAGGCGCAGGAGTTGTCAGGCAATCCTTGAGCAGGATGGGATTATTCAGGCCCAATCGTTTGAGTTTGGCTGCGAGCAACCGAAAAGCAGTGATCGTCGGCAATGGGGTCGCATCGCTTACGGTCACCAACTGGGTCTCACAGCTCACCTGAAATTCACCGGTCGGATCAATTTCCTGGACGTTCAGGTCCTCATAAATCGCTTCCGGTTTTACATCGTCCTTAGGTCGTATCTTCGGCGTTACTTTTTCCCAGGCAGAGCGGGGGACCACGACTCGGATCGTTTGCTCCCCGCCGCATTTGACATTGTCACCTAATGAAATTTCCGGCGTGAGACGACGTTCAAAATGAAATGGGTTGTACGAGACGGGGTGTGGCTGGACAGCGGCTTTAATGTTCGCCAGCAGGGGAATCTGGGCAAGCAGATCGCGGCACACCTCGATTTCGCGGGGCGAATCTTCCGTTAACGAAACCCGGATCGTGTCTCCCAATCCATCCGTAAGCAACGAACCAATCCCAATCGCGCTCTTGATCCGGCCATCTTCACCTTCACCTGCTTCAGTGACTCCCAGGTGAATGGGATAATTCCAATCCGGTCCAAGCTCGTTCAGGCGCGCGACCAACAGGCGATAACATTCAATCATCACCTTTGGATTGCTCGACTTCATCGAGAAAAGAAAATTATGGAAATTATATTTGCGGGCGATCACTGCGAACTCCAGCGCGCTCTCGACCATCCCAAGCGGCGTGTCGCCAAACCGGTTCATGATCCTGTCACTCAGCGAGCCGTGATTGGTGCCGATTCGCATCGCACGTCCAAGTTCCTTGCACCGTTCCACCAGCGGGGCAAACTTCTGTTCAATCCTTTCAAGCTCCGCCTGGTACTGCTCGTCGGTATATTCCTTGATGGCGAACTTTTTTGAATCCGCGTAATTGCCCGGATTGATCCGGACCTTTTCCACCCAATTCGCCGCCTCCATCGCCGCTTCCGGTTTAAAATGAATGTCAGCCACGATCGGCACATGGCAATTCCGCGCTCTAAGTTCTGCGACGATATTTTTTAGGTTTGCGGCATCCTTGACCGTTGGCGCAGTGATGCGAACGATCTGGCAGCCGACCGCCACCAGATCAAGCGTTTGCTGAACGGACGCCGCCGTGTCCATTGTGTCGCAGGTCAGCATGCTCTGCATCACCACTGGATGGTTGCCACCAATGATCACTCCGCCATGCTGCGGATTCCCGACCACCACTTCACGCGTGACACGACGCGCAAAAGAATAAGGAGACGCACAATATTGCATTTTACTTTCCACTTGCGGGAGCGCTCTGTTCAATCCGATTTTCCTGCTGGAACATCGCTTTGAACAAGCGAAAGCGCTTTATATCATGAAAAGAGACATAAAGCATGAATGAGATCAGCAGCAAGGCAAATGCTGTGGTCGCATACTCCTGGAATTTCGGGCTTAATGGGCGTCGACGTATCTTCTCGATGATCGCAAGCAGGATATGTCCTCCATCCAGCACCGGTAGCGGCAACAGGTTCAAAAATGCCAGGTTGACATTCAGCAGAACGAGGAAGCTCAAGGCCAGTCGATAATCCGCATTCACCTGCGCTGCCAGTAGCGCCAGGATTCCTACCGGGCCTGCCAAATCCTTCGGTCCCACCCCTGTTTCCTTCGAGTGAAATAACGCGCTGAATGTTGCAATCGTTTTGTCCCAAACCTCTTTCACCTGGGTCCAGGGAAGCGGGCCTGGTTTTTGGACAATATATTCATTCTTGGAACTGCTTCCCAAAGCCACCCCGATCAATCCGCGCTTGGTGGAAGGATCCTGGCGCGGCGTCACTTTCAACATGACTTTTTCATCGCCGCGTTTCACTTCGATATCTGTTGCGACCCCGGCAGCCTTGCTGACTAATGTGATGAATTGGTCACGGCTGGCGATCGGGACTCCCGCAAATGCAATCACCACATCCTTGACTTTGATGCCAGCTGCTTCGGCTGCGCTACCGGATTGCACATCCAGCACTTCAGGGTGATCGCGCGGATCAAGGTTCAGGAATTTGCCACCAATCACATCATTGCTTTTGGCTTCCAGCAAATATTCCTTCTCTTCCTTGTTCCGTTCGATAATCACAGGAAGGATATTGGTGCGGGCAAGCACGGTCGTTTCCTGGACCTCTCGCCAGGTCGAGACACGCTGCCCATTGACCGCTACAATCCGGTCTCCTTCCATGATTCCAGCCTTCGCCTCAGCAGAACCGGGTTCCACATAACCGATGATCGAAGGGTTCACCAAAACAGGAAGCCCCACAAAATAGATGATGGTTGCAATGACAAATGCAAAAACCACATTCATGAACGGCCCCGCAACCGCGACCAGGATTTTCGATACCGGGGAGACAGGCGGCAGCGGTTCCTCATCATGCTTCCCTTCCAGCGCTTCCGAAGTGACCATCTGCGGCAATTTCACAAACCCACCCGCGGGAATTAACCGCCATGAATATTCAATCTCATCCTTTGTCCAGGAGAGAAGCTTTGGGCCGAAACCAATCGCAAAAGCTTCCACTTTCAAGCCACGTCGCCGCGCCATCCAGTAATGGCCCCATTCATGAACAAAAACAGCCGCCCCAAAAAGAAGAAGCACCGCTGCGGCAACGTAAAAATAATTCAGTACAGTCATTGAAGGTTTTGTTGCAAAAACGAGGCCGAATTTATCCCGAGATCAGGTGCATGGCAACTGGCATCCATCAATACTCTTTTGGACCGCATTGATCAAATATCTCACAAAACTCCTAACCTATTCCGGTCCAATTACTTGTAAGGTCTATCCATAACTCGATCCAAAAGCGGGTAAAAATGGGGGTGGAAAACAGACTTTTTGTGCACTGCTAACTGCTTGATTTTCAACGATGAACAGAGAAGAGAAATTTTTCAGTAAATTTCCTTGCTCATACAAGCTGTAGTGTTAGCCTGAATGAAGCCCACAATATAGGGGCATTTAATGTGCCTGGTAGCACATTGCAGTTTTCACCACACAACTTAAAATAATCCGGAATACCCGGTTGTCGGTCGAGCAAAACTCACCAACAGTTTATTAACATTAAGGAATCCTATGATTGATGCCCGCGATCAGGTCCTTCCCGCTGCTTCCAACCAGCATCGTCGAGACCGTAAACCTTCGGTTTCAACTTCCCGTGTTCGCACCTCCTCCAGTAAACGTTTGCAGGTTGATCGCGTCTTTAGTGATCCGGATGTGGCTCCATTCGATCAAATCGAATGGGACAAACGCACAGCCGAAATCACCGATGATAACAATAAGGTCATTTTCAAGCAGGAAGGGGTCGAGGTTCCCAAATTCTGGTCCCTCCTTGCCACCAAGGTTGTCGTTTCAAAATATTTCTACGGTGAGCAGCACACTCCTGAACGTGAAACATCCGTTCGGCAGCTGATCCATCGCGTTTGCCGGACAATTGCCGATTGGGGAATCCAGGATGGATACTTCAGCAAGCAGGATGGCGAAGTGTTTTATGACGAGCTGGTCTGGCTCTGCATCAATCAATACGGCGCATTCAATTCACCGGTCTGGTTTAATGTGGGCCTCTTTCATCAGTACGGGGTCGGTAAAAATTCCGCCCAGGGAAATTGGTTTTACAATCGTCAAACCGGCGAAGCCGAACGCGCTCCCACCCAGTATGAATATCCGCAGGGAAGCGCCTGCTTCATCCAGTCCGTTGAGGATAACATGGAAGACATCATGCGTCTGGCCTACAGCGAGGCGATGTTATTCAAGTATGGTTCCGGCACCGGTACCGATCTTTCACCCATTCGTTCAAGCCGTGAAAAACTGAGTGGCGGCGGTCGGCCAAGCGGCCCGATGTCTTTTCTCAAGGTTTACGACCAGGTCGCCAACGTGGTCAAATCCGGCGGCAAAACCCGCCGCGCTGCCAAGATGAATACCCTCAAGGATTGGCACGGCGATATCGAGGAGTTCATTGATGCCAAGCAGAAGGAGGAAAAAAAGGCGTGGGCATTGATTGAGGCAGGATACAACGGCTCCTACAATGGCGATGCCTATGGAAGCGTCATGTATCAAAATGAGAATCTTTCCGTTCGTGCTTCCGATGAATTCATGGAAGCGGCCTTGAACGGCCAGGAATGGTGGACCCGCGCAGTCACCAATGGCAAACCGTTGGAAAAGAAGGATGCCAAATCCCTTCTGAACAAAATTGCCGAAGGCACCTGGATTTGTGGAGATCCAGGGATGCAATATGATGGCGCCATCCAGAAGTGGCACACCTGCAAAGGCACTGAGCCCATTCACTCAACCAATCCCTGCTCTGAATACGTTTTCCTCAATGATACTGCCTGCAATCTGGCCTCTTTGAACCTCATGAAGTTCAAGCGGGAAGACGGCACGTTCGATGTCGAACGTTTCAAGGCCGCTGTTCGAATCTTCATCACCGCGCAGGAGATCATCGTTGATAACGCAAGCTATCCAACCAAGGAAATCGCCGAAAATTCGCATATTTTTCGAACCCTGGGATTGGGCTACGCGAACCTTGGTTCGCTCATCATGAGCTACGGTCTTCCATACGATTCTGATGAAGGCCGCGCCCTGGCAGGAGCGATTACTTCCATCATGACCGGGCACGCTTATGAGCAATCCGCCGAGTTGGCCCGCGTGGTCTCCCCATTCAAAGGCTATCGCGATGCGCGCTGTTCAGGCGTGAGCAAGCCGTTCGCAAAAAACAACGTCGAATCAATGACCGGCGTGATCAAACTTCATCGTGAGGCGGTGGAAGGAATCCAGGCGAGTGATGAATTTCATTATTTAAAACAGGAAGCACGCCGCTGCTGGGACCGCGCCTTGACCAAGGGGCAGGATCATGGCTATCGCAATGCCCAGGTGACAGTGCTCGCACCGACTGGAACCATCGCCTTCCTGATGGATTGCGACACAACCGGTGTTGAGCCGGATATCGCCCTTGTAAAATACAAGCTTCTTGCTGGCGGCGGGATGCTCAAAATCGTCAACCGCACCGTCCCTGAAGCTCTTTCCCGCCTTGGCTACACAGCACAGGAAAGCAAGGCAATCATCGAACATATCGAAAAATTTGATACGATTGAAGATGTTGAAGAAAACGGTGCGGTCATCCGGAGCGGACTCAAGGAGGAGCACCTGCCGGTTTTCGACTGCGCTTTCAAGGCTTACCGTGGCAAGCGGAGCATTGTTTACATGGCCCACCTGAAAATGATGGCCGCAGCCCAGCCCTTCATCAGCGGGGCCATCTCAAAAACCGTGAACCTGCCCAATGATTGCACAGTGCAGGACATCGCCGATGCTTACATCCAGGCTTGGAAAATGGGCCTGAAATGTGTGGCCATTTATCGCGATGGTTCAAAACGTTCCCAGCCGTTGAACACAAAGAAAACCGGCGAAAATTCCGGTGATGCCAAAAATGACTCGGCTGCCACGGAACAACGGATCACTGAACTGGAGCAACAGGTCGAGGCATTGCGCAAGGAAGCAGGTCAACCCCTTCGCAAACGCCTCCCGGAAACACGCATCGCCCTGACGCATAAATTCGATATTGCTGGCCATGAAGGCTACTTCACTGTCGGTCTCTTTGATGACAAGCGCCCCGGCGAACTCTTCATCACCATGGCCAAGGAAGGTTCAACCATTGGTGGATTGATGGACAGTGTGGGAACACTCACCAGCCTCGCGCTTCAATATGGCGTGCCATTGGAGGCGTTGGTCAAAAAATTCGCCCATCAACGATTCGAGCCGAGCGGTTTCACCAAAAACCCTGAAATTCGCAACGCCTCCTCAATCATTGATTATGTGTTCCGCTGGATGGCCCTGGAATTCATTCCTGGCTACCGGGAAAATAACTCGCCAAACCGGAATCAACCGGAACTGGCCATTCCCGGATTGATCGAGGAAGTCAAAAAAAAAGTGAACCGGCCCGTACCGGAACTGCCCCTCTCTGAGGAAACGGAATTGCTGCATCGCCTCAAACCTGCCAACGGCATGGCCAGCTCAAGCCGAACAATCACCAGCCTGAGCGACGCGATTGCCCATTTCCAGCAGGATGCGCCAACCTGCCCAAGCTGTGGTCACGTGGCAGTGCGCAACGGCGCCTGCTACAAATGCCTGAACTGCGGCGAAAGCCTTGGTTGCAGCTGATTCGGGAGTCCGAAACTGACAGCCAACCTGCAGGGTTACGTGGGTTGGGAGGAACCAACTGGCCGGCTTTGAAGCCGGCCAGTTTTCATTTCACAAGGGAAGATCATCCAGCTTCCACCAGGAGCAATGGGAAGAGGGGAGGATTTTGAATGTTTTTCCGCTGCCCTGGATGAGCAGGAATTTTGTCAGAAAATTCGGGCGGGAATGGCCAATCGTCACTTGGTTCGGCCCGGATCTCACTCCAAAGAAAAATTCCGTCTTCTGAAAATCTCCCCGTTGGAGTAGATTTTGAATTGCCTCGCGATGATCCAGATCTTCAGGAATATCGCTGATCACTCGAAGTTCCCGCGTTTTTGGAAAAGCCACGGTGGGAAGGTACTCTTCCAACCCATCATCCTTTAAAACTTCAATAGTGACTTCCGCAAATTCCTGCAAGGTCATGCCGCCATGCTACCATTCATGGCGGAGAAGGGAACCCTCTCAGGGAAGCGGCCAGCTCAACCCGAAAAATCCTTCGGGCACCGGCTGTTGAAAAAAATTATTCGTCAGCTCAGATGGAGGAATGAGAGGGACCCATGTCGAAGAGGTTGCTGAATATTGGATTAATCGTGCGTGGGGAAAATGGCCGGACCAGCGGATGCTTGGTTGATTCGTGCCATTTCGCATAATTTCCAAAACAGGTGGAAGCACCTGGCTTCTTGCATAGACCCGGACATAATCCACGAACATTTTTTTAGGGAAAACAGTCGAAGAGTCCGGCGGCCCGGGCCAGTTGCCTCCCACCGCGATGTTCAGGAGAAGGAAATGCGGTTTTGTGAAGACCCATTGGGTTCCTGGAGGAAGATTCGCGGGGGTGAGGGAGAAATAGACCTGATTGTCCACAGACCAGCGAATCACGTTTGTTTCCCATTCGACGGCGTAGAGATGATAATCCTGGTCAGCGGTGACACCAGGAGGAAACAGGAACGCTCTGCTGAGATTGTTTGCGCCTGAATAGCCGGGGCCGTGGAGTGTTCCATAATTCCTGCCCGGTTCGCGTCCGTTATTTTCCATGATGTCGATCTCACCGCAGATCGGCCAGCCTGTCGTTGCGAATTCGTCTCCCAAGGTCCAGAAAGCAGGCCAAACTCCCTGGCCTGTGGGCGGCTTGATCCGCGCCTCGATTCTTCCATAGGCCCAGCTTTGACGTGTCTGGGATTTCAGCCGGGCGGAAGTGTACTGGCGCGTGATTCCGTCATTGCCGGTATAGGTTTCCTTGATCGCCTGGATGACCAGATTGCCATCCTGAATCCATGAATTGGTGCGCCGGGAAGTGTAAGATTGTAATTCGTTATTACCCCAGCCATGCCCCCCGAAATCAAACAACCAGTTGGTATTTTTTGGCGCAGAGCCGTTTGTCCCGTCAAATTCATCTGACCAGACGAGGGTCCATCCTGAAGTCAGGGGGGCGCGGGCAAGGGAGGAGTTGATTGCGAGGAAAAAGAAAAGGAAAACCCAAAGGGTGGGTTTAAGATCAATTCGATACCATACCCGAACAAACAAACTCATTCCGCAATCACTGAGAAAAAGCGATTGGTCGTGCCAAGGGGCTCAGTATAACTCTTCCCGGTCCCATCACCCTGGATGGTTGATCTGGTTTGCCAATCATCTGCAAGATTCAGTTTGGTCAGGATAGTGTAACTGGTGCCCGGCAAACTGGCGAATTGCAGCTGGAAATTCGATCCAACCCGCGTTCCTGTCAAGGTAACGGGAATTTTTGGGAACATCCGCATGTCATCAAAGACCACGGAACCACCCCCATTGGACTCAGGTGTCCGCACTCCTTGATACACGACCTGGTAACGCGCAAAGGAGGCGTTGGCAGGAGCAAACATTACAGGTGTCGAGTTGGTGATCTGAAAGGTCTGGGTATTCAGGACATTGGTGACCTTGAGGCGGGACCATTGGGAGGGGCTGGAGTTTGCATTAATCTCGCCGCTGCGATAAAGCGAAAGAACATTGCCTGCCTGGTCACGGAAGGAGACTTCGATCCAGGCACGATTTGCGTCGGAGATATAATCATCTGCCGGGGTCAATCCCCATCCTTCGGCTGAATAGGCTTTGCCTGGCTGGACAGGTTTGTCCTGATAAAACCCATTGAAACTGGAGGCATGAAAGGAATGGGAAACGTAAAAGCCGGAGTGAACATGAAATTGCTCGCTAAAATAGAAGTAACGGTTGGTGGAGGCCTGGACGGCAGCGCCGTTAAAGGCGATCCAGGGCGTAAAAGCGCCTGATTCAAAACCGGGATTTTCAAGGAGGTTGGCGGCTTCCTCAACGGTCTGGACAGTCAGGCGCGCTCCGACTTTAAGGCTGGTGGTGCCATCGCTGACAACTACTGAGTATTGGCCGCGATTGGACATTTGCACATCGGTGATGATCAACGTGGGGCTGGACACGCCGGAAAATTGCCCGCCCTCTGTCAGCGGTTCAGTTCCGAATAACCATTGGTAGGTCAGGTCGGTGCCGGAAGCTGAGACTGTGAATGCGGCAGTTTGCCCGATGGTGCGGGTGAGATCAGTGGGAGAGGAAATAATGTCAACAGGGGCGATGGTGCGCTTGTCCAGCACCAGATCATCGAAATAAACCGAGCCGCCATCCGCGGTGCCTGGCTGGCGAAAGACAACCTGGAAACGCACCAGAGTGCTGCCTTCCGGCGCTTCCAGTTCAGTGGCGGTACCGATAATACTGGTGAAATCCTCGATACTGATCTGGTTTGTCACCTTGAGATGGTGCCAGGTGGTGGGTTCAGAAAAGCGGTCAAGGACAATTGAGCGGTACAATGCCAGTGGCTGGTCATCAGCATTTCTAAAGGAGACTTCCAACCAGGCGGTGTTGTTCCCCTGAAGGCGGTCCTGGATATGGGTGAGGGCATAACCTTCCGCCACCCAGAGAGCGCCCGGAGCAGAGGGTTTGTCCTGTAACACGCCGTTATAACTGTCAGTTCCGTTGAATTGTCCGAAGCTTTTGAAAACAAAGCGACCGGTATGGGTCAATACATTGGAAGCGCCTTGTGATGAACCGTTGTTGAAATAGGTGTTGTTGGTGGATTCGACGACAGCGTTTCCATAGCTGTTCCAATTGCCAAGGGTGCCAGTTTCGAAGCCTGCGTTCAGGAGCTCGTTGGCGGCTGAAACGTTCAGGCTGGCGCCGATCAGGAAAGCCGCAGCCAGGAATTGTCCGAACAGGGCCTTGATCTTTTGAAGAAAAAGCCGATCCAGTCGGGAGGTCATCTCAGAAAAACAGCTCAAGCGACGCATCAGAAGAGAGCTTGATAAAGGCATTTCCCACTTCTGTCAAGGAGTTGCCCCGGTTGGTAGTGGCTCAGTTTGGATTTGAGTCCAGCAAGGCCAGAATTTCTTCAATCGTCCATACATGATCGGCGATGCCTGCTTCCATCGCAGGGGTGACGCGCAACGATTGATGGATGCGAGCGAAATTATAAAACATATAATGGACCGCGATTGAATGCTCATGGTTCTCAACCTTCTTTGAAAAGCCATTCGTCAAGCGCGTGAACCGACGCATCGACATGCGCATCGTTAAATTCTGACGTTCAACTCGGCTGGTCGATATATGTTTGAATTCTGGCTTGCCGGAAACCACCGCCTTGCGCGCTCCCATGCACTGAGCGGGACTGTATCGCACTTCAGCCGGGGCCGTGGATGTTCCGACAGGGTTTCCGTAAATCTTTACCAGTTGCGCGAAATCAATGTCCGCTCCGAAGGCATCCTCGACGGCTTGCAGATACGGCCTATGCCCGTCTGTAGTCAATTGCACGCGACTAACGAGGCGTTCCGCAAGATCGTTGATGAAGTGATAAGCCGCGCTCGCGTCACGCGTGCCGACATACCACGTCGGAACAAGTTTCGTGTCCGGGTCCAGAGCAACCCAAGTCCATACATCGCCCCAACCTTTTTCGTGATTATCTGGCGTAACGTGCTTTTCTTTGCAGCCTACAAAACTCCAAATTTCGTCGCATTCAATCCGCTTACATTTGAGGTTGCGAAATGTCTTGTCCTGATAGATCGAGCACGCCGTTCCAAGATCAACGAGGAGCTTGTTGATTGTGTTGCGCGAGACGCCGATCATCCGGCTGATGGCGCGGAGTGAGTTCCCCTCAACAAGTGCCGCCACGATCTGCTTTCGTTCGGCCGTGCTCAGTTTGTTCACGGCGCGAGAATGACCCAAGTTCCATGAGCGGTCAAGCATTTTCGTTCAGTTTGCTAAAATAAGCAATTTCGCGTATTGACAAATGTCCCGGCCTTTCTGAGGATCGTGCAGACATAAGAAGAGACATGCCGACCGAATTCAAAACCCCTGGCCAATTAATTCAAGCCCTTCTTGATGAGCGCGGGTGGTCTAAGCGCGTGCTGGCCGTAGTGTTGGGCGCGAGCGAAACTGGAATCAACAAGATCATAAACGGGAAGCAGCCGTTGACGGCGGATATGGCCTTATCCTTAAAGGATGTTTTTGGTATCCCCGCTGAACGATTCCTTGAACTTCAAAAGCACTTAGAACTGGAGCAAGCGAAGCTTTTTGCAATGGAGGATAGCGGCCTTGCTGTGCGGGCCAAGCTTTTTGGAGCGATCCCAGTGGATGAAATTATCAAACGCGGTTGGATGCCCGGCGTTGCTGATATTCGAGATTTCCAAAGGGTTGAGACTGGTCTGATGAAGTTTTTCAAGGCGTCGTCTTTGGATCAAATCGAGGTATTCCCGCATTCGGCGAAAAAAACAAACGTCTCGGAACCTGCGACACCGATTCAAATCGCATGGCTCTATCGGGTTAAGGAAATCGCAAGTGAAATGCTTGTTCCGCGCTATTCACCAAGTGCCGTAATGGCTGCGATCCCAAAACTTCGCGAGTTGTTGGTGTCGCATGCTGCTATCCGAAAAGTTCCAAGAATCCTACAGGATTGCGGCGTTCGATACGTTATCGTCGAGAAGCTTCCAGGCGCGAAGATTGATGGAGTTTGCTTTTGGCTAGATGATCAATCTCCAGTTATTGGCATGTCCATTCAGTATGATCGGATCGATAATTTTTGGTTTGTCCTACGCCATGAACTCGAACACGTCATTCAGGGCCACGGAAAAAACGCAATGATGATCGATGCAGACCTTCACGGTGAAGGAGCGGGAACTGGTGAATCGATTGCTGAAGAGGAAAAGGTTGCCAATGCGGCGGCATCGGATTTTTGCACCCCAAAGAAGTCCATCGAAAGTTTCATCGCTCGAAAAGCACCTTTGTTTAAAGAACGCGATTTGATCGGATTTGCGAACACCTTGGCAATTCATCCCGGTGTCGTCGTTGGGCAATTACAGCGCAAGACGGGGCATTACGAGTTGTTCCGAAGTCATTTGGTAAAAGTAAGGTCGATCATCGCGACTGAGGCGATGATCGACGGCTGGGGCACTGTTGCTCCAGTTGGTCTGTAAGGAAAAACATATATGGCACAAAAAGTTGAAGTCGATTACGCCATTGAGGCGTGGAAGAAGGCGACCGGCAATGTCGAAATAGACATGCACGAGGTTGTTAAATACGCGGTTGAGGAATTGGGGTGGCCGTTGCCGGAGCCGGTGAGTCCCTACGAAGTGTTAGCAAGACATTTCTCGCGCAAAGCCAGAGAGGCCACTCGCCAAGACCCGAAAACGGGTGATCATTATCGCCGCTTCCACGCCTATCCTGACGGGAAAGGCGGCCAAGGCGTCCTTTGGATTGATATTGATGAGGCCCCGCGAAACATCATGCTGAAATCAACTATTATGCGGCGCGAGCAAGTCGTCGGCGACATGCTCCAGCTAGAACTCGATCTTCGCCACTGGAACAACGTGAATCCGAAGGAGGAGCCGATTGTGCTGGTGAAGGACCTTACAGAGGACGTCGCTGAGAGATTGGCGGGGCCAAACGAAGAAGCGGCCTAACTTTTCTTCCACCGAGCCGCAGCCGCGAGTTTGGCAATCTCCTCTCGCTTCTTTTTGCTGAGAGCTTCTGCTCGAGCTTTTCCGCCTTTTAGTCCGCCCAACCGTCCAAGAGCAACGGCAGCCGGATTTTTACCATCGGCGGCAGGCGGTTTCTCAGTTTGACCGGGCACAGGTTGCCCGGTGGACATGGCAACGATTCGCGCGGCGAGGGAATTAGGATCGCGCGGCATCTTCCGTTTTTGCATGCCACCAGAATGCTTGACCGCTCAAATTATGCCAGCGGATTTTCAAACTGAGCCACTACCCCCCGGTTAAATCACTATTCCCATGCATGCCCCTCCCTGGCATTTGAGCTCTGTTTTGCCGGTGATCACGGGAGAAGTGGGAAATGGGATGAAGGCACTGGTAAGCGATTTTGTAATAAGCTGATGATGTGGATGTTACATCATGAATGGAGGAGTTTTTGGCTGGTTTTAGTGCGCAATCGAATCAAGAGAAGCCGGGAAGAAGTGGGAAATGGTGGGATGTATTTAAGGAAATCCTTAATTAAGGAAACGCTTAAGTAAGTTGCGGCCTGGCGCCTGGTAAGGAGAAAAAGTGGGAATTGGTGGCACAGCCTTTTGAGTTTTGGCAGCTGGTTTCACGGCAATTGCAGGCTCGGGTAAGGGGGTTAACCTGTGGAGTTCGAATAGCATGGGTTGGGCTGCTCCCGTTGGTCCCAGGAAAAAGTTGGAAAATGGGCTGGCGGTCGGTTTTCTGATCAGGAGTTGGCAAGCTGGAATTTACGTTCGTTAAGCTGGGTTTGCCAGCGGAGGGTGTAGGCCAGGGTGGTATAGAGGCGCTGCAAGGAAGGAATGGAGGCCGCTTGCTGATCCGGGCTTTCCTCTGCCCACTGGTGATCGAGATTTTTAAGTTCCTCGATACTTTGGGTGAGGATGAGATTCAATTCCTGCAAGGCGGCATCCAGAAGGTCGATCATCTCCAAGCGTTCTGGAAACTGGCGGGCTTTGAGGATGGGGGAGGTGAGCCTGGCAGCCTCGGAGATGAGTCGGTCTGATTGTTGGATGAGGCTGGTGATTTTCATGAAGAAGTTCATGACAACGAGGGGGATGGATTGGAGGGAACCGGGTTTTTCACCGGTCAGCAATTCCAGGAGGTGAGCGAGTCGTTGGG
>JANRLX010000084.1:0-9155 GCA_033762115.1 Verrucomicrobiota bacterium
GCGCTGGAGCAGGGGCTGCATGGTGTTTGCGTGGCAAGCGGGAGGGTGGCTCAAGCGTATGCAATCCTTGGTGAAAGCGAAATCAAGGTGACTGGGTTGGTGGGGTTTCCCTACGGGGACCAGGATGCGGATGTGAAACGATTTGAAACGGAGGTCGCGATTGATTCAGATGCCCATGAAATCGAGGTGTTTTTGAATCATGGCCATTTGAAGGATGGAGAAGACCGACGAATCCTGCGTGAGTTAAGTGATATTGTGGAAGCGGCGGATGAGCGACCGGTCAAGGCGGTGGTGGAGATGCGGTTGCTGCCGGAAGGGGGATTGGAGAGGGTGTGCAAAATCATCATGGATTCAGGGGCGCAGATGATTTGCCTGGGAACGGGTTTGAACGGGAGGAGCGGGAACAGCGTGGAAGTGGATCTTGTCCGGGCCCGAGTGGGGGAAGCAATGGGAATCAAAGTGGGCGGAATCAAGGATTTTTCCGGTTGCGAGGATTTGGTGAGGGCAGTGGTGACGCGGTTGGGAATCGTCCGGATCGCGTAGGATCAGCCGAGTGACGGAAGAGGAATGCCGTGGTTCAAGCTTCCCCGGCGGTAGCCTTCCAAATCAACGGTGACGTGCTGGTAACCAATTTTTTTAAATTCCGCGGCGAGTTGTTCAAAAAGCGAGGCGGTAAACAAGCGAGGGAGTTCGGTTGGGCCAATTTCAAGCCGGGCAAGATGACCGTTCCTGAGTTCATGGTGGCGAACGCGCAATTCATGAAATCCTTGCTGACGCAGCAAGGCTTCCCCTGCTTCGATCATCTGGAGCTTCTCAGGACTGACGACTTCCCCGTATGGGATCCGGGAGCTGAGGCAGGCCATTTGTGGCTTTTCGGCGGTAGGCAGGCCGAGGAGGGCTGAGGCTTCGCGGATTTCGGACTTGGTGAAGCCGACTTCCTTAAGCGGCGCACGAATCTGAAATTCATGCGCTGCCCTGGAACCAGGGCGATGGTCGCCGAGATCGCTGGCGTTCTCACCGTAAGCAATCACATTAAAATGCTCCTGCTGGGCAATGGGAGCGAGTTTGCTGAACAGGGCCTGCTTACAGAAATAACAGCGGTCAGGAGGATTCTGGAGGTAGGAGGAGTTTTGAAATTCGTCGGTGGCAATGATTCGCAGTGGAAACTGAAATTTTTCCGCAATCGACACGGCTTCGGCCAATTCTGCGCGAGGGAGACTTGGAGAATCGGCAATCACCGCGAGGCTTCGCTGGCCGAGTACCTGGTGAGCCACGCAGGCCAGGAGAACGGAATCAACACCACCAGAGTAAGCGATAATACAGGACTCGAAGGAACGGAGGAGAGAGCGGAGATTTTCGAGTTTCTGCATTCGAAGAAAATCGCACTCTATTGAGGAAGGGTAAAATGAAAAAAACCGGCAAGCGCTGGCTTGCCGGTTTTTTGTTAAAGAGAGAATCAGGCCTGTTTGCGGAAGCGGCGGAAAGCGCCACCAGCAGCGAGGAGGCCGAGGACAGAACCGGAGATCACAGTGCTTGGTTCTGGAACAGCTGTGAACAGCCAGTCAGAAGCAGCGCCGTGGTTCCAGTCCTGGGTGCCGACGAGGCGATGGTCAACCCATCCCCAACCGGAGATTCCAGGGAACCCGCGATGACCGACATCGTTGGCTTCGTCACCGAGTTGGAAGGAATAGGTATGATCCATTCCATTGTCCCGGAGTTGGAACACAGAGCCTGCGCCGAAACCCGCGAGAACAGTGATGGTTCCAGTGCCTTGAAGACCGGCATCAGGAGGATTCATTCCACCAGGAGTATTTGGGACGATCAGATCTTCGACCTTGGTCAGGCTTGGTGCGTCACCAACGAGTGGGACAACCCCGGGGCGAGTGACATCGAAGAATTGATAGGTGAAATTAATATCAAAAATGGCTGTCGAACCAGGGGCATAACCAGCGCCGGTGTCCCGACCGCCAACGGTTGTACCATAGATATTAATGGTGCTGCCGTTAACCAACATTTTCATGTTGGAGCCAACTGCATCGAAGTCGAAAGTCCAAACGTCATTACCAGAGGTGATGTTGAACAGTTCGTCCAGGCGCAGACCGTAGAGTGGAGGGGCCATTCCACCGTCTGGGTGATTATGAAGCTCATAGATGCCATTTGAAATTGGCACTGCGAGACCGGAGACAGGCAAAAGAGACAATGCGGTGATTGCCAGTCCTGCCTTTTTATTGATCATTTTCATCGTGTGATTTCTAAGTTTTTCTAGTTGCATCGCTCTTCCAACAGCAGCATCGACACGTTCATATCATGACATCGCGATTTATGGCAAGCAAAAAATTGCAATTTTTTTCAAGAATCTTTTCGAGGAAAAATCAACTGCTGCAAACTGGCAAAACCGATCCGTAAAAAATGAAAAAACCGGCAAGGGTTAACTTGCCGGTTTGTGTTAAAGAGAGAATCAGGCCTGTTTGCGGAAGCGGCGGAAAGCGCCACCAGCAGCGAGGAGGCCGAGGACTGAACCGGAGATCACAGTGCTTGGTTCTGGAACAGCGGTGAAGAAGAAGTCAGCGCCAAAGCTGCCTTCCCATGTTTGACCGCCGTCCGCGCTGTAATTAACCCAGCCTGCACCAGTAATGCCAGGGTAGCCATGGATACCGAGGTCGTTCAATTCGTTATCACCCAGCTGGAAGTTGTAGTGACCAACCATCGAAACGTCACGCAGCAGCCAGGTTTGGTCAGCAGCAGCACCGTTTTCCTTGGTGATCGTGCCAGTTCCAACTGTGCCAGGGGTGAGAATCACGCCAGTGACCAAATCATCAAGGCCAGGGCCGACGCCAGCATCGGCAGGCAACGCGAACAATCCGGTGTAGGTGAAGTCGATATGGAAAATATCTTCAGTTCCAGGGATATAAGTATCATTGGCTGGACCGTAGCCTTTATCAGCTCCCCCGATGGTATAACCATAGATGTGAGCTGTGCCAGTGGCAGTGTTCAGATCCATCCACATGGATGAAAGGGGGTTGTCGAAGTCAAAAGTCCAACGATCATCAGAGAAATGGCCATTGTTATTGGCGTCCAGGAGACCGTCGAGGCGAAGACCATAGAGAGGCGGGCGAAGGCCACCATCAGGATGGCTTCCCAGCTTGTAAGTTCCGGAGGAAATCGGCTCAGCAGCCGACAGTGAGAGGGGCAGAAGAGACAATGCGGTGATTGCCAGTTTTGCCTTTGTAGTGATCATTTTCATCGTGTGATTTCTAATTTTTTCTAGTTGCGTCGCTCTTCCAACAGCATCTGGAAAACTAGATATCATGAAATCAGGATAGATTGCAACAAATATTTTTAATTATTTTTCCTGGCCTCAAAAAAGGCGCGAGGGACTGAGATTTTCTTTCCTATTTCCCATTCTTCACCGGGCAGTAACAGGTTCGTCACACAGGTCAGCGATGGTGCTTGCATGAGTGCGGCTCGCTTTGAAAGGAGGGCTTTGGCGGATTTTCCAGGTGGGGACCTGAGAATGCGATTTGGCCCCGACGGGTTGTTGAATATTGTGCTGGATGTGATCGGGAGTGTGGTGTGGCCCAAAAGCGACCGCCAGGAATTTCAAGTCCGGGAGAATGTGTTGCGAACGGTGGTGCTGTATGGATATGCCGCCGGGATTTTTTCGTCGCGGGATCTGGAATTGGAATGTCGAAGCGAGAAAAGTCTTCAGTATATCAGCAAATGCGGTGTTCCTTCCTGGCATGATATTCGTCAATTCAGACGGCGAGAATCTCCATTTTTGAAGCGCGCGTTGATTGAAGTCCTCAAGAAAGCTTCAGAATCTGTTAATTACTGGGAAATGGCAATGGAGCGTTTTGAATCTTCCGCATTAAAAATGGAAAGAGAAGCGGATCGGCGCTTTTCGCTGGCAATCAAGGCGGACAGCGCCGCCCTGGATGATTAGTTAGCCATTGCGAAATATTTCAGGCAGCCTCCTGCCAGAGGAGGACTTCCCGATTTCTCAGTTTTCAGGCGCGCTGGCGGTTTGCGGTGACCGAATCCCAAGTATTTCCTTTCCAATCGGTTCTTTCCATTTCGCCTGATTGATCCGGGGAATCCGGATTGATATGCTGATCCCGGTAAATCATTTTAGGGTAGTCACGGGAACGTGGGAAGTTGATGAGAGCGTTGCAACTAATCAAATTCGGGGCTTCGGGAAATTATCAATTTGGAGTGGTCCCTGATCCCATTGCTGGAGCGGAGGAGATCCTTGTCAAGGTCAAGGCGTGCGGGATCAACCACCTTGATCTTTGGCTGGAGGCGGGAGAGTTGCCTATTAATATAGGTCTGCCGCGAATACCGGGAGGGGAGATTTCAGGTGAGATTGTGCAAGCAGCGACCAGCGGGTCGGATTGGAAAGTGGGTGATCGGGTGGCGGTCCAGTCGAATTTGTTTTGCGGAAAGTGTGAATTTTGCCTCCGAGGAGATGAGTCGCTTTGTTTGAATGGCCTGTTATTGGGGGTGCAACGGGATGGAGGATTGGCGGAACTGGTGTCCATTCCTGTCAGCGCACTGGTGCGGCTGCCGGACAATGTCAGCTTCGAAGCGTCAGCGGCCATGACCCTGGCGGGAAGCACTGCCATGCATATGCTGACGAATAGGGCCCGGATTCGTTCAGCGGATTGGGTGTTGGTCATTGGAGGTGCAAGTGGAGTGGGTGCATATGCCGTTCAAATTGCCAAACAACTCGGCGCCTCGGTCATCGCGACTGCTTCCAGTGAGGAGAAGAGTCGCCTGGCGAGGGAACTTGGCGCAGACCATGTCGTGGATTCCAGAGTTGAATCGTGGCCGGGAGAGGTCCGAAAGATCACGCAAAAGCGCGGTGTGGATTTTGTGGTTGAGCATGTGGGAGGAAAGGTGTTTGAGCAGGCGATTCATTGTCTGGCCAGAGGAGGCACGGTGGTGACTTGTGGAGCTACGGCAGGTAAAAAGGTGAATCTGGATCTGTGGCCATTTTTTGTGAAACAACAACGAATCATTGGAAGCTATGGCAGGAACAGGAGTGACATGGAGTTAATACTTGCCTGGGCGTCAGCAGGGAAGGTAAAGCCGGTCATCGATTCAGTTTTTTCCCTGAGTGAAGCTGAAAAGGGTTTGGAAAAATTGAGGGAGAGAAAAGTTCTTGGGAAGGTCATTGTTACAGTCTGACAAATATGTAAGGCTATAATAGGGAAAGTATTGCGTGATTGTTGCGGGGTTTCTTAATTTGTTACGAGAAGCTTTGTTACAGTGTAACAATCAAGATTTCACGCTTGTCATAAAATTGTAACAATTCCTCCTTTAATCCGTAACAGTACGGAAATACTTTTTAGTCAACTCAAAGGAGTTTACTCCAACAAAACAAAATGGACTCGAAACCCAGAAACCACCTATTAAGGTTGTCTTTCGGCCTTGCTGCCGGGACTGCAATGGCAACGGGCGCTTATGCGCAAACAGCGGATGCCATCATTGATAAACTAGTCGACAAGGGAATCCTGACCGTTCGTGAAGCGAACGAGTTGCGGGAGGAAGCTGATAAGAACTTCAACACAGCGTATGCTGTAAAATCAGGGATGTCGGACTGGGTGACCAGTCTGAAAATCAATGGTGACATGCGTGGGCGATTTGAAGGATTTTATGCGGACGATCCTGCCTTCATTGACCGGACACGTTTTCGCTATCGGTTGCGGCTTGGGGTGGTGGCGACGCTGATGGATAATTTTGAAGTGGGTTTGCGGTTAACCTCCAGTGAAGCGAACGGGAGTTTTGGTGGTGATCCGATTTCCGGCAACACCACGATGACCGACAACGGATCAAAGAAGTTCGTTTATATTGATCTGGCTTATGGACGCTGGACCGCTGTGAACAACAGTTTCTGGTCCGCAGTGACCACAGT
Organism: Verrucomicrobiota bacterium; assembly: GCA_033762115.1. Classification (GTDB taxonomy): domain Bacteria; phylum Verrucomicrobiota; class Verrucomicrobiia; order Limisphaerales; family SXQI01; genus JANRLX01. The sequence goes on from JANRLX010000084.1 coordinate 5,915, forward strand.
TGGAAAGATGGAGAACCCGTTTGTGTTCTCTGACCTGGTGTTTGACGGGGATTACACTCCGGAAGGGCTGGCGCAACAGTTCGTCTTTAACCTTCATGAGAAACATGCGCTAAAGGTGAACCTGGGCGGATTCGTGCTGGATGAAATCGGCGGTCAAAGTGAAGATTCATACCTGATGGGGGCGCAAATCCGGTTTGATTCCATCTGGACCCCGAAGATTTCGACCTCAGTGGGGCTGGCAGGCTTGAACATCACTGAAAATGAAGCTTTGGCAAGTAACACCCCTGTGGCGGCGACACGCGTGCCGGTGACTGATTCGACGGGGGCGGTTGTTGACTTTGATCCTGCAACGGCAGGGGTCCAGACCAATTTCGTTTCAATCGCCAATTCAGCAGGAGCAACAGTTCCTGATGTCAACACTGGCAATGATCGTGTTGGTGTGAACCTGGCCCATAACTATAACCCGATCGTTGCTGATGCAGCGATCACTTATAACCTGGATCATTTCCCACGCTATGCCGGTGTGTTTCCAATCCGCCTGGCAGCGGATTACATGTGGAACCCAGCGGTCGAGGATGAAAACATCGGCTACTCTATCGGTATTGCTTTTGGAAAATCCGGTAAACGGGGGACATGGGATTTGGCCTATCGTTGGAAGGAACTGCAAGGGGACGCCTGGTATGAAGAGTTGGTTGATTCCGACTTCGGCGCGTTTTACCGCACTGCTCCTGCTGGAGGAGGCAGTGGATACCGTGCAGGAACGAACATTCGTGGTCATGTGATCAAAGCATCCTACTCGCCCTACGACTCGCTGACATTCGGGGTGACTTACTTCATGACGGAAGTCATCGAGGAAAGCCCTGCGGCAAGCGACAGTGATATGAACCGGCTCCAGGTGGATGCGGTGTGGAAATTCTAATTCTAAGGCAAACTAATTCTAAGGACAAACTATATGAAATCAGCACTCAAAAAACTCAGTTTGGCGGCCTTGATGCTCGCCGTTATCAGCACGAGCCAGGCGGCGTCAACGATCACTGCCAAGGGTTCGGATACGCTTGTGATTCTTGCCCAAAAATGGGCGGAAGCCTACATGAAGAAAAACTCGGATGTTCAGATTCAGGTGACAGGTGGCGGTTCGGGAACCGGTTTTGCGGCATTGCAGAACAAGACTACTGACCTTGCCAATGCTTCACGCAAGATCAAATCCAAGGAGATCGAAGCTTGCATCAAAGCTTTCGGCAAACGTCCCACGGAATATAAGGTCGCCCTGGACGGTTTGTCAGTTTATGTCGCCGGAGATAATCCGGTGAAGGAGTTAACGGTTGATCAGATTGCCCAAATTTTCACCGGGAAGATTCGCAACTGGAAGGAAGTTGGCGGAAATGATTCGCCAATTACGGTTTACAGCCGTGAGAACAGTTCCGGGACTTACGAGTTCTTTAAGGAAAGTGTATTAAAAGGCGCTGATTTCGCGGCTTCTGCCCAAACGATGCCTGGCACTGCGGCTGTCCTCCAGGCGGTGGCAAAAGATAAAACCGGGATCGGTTACGGTGGAGCTGCTTATGGTGAAGGTGCCAAGCACCTGTTGGTGAAACGGGACGACAGCTCTCCTGCAATCGAGCCAACAGAAGAAAATGTGGTCAAGGGAGAATATCCAATCTGGCGTTATCTGTATATTTACGTGAATCCAGCCCTTGATAAAGGGGAGATTGCAAAATATCTGACCTGGATTCGCAGCGCCGAGGGACAGAGCCTTGTTAAAGAGATTGGTTATTTTCCGCTCCCTGAGAACCTGCGGGCCAAATAATTTGATCGGCAGTTCCTCCTGCGATCATTCACGCAGGGTGTCCGGATAGTTCCGGACGCCCTGTTAAAAAACCTCCAATGGCTGAAAAAAATAGTTCTGAGCGCCGTCGCTCTATTGGGTGGATGGGGATCAATCGGGGGCATCATGCCCGCCCCATTGAATGGATCCTTGAAAAGGGGATATTCCTTATTTCATTTTCGGCGATCCTGATGATTTTTCTGATCTTCCTTTTCATTGGGAAGGAAGCGGTGCCAATCCTCTTCGAGAGGGTCAACAGTGCCGCTGCCCAGAAAGTACTGAGCAGCGAAGAGGTTGAAAAACTTTCGAAAGCTGAACTGGCAGAATATCTGGGAGTAAGCCCAACAGAACTCAAAAAAATGGATGATGAGACGGTGAAGCTTTTGCTGGAGGTCAAGGCGGAATCGGCGAAGGAAGCCCCCACGGACAAAGATGCGGCAATCAACACGGCTTCGTGGAGATACATGCTAAAGCCGTATCAATGGACTGGATATGAGAAGCCCGAGTATATCTGGCAACCGGTTTCAGCCATTCATAAATATAATATCATACCATTATTGATCGGGAGCCTGAAAACGAGCCTGGTGGCATTGGCATTTTCCGTTCCGCTCTCTTTGGCAGCGGCAATTTACGTATCGCAGCTGGCGCCTCCTGTAGTTAAAGAAATTGTAAAGCCATGCATCGAACTGCTGGCGGGCATTCCTTCGGTGGTGCTGGGTTTTTTTGCGTTGCTGGTCATGGCCACTGTTTTTCAAAACGTTTTTGGCTATGAATCGCGGCTGAATGCGTTTGTGGCGGGGATTGCCCTTGGGCTGGCGGTCATTCCTGTGACATTTTCAATTTCGGAGGATGCGTTAACAAGTGTGCCATCCTCCTACACCCAGGCGGCGTTGGGCCTGGGATCATCCAAATGGCAGGCGGCCTGGAAAATTGTGCTGCCTGCGGCGATACCGGGTGTTTTTGCGGCGGTCATCCTGGGATTTGGACGTGCGATTGGGGAAACGATGATTGTGCTGATGGCGAGCGGAAACGCGAGCATCATGTCCCTGAGTATTTTTGATTCGACGAGGACGATCACTGCCACGATCGCAGCGGAGTTGGCGGAAACAGTTTTTGGTGGGCATCATTACCGGATTCTTTTCACCCTGGGGTTGATGCTTTTCACGGTCACATTTCTCGCGAATCTTGCCGGGGAAATGACGATCCAGCGGCTCAAACGTCATCTTGAAGGAAAGGCTTAACGTGAAGGCAGCCATTCCAACCAACGATTTTCGCCGGAAAAAATTCGACAAAAGCTCGTTCTTTTTCTCACTCCTGACCGGGCTGGCAACGTTTTTGATCGTGGCGATCCTGGCCATATTGCTGGGAAATATTTTCTATCATGGCGCTGGCGGCTTTTCATGGAGGTTCATCACG
>JANRLX010000085.1:0-3500 GCA_033762115.1 Verrucomicrobiota bacterium
TCATCCACGGAAGCTTTCGCGCTCAGGATCAAAACCGGCGTCTGGATTCCTTCGCGTCGCATCGTTTGCAGCAGCGTCAATCCATCCAGTTTTGGCAGCATCAAATCCAGGATTGCTGCGTCATAGCTGCTGCCCCGTACAAAAATCAATCCCTCCTCACCATCCCTGCAATGGTCCACGGCATACCCCTGTTGCTTGAACCCATTGACAACAAAGGAGGCAATCTTGCTGTCATCCTCCACCACCAGAATTCGCATAATTCTATCGTTGCACCCGGAGCATCCAGTTTCCCGCTGCAAGGGCCACCCTGGATTTCAGAAAAGCCAGCGTCAAAGCGATCATCAATGCGGAGGTCGTCACAGGATCTTTTTCAATGCCCCAGAACTCACGCCGCCAATCTCCCATCTTGATCCAGTAGGGCCAGTTCCTTCCGCCCCCTGCGAAAAACCAGTTGTCCGCTCCCGGCCCGAGCATGAATCTTGAGAAATTCCATTGTACCAGGAAAAAAATCAGCAGGTACACAGCCGCAATCAGGAACGCGGTTACTGTTTCCTGCAGAAACCCGCTTTTGCTTTTTCGCCATTGCAATATCAGGTCAATTCCAAGTGCAGGAAAAACCAGCAACAAGGGAAACTCCGGCGGCACCATGCGATCCACAGGATTGTAAATTGGCGCGAGCAGCGGTTGCGCTTTAAACAATGGCAGCAGCCAGATCATCGCCAGCACAATTGCCATGTAAATGAGCGAAACCCATGTGGCGCCCCAGCGATGTCCGCTCGCCCGGGCCACTGTCACCAGGTAAAGCGGGTAGGCAGCGCAGGAAATTTTGTAAAATAATGCGCTGTGCTGCTGCTGGGGATAACTCTTCTCAATGAAAATGATCGTGGACATTGCCAGAAGGATTCCTCCATTGAAGAGGAACAAGCGGCGCAATACAGGGGCTGCCTCAGGATTTCGGTTTTTTTCAGCAAGGACCAACAGCAATGATCCCACAGCCACCGCATACATCCCCAGGGCCAGCACAGTATGCGGCGGGCTGAGAATCTCCACATCCAATCCATACGCATTATGCCACCAATCATCAAACGGCGCGGAAAGCAACATTGCGCATGCTCCCCAAATAATGACCCATGCGCCCATTGGCGCTCTGAATCCCAGCAACCGCACCGCCGCGACCTCTTTATTAAAAAAACTGCTTCGAATCGCCAGCCAGCCCGCAGTGAAACCGGGCAGGACACCGCCCAGGTGAATCATGATATGCGCGGGCGTCCAGAAGCTGTCCCGGCCAATTGTCGAGTGCCAGGAGATGTCCCACAAAGCCCCTATGGGAATGCACAATGCGCCCAGTACCACTGTCCAGCAATGCCACGGAACGCTGGAGGAGAGAGTGGGGGCTGCGGAGCTTTCGACAGGAGCCGGGGAAATGGCCAGTTGAGCTTCCATGTCACCCCTTCAACTCGTTCATTTTCGGGCCATTTTTGCCCTGGCGGCTTCGAGGGTCCTCTTTTCCTCAGGACTCAGGCTGTGTAATCCATGAGCGGAAATTTTATCGAGGATGGGATCAATCTCCTTGCTGATGTAATCCTCCGGTTCCAGTTCCTCGGCAGGAACTCCTTTCCAGCCTTTACTGCCCGGTCCGGCCTTCACCAATTCTCGAGATGTAGGGACTTTTTTCGGTGACTTCTTGAAGCGGGCCCAATTCAGGTTTGGAGTCCAGGTCGAATGAACGATCCAGCGGATATATGCAATCCCCATCAGCAACCCGCCGAGATGCGCTCCATGCGCCACATTGCCGCTCGGGAAAACCAGGCCGAATACAGCCAGGCCAATGGAAAGCCAGAGCAGATGCCGCGCGGTTAAGGTAACGGGCGGAAAAAGCAACGAAAGCTGCCGGTCTGGAAACAATGCGCAATAAGCTGCCAGCAACCCTGCCAATCCTGCCGACGCACCCACCACCGAGCTTCCCCCGAAATGGCTCGGCAATAAAAATGCCCCTGCCATTTGCAGAATCCCCCCCATCACACCGCTGATCAGGTAAAGCAGCAGAAATGTCCGTTTACCAAGGCTTTCCTCCACTGCCCGTCCAAAAAGATAGATTCCCCATGCGTTAAAGCCGATATGGATCAATCCAAAAGGCAGTGGGGCGTGCAAAAACTGAAAGGTCAGCAGCTGGAAAATGTATCCCTGCGATAGCCCTTGCAGGCTCAATCCAAAAATCTGGATCACAGGGAAACTGCGGATATAATACTGTGCAATGCACTGGAACAAAAAGCAGATCCCGAGGATGTAAAGCAGCAGGACCGTCACAGGACGCTCGGCGCGATACGCCGGTGCTCTCATGTAAGGACGGTCATCGATCATCTGTCGCAGAAGCTACCTTGAAAAGGAGCTGTTTTCAATCCGCAATTTCTCCTTCCCGGCGCATTTTAACAAAACGGGATCATCTGTTCCGATACTTTTCGATTAATCTTTATCGGCAGTTGCGATCACTTTTATAACCATCCCATTGAATTCAAGTGAGTTTATGATCGAGGGGCCTGCTGCCATCGCTGATGGGCGGGGGAATTTTTCCATTGAAACCATCGAGGTCGCTTCCCCGCTCGGGGATGAACTGCTCGTGCAAATCAAGGCCGCGGGGATTTGTCATACCGACCACGCCTCCCTGAATTGGAAACGGCCCCTGGTCATGGGGCATGAAGGTGCGGGAGTTGTCATCGCTGCCGGACCCGAGGCGCAACAGTTCCAGCCGGGCGATGCCGTCCTGCTGAACTGGGCCATTCCCTGTGGACACTGTTTTCAATGTAAACAGGAAAATGCTGTCCTCTGCGAGGAGAGCCGTCCCGCCTTTGTGATGGAACCTTCACGCGGCCATGCCCGTCCGGAGGGTACTACTTTGCACGGCACACCGGTTGACCGCTCTTTCAACATCGGCACCCTCTCGAAGTTCACCCTGGTGCGTGCCGCTGCTCTGACCCACCTCCCCACTACGGTCCCTTTTACTTCCGCATGTATTGTTGGCTGTGGAGTGATGACCGGTTTTGGCTCCGTCCACAATGTCGCCAGGGTGCGGGCAGGGGACACTGTTGCCGTCATTGGGTGTGGTGGGGTGGGGTTGAACATTATCCAGGGCGCGCGCATTGCCGGTGCCGGAAAAATCATTGCCATTGATTTGCGTGCTCAAAGCCTCACCCAGGCAAAACAGTTTGGGGCCACGGACCTGATCCATTCTCAAGCAATTGATACCGACTTCCTTCAAATGGCCGAACAGGTCCGTGCCCTGACCAACGGAAGGGGTGCCGATTTTGCCTTTGAAGCCACCGCCATTCCCGCGCTTGCCTACGCTCCCCTGCGGCTTGTCCGCAATGGAGGCATGGCCCTTCAGGTCAGCGGCATCAATGACCCTGTGACCATTCCCATGCCCGCGTTCATGTGGAACAAAACCTATATCACACCCCTTTACGGCGGGTGCGTCCCTGAACGTGATTTCCCGCGCATTTTCG
>JANRLX010000086.1:0-8084 GCA_033762115.1 Verrucomicrobiota bacterium
TGGTCCTTCGTCATGATCGGAAAAGAACCGATATGAGAACCCCGCAATTTGGAATTGTGATTATGGTGATGATTGTGGGAGCTTCGCCAGATGCTGCTCGCGCTCATCACGAACATCCCGAAAATCCTCATCAGGAACTCCAGCACCTTGGATTTTGGCAGGATCGCATGATGCTGCTGATCATGGTAAATCACAAAAAACCGCAGAATCAGTAATGCTGAAAGGACACTGCATACTATCCGACCTGCGATATGGAAGTTCCAAAGGGTGCCTGCAAGGGCCAGGACCATTAAAAAACCGGTGGATAACACGTACCACCAGCTTTTGGCTGAGACATCCTCTGCGAATCGTTTGGTTGCGACAATAAGTTCCGTTCCCGTTCTCATTCCATTATTTACAGCTGCCACCCTCTATCTTCTGGAAGCAACCTGCTTTTGTCCACCAGTGTTTGGTAAGAAAGGTATTTGAGGCCTTTGCCTCTCACCAGCTTGATTCGCAATTCGGGCATCTCAGGGATGCCTGACTGCGATCTCCCGCATCATCGCTCATCATTGTTCATTTCGCGAGTTAAATCGGAGTGAAGTTTTCCCATCCCTTAATCCAGCAAACTTGCCAATAATACCTGCAAGCTCTACTTTGCTCCAGTTTGTCAGGTCAAAACCGTATGAAAAAACGCGCGATCTACACCCTCACCCTGTTGCTCCTGGGGATAAATCTTTTCTTTGGTGCGCACATTTACCTCACTTCCGCCCAGGCCGCGGAAAAGGAAAATGTTTATGAACAAATGGAATTGTTCACCCGTGTGCTCGAACGCGTCCGGCAGGATTATGTGGATGGTGACAAACTCAGTTACCAGGAACTCGTTCATTCCGCCCTTAAAGGCATGCTGAACACGCTCGATCCACACAGCGAATTCATGGAGCCAGTCAAGTTTACCTCCTTTAAAGCAACATCCGAAGGTCAGTTTGGCGGTGTGGGGATCGTCGTGGGATTACAGGATAATATGCTCACCGTCATCGCTCCCATGGAAGACACTCCTGCCTATAAGGCGGGCATTCTTCCGGGCGATAAAATCGTTAAAATCGAGGGTCAATCCACCGAAAAAGTAAACCTGACGGACGCCGTCAAGCTCCTCCGCGGCGAGCCAGGCAGCGAAGTCACCATCACGATCATGCGCCCCTCCTCCCCGCAATTGAAGGATTACACGCTCAGCCGCGCCATTATCAAGGTCGATACAGCCAAAGACATCAATGATCGTCGTGAATTTCCTCTCGGCGAAAACAAGATCGGCTACGTTCGCCTGACTCAGTTCGGTGAAAACACAACCGAGGAATTCGAAACGGCTCTGAAAAAACTGCATAACCAGGGAATGCAGGGATTGATTCTCGACCTTCGCAACAATCCCGGCGGACTTCTCGACCAGGCAGTCAAGGTTTGCGATATTTTCCTCCCTCGCGGCCAATTGATCGTTTCTACCGAAGGACGTTCAGTCCAGCTTCGTTCCGAGGAATACACCGCCACCGGCCGGGATGAGTATCCACACCTGCAACTCGTCATCCTGGTCAACAACGGCAGCGCCAGCGCTTCCGAAATTGTCGCCGGCTGCCTTCAGGATGTTGGCCGCGCCTTTGTCATGGGTGAACAAACATTTGGCAAAGGCTCTGTGCAAACATTGCTGCCGCTGCAGGATGGCTCTGCTCTCCGCCTGACCACCGCGAAATATTACACCCCCAGTCATAAGGTCATTCATGAAAAAGGGATCACACCCGATAGCATAATCGCCATGTCTCCGGAGGAGGAGGAAGCATTATTGATCAAGCGTTCAGTCCTCTCCATTGAATCGCTTGAACCATCAGTTCGGGAACGGGTCCGCACCGCCCGCGATGTACAACTGGAACGCGCCAACGATTTCCTCAAAGGGGTCATCATGTATCGCGACCGCGCTGCCGGCTCCAGGCGTTCGACCGGTAAATTTGCCGCGAAAAAGGATTAGGAGGCATCTCATCAATGCTCCTGCTCGCAATCGAAAGCTCCTGCGATGAAACCAGCGCGGCAGTCATCCGGGATGGCATTGTCCTTTCCAACATCGTCGCTTCCCAGGTCAAACTTCACGCCGAATATGGCGGCGTCGTCCCGGAACTCGCCACTCGTGAACATCTCCGGAACTTGCAGCCAGTTGTAAACGAAGCTTTAAAAAAAGCCGGATTTTCACCCCATCACCTCGACGCCATCGCCGCCACCCAGGGCCCCGGCTTGCCCAGCGCCTTGCTGATCGGGTTTCACGCGGCCACCGCCATGGCCATGGCCCTCGGTAAACCGCTCATTGGAATCCATCATCATGAAGCCCACCTTTACTCCCCCTGGATTTGGGGCACACCGCCACGCGCACACTTTGAAGAGTTCCAGCCTTCAATTTCCCTGATCGTGAGCGGCGGACACACCCTGCTTGTCCATACTCCCTCACTATTGGAACACCAGGTGCTTGGTGGCACGGTTGATGACGCAGCCGGTGAATGTTTTGACAAGGCAGCAAAACTGATGGGACTTCCCTACCCGGGCGGGCCGCTTCTGGACAAGCTGGCGCAACGTGGCAACCCCTCCGCTTTCCAATTTCCACGTCCCATGATCCATGACCCGCACGATGATTTCAGCTTCAGCGGGCTAAAAACCAGTATTCGTTATTTTGTTCGGGACAACCCCGCCCTCATCGAAAAAGAAACGACTCTGTGTGATCTTTGCGCCAGTGTGCAGGGTGCGATTGTGGATGTCCTGGTAACGAAAACAGTTCGCGCCGCCAGTCGATTGGGCGTCACCTGTGTGACTGCTTCAGGCGGCGTTACCTGCAACAGCGCGTTGAGACAACAACTTGCCCAGGCCTGCAATCGAAACCGGCTGCGTCTGCTTCTCAGTGATCCACAGCTTGCAACCGACAATGCGGCCATGATCGGAATTCTCGCGGAACAAAAACTGTTACGCGGAAATTTCAGTTCCCCTTCCAGGGATATCCTCCCGGGTTGGGAATTGGCCACCGCGTCACTTCCCGAGTGATTTGACGAATCGCTCGATCCCGTTCAGCCCCTTCTCCAGAGTTTCCATGCTCGTGGCATAACTGATCCGCAGATACGCGTCTGCCCCAAAAGCCACCCCTGGCACCGCAGCCACTTTTTCCTCCTGCAACAATCGCGAGCAAAAATCCGCAGAGGTCAATCCCAGTTTTGAAATGTTCGGGAACAGGTAAAATGCGCCCTTTGCATTCACGCACGAAATACCGGGCATTGCATTCAGCCGTTGATGCGCATAACCGCGCCGCTTGGCATACTCCGCCAGCCAGGCTTTTAAATGATCCTGCGGGCCGTTCAATGCCGCCACCCCACCCTTTTGCGCAAACGAGGTCGGATTGCTCGTGCTATGGCTTTGAATCGCGTCAATCGCTTTCGCAATCGGCTCCGGCGCCGCAAGGTAACCAAGTCGCCATCCAGTCATCGAGTAAGCTTTTGCGAAACCATGCACAATGATTGTGTGATCGTAATGAGCCTGCGAAAACGAAGCCACGCTTGTATGCTCCGCTCCATCATAAACGAGCTTCTCATAAATCTCGTCGCTCATGATCAGGACCCCTTTCTCCACGCAAATGTCCCCCAACGCCTTGATCTCCTCCCGTGTATACAAAGACCCTGTGGGATTGCTTGGCGAATTCAAAATAAACAGCCGGGTTCTGGGAGTAATCGCTTTGCGCAACTGTTCCGGGGTGACCTTGAATTCCGTTTGGTCCGTCGTCTCAACAATCACCGGCGTCGCAGCCGCCAGCTTGACCATCTCCGGGTAACTCAACCAGTACGGAGATGGGATGATCACTTCATCTCCCTCCTCGCACGTGGCCAGAATCACATTATAACAGGAATGCTTCCCGCCGCACGACACGATCACCTGTGACGGCTTGTAATTCAGGCCATTCTCACGCTTGAACTTGTCCGCAATCGCCTGCCGCAGTTCAGGAATACCACTGCTTGGCGTGTACTTTGTGAACCCCTCCGCCAATGCCTTCGCCGCCGCATCCTTGATATGCTGCGGTGTGTCAAAGTCTGGTTCTCCCACACCAAAACCAACCACGTCCAGCCCTTCCGCCTTCATCTGCTTGGCCTTGCTGTCAATCGCCAGCGTCATTGACGGCGACAACATGGCAGCGCGACGGGATATTTTATAATTCATAATAAGGGGTGCAAAGATTGCCAGCGACATGCCCTGCCGCAAGCGTTTTCAATCAATGAAATATCTGATAACGAGGAGCAAATCCGCAGCTTTTGTAGCTGAGACACAACCCAGCAGTGGATTAACCTTCCGGATTCTCCCTGAAAATGGATCAATGACTTCCCGGCTTCAGCTGGAGAGATCAGCCTCCGACTTCCGCTTTCGCTTCTGCCGCAAGGGCGGTGCTCAGGTACCGTTCCCCTGTCGAGCAGGCCACTGTCACGATCATCTTCCCTTTGTTTTCAGGGCGCCGCGCCACTTCCAATGCCGCCCATACATTTGCGCCCGTGGAAATGCCCACCAGAATCCCCTCCTCCTTCGCCAGCCGCCGGGCCATCGCAAATGCATCATCATTGCTGACCTGCACGCATTCCGTGATCTGATTGTTCCCTTTGGCATCTTTCAAATGAAGATTCCCCGGAACAAAACCAGCCCCGGTCCCCTGGATCTTATGCGGCCCCGGTTTAACCGGCTGCCCTGCCAGGGTTTGCGAAATCACTGGAGAATCCTTGGGCTCCACCGCAATCGCCTGGAACGACGGTTTCTTTGGCTTGATCACTTCACACACACCCGAGATCGTCCCCCCAGTTCCCACCGCTGCCACCAGGATATCAATCTTCCCATCGGTGTCTTCCCACAATTCCACCGCTGTCGTCGTTTGATGAATTTGTGGGTTCGCAGGGTTCTCGAACTGTTGCGGAATCCACGAGTTCGGCGTCTCGGCCGCAATTTGCTGCGCCCGCGCAATCGCCCCTTTCATCCCTTCCGCACCCGGAGTGAGCACCAGTTTGGCGCCCAGTAACGCAAGCAGCGTCCGCCGTTCGAGGGACATTGTCTCCGGCATTGTCAGGATTAACTTGTATCCTTTTGCCGCCGCCACGAAAGCCAGCGCAATTCCGGTATTTCCACTCGTCGGCTCAATAATCACCGTGTCCTTCTTGAGGATGCCCCGCTTCTCAGCGTCCTCAATCATCGCCATTCCGATACGATCCTTTACGCTCCCCAGCGGATTAAAAAATTCGCATTTCAACAGAATCGTCGCATCCACGCCTGCAGTGACTTTGTTTAATTTCACCAATGGCGTGCGCCCAACCGTCTCCACGATATTGTTGTAAATACGTCCCATAATCATCCGAGGATAAAAAGCTCCCCTCCCGCTTGCAAGAAGAAGTCGTCCAGCAAAAGCCCACCAACGCGATCCTACTTCGCCAACGCCACGATATAACTTTGAAAACGGCTCTGTTCCTCTCCCAGGTTCAACTTCGTATAAATCTGGTGCAGGTTCGAACAGACACGTAACAAAATTCTCCGGGGACTGACCGGGGCAAGATAACTCTCCTTGAAGCCATCATGTGTATGCAACAAATACTTCACGCAATCTCCCTTCGTCAGGAGTTTCCCCTCATTAAACGCATCAATATAAAATTCCTCCGTGCTGCTTTGATACCGGCAAAGAAAATGTCCCGGCATTCCAATCCCTGAAATCGGCAACTGCAATCGGCGCGCCAGGCAAAGCCACACAATGCAAAGGCTGATCGGGTTCCCCTTCCGCCGATCCATCACCCGGTTAAGATAGGAATTGTCCGGCTCATAATAATTCTGCTCGTTGCCGTGATACCCCTGCTCCTTGTAAACATATTGATTGATCGTTCCAATGATCGCTTCTGCGCTGGAGCAAATCTGCAACCGCTCCTTCAGGTCCGCTGCATAACAATCCAACAACGCCTGGTAGGCGCTCAGGTTGATCTCTGGATATTGCGTTTGCGCCAGGAGAAAAGTCCCTTCCTCCAGATCCAATTCATCACCCTGCCTCAGGCAAAAACCCAAAAACCTGTTATCCGCAGCCTGCCGCGCCAGATGCTGAATGATCTCTATTGCCCGGCGTCGCAGCACCGGGTCGCTGCTCAGCGTATGCGGCTGCACCCAGCTGGATGCCGAATGCCCATAAGCCAGGATTTTACTCCGCACCATGTGATAAATGGCAATATCATCATCTGCAAGTAATTGAACAAGAGCAGCTTTCTGTTTTTCAGTGAGCTCCGGCGGGGCACCGGGGGATGAGGCGGTCGGCGGCATTGCTAGTTTCGACAGTTTAACGGTGGAAAAGATTCAAAGAACGCTTAAGATGTGCCCAGTATAACAAGTTGGTGTAATCAAAGGGGATCATAATTCATGCCAGACGTTAGTTTTCATAGCCTGGAACATCCGCTTTTCCCGCATAATGCAGAAGAGCTTCGTGATCCGCAACGTCCACCTACCGAGCATGAAAAGGAAATTTTGACCATTTTCATGCGATTCAAGGAATTTCCAGATTTCAAATCCCTGCCACCTCCCACCATAGACCAAAAATTACAGGCCGCAACCCGACTTGAGGCATTGCTCAATTCCACCCCCGATCCCATCGCCGACCAGGATGATCATATCGTCGAACTGGCCAAAATCATTTCCGATCATCCAGCCCTCTTCGGCGAAGTCGGTTACTACCTTTTTTCTGAAATCATGCGGGCCTGCAAAACCATCGAGCACAGCGAATTCCGTCGCGGCTTCCTTCGGGAATACCTCCCCGCACTCCCTCAGGTGCGTGAATATCTTAAAAGTCTGGCTGCTCTTCGCCGCCGCGCCAAAGCCGCAAAGTATGACCAATCCCTCGTTCCTCCCGGCCAATGGGGATCCTCCGAACGCCGTGCCGCTGCTCGCGAGCAAATGGAACTCGTCCAGGGGCTTCCAGATAACCAGGTCATGGAAAAATATTGGCGCATGGTCGAAATTGTCTGCTCCTATCCCGATTTTTTTACCCGCGAACAATTCGAAAAAGTTTCAGAAAACAACGGCATCGAACAAACCTGGCGCGCTCATCTGTCAAAAGCGCGGGACGACTGGAATTATTACAAAAACGTCCTGAACAGTGGCCGCGTCATCCGGCAACTCGTCCATCAGGCCATCGCCATTCTCAAGGAAGTGCTTCGAAACAAATTTCCTGACACCGGCTCTCCAAATTAAGGCTTATTTCCGCGCAAAATTGATGCTCATCGCTCCGCCAAAAAAATTATGCACCCGGCTTTCACGCCCCCCCTCCCGCTGAATCAATCGGTCCACTTCACGCTGCCCCGGATACCGGCGCAATGATTCCAGGATATACCCGTACGCAGCCGCATCCCCGCAGAAAAGTTTGCCAAAAACAGGCACGGCAACCCGCAGGTAAGCAAAATAAAAACTTCTCCATAACCGGTTCTCCGGCTTCCCAAATTCAAGGACCACCAGCCTGCCTCCGGGTGCAAGCACCCTTAAAAACTCCTTCACCCCCAGTTCCGCCGATGCCAGGTTGCGCAACCCATACCCCACCGTCACCACATCAAAACTCCCGTCCGCAAATGGCAGCCTCAATCCATCCGCCTGGATCATCTGCACTTTTCCGCTCCTCCTTCGTGAAACCCCAGCCATCAACATTTCCCTCGTAAAATCCACACCCACCACTGCTCCAGGTTCCTGCGCCAGCCCAAAGGCAAGGTCGCCCGTTCCGCAGCAAACATCCAACGCCCTCTCTCCCGCTTTGAAATGCGACAACTCCAGCACCTTCCCCTTCCAATAACGATGGAGGAACAGGCATTGCAGGTCATTGATCAGGTCGTAACGCGGCGCAATCCGTGCAAAAAGCTCCTGCACCTTTGCGCCACGCTCTCTTCCCTCCACGTAATACTCATTCACTTCTTTCTTTGTAGCAGGCCGAACCTGCAACGACATGAATTTTCCTGTTACTCTGCCAGTCTGATTCAAATAATTGGTAGGCTTGAATTTGGCTGTTCCACTGTCCATATTGGGCCCAGCCACGGACTTTT
>JANRLX010000087.1:0-7859 GCA_033762115.1 Verrucomicrobiota bacterium
AAACCAATGGCAATTTGTGCTTTGGGCGGGTTGAGCAATTCCGATCAGACGATTGAGAAAAGAAAACGGGAACGAAGGGAAGCGACGTTGCGCTATTATACGGAGCAGGAGATTGAACTGGCGGGGCGTTACCGAAGAATCTACCGGAAAATTCCAGGCGGGAGCATGGTCATGAACTGGTTTTATCCACTTCGTTTAAACCTGAAAACCCGGCTGTTCTAAGTCGATTTGATTTGATAAGCACGCGTACCTGGAGGCAGTTTAAGCAGCTAATGCGATCAGACAAGTATGGGCGCCAACAGGTTTGAGCAACGAGCCGCCTCCGCGCTGGGAGTGTTTCGCCCTTCATTCATCAAAGCCCTGCTTCGTGGAGAATCCCGCGATGTCTTGAGATGGCACCGCAAAGGACATCCCGCCCCTGCTCCGCCATCGATTAAAATGCAGGTTTTTGAAGCCTATGCAGAGGCTTACAAGCTCCCGGTTTTCATTGAAACCGGGACTTATCATGGCGATACACCGTTTCGGCTGCGGGACCGGTTTGAGGAAATCCACACCATCGAACTGAGTCCGGAATTGTATCAGATCGCGAAAAAGAAACTTGGTTCCATTCCAAATATATCGCAACACCTTGGGGACAGCTCTGAGGTCCTCAGCGATTTGTTGAAAAAACTGACCCGACGCTGTTTCTTTTGGCTGGATGGCCATTATTCCGGGGGGGTTACCGCCAAAGGGAAGCTTGAATGCCCGCTGCATGATGAGCTAACACTGATCTGCGCTCACCCGATCAAGGATCATTTAATCCTGGTCGATGATGCGCGACATTTTGGGGTGAAACCGGACTATCCAACCCTTCAGGAGTTAACTGACATTGCGGCGACCGGCGGGTATGAGCCGGAGTTGCATTACGATATTCTCTGCCTGATTCCAAAGGGAGGGCGACGATTGAAAACGGAATTGCAACGGCTCAAGCAATGAAAGCCTTGAAAAGAGCCTGGACGAAGTGGCAGTGCAAACCCTTTGAACGCTTCAGGGAAATTGATGGCTGGCTGACGGATAATGAAGCGCTGGCGTTATATCAAACAGCGAGGGCGTTGCCGTCAAAAAGCAAAATTGTGGAGATTGGCAGCTGGAAGGGAAAATCCACTTTTTGCCTGGCGTCGGGGCTGCAGGATGGAGTGATTGTTGCAATCGATCCCTTTGATGCAGCTGGTGAGGCTGGCAGCAAAGAAATCTATGATGGGAAAAAGGGAGATCGTCCTTTGTTGGAGCAATTTAAAGAAAACCTGAACTTGAACGGACTCCTGGAGAAAATCGATATCCGCAAAGGTTACTCTGCAGATTTTGCGGGCAGTATTTCAGATATTGATTTTTTGTTCATTGACGGTGACCACTCACAACAGGGATGTGAGTATGACTATCGCACTTTCGGCCCGTCGGTAAAAAAAGGAGGGTACCTGGCCTTCCATGATTATGACCCAAAACGAATGGAACTGGGACCGACCTTTGTCATTGAAACGATTGTCAAAAAGGAAGCGAACTGGGTTTTTCAGAGAAAAGCCGATTCGCTGATGCTTTTCCGCAAAGCTGTCTGACTGAATGGTCACGCCAAAAATAATCTGCCTGACGCCAGTACGGAATGAAGAGTGGATTATCGAGCGGTTCATCCGGGCTGCAAGTTTATGGGCGGACTTGATCATCCTGGCTGACCAGGGGTCCACCGACAGGACGGTGGCAATTGCCTCCGGTCATCCCAAAGTCCGAATCATCGACAATCCACATCCTGCTTATGATGAATTTGCCCGGCAGAAGCTGCTGATCAATGAAGCACGGAAAGCCATCCCAGGACCACGTTTGTTCCTGGCATTGGATGCGGATGAAGCGCTGACAGGGAATTTTGCCGCGAGCCTGGAGTGGTCGGAAATCCTCCAGGCAAAGCGAGGCACAGTCATTTATTTCAAATGGTTCAACGTCAAACCTGGCTGCCAACAAGGGTGGTTGAGTGACAAGGCTTATCCGTGGGGATTCATGGATGATGGCGCGGAACACTCAGGGACCGATATTCACAGCCCAAGAGTGCCTGTGCGATTAAACAGCCCCCGGATTAATTGTGAAAAAATCCGCGTGCTACACCTGCAATATATTGATCCGAAGCGAATGGAGAGCAAACATCGCTGGTATCAATGTTACGAACGGATCAAAAACCCAAAAGCCAGCGCGATCAAATTGTTTGACCAGTACCACCACATGTATCGAATCAAGCCTGAAGCATTGGTGAGCCCTGACCAGGAATGGTTTCAAAATTACAAGCGGCTGGGGATTGACCTGTGCATGCCGAATGCTCCGGAAAATGGAGTTTATTGGTGGGACCTGCTGCTTTTTGAACTGATCGAAAAGCATGGCGCGAAAATGTTTGCCCGCGAGAATATTTGGCAGGACTGGCCAGGGCTTGTGCAGGCATCAGGCCACACCCTGGATAAATTTCCCGATCCGCGAACCGCTTTCCAAAAAAAGGTGCATGATTTCCTGAACCGCCCGGAAACATTTAAAAACAGTTTTCGAGTGCGTTTGATTAAAAGCTGTTTGAAAAGGTTAGGCTGGTAACATGAAATTTCCGCTATCAAAATTATTTGGGAAAGATCGACCGAAAAAACCGGACGCTGTGCCGGAGGGTGCCTTTTCCAAGGATTCCATTGCCAGATATCTCCCTGCAAATCCGATTGTGATCGAAGCAGGCGCTCATATTGGAAAAGACACGGAAGAAATGGCGCGCCTTTGGCCGGACGGGCATATCCATGCATTTGAACCTTTTCCGGATGTCTTTGAAAAATTGCAGAAGCGAGTAAAAGGGCTGAAGAATGTGACCTGCTATTCAATGGCACTGGCCGATCAAACAGGAACCGTTTCCTTTAACGTCAGCAGTGGAAAATCAAACGCTTCCAGTTCCCTTCTCCAGCCGAAACAGCATCTGGAACAGCATCCGGATGTTTTTTTCAACGAGAGGATAGAAGTTGAAGCGACCCGGATCGATGACTGGGCTGTTCGGTTTAATGTGCCAAAAGTGGATTTTCTGTGGCTCGATTTGCAAGGTTACGAGCTCTTTGCCTTGAAATCGGGTGAGAATGTTTTGAAAACAGTTTCGCTGATTTATACCGAAGTTTTTCTGAAAGAATCGTATGCAGGCGCGCCGCTCTATCCTGAGGTGAAACTTTGGATGGAGAGCCGGGGGTTTCGAGTGGAGTGGGAGGGATTGCCCTGGCCTGATTCGGGAAATGTATTGTTCGTTAGACAATGATTAGAGCTTCACGAAAAGACTCTTCACGGCAGCTTCGACATCGGCAACCTTGATATTGTTCATGGCCGGGATTTCCCCCGTTGAAGGAGCCTTCACCAGGATCTGGTGCGGCAGGACAGGACCCCATTCCTGCTCATTGGTTGGACCAAAAAGGACTACCAGGGGCCGGTCCAGCATGGCAGCCATGTGGTAGGGAGCTGAATCCAATCCAACGAACAAATCCGAGCTGGCGATCAATGATTGAAGCTCGTTCCAGGCAAGGTTACCCGCAAAAAGATGGTCGCGCGGCACCAAACCTTCGGCAATTTGCTGAACCAGATCGATTTCCTCCTGCACCGGACCGGAAACCAGGCAGATTTCAGAAGGGCGAAACTTCCGGAGTCGTTCGATCAATTCACGCCATGAGGATGCAGGCCATAATTTTCGTTTCCAGCGGGCGGTTGGTTGAATCAAGAGCCGTTGCTGCCCTGCCCCTTTGCGAAGTTTATGCTGCTCTTCAAACGCATGAACCCTCTCAGGAGAAACGTCCATTCTTGCGGGGAGCCATTGATCAGCAGCAGTTCCTTCGATGCCAAGCAGCTTCAGGCAGATGCGGTCACGGCGAATTCCATGAGGAAAGGGCATGGTCATCGAGTGCAATACTTTATAGAGCAATCCTTTGGCACCGCTGGCTGACCATGTGATGCGCTTTCGCGCGAGCAGCCGCATGGAAATTTTAAGAGAGCGGCCTGTGGGACGAAAATCAAAGAGCCAGTCGTAAGAGCGCCGCAAAAAACCAATCCGCGTTGAACGTTGCTCTGCTTCATATTTGGCATTGCTCGCGCGGACAGGAAAAATGGCACGAATGCGTTTGTCTCCTTCCCAGACCATGGCAGTTTCGGCAGTGCAGAAAAGGTCAATCGTCACGCCGCAGGAATGAAGATAACGCAGGCAGGGCTCTATCAGGAGGAGATCACCAATATTCCCGAGCATGAGAAGCGCCACGGAATCGGCAGCTTTAAAATGGTAGGCAACAGTTTTCAGGAGAGGAGCCGTTTAAAAATATTGGAAACAGAATGACCCATCCGCTCCAGAGTGTGCCTGGAATGAACCATTTGATAAGCACGATCCACCATTTCATTGGCGAGCAAAGGGTTTGACAAAACCCGAACCAGCGCTTCAGCCAGACGCGCGGAGTTTCCTCCCGGAACGATCAGGCCGGTCTGCCCATTTAGAACAATTTCCGGTATGCCACCAATGTCAGATCCGATAACAGCTGTTTTGGCGAACATCGCCTGTAACAACGATTGCGGAATCCCTTCAAACCGCGTGCTGACAAGAAGGGCAATTTCAAAGGCACAAAACCAGGGCCAGGGATCTGATTGGTGGCCGATCAGGTGAATGCGAGATTTGCTGGCAAGCTTTTCACGCACACCCGTGAGCCATTCGCGACCGAGGCCTTCACCCACAAAAACCAGGTGAAGATCAGGATATCTGGAAGCGATCTGATCGAACGCTTCCATGAGGATATTCTGGCCTTTCCAACTGCGCAGAACAGCCACACATCCGATGAAACGGGAGTGGGGCGGCAGATTGAGCTTCGTCGACAGAGCAAGGCGGGCGGAGTTGCGTTCCGGCAGGGAGAGAGGGGGTTTGATTCCAGTGGCCACAACGGTCACTTTCTCCGGGCGGAGACCAAGATCGTGGATCAATGGCTGGCGAATGCATTCTCCAGTGGTGATGACGTGGTCCGAGAATTTCCGATAGAGGAGTTTGTTAAAAAAATTGGGTGCAACCGGCGTACTGATATGACGATATCGAACAGTCCTGACTCCTGCGATTTTTCCCGCAACGAGCCCAGCCCAACTGTCAGTGCTGCTGTGTGTCCCGATGATTTGCGGTTTCGCCTGTCGAAGGAAGGCAAGCAGGCGGAATGTATCGAAAATTTTGGATTGCTGGGTGAAGGAAAAATGGCGGACTTCAAATTGTGCAGCCTCGGCGCGTTGATAAATGCTGCTGTGGCGGGGAGCAGCGATCAGGACTCGATGTCCCTGTTCCCGCATCCATGAGCTTTCCGTAAAAATCCGGATTTCCTGCCCGCCCCAGCCATCCGAGGCTTCGGTATGAAGAATGGTCCATGGGTTTCCTGGGTGGGGCACGGGGGATGATAAAAAATGGCGAACCTGCAATCAAGTTCGCCATGACGGTTTTAAAAACAGGCGTCAGCTTTCAATGACATTGATCTCGATTGGCTCGACCTTGATGCCGAGTTTTTCCAGATACTTGATGGCAGCCTTGATTTCCATTCGCTTCCCATCCAATTCCAGGCAGACCAGCCCGATTTCATCCGTGACGCTGGCCTGACGAACATTTGTCACCACCTTGAATTTATTCCCCAGTTCCCAAATCACGGGGGTGGTGATCAGGCGCGGCGGATACATCAACCACAACCGCGTTTTCTGGTCCTGGGAAAGCGTGGTTCCTCGGGCGGGTTTAGCAGATGATTTTGCGATTGCCATTTTTAGCCTCCGGCAATGGCAGGGATAATGGAAATCTCGTCGCCACTCTTGATTTTGGTTTCCTGGTTTTGCAGGAAACGAATGTCCTCCTCGTTCACATAAACATTAACGAAGCGGCGGACGGCCCCGGCTTCATCAAGGAGACGTTCGCGGATGCCCGGATAGCGGGATTGCAATTCGTTGATCGCCTCGGCCACGGTGCTGCCGTTGACCTCGATCAACTCTTCATTATTGGTCAACTTCCGCAAGGGAGTTGGGATTCTTACTTTGGCCATAAATTCAAGCAGTTGCTAACCGGGTTTCAGCATCAAGTAAAGCCTCGAACTCGCGGAGACTTGGTTTAATCTCACGGGTGCGCCCGACGTGGCCAGAGACGGCATCCAATGTTTTCAGCCCGTTTCCGGTGATGCAAAGCACCGCGGAATCGTTGGAGGAGATTTTGCCGGAAGCGACCAGTTTTTTGGCAACTCCCACGGTGACACCACCTGCGGTTTCGGTAAAAATGCCTTCACATTCGGCGAGCATCTTGATGCCCTCGCGAATTTCATCATCTGAAACATCGTCGCTCCCCGCGCCGGTTTCCTTCATGACGCGCAGGGCATAAAACCCATCTGCCGGGGTGCCGATGGCCAATGATTTTGCGATGGTGTCCGGCTTCACAGGCTTGAAGAAATCGAGTCCGGCCTTTTGCGCGGTGGAGATGGGAGAACAACCCGTGGCCTGAGCGCCATGGACTTTATATTTGGCATCGGCAACGAGGCCGAGCCTGGCAAATTCCTGGTAGCTCTTGTGTATTTTAGTCAGGAGAGAACCGGAAGCCATTGGAACAATGGTGTGCTGCGGAATTTGCCAGCCGAGTTGTTCGACAATTTCAAACCCCATGCTCTTGGAACCTTCGGCGTAGTAGGGACGCATGTTCACGTTGACAAATGCCCAGCCGAATTTCCCGGCAATTTCTGCACAGAGCCGGTTGACCTCATCGTAATGCCCCTTGATACCGATCACTTGTGCGCCGTAAACGAGCGAGTTGACGATTTTGCCCTGTTCCAGGTCAGCGGGAATGAAAACGTAAGCTTTCAGGCCTGCCGCAGCAGCATTGGCAGCGACAGAGTTGGCCAGATTGCCAGTGGAAGCGCAGGCCACGGTGGTGAACCCCAGTTCACGGGCGCGGCTTAAGGCGACGCTAACGACACGGTCCTTGAAGGAGAGAGTCGGGTAGTTAACGGTGTCATTTTTGATCCAGAGTTCACGAACCCCAAGGCGGCGGGCAAGTCGGTCCGCCTTGATCAACGGGGTGTAGCCCACTTGAAAACCAACGGTCGGTTCCTGGGCGATCGGAAGCAGTTCGCGATAACGCCACATGGTTTGGGGGCGTGATTGGACCAGGTTGCGGGTGAGTGTCTTTTTGATCCGGTCATAGTCATAGACGACCTCCAGGGGGCCAAAATCATATTCGCAAACGTGGGTGGCAGCCAGCGGGTATTCGCGTCCGCATTCGCGGCACTTCAGTGCCTTCATAAAGCCGTCATTTTTGTCCATAAACATGTCAACAGTTTGGGGCAATAAAAAACCCCTTCTCACTCAGTGGTTCGAAGAGGTAAAACGGTTTACGCGCTCTTCTCATTGTTCCCAACCTTCAAGAGATTGAGCTGGATTTGGCACCTGGACATCAAGGTTCGCACCTTGACCGGTTGCCGTGGTTTCTTCGGGCCAGATCCCTTCACCACTCTGAATGAGACCGTGTCTCCACGGTGAATTCAACTTGATGAAAAGCAGGCTTCGTGTCAACAACAGTTTTATGGCTCAATGGCGGAGGAGGAAGAGACTGTGGAGCGCCAGATTTTGTTGAAGGCGGTTGTCTCACCCGAGGGTTGAAACGGAATGGCCATTGTGGGAATGGCGATTGTCACGGTTGTGCCTGAACCAACCTGCGAAGAAATTTCCAGGGTTCCGCGGTGTAATTCAATGCACCGTTTTACGATGACCAATCCAAGACCGGTGCCGGGAATCTCACCCACATTCCTTCCACGCTGAAAGGCGTTGAAAAGCCATTTCTGGTCCTGCTCAGG
>JANRLX010000088.1:0-53107 GCA_033762115.1 Verrucomicrobiota bacterium
CCCCCAATGTAGAGACAGCTGCTCCCAAACGTGAGGAGCAGATAAGTATGCAACTGGCCACCCCCGCAAATCAACCAGCCTGCCAGGCAGTTCGACCAGACTGTGGGTAAGTTGGAGACTCGACCCAGCAACAGCAAAGTGCGTAAATATCGTGCAGTATCTGATTGAGCAGCAAACATGGGCCCGTGAAGGAAAGCATGAACTTCAACAAATGCAAAGCATCCAGCTTTCCTTTTGACGAAAACATTTTCACGTGAAGAACTATTCCGTGCCTCCGAGGATGAATGAAGCAACTGCGCTGCGGATGATACATTGGTTTCGCAAGAATGCCCGCTATCTTCCTTGGAGGCAGGATATTGATCCTTATCGAGTCTGGGTTTCTGAAATCATGCTGCAACAGACCCAGGTTAAAACGGTCATTCCGTATTATGAACGTTGGATGAAGCTTTTTCCCACTGTTACCGCTCTGGCCGAAGCAACTCCTGAAAGCGTCCTGAAAGCATGGGAAGGTTTGGGTTATTACTCTCGCGCCCGCAATATGCAGCGGGCCGCGCAGGAAATTGTGCATCACCGGGGTGGTCTATTCCCTGACACCCTTCCTGAACTTCTGGAATTACCAGGAGTCGGGCCATATACAGCGGGCGCAATCGGCAGTATCGCATTTAACCAACCCACGCCCATTCTGGACGGCAATGTGGAGCGTGTGCTGACCCGCCTGCTCGGCATTCAGGAGAATCCCCGCGAAGCCAAAATTCGCCAGCAGCTTTGGAAAACTGCTGAAGCGCTTGTTTCTGCGGCGAACAACCTTCCAAACGCAGGAAAGCGAAGATTGTGCGGAGCATTCAATGAAAGTTTAATGGAACTGGGCGCATTGGTCTGCCTGCCCAGGACGCCCCTGTGTGTCACCTGTCCATTAAAAGTCGAATGCATTGCGTTCAAGAATGGATTAGTCGATGTGATACCGGCATTGCCTAAACGACAGGAATCAGCAAAACGTTATTTTGAGGCCTTTTGCGTGGAAAAAATGGGAAAAATCCTGATGGTTCAACGCCCCTCCAGGATGGTGAATGGCCAATTCTGGGAGTTACCCAACCAGGAAGTCCGCAGCAAACGCTCGCTCGAGAGTATTGCCAAAGCTTTGCAGATCAGCACTGAGCACATTCTTTCAGTGGCTGAGGTCAAGCATACCATCACACGTTTTCGTATCACTTTGCAGGTCTATGAACTTGGAAAAGTTCCTGTTCTGCCACTTTTTCAAGCAAGCCGACCCATCCCAATATCAGACCTGGAGCATCTGCCGGTGGTCAATGCGCACCGAAAAGCGCTCAAATTGCTCTTCCCCTAAACTGGATTCAGGTGAGTACCCCTTGGCAAAATTCCCGCCCTGCATACACTCCCACGCATGAATGTGTTTGTCACAGGTGGAGCTGGTTATATCGGGTCTGTGTGTGTGGAGGAATTACTCAACGCAGGACATCACGTCACTGTCTTTGATAATCTAAGCGAGGGGCATCGCTCCGCAGTGGATCAACGGGCCGTATTTGTCCAGGGCAGCTTTGCGAACAGGGCTCTCGTCACAAAAGCGCTCCAAGAGAGTGAGGCAGAGGCAATTATCCATTTTGCAGCTCACGCGCTGGTGGGTGAATCGATGCAAAATCCCGGAAAATATTTTCGAAATAATGTGGGTGATGCCTTGAACCTTCTGGAAGCTGCTGTTGAAAACAAAATCAAAAAATTTGTTTTTAGTTCCACATGCGCCACCTACGGTCCTCCCGATCGGGTCCCGATGACTGAAGACCTTCCGCAACGCCCGATCAATCCTTATGGCGAATCCAAGCTGATGTTCGAGAAAATGTTGAAATGGTATCATGAAATTTTTCAACTCGAATTTGTTGCGTTCAGGTATTTCAATGCCGCTGGTGCCAGTGAAAAATTCGGGGAACATCACCGTATCGAAACTCATTTAATCCCGAACGTCCTTAAAGTGGCGCTTGGCCAGGCGCAGCAATGTGAGATTTACGGCACCGATTATCCGACCCCGGACGGAACCTGCATTCGGGATTACATTCATATTGTTGACCTCTCCCAGGCTCATATCCAGGCGCTGGAACCGGGTAAGCAAGGTTTTTATAATCTTGGAAATGGCGAAGGCTACTCCGTGCGTGAAGTCATTAAGATGTGTGAAAAAGTTTCCGGCCAAAAAATTCCATACATCGAGAAACCTCGCAGGCCAGGGGACCCGCCTCGCCTTGTGGCATCCGCTCAGCGCGCCTTTACCGAACTGGGATGGAAACCAAAATATCCAAAGCTTGAAGATATCGTTTCCACTGCCTGGGCATGGCATTCCAGGCATCCCAACGGCTACTCGGATTAAAGTTCAAGCCGTGAGGTTGTTGGCAGAGTGCTCATCCTTCATGATATTGAACAACCCCTGCCGCCACGCATAGCGCGCCACATCCGCCGGAGAGCGGAGTTGCAGGCGTGCCATTACGATTCCCTTGCGCCTGAGAAGTTTGCTTCGGGACCAGCCCAGTGCGGCACAAACCTGGTCCGGATCAGCGCCCTCCGCCAAAAGCGAAATCATTTGCAAATCGTCAAATGATAATTGCTGTGATCGATCCACCTGGGATGATATTTCAGTTCTCGAACCGTAACCGGAGGAATCCTTGGAGGATTTCATCAGCACTTCTGTAATTTCCGAAAATGTTGCCGATTTCAATAAAAAGGGCTGTTTTCCCAGGCGATGACTCGGTTGGGTATGACCAAAAAAGACCAGCTTCAGATGAGGGTAAAGAGCTTTCAACGACTCGGAAAGTGAGAGGGTCATTCTCGGTTTATCGATATCCAGTAAACCCAGGGAAGCGTTGGTTTTCACTCCTTTGAGCAGGAGTTCAGAACTGCAGGTCTGCTCAATTTCAATGGTTGGGTGCTGATAATAATAGGATCGCAGTCCTGTTGCGAGCAGGGCGGGTAAATCGATCAACAGAACTTGTAGTTTAGCGCAATTCAAGCCACTCCTTTGTCCTGATACTTGCTTTCAATGCATGGTTCAATCACCTGCAGTAGCCGCCTGCTGGTAAATGGTTGATGAAGAAACGCATCGCACAAACTGGCCCGACGATCATTGATGCTGCCGCCTGTTCCAATGATGATGACCCTCGGATCCAGCTTGTGGAAAGTTTTGATGACTGTAGGCATGCTGATTTGATTGAATTCCAAATCCAACAGGATTGCCCGAATGTCCCCAATATGCTCTGAAGACAACCGGATTGCTTCATCCACTCCGGGGCTGGTCAGGGAACTGTACCCATTCTGAGCCAGGATGATGCTGGCCATCGACCGCAGTTCCGGTTTCTCGGAAACAATTAAAATAATTTCACGCCCACTGTTCATGAGGGTTCTCTCTTCATCCCTTAATACGGAAGGGTAAGGACAAATCTTTCTTAAAAATTTGATTATTTTTGTGAAAGATTCCTTGAATGCTCTCCGTATCCATGGATGAAGAAGTAATGCATGTGCAACGGGAAGATGAATTTCTGCCGACCCGCCACTCTCTATTGAGTCGCCTGAAAGATGCTCAGGACAATGAGAGTTGGCGGGAGTTCTTCGATCTCTATTGGAAATTAATTTACAATGCTGCCCGCAAATCAGGTTTAAGCGAGGTTGAAGCGCAGGATGTCGTCCAGGAGACCATTGTTTCGGTCCATAAATCAATGCCGGATTTCAAGTATAATCCTAAAATCGGTTCCTTTAAGACCTGGCTTTTAAACCTGACGAGATGGCGAGTTGTGGATGTCGTGCGAAAACGAACCAAAGCCAAACTGGAACCTTTGCCTGATGAGTCAGACGTTGGTTCTGATGCGGAAATGCTCGTTGATCCAACCGGGCTCAAATTGGAGGAGATCTGGGAGCAGGAATGGCAAAAAAACCTCGTTGATGCGGCGATTCAAAAAGTCCGGACAAAAATAGATCCCAGGCAGTATCAAATTTTTGATCTTTACGTCATGCAGCAGCAACCGCTTAAAAAAGTCGCCGAAGCGTTGAATGTGACCGCAGCGAAAGTTTACCTCGCGAAATTTCGGGTTTCCAATCTGATAAAGAAGGAGCTTAGGCAACTAAACCTTGACCAGTAAATGGGTATGTACATCTCGAAAATTATTCCATCGACCAAAACTGTAGCGTTTATTTATTACCTCGTCGAAACGCCCGAAATCACTATTTCGTTGCGTCGGGATTTGCACCGTAGAATTGAGGCCCGCTTGAAACCACTCAAAAAACCAACCACCAACGTATGACTCAGGAACCCAACTCGTCTGATTTAACTCGAGGTTATAGTCCCAAACCCACACCACGTCTCCCTGAAACGGTACCTTCTGAAGGTTCTCCTTTGGAAGAGCAAGGCCACAGTCCTTCGCCTTCTTCCGTAAGTTCGGCCAAGCCATTATCCACGTGACCGGAGTGCGCAAGCTCATCCTGAAAAATCACCTGTCGCCGGGAGATATTGTCATGCTGACGGCTGCGGTGCGCGATTTGCACCGCAATTATCCTGGTGAATTTATCACGGATGTTCGCACGAGTTGTCCTGATCTCTGGCAGCATAATCCTTTTTTAACCCCACTGGACGAGCAGGATGAGTCAGTGGAAATCCTTGAATGCTCTTATCCGTTGATCGATCACTCAAACCAGCTTCCCTATCATTGCATCCATGGATTTATCCATTTCCTGAACAAATCATTGGGGCTTTCGATTAGTCCCACCGCATTTGGCGGGGACATCCACCTTACATCGCAGGAGAAGGAATGGTACTCCCAGGTTCACGAGTTTACAGGCTGCGACATTCCTTTCTGGATCATTGCAGCCGGAGGTAAATTCGATGTCACCATTAAATGGTGGAGTACTCAGCGCTGGCAGCAGGTTGTGGATCATTTTGCCGGACGGATCCAATTTGTTCAAATTGGTGAGTTCCATCATCACCACCCCAAGTTACGTGGCGTGATTGATCTGAGGGGGCGCACAAATCTACGTGAGTTGGTCCGTCTCGTTTACCATTCACAAGGGGTGCTTTCTCCTGTCACGGCGTTAATGCACCTGGCTGCGGCCGTTGAAACCAAATGGACCTGCGGCCCTCGGCCGGCTGTTATCGTGGCCGGAGGACGGGAACCTGCGCATTGGGAAGCATATCCCAACCATCAGTTTCTTCATACTCTTGGTGCTTTAACCTGCTGCCGCAATGGTGGATGCTGGCGGGACCGGGTTTTGCCATTGCACGATGGGGATGAGCGGGACTCTCCCCAAAATCTTTGTCTTCAACCGGTCCAGGACCTTCCGAGATGCATGGAAATGATCACTCCCGGTTTGGTCATTCATTCTATTGAGCAATTTTATTCCGGCGGCGCACTGGATTACCTGACCCCTGCTCAAGCGCTTGCAGCTGCCAGTGGAGTGGAAAAAAGCTCTTTTAACATCCATTACGATAACCAGCCACTAAACATCCACAATTCACGCGCTGCTCTTGATCAGCAAATATCCATTCTCTCTTCGTATGGAGGCGAACACAAGGGCAGGGGAATTGTAATTTGTGGAGGAGGACTGACCTATTTTACTTCCGCCTGGGTTTCTATTTCCATCCTTCGAAAACTGGGCTGCCAGCTCCCCATTGAATTGTGGCATCTGGCTGATGAATTATCCCCGCGCATGCGTTCACTCATGAAAACCCTGAACGTTCGATGTGTCGATGCCGGAGAAGTTCGCAAACGGCACCCGGTTCGTCGGTTGGGTGGTTGGGAATTAAAAGCCTATGCTCTGGTACATAGCTCCTTTCGGGAAATCCTGTTGCTGGATGCGGATAATGTTCCTGTTGACGATCCCTCATATCTCTTTTCCACCCCCGAATTTTTAGAAACAGGAGCGATTTTCTGGCCGGATTTTGACAAATTCCGGCGTACTCATTTGATTTGGGAAAATTTCGGGATGACCCAGCCCGCTGGGCCGGAGTTTGAAAGCGGTCAGATTGTCATCGACAAGGAGAAATGCTGGAAACCGCTGCTGCTGGCTCTTTGGATTAATGAGCATTCTGATTTTTTTTATCGGTATATTCATGGTGACAAGGAGACCTTTCATCTTGCTTTTCGAAAGCTTGGCCTGCCATTTTCTTTCATCCCGCACCCGATCCACGCACTTTGGGGGACGATGTGTCAGCACGATTTCTCCGGGAAACGGATTTTTCAGCACCGCAACGGTGACAAGTGGAATCTTTTTCTCCTGAACCAGCAAATCGATGACTTTCTTCTGGAGCAAGAGTGTCGCAAGGCAGTGATTGAGCTTCGGGAACTTTGGGATGGCAATCTTTCGTGTTATGAAAAAAATACCAACGACTCACCCAAAGAGGATCGATCTCATCTGATTTTTCTCGCGGGAATGATTTCCTGTCCTGTCCGAAGCGAGCTTCGCGTACAGACTTTAGCATCATTTGCTGAAACGGATTGGGGTAATCCACCATGGCTTAGTATTGATTCCGCTGATCAAGGCACACCTCAATCCCGACAAACTCACAACTGTTTCGAACTGCTTTCCGCTTCGATTCAAAATGAATGGGATTACTTTCTTTTTCTTGAAGATGATCTTGTTTTTAACAAGTACCTTCGTTGGAATCTTCAAAATTGGAAATTGCTCAATGAGCGGCGACCCGACTTTATCACATTATATAATCCAACTCTAAAGGATTTGGCTTGGGATGCGCCCAATTACGCCGCTGTTCTTGACCCATCCAGAGTCTATGGCAGCCAGGCACTGCTTCTCTCCCGGAGGCTTGTGGAGTATTCGTTGTTAAACTGGGATTCTGTCATTGGAATGCAGGACATGAAATTGCGCTCCTTTGCGGAGCGATTGGGAAAGCCCCTCTATCGAAGCTGTCCTTCCCTGGTTCAGCATATTGGAACAAAAAGCGCCTGGGGTGGACGATTTCATCAAGCTTCAGATTTTTCAGGCGACTGGAAACGAGCAGTAATTGCAGAGGCCTCCCTCATTTCCGTTCGTGGTGAAATGAATTGCCCTTTACTGGAACCTTTCCCTATAGTCGCGCTTCCTTCGCGCGATGCGACCGGCTGCTACAACAAACGCTGATACACAAAAAAATTCGCCACCCGCTGATCCGCGGTTTACGGTGGAACCTCCCCACATTCCTGACCACACCCTGCTCAAACAGATTGGGCGCGGAAGTTATGGTGAAGTATGGCTTGCCAGGAATATCATGGGTAGCTGGCGTGCCGTAAAAATCGTTTATCGCCAACGTTTCGGTTCTGAGCGTCCTTATGCGAGGGAACTGGCAGGTATCCGAAGATTCGAGCCTATCTCCCGTTCTCATGAAGGTTTTATAGATATCCTCCACATTGGCCAGAATACTGAGCAGCAGTACTTCTATTATGTCATGGAACTTGGTGATGATCAGAGTGGACATGAGGAGTTCGACCCGGATAAATACCTGCCTCGCACGTTGACCCAGGAACTTTCCACCAAAGGCCGGTTGACCGCGGTGGAAACCTTGAACGTGGGGCTTTCCCTGACCAAGGCGCTAGAGCATTTGCATAACGCAGGGTTGATTCACAGGGACATCAAACCTTCAAACATTCTCTTTGTTGGCGGTATACCCAGGTTGGCGGACATCGGCCTCGTTGCTGATATCAACGAAACCCAATCCTATGTCGGCACTGAAGGATTTATTCCCCCGGAGGGGCCTGGTTCTCCCCAGGCGGATTTGTATAGTTTGGGCAAAGTTCTTTACGAAATTTGCACCGGACGTGATCGCAATGATTTTCCGGCGCTCCCAGCAGAATTGCACACTTTTCCAGACAGGGGACTCTTTTTGGAACTTAACGAGGTGCTCCTGAGGGCCTGCCATCAACTCAAGGATTCACGGTACCAGGATGCCCGTGAAATGCATGCCGAACTTGCATTGATTGAAAATGGTCGTTCTGTCCGTCGACTGCGTGGACTTGAAAAAGCCATGGCCCGCGTGCGGCGGATCGCAATCATCTCGGCAATCATCCTGATCCTTGGTGGAACTGCCTATTACCAATGGATGTCTATTCGGCAACGCCGTGGGGAGGCAATCCAGAGGGAAATTGCCGCAAGTATTCAGCGTGGCAGTGAGGCTTTTCGAGAGCATCGCTATTTAGCGGCCCTTCCATATTTTATTCGAGCTCTGCAATTGGAGTCTACTCCTTCACATGTCGCCACCCACAGAATGCGGGTTAGTGCAGCCCTCGCTCAATCACCGCGACTGACGGAATTCTGGTACGCGAAGCATCCCGTAGTGATGTCTGCCATTTCCGGGGACGGGAAAGTTCTCGTTTCTGGCACAAAAGGAGGAACGATCCTCGTTACTCGTCCCGGTACCCGTGAAGAACCGGTTGAAATCAAAGTCTCCAGTAGTGCCCTCTGGGCTGTTGACATTACAGCAGATGGATCGCGCATTGCTTCCTCCACGCAAAATGGGGAGGTCGCCATTTACAATACCTCCTCCTCGCAGCGTGAAGCATTCTTTCCCCATTCAAGGGCTGTATACGGCGTCCGATTCGACCAGGCGGGAAAAAAAATTGTCACTTCCTGTGCCGATCGATTAATTCGCATTTTTGACCTTCAAACAGGACAGGTCGAGAAAATGATCGAGGGTCACACGGACAGCGTGCGTTATGCCGAGTTCAGTCCGGGAGGGAAGTTGCTTTCAACTGGCGGACAGGATGGGACAGCCAGGATTTGGGATCTCGCCACTGGCAAGCAAATCGGTCCTTCCTTTCCTCATCCAAGCTGGGTGTTCAGTGCTTCTTTCAGTCCTGATGAAAAATATCTAGTCAGTGCTTCCTATGAAAACCGTGCCCATGTTTGGGATATTGCCTCGGGGAAGGAACTCTATGTTCCGCTCATGCACCAGGGGGGCGTCACTGCGGCCCGGTTCAGCCCGGATGGCCGGTTTATTGTGACCGCTTCCTATGATTTCACAGCCCGTGTCTGGGACGCAAAATCAGGAACGCTTGTCCGCCCCGTTCTTCAACACAGTGGACGCTTGATCCATGCCCATTTCACGCCGAGTGCCCGACAAATTGTCACCTCCTCGTTCGATGGCACGGTGCGGATTTGGGACTGGGCAGGCGTGGCCTATCCTGAGCGGTTCCTCGCCACGGCGGTGAGTGGTGATGGCTCTCATTTTGCGCAATTGACAGATGGTTCCGTTGATATCCGGGATTCGCAGGATAGCAGGTTGATTCAAACGATTACTCCTTCATGGCCGGTACAGGAGGTTGCTTTCAGCTACTCCGGTAAATCAGCTGCTTTGCTGCTGAAAGGTGAACGCACCTCCGCCATACAATTTCTTCACGGCAGGACAAAAGTTGGAATGACAGAACTGCCAGTGCACGCTGATACCGTTGCCTTAAGCCGGGATGGCGCGAAAGCTGCCTGGGCCGCTCAGGAAAAGGTCTTCCTCTGCCAAACCATGGAATCCACTTCGCATTCCATCCTGGCGACAGGAGCCACAAACCAAATCTCCAAATTGCAATTTTCGCCGAGTGGCGCTTTTCTTGGGGCCCTTTCAGATCGGGAACTGCTGCTTTGGAAATTGCCCGACACCAAACTCGCGGCACGCCTGACCCTTCCACGGTCGATCACTGCGGTGAGCTTCAGCCCTGATGAAAAGCTGGTTGCGCTTTCGATTTCCACTGACGATCTCCTTTCTGAAAGCGCTTTTTTGTGGCGCACT
Organism: Verrucomicrobiota bacterium; assembly: GCA_033762115.1. Taxonomy (GTDB): domain Bacteria; phylum Verrucomicrobiota; class Verrucomicrobiia; order Limisphaerales; family SXQI01; genus JANRLX01. Next base: position 9,755 of record JANRLX010000088.1, read on the forward strand.
GATACCTGGGAACGCAGGCCATATCAGTTGCAACACCGGGATGGAGTCAGTGATGTGACGTTTTCACCCAAAGGGAACTTGATCGCTACCAGCAGCGAAGATGAAACCGTGGTTATCTGGAACCCTTTTACTGGTTCTCCTGTCGCGCCGGTATTGCCTCATGTTGGACAAGTCAATTCAGTTCAATTCCATAGTGCGGGCGATTGGCTGACAACTGCCAGTTTGAATGGATTGCAGATATGGTCTGTTTCCGGAGAACCCATCAGCGCACCGCTGGTTCCCTGGGCGCGCACCACAAAGGCATGGTTGAGCGAAGACCGCTCGCGTCTTCTTGGACTCTCTCCGAGTACCACTCCCCAGACCATTCACCTTTGGCGTTGGACCATTCCGACAAACAGCATTCCCTTGCCGGATCTTGTTCAAATTGCCGAACTCCTTTCCGGGGATCAACTGAGTGCTGCCGCTTCTTCCGGGGCACGTGATCCTGCCAGGCTGGAACAAATATGGAAAACCATGTCTGTCCGGTATCCCGGGCTCTTCTCGGTTTCAAAAACTGAAGCGGTGGCCTGGCACAAGCATCAGGTCGTAAAGGCCGAATGGCCTGTTTATCTCAATAAAACCGTGGCTGAATTCCACCTTGCGCAGGCGGCTGCAATCTCATCCGAGTAAACTTCTTAAAGATTTTTCAGAATTTTTATTTTTTCTGAAAGAAACCTTTGCTCCCCACCGTATCAAATAAGGAAGAGGCCCATTGGAGTTCGCTCCGGCCCTTAAGATTTTAGCCAAATGCAATAAGAGCGCTTAACTGCTCCGGGCCTCCCGGCTCTGGGCAGTTTTGCTTTCCACACATCAAACTTGCCCGCTGATGGCCATCACGTCATCTTTTGTCAATGCTTACGCTGCTGGTGGGAACGAATAGGCCGGGGAGCAACACTCGCCGGGTTGCAACAATCATTGAGGTTATCTATGCCGAAATAAAGGTCCCTCTTAAAACTCTTGATCTGGCGGAGTTGCCACAGGATATTTTCCTGCCTGCTTCCTACGGTAACAAACCGCCTGCATTCAAACCATTCAACGATGCGATCTTAAATTCAGAAGGGTTGATTGTTGTTACCCCTGAATACAACGGTAGCGTCCCTGGAATTCTCAAGTATTTCATCGACATGCTAAAATTCCCCGAGAGCTTTGAAAATCGGCCTGTTTGTTTTGTTGGATTGGCTGCCGGGATGTGGGGTGCGCTCAGACCTGTCGAGCAACTTCAGCAAATTTTTGGTTATCGTAATGGATTCATCTACCCTGAACGCGTGTTCATGCCACAAATCCAGAACCTGCTCGATTCATCCGGCCAACTGAAAGACCCCGAAATGCGGGAACGCCTCGTCGTGCAGGCGAACGGTTTTGTTTCTTTCGTTGAAAAGTTGAAACAAGTGAAGCTTCGCCATTGATTATGGTTCCCCCCGAACGCCTCGCGGTTTGCAGTTGGTCATTACAACCCGCTTCTCCTGAGGAATTATTCGAATGTATTGGCCACACCGGAATCCGACGTATCCAGTTGGCCCTTGATCCCATTCGGGAAAACCCGGCTGTGTGGGGTCGCACGATTGATGAAGCCCGCAGGCGCGGCTTCGAACTGGTTTCCGGAATGTTTGGAACCATGGGTGAGGACTACACCACGATGGAAAGTATCAAGGCAACAGGCGGAATCGTCCCGGATCACACCTGGCAGGGCAATTGGAAGAATATCCAGCAGATCGCCCGAATTGCGGCTGATCATGGCATCTCACTCGTAACGTTTCATTCCGGTTTTCTCCCGCATGATGAATCCGATCCTTCGTTTAAGAAAATACTCGAAAGAATTGCTCAGATAGCAGACCTGTTCCATGCACATCAGTTGGAGCTTGGTTTCGAGACTGGCCAGGAGGACGCGCCCACCCTCCATGCGTTTTTGACAAAATTAAACCGGCCAAACGTGGGAGTGAATTTCGACCCTGCCAATATGATTCTCTACGATAAAGGAGATCCTATTGAAGCCTTGAAAATCCTCGCGCCATTCCTGAAGCAATGTCATGTCAAGGATGCCATCCGCACCAACATTCCGGGCAGTTGGGGCAATGAAGTCCCCGTGGGAAAAGGTGAAGTGGATTGGAAATCATTTTTTAACACCCTCCAGCAAGTGGGTTTTCAAGGTAACTGCTGCATTGAAAGGGAGGCCGGCAACCAACGCATCGAAGACATCAAAACCGCCCATTCCTATCTGGTGAATTTGTAACTCCATGGCCGACAGCGCACCTATCAATATCGGGATTGTGGGACTTGGGTTCATGGCCGCTACTCATCTCAGGGCCTATCGGCAGGTGCCGAATGCTCGGGTGGTAGCGCTTTGCAATCCCAGCGGCCGCCATTTGGACGGAGATTTCAGCCAGGTCGCCGGTAACGTCGGGTCAAAGGACCCGGTGGTCCTCAATATGGCTAAAATCAAAGCTTACCGTCAGTACAGCGATCTTCTTGCGGACCCATCCATCCAGGCTATCGATATTTGCGCTCCCACCCACGCGCATGCTGAGCTTTCAATTGCTGCTTTAGCCGCTGGGAAGCATGTTATCTGTGAAAAACCATTGGCTCGCTCTGTCGCAATCGCACGAGAAATTGTGACGGAGGTAAAACGAAATGATCTCATTTTCATGCCTGCCATGTGCATGCGGTTCTGGCCAGGATGGGTTGAGCTAAAGGAGGCTATTACGAGTAATGGTTACGGCAAATTACTGGGACTGCGCTTTCGAAGGGTGGCGGAGCCTCCTTCCTGGGGACACACTCATTTCCAGGATGGCGCCCGTTCTGGAGGGGCGCTGTTTGATCTGCACGTGCATGACACTGATTTCATCCAGTTTTGCCTTGGTCGCCCGAAAGCTGTCTTCTCATCCGGTTATACCAAATTCTCCGGTGCCATCGACCATGTCGTAACGCAGTATGATTATGGTGAAGGGTTGACGGTTTGGGCCGAAGGCTCGTGGGCACTGGCGAAAGGATTTGGGTTTTCCATGTCCTACACTGCAAATTTTGAGCATGCGACTCTGGATTTTGACCTCGCTCGAAACCCAAAATCATTGCGCATTTTTCATCCTCGTCAGGAACCAGGGTTTATTGAACCTGATTTGCCAGGAACTGATGGTTATATTGAGGAACTTCGCCATTTTACGGCTCAAGCAGCTACAGGGAAGGCAAGTGCAGTTGTCACTGTCCACGATGCGCTGGTCACCACTGAGATTTGCGAAGCTGAGGAGCAATCGGTGTTGTCCCGCCAGCCGGTATTCCTATAAAAACATTTTCCTCTTCTCCCGGTATCATCTGATTTTGCTTAAGGGTTTGTCCTAGTGGGAGGTGGGATTCTGCCCCTCGCGCAGAATCATACTGTCACCTGATTCACTCAGGCTCCGCTTTTCTGTTTAGTCGCTTTCAGAAGTTTTGAACAAAACTTTGGGGAAAAAACGAACAGCAACGACAGGAAAAACCAATGAAAAAACTAAGACAACTATTCGCACTGGTGGCAGCACTGGGTACAGCCGCTTTTATGACCGGTTGCGGCGATGACAATGACGATAATAATAACAATAACCAGCCCGCGCCTCAGGTAAGGCAGTTTAACATGACTGGCGGAACATTCACTACCTTGACATTAACAGGCGGGGACACGGGTACCTATACTTCCACTCCAGCGGGAGCAGCTTCCAGCGGTACTTACACAACTCAAGCCGCAGGAAACGATCCTCGTATTCAGACTTTTACGCTCACTCCGACGGGAGGAGGAGCTCCTACAACCATTACGATTACCTACTCGCCTGCTTCAGCAACTGCCGGTACCTTCCAGGAGCAGGGCGGACCCAGTGGTAACTTCACTCAAACCGTGGGTCAAGGGCCAGCTCCAGACAATAGTGGCAACCCAACCCAATTCGCACCAGCTTCCCTGGTGGGACGCACCTACACATTCAATGTCACTGGTGGCGCTGGTTCCTCCGTGGTTACATTTGATGATGGGTCCACCTTCCGGATTTCTGAAGTGGGTGGCGGCGCTCCTCGCTCCGGGACCTACTCAGCGACTCTGAGCAGCAATACCTGGACGATTGTGGCCAGCGAAGGCGGGAACAACTCCACCATTGTGGCAACCTTCACTGCAGATGGATCTGGAACTTATTCGACCACCGGTGCCGTCAATGAAAGCGGGACCTTTGTTGCTGGCGGCACTCAGAACCCACCCGGCAACACCAATGGTGGCTCTGGAACGGGTAATGCGCCAGCAAGCCTCAGTGGTACTACATGGATCCTGACAATTCCAGCAGGCGCCAAATATCCCGGGACCTTCAACGTGGTGTTCACTCCTACCCAGGCAACACTTACCGACACGTCGACTGGTTCTTCGGGTGGTAATCCAAACTACACCTATAATCCGAATGGTGATACCGCTACTCTGGTCTTCACCCACACCGGGACAGATAATGACAACTATACGTTGAACTTCAGTTCTGCGAATGCTGCCACCGTGACCGGAACTCAGACGGATGCCAACGACACCCAGCCGATCCCGGCGGGCGGCACTTTCAACCGTCAATAATTGCCACAAACATGACTCACAAAGTCTCCCAGGGTTCGCTCTGGGAGACTTTTTTCTTCGAAATGGATTGATTTCATCGGGAATGAAACAGGGACTTACAGTAGCGCTTCTCTTTCTCCTCCTCGCGGGCTGCGCTTCGCCCAAAACGAAGGTTGCTGAGACGCAGCAAACCCTCCGTGCCGAATGGAAGACAAATATTTTCCGGCAGCAGGATCTTCCCCTGCGCACGGTGGAATGGAATGAGGCCCTTGAGATGATGTTGCAGCATAACCTCAAATTGCGTGGGGCCCGCATGGCCCTGACCAATAGTCAGGAGGAAGTGCGCGCTGTTTTTAAAGACCTGATTCCCACTCTCAATCTTCGCTCGGGAATTTCCAAACGCCTCAGCAGCCTGGATACAACGACATTCGACGATGTCACTTTTAGCGCCGACAGCTTTTTCAGCGTCCCTGGGATCGTCAATTTTGCTGCGCGTCTCTACAGTGCGCGCCTTCTCCACCTCCGTGCCGAAGCGGCTTACAGCCTGACCGAAAGGGAACAAACCATCCAACTTTACAAACTTTTTATTGGTGTCGAACAATCCAATGAAGAACTCAGGAAATTGCAGCAGCAGAGTGCAACTGCGCGTGCCATGCAGGAGATCGACCCTTTCACCAGCAGGCTTCTGCTGACTGAATTGGATATCCGCCGCACCTCTGTCGAAACCAGTGAATCCGCCTTGCAACAGGAAATCGGGGATATGCTTGGCAGTCGTGCCTACCGCTGGAATCTTTCGACGAACCAGCTTCCTGATCTCCGCTATCATGAAACTCCGCTCCCGTTGGACGACACCAATCGCGTGGCCCAATTGCAAATGAAGTTGCTTGCCATTGAGCTGGAGGCCGCCAAGGCCCAGATCAAGGGAATCAAGATGCGGTATTGGCCTGAACTGACAATTTTTGTATCCAGTCCGCCAATTTTTCAGAAGAGCGGCGGAAATGAACGTTGGTGGGATGCTGCGGATGTCCGCGGGAGCGCTGATCTCTTCTGGAATATCGATACCCGCGGCCAGGTCAGTCGATTGCTGCGCCAGACCAAACGAGCGCAGGACTTGCAATTTGAAAAATACCGGATGGAAACCCTTGCCTTGATGGATCGCCTGATCTTTACACAAAAAATTATCCACACTGTGAATGATCAACTCCAGCGCACCACCCGCCAATTGGCAATACTCGCTGCCGTTCCTCCGCAGCAGGAATACTTTGCGTTGCAACGCTACGCCCAGGATTATCGCACGCTCAGCCAGCAACAAATCCGATTGCGTCGCGAGCTTGCGGAATTGAATACACTTTTTTGGTTTATTGATGAATCGGCATGGCCTGTCCGGCCGGTGCCCACAGTGGACCAGCTTCTAAACCAATTATAAAAATTAAAAGAAAAGATCATCAATGGCTTGCGAAATTTCGCATTGTCCTGATGGGGGGATATGTTTTCACTCGATGCAATGATTTTGATTCTCCGCAAATGCGCGATTGTTCTCAGCCTTTTACTGTTTCTGGCAGGTTGTGATAAAAACAAAAAAAGCTCTTCAACCATCACACCCCAGCACTCAGGGACCAATTCAATCTTCAATTGGACCGCATATCCCACCGTCACGCGGATGCGACTGGGAACGCTTTCCTGCCAATTATTGCCTCGCAGCGTCATTCCCATCACGGCTCCGGTCCAGGGTAACCTGCGCCTCTACGTATCCACTCCTCAGACAAATCTTCCCGCAAATTTTCTTTGGGCGGAATTTGAGCCGGATATTTATGCCGCTGAAGCGGAATCGCTGGAAAATGCGCGTCGCAAGCTGGATGAGCGGGAGCGGTTGCAGGCGGAGTTGGAAATTCCTCGGCAGCGATTGCAGCTGGAACGCCAGATCGAGGAAATGCAACGACAGGTCGCCTTGTTGCGCCTTCTCTCCACAAACCAGGAACTGGCTGACCTCGCGCTGAGTATTCCCGGCCAAACCGGCGGTTCCCTCCGTCCGGATGCTTTGCTCAAGGCTGAAACGGAACTGCGATTGTTAAATCAGAGCATGGCCTATTTACAGGAAACCAACTTCAGCGTTCTCGGACTGGATATACCGACCATGCGAACTGAATTGCAGCGTCGAAAACTGGAGTTTGAACGCCGCCAAAACCAGGCGCGGCTCAAAATGCCCTTTGATGGGCAGCTCACGGTTTCACTCTCATTGACCGAAGGCGTCAGCGAGTACATCGTCACCGGTAATCAGGAAGTGGGGGTTGCGCGAGATCTCTCGGTCATCCGTGCCAGGGTCGTTTTTCCCAACCCGGCCTGGAGTTCCCTTCCGCCGGAGCGACTATTCGCTGTCATGCGCCTGCAATCAGGCATCCAGCTCGAAGCCCGGTTTGCCTATCAAAAAGTGGAGAGAGTTCAAAATCGTGAGGAGTCAGTCTATTATTTTCAATTTCCCACTGATAAATCAGCTCAGGCCGCTCGATTTATCGGGACTGATATCAGCTGCGAAATTTATTATACTCTCCCTGAACCTGCCCAGGTTATTCCCAAGGTTCATCTTGTTGTCCATAATCCTGTCGCTTTTAAAGGCCGCACCTGGATGCAGGGCCTGGAAACGGCGTTTCCGGGAAGTCGGGTCATTGCTGAGGGGCAGATTGAAGTGGCGATTGTCAAAGGGGGAAACAATTAATGCATCCATTCAACGCCACCGGCATTCAGTGTCAGCAGGTATGCTATCGTTACCATTCATCCACTCCTTGGGTACTGAATGAGTTCACTCACACATTTCAGCCTGGAATCTCTTTGATCAAAGGCGCAAGCGGTTGCGGCAAATCCACCCTCCTGCGGTTGATTGCCGGTTACCTTCCGCTTGAAAAGGGAGAAATCACTTTGCCAGGGGGAGCGACACCCAATAATCGCTTCGTTCAACGCCGGGACCTCGGGTTTGTCTTCCAGCAACTAAACTTGCTGCCCCTGGCCACTGTTGCGCGAAATCTCGAAATGGCCGGAACCCTGGCGGGCTTGGGCCATGAGGAAACCGCCGAACGCACCAGCCGTTGGTTGAAACTTCTCGGCCTTGATGCACTCGCCACACGGCGTCCCCACCAGCTTTCCGGAGGTCAGCAGCAACGTGCTGCCATTGCGCGCGCATTGATCAAGGAACCGACGATTCTGCTGCTGGACGAACCCACCTCCGGGCTTGATGACCTGAACACCCAAGTGATTATTCAAACGCTTCGTCAATACGTTACCGGCGCTAAAATTTGCATCATCTGTACTCACGATCACAGACTCGATTCACTCGCTCATGAGGTCCTCGATTTTAATCGCTTCCTACCTTTGGAAAGACACCTTGTCGCGCTGGCGGGAACAGCCTAGTAGCGTTTTGGCGCGTGTTTTTGTAGGGTTGCTCCTGGTCACAGTGGCAGCCCTGATCCTGGTCACATTCACATTGCTGGAGAAAAGCCTGCGCGAGCGCCTCAGCAAATTTGGCCTGAACACTCTGGTTGCAAGGGAAGTCATCACCCCGACCTCCGCCGACTATATTCCCAACGGTGAAGTTCCAAACCGCCTTTCACCGCTGGATGAATTTGGGAGGATGCTCCGATTGCGCCAATTGTTCACTCGCGCCAAATCGGAATTCGCGGGAGATCTGACAATCTTTACTTATGGCCAAGAATCACTTCCTGTTCTTGCGGAGTATCTCGATGCCAATACTGGCCTCGTCTGCGTCACTGATGACTGGCCCGAGGGAAGCTACGTCACCATCACATTGAATCGCCAAAGCGGCCAGGCGATTGTTCGTCGTGCAGGCGATCTTCTTCAGCCAATCAATACGGCAGATTTCATCCTGGTTCCACAAAACTGGTCGCCCGATCTGGATCGTGCTGGCTACACTGACATTACGCTCTTCGAACCGCTTGCGGACGGCTTGCCCATGAATCGCTTCACTGAGGCCATTGCCATTACCTATTCGCTGGACCGACAAACTGCTCCCCAAATCCAAAGCGCACTTCCTGTGCTCCGGGAGTTGGAGGCGCTTCAAGCCCGTCAAAATCAGTGGCGTCTTGCCATGGCTGCGCTCCTCGGTCTTTCTCTGGCGCTTGTTTATGGAGCCATCGCTGTGCTCGAATTTCGTCAAAATCTATATGTCGGGGCCTTGCTCAGAAGTTTTGGCGCTCCGGGCAAAGCGCTCTATTTTCGCCAATGGATCGAGAACGCCTTCGTCGCCAATGCCGCCGCTCTTGTGGCCATTTTTTTCCTCTACAGCGTTCATGAGCAACTGTTCAAGATGTTCGGCTTCTCCTCTTCACTGATAAACTTAAAAGTCCATAATCCTTATTGGAGCGAGGAAATGGTCCTGATCCTGATCTGCGTGAATATCGGCGCTTTCATCAGTTCCTTGCCTGTCGCATTTGGATTGCGCCGGAGCGTGGGGCAGGTTTTAAGCTAGTGCCACGTGAAGTCGATTGCGCTGCTTCTCTTTTTAGTTTGCATTTTGTCAGGCTGTGCAACCTCCGGGCATTCTCCCCAGGGAACCACAGGTTCAACCTTCGTCAGCAATGCTGACCGCAGGCTCTTTACCTTGAAGGCAGAAAAGGTTTGGCGACTTGATCAACCCAATGGGGTCCGCTTTGACGCCTCCGGTTTATTACTCCGAAAAACGGGGGAACTTTGGGTCGTCAGTGATCGTGGTTCCCGTATTTATCAAATTGATCTGCCCGATTCAGGCATTGCGACTCTGGCATCGCTGCCTGATTTTTTTCCTGACCTTTTCATGCGCCAGTTCCTGACGAATTCCCGGCCCGATTGCGAAGGCCTGGCTCAGGATGAAAATGGTTTCGTTTATATTTGTGAAGAAAGCAGCCGTTCCATTTTCAGGCGTCATCCAGATCATCCAACTCCTGCTCGATTGGCAATAGACTGGACTCCCGTCGCCCGCCACTTTCATCCCTCCGATCGCAATATGTCCTTTGAAGGAATTGCACAGGGGCAGGGGAAGCTCTGGGTGGTTAATGAACGGAGCGATTCTCGCATCATCGAAATCGACCTAAAAAATTTGAAAGTAATCGCTGATTTTGATCTTAATCCCAGTAATACCCTGTTCGGTGAAGTGCAATATTCTGATCTTTCATGGCACGGTGGCTATTTATATGTACTCTGTCGCCACCATCAGGCTATCCTGCAAATGGAACCGGCGACCCGACGAGTGGTGGCCGAATTTGATTACTCCCAAATCGAAGAGGCCGCAGAAAACGTTTATTTGCGCGATTTTCCCACTGGCACCATGGAAGGATTGGCAGTGGATAGTCACTACATCTGGCTGATTACCGACAACAATGGCAAAGGTCGAAGACAGGATCCCGCTGATACTCGGCCAACTCTTTTTAAATGCCCTCGCCCCGATGTGCCGGGAAGTGCACAATAAAACTCGCTCCATTTCCTGGTTCGCTTTCACACGAGATCGTTCCTCCCATTGCTGCCACCAGCCTGCGCACAATAGACAGTCCCAAGCCGTTTGAGCTTTCCCCGCCGGTGGGGCGTGCTGATAATTTAGAAAAACGCTGGAACAGTTTTCCCTGGTCTGCCGCGCTGATTCCAGGTCCTTCATCTCTCACCCGCCACTCCACGATTCCGGCCTTCTCATCCAGGTTTAAAAAAATCCGCTTTCCCTGGGGGGAAAATTTAAGCGCATTTGAGAACAGATTCTCGAGAACCTGCAAAATCGCGCTTTCGTCCGCCCAGATTGTTCCCGGTTTGGTAGGTTGGAATAAAATTTGAATCTGTTTGTCCTCAGCCCGTTTTTGGTAGTTCTCGATTAGTCGATGCGTGAGATTTCCCAGCTCAATGACTCTGGGCGTGAAATTCATTTTTCCTGATTCAATTGCATTCAGGTCCAGCAGGTTCGTAATCAGTTCCCGCATACGACGTGCCTCACGTGAGATCATTTCGGCAAAGCGCAACGTCTTTTCCGGTGGCAACGATTGCATCGTCAGGTGCTCGCTTAAACCCATTACAACTGTCAGAGGGTTTTTCAAGTCATGCGCGGCGATTCCCAGGAATTCATTCTTTTCCATGTTTAACCGCGTCAGATCCATGTTGGCGGCCTCCAATTTCGCCATCGCCAATTGCATTTTTTCAAATGCTTCCCGGCGACCCGATTCAAAAATCATCCCCAGTAACAACATGAAAAGCACGAGGCCCAGGTAACCAATTGCCGTGATCAGCACATGCCATTCTTTTCGATAGGTTATGGGCGGGCTTATTCCAAGAAACTCCACCCCCACCACAGTTGCCACGCAAAAAAGAGAAACGATTCCCCAGCGCCCTGCCGCGCTTCGATCCACCAGCAGCAACGCGCATAGCGGCACGCTGCCCAGCCAGGCAAGGGCATGCCCATGCATCCCTCCTTCCACCCAGCACAGGGCAAAAAATCCTGAAAGCAGCACAAATGCATACAAATTTCCTGCTTTTGAAAGGGATTTCGTGCGGCGCAAAATTGCCGGGACAAATGCAACTGCAGCACTGCACAGGACAACGATACTCGCTCCCCAGTAATGCTCCAGGACCAGGTAAAATAATGCGTAAGCAAGTCCGAAAAAGCTTCCCAGAATCCCAAAACTCGTCACCAGTCGTGCCCGCCGTAACACTTCCGGATCATCAGCAAAGCTTGGGGGAATGAACTTCTCATGGAGAGGTCCGAGTAAACGAGCAGCCATTTCCGACAACCTGGAGAACATTCTCAACTGTTAATACAACGCGATCCCATTTCCACTCTGTCGCTGTGTTCAACGCGTCGAGTTTGCCACCTCAATTCTGGAAAGGCCAAGCGGATTTCATGCTGTTCGGCGAAATTTCGTGCACCTTCTTCACCTCGTTGGTCTAATTCTCGAAATCTCAATTGGATCATGCGTTTGCTCCCGCTTGTGGAAAGAGAATTGCGCGTCGCCGCCCGTCAGCGGCGGACTTTTTATGCCCGTTTCATCTTCGCCTTTCTGGCATTTCTCCTCCTCTGCTGGCTCCTCCACATTTTCAGAGATCAAGCTTCTGTCGGCAATCGCCTCTTTTATCCTCTCGCAATCAGCGTCTTTTTTTACTGTCTATTATCCGGCGTCTTACGAACGGCTGATACCATCAGTGCGGAACGACGGGATAACACGCTTGGCTTTCTTTTTCTTACCAATTTACGTGGTCACGATGTCGTGCTTGGAAAGCTTTTTGGTGCAGGAATTCACGTATTCTATGGCTTTTTTGCCATCATTCCAATTTTAATGATTCCTGCCCTTGTCGGCGGTGTGACTCTCATTGAAGTCAGCCGCAGCGCCCTGGCCCTGGTCAGCACTCTGTTTCTTTCCATCTCTGTAGGGATCCTTGTCTCATCTTTATTCTTACGTGGTTTGATTGCAATTACCGTGGGAATCCTGCTCCTTCTGACAATTGCTTTCGCTCCGTTGATTATCGGTGAAAGTTCCCGGTTTATTTTCGGAATGATCCTTTTTACCCAAATAATTCCTTCGATCAGCCCCTTTTACGCACTGATGATGGCGGAGGAATCAGCCCGCATTCTCAACCATAATTTTTATTGGGCCTCCATCCTTATTATTAATTTGATGAGTTTTCTCTCTCTCCTCATTGCTGTCAGGATCGTTCCCCGTTTGTGGCAGGATAATCCAGGCACTGTCCGACGCCTTCGCTGGGGCGAGCGCTTCAAGGCACTCCGGTTAGGTTCATTGGAAGGCCGTAAACGCTTCCGTCAAAAATGGGCTGACTACAATCCAATCTATTGGCTGGAAGGGCGGCAACAAGTTTCCAGCGGGTGGTTTCTCTTCCTGAGTCCTGTTGTGGCATCACTCGCCATTTTGATCGGCACTGGAGTGATGGGAAGAATTGCCGGAGGACGCAACGCTCCTTTGGAGGGATTATTGATTACCTGGGGCATGGCCACGGCACTAATGCATGTTGCGGTTATTTACCTCGTTGGACTGAAGACAGGTCAGCGATTTTCCGAAGACCGCAAAAGCGGTGCGCTCGAGCTCCTCCTTTCCACCACCCTGCCGGTGCGTGACATTGTGCGGGGGCAATGGCTCGCAAATTTTCGTCAATTCCTGCCTCCGGTAATATGCGTTATTTTTTTTCATCTCCTCTTTGCGGCAGGAGTCATGGCTGTGTTTCGGATATCAGGTGAATCATGGCTGACTCCGCTCGCTGTCCTTCGAGTCATTTTCGAAAATTTCAAAAACCCGGTCATTCCCGGTCCCAACTGGGAAATTGGCCTGATTTTTTTATTGATTGCTTCTGTTTTGGCAGGAGTGATTGCCGCGTTGTTTTCCATGATGTGGGTTGGGATGTGGATGGGCTTGAAAATGCGCCATCCCATGCAAGCTCCTTTGCTCACATGGAACCTGGTCGTGGCCGTCCCCTGGCCTGTTTTTATTCTGATCATCTATTTGATGAATAAATCCGGCTTTCGCTTCCCACACAACAATGTCGAAGTTCACTTCTACTTGTTGACTGCGATGACTCTCACATTAGGCAACAGTCTTTTCTGGGGGATCAAGGCACGGCGAGCGGTGTATCGGGATTTTCGCAGCCTCGCGTCAGAACGTTTCATGCGTGCTGATAAAAAATGGTTCCCAGGAGTCGATCTTCCCCGGATTCGTCGAATCAGTCTGAGGCTGGCTGCTGCTTTTTTCCTGCTGTTCCTGCTTTACAGGTTTGAATTGTGGAGAGGCAAACGCCACTGGGAACGCACCCAGAAGCAATCTGCTTCCATTTTCATTTCACCTAACCAGCTTCCATCGGCAGTTCCCCCGGAGGATAACCTGCTTTCATTTCAGTTCGCCGAGTGGAAAAAGCAAAATGCTACAGCTGCAAAAAACTCTGTCGCTGGTTGGATGAGGAACTATCCACGCTACAATCTTCCTTCAGCTTCCGAATGCTATCCCTGGATTAAATCAAATGCCACCTTGTGGGAGAAATGGAGAAGATCGTTTGTGGATCAGAGGCTCATTTCCACGAATGCAGCTGAAACAAATAACGTTTCCTTTGTTCTTGGCGTATTGGAAAGATTTGAACCTGACCTCATTGAATTCCGAAAAACGCTCGACAGACCTTTTACAATTGCCAAAACGGAATGCCTGCATCGCCATATTGAGACCACTGTTCCGGATCAGGAAAATGCGGCGGAGATCCTCAGCCTCCGGGCGTGTGCCTTGCTGGAAACTGGTCGACTGAACGAAGCTGTCCGGGAAATTGAGTCCTTACTGTTGCTGACAAAAGGACTGGGCCGGGACGGACGTCTTTTACAGGCGCAGGTCCACTGTTTATTCCTGACGCTTCAACCCATCTGGGAGGGAATTGCTGCCCATCGATTCACAGAGGATCAACTTACCCGTTTTGAAAATGCTTTGGCGGCGTTAAATCTTCGTAAAACCTATGAGCATTCGATCCATGAACTTGTAAGGGCCACGATCGACTGGGAGCAAGGTGTTGCCAATGGCTACTCACAAACACTGGTTCGCGGTCAGAAGCTGCTCCTGTCACTTTACCCCGATGGGTGGATTTATCAGAAAATGGCCAGCACGATGGCTCTATATGAGTCCCATCTAAAACCATGGTCAGCCTCGACAAACCAATTTTATCTAGCGAATGAATATCCTGATCTGCTCCAGAAAGTTCATTCACAAGCTGGCGGTTCCGTCACAGCCCTATTCACGCCGAATCATTTGAAAACACTCTCGGAAGCAGTTGCTTCGGAAACCTTCATCTTTACGATGGCGTACGGAATGACTGAGCTTGCCCGCACAGCCTGTGCGCTTGAGAAGTTTTATGCCGTGCACCATGCCTACCCTGAAAACCTCCACGAACTTGCTCCCCGATTTACTCCTCCTCTTGATCCAGTCACAGGATTGCCATTCAACTATAGACGCCGCAGTTCCCGCAGTTACCAGCTTTACAGCATAGGCATTAATAACCGGGACAACGGAGGCGCTGCTTATTCCTATATTCCACGCTATTTTTATTCCTACGAGAGACAGTTTCATTCGGACATGGATTGGGTTTGGGCAGTTCCGGAGAATCGTCAATAAAGATTGCCTTCCGGTCCTCTTTCATTGCAGGAACAGCTTCTCTTTGATACACAGCGGCATGCCCGAACAGTCATCTCATTCGAGTGGACCCGATATCCATAGCGAAGAATTTCTTCATCGGTTGATGAAAAGGCAGCTGCGCCTTTCCATCACCTGCGCAGCCACTTTCATGTTGCTGCTGCTCGGCCTGCCGCTTGCCAATTATCTTTTCCCCCAGTTCATGAGCATCCGGGTCGCTGGCTTTACCCTCACATGGCTTATTCTCGGAGTCCTTTTTTTCCCCTTTGTCTGGATCATCTCATGGGTTTTTATCAAGCGCTCCATGGCGCTTGAAAATGAGGAGGCTGACGCCGCTAACAAAGGTAAACCATGATCAATATTTTTGGCGTTGAAGCGGATATCTGGATTGTCGCGTTTTCCCTGATTACCGTCATTGTGACGATTGGGATGGGTTTCTGGTCTGCCAGTAAATCCAAAACAGCAGGGGATTTTTTTGTTGCGGGCCGCTCGGTCTCCGTGGGTTGGAATGCTTCCGCCATTTCCGGCGAATATCTTTCCGCAGCTTCCTTTATGGGCATTGCTGGCATGGTCATGAATTCCGGCTATGATGCTCTTTGGTATCCGGTTTGTTACGCCTGCGGTTATCTGTTCCTGCTCCTCTTCATTGCCGGGCCATTGCGCCGCTTTGGTGCCTATACCATTCCGGATTTTGCAGAAGGCCGCTTTGACTCACCATTGTTCCGGAAAATTGCCGTTGTCTTCGTGTTGTTTATCGGTTTCTTCTACACGATGCCCCAGATGAAAGGTGCGGGCACGGCGCTTTCTTATATCTTCAAAGGATTGCCATACGAAATCGGTGTGATCGTTGTCGGCGTGGTCATTACCTTCAATGTTGCCCTGGGGGGCATGAAAGGAATTACTCTCGTCCAGGCGTTTCAATATTGGGCAAAGATGTTTGCCATCGCTGTTCCTGTTTTTGTGCTGATGGCCGTTTATGGGGATTACGGAAAACATCTTGGTGTCAACGCTGCACCTGTTTCCCAACCTGCCGTTGAAAGCGTTATCCGTCAGCCGTTGCCGGAAAAAGCCCCTGCTGATGAGAAATGGATTTCCCCCTTTGGTCCACTCACCAGCAAGGCTGCCGTCCGTGCGAAACTGCCTCCCGAGGAGCAGAAACCCTACTCGTTGCTTTATACCTATTCCCTCATTATCGCCATCGTCTGCGGCACTGCGGGTCTTCCACATATCCTCGTCCGGTTTTATACAAACCCGGATGGCGCCGCCGCCAAGCGCACCACCATGTGGGTCATGATTCTTATCGGTGTCTTTTACCTTTTTCCCCCGGTTTTTGGGGTCCTCGGACGGAATCTGCTGCCTGACCTCTACTCTGGCGTGGGGGCGAAGGGCACCGACAAGGTGGTCCTGGAATTACCGCGCATTCTCAATGGCCAATGTCCGGGCCTGGGCTCCATTATGAGCGGCATTGCCTGCGCTGGTGCCTTTGCTGCCTTCATGAGCACCTTCAGCGGCCTGCTGGTGTCAATGACCGGTGCACTGGCGCACGATGTTTATGGGCGAATGTTGCGTCCAAAATCCACTCCTGCTCAACGGATGCGTGCCTTCAAGATTTCCTCAGTTGTCATTGGCGCGGTCGCGATCCTGCTCGGAACCCAGGTCGAGGGACTCGAGATCAACTTCATGGTCGGACAAGCGTTTGCCATCGCTGCCGCCAGTTACTTTCCGTTATTGTTTATGAGCGCATGGTGGCGTGGCATGACCATGCAGGGTGCAGCAGCGGGAATGCTGGGTGGGGGCATCTGCGCTCTTATTGGCGTGGCGCTGACGAATGCCAGTGACCTGGGGAAAATTCCGCTCAACGATTTCTGGGTTGCCCATCCCTTGGTGCGAATCCTTTGTGAACAACCTGCAATCTGGACTGTGCCCCTTGCGATCACTCTCATGATCGTTGTTTCAAAACTCACCCGCAAATCAATCCCATCGGACATCCGCATGAAAATGCTTGTCCTTCACGCGCCAGAAAAACTCGGCCTCAAACAGGAATATATCCAGGAGCACAGCTCCGGTCATTAAAGCCAACTACCCATTTTCTGCCAGGTGGGTTTTAACAACATCATAAAAGCTTTTCAAAGTGAACGGCTTTTTGATCAGGAGAGGTCGTTCCTCATCTGCTGAAAAGGCACCGCCAAAGCTCGGGTCCGCATCGCCGCTGACCAGAATCACCCGCATCTCCGGTTCCAAATCCTTGATTGCCTTGTAGAGATCGACGCCGCTCATCCGCGGCATCGTCACATCACTGATCACCAAAGCCCATTCCGGCTGGTAACGTTTAAAAAACTTCAATCCCTCTTCACCATCCTGGGCGACGTGAATTTCCTTTTGAGTCCTGCTCAGGCAGGTTTTGATCACCTCCCGCACCAGCGGATCATCCTCCACCAGGAGAATTTTGCTTGCAGTTTTTTTTGAGGCTTCAGCAATGGCGTCTGTCTTGGAACGCGGCATCCTGCTTGTCTCTGGAGGAGACTTTAATTCCGGCAAATAAATGGTCACCGTCGTTCCCTGGTCCTCCACACTTTCCAGTAACACCTGTCCGCCATGCAACTGCACCACGCTATGGACCAATGTCAGTCCAAGTCCCGGGGCTTGTGCTACCGCCCGTGTCGTGAAGAATGGTTCAAATGCTCGTTGCAGCACCGATTGCGGCATCCCGAATCCATGATCCTTGAAAACGATTTTGCAAACCGACCTGTCACGCACGTTCAACTGCGCCAACTTTTCTTCAGCCAGAGTTTGTCGTGACAATTCGACCTGCAACATGCCGCCCGTGGCCAGGGCAAAATGGGCATTTTTTAAAAGTGCCTGGATAACCAGGATAATTTGTTGTTCATCTCCGTATGATGAAAACGGCTCAACCTTTGATTCAATCAACACCTGCGAATTGGCTGGAAGCTTGTCCCGAAATTCCGCGAGCTGGGTGTGGATCAACTCATCATAAGCGATGAGCTTCGGATTGAACCGTCGCTGCGGACGCACCGCCATCAGGATGGTATCGAGGTGCGCTTCACTTTTTCGCGCCGCTCCTTCCATTGTGTTCGCGTAATGTGTCGCAGGCGAGCTCTGGCTCAATTCTTCCTTGATCAGCGTGACATAGCCTAGCAGAGGCACGAGGAAATTGTTAAAATCATGGGCCAGCCTCCCAACAGTCATTTTTAAGGATTCCAGGCGCTGGTCACGTTCCCGCAATGCGGGATCGCTCGCAAAAATTGTCTGGGGACGCCATGAGGCTGAGGAACTGCTCATCCGTTATTATTTGTAATTCAAGGTTCGATGCACCTCCATCAGGAGTTGATCGAGCGGGAGGGTTTTGCTCACGTAACCGGCGGCCCCTTTCTGCTGCGCTTCCTGCAACAGCTCCTCATCAAATCCAATCCCGGTCATGATGATCACAGGAAGGTTGGGATGAGAGGATTTGATTTGTGCGAGCAATTCCAGGCCATCCGTGTCCGCCAGCAGGACATCCAGCACCACCAGGTGAACCGGAATTTCCTCAGTAATCCTGATGGCTTCCGATGCGTTGGACGCTGTTGCAACCTCATAATTGTGTTTTCGAAAGTAAGCTTGAAGCAACTCGCGAACGCTCGCTTCATCGTCGACGATTAAAATCTGCTGCTTCATTCCGATTTTTTACGGGCATTGCGCCCCGGTTGCAAGCTTCGGCAACTTGATCAGCAATCGCATTCTGCTTAAAGTGTGATTTTGGAGGCAAGCTCTTCTGCTGGATAAGTCCAGATTTCCGCGAGGGTGGGGTGGTAATGCGGCATCACCGCAAGTTCATGCACAGTCATCCTTTTCTGCATCGCTGCGACAATTTCATGGATCAGTTCTCCGCCGGATGGGCCCACACAACAGCCACCCAGGATTTCACCGGTTTTAGGGTCAGCCAGTAACTTCACGAACCCGTGCAGTGCTTCCATGATCATTGACTTCCCATGATCGTTGAACGGATAACTTGCAGCGAGATAAGGAATCTTTTGCGCGACTGCCTGCTTTTCAGTCAATCCCACTCGGCCAATCTGCGGTTCCGTGAAGACCACGCTGATAAGCAATCGATAATCCATTGCCTTAAGCTTTTCCGGGTGAGCAATGTTATGCGCTGCAATCTCTCCTTGTTGGATGGCAATATGCACAATCTCATGCATTCCCGTGCAATCGCCCGCACCATAAATATGTGGGGCTGAGGTTTGCATTGCCGAATTCGTCAGCAACCCGCCATAGGCCAGGCGCACGCCAGCTTTGTCCAATTTTAAACCATGCACGTTCGGGATGCGTCCCAATGCATATAAAATCTCCTCCGCCGCAATCCGGATCGTCTGCCCTCCATGCTCGAACGTCACGACTTTCAACTCTCCCTCCCGTTCTGCATTCAACAATTTCGTCCCAGTGAAAACCGTCATTCCTTCCTTCCTGAAAGCTTCTTCGATCACCATGCCTGCATCGTTGTCCTCCTCCTTCAGGATATGCTCACTTCGTTGAATCAATGTCACGCTCACTCCCATGCGATTAAAAAATTGAGCAAACTCGACTGCGACCGCGCCGCCTCCCAGCACCACCAATGATTTTGGCAATTTTTCCAGTGCCAATGCCTCGTCGCTCGTCAAGTAACCCACTTTATCCAGAGCATCGAGCGGTGAAGGGGATATCACCGAACCTGTCGCCAGAATAAATGATTTCGCACTGATTGTTTTCCCCTCGGTTAACTGAACTCGATTCGGATCGAGAAACTCCGCTTGCGACCGAATTAAATCGAACCTGCCCTTTTCCAATTGTTCCACCCTGTAGTTTGCAAATTCCCTGATCAGCCGGTTTTTCCGCTGCATGACCAGTGCAAAGTCCGGTTCCACTCCGCCTGACCTAATTCCAAACGAAATGCTGTTCTTTGCCAGGTGCAACACTTCGCTTGCGTAAAGCAACGCTTTCGTAGGCATGCATCCACGCAGAATACAAAGACCGCCCAGTTCCTTTGCCCCGTCAATTACGACTGTTTTAAGCCCATGACCTGCTGATGTTCGTGCGGCGGCATATCCAGCGCTGCCACCGCCAATAATTGCGACCTCATAATTGAACTGACCGGGCCCGTTGCTCATCCCGCAAGTGTAGAAGTCCCCTTGGCAAAGCTCAATCGCCTTCACCTCTATTGTGAAGCGGCATTGGCTCACATAGACTCTCCCCAATGAATAAAGTTGCGACAGTCCTTGTAAAACCTGGTGAAGCGGACCGGCTACTGGCCGGACATCCCTGGCTTTACGATGGCTCTGTTTTACGGGTGATTGCTGAAGTCAACGATGGTGATGTGGTCCAGGTCAAAGACCATCGCCAGCGCTTCCTGGGAATCGGCGTCTACAATTCCCGTTCCCGCATTCGCGTCCGGCTCCTTGACCGTGAACGTATTCCGATTGACCAGAATTTCTTTGAGCAACGCATCAGGAGCGCCCTTGAACTCCGCCAGCGTCATATGCCAAAGGCCACCTCATTCCGTCTCCTCAACGCGGAGAGTGATTTTTTGAGCGGCCTGATCATCGACAAGTATGAAGATGTTCTGGTGGTTCAAATCTCCTCCCTTGGTATCGACCAGAGGAAAGCCCAGCTGGTTGCTGCGCTGCTTAAAATTTTAAAACCAAAAGCAATCCTGGAGCGGAATGATATTGGTTCCCGAAAATTCGAAGGCCTGCCGGAGCGTACCGGGTTCCTGCATGGTGAAAGCCCTGCAGAAATCGTCATTCGCTTGAATGGCATTGAATTGCTCATCAATATTTTTTCCGGTCACAAAACCGGTTACTACCTGGATCAGCAAACCAATTATCAGGCAGTTTCGGATTATGCCAAAGGAGCGCGCGTATTGGATTGTTTCTGCTTTTTGGGCGGATTCAGCCTGCACGCGGCGCGTGCTGGTGCTGCTCATGTGCACGGCCTCGATCAAAGTGCCGAGGCAGTTGCTGCCGCTGGAGAGAATGCCAAACGGAATGGTCTCGATTCACGGTGCAGCTTCGAAGCGGTGAACGTTTTCGATTGGCTCAAGGCACAGACCACGGTCGGGCCGCATGAGAAAGTCATTCCAAAACATGACCTGATCATCCTTGATCCTCCTTCATTCACGAAAAATCGTGCTTCTGTGGGCGATGCATTGCGCGGCTACAAGGAAATCCACCTTCGTGCCTTTAAACTGCTCAGGCCCGGTGGCACTCTTGCCACTTTTTGCTGTTCCCACCACGTGGATGCCCAGATTTTCCAGCAGGTTATTTTAGAAGCCGCTTTCGATGCGCACAAGGTGTTACGCCGCATCAGGACCTATTCTCAATCTCCGGATCACCCCATCATCCCCACTATTCCCGAAACTGAATATCTCAAAGGCTTTGCGTTTGAAATTGCCTGAAGGCGCCCGCTAACCGTACAAAAAGTAGGCGGCTCTCCAGGGAGAGAGTCGCCCGATGCGTGTCGGGTAACCAAGCCCGGAAACCCTGTCACGCTATGCCAAAGTAATTCACTCTTTCCGTTCCACCACCTGACAGAAATTGGAAGTTTGGATCAGGGTTTCCATCATCATTCCGCAGGCAGGGCAGGGGAGAACCCAATCCTTTCGGAGGTGACTTTTAAAATCTCCTCCCTGGTTTTGAGTTCCTTTACCACATCCCATTTCCCTGCCTGGATCACTCCAAAAAAATTCAATGACGAACTGACCGAGGAACTATTGTCGCCCACCAGGATGCATTTTTCTTTTGCTCGATAAAGCCGGTTGTTTCGTAAATCCGCAAACTGTGATCCATCCGTTAATGCAATCAGGTTGTGGGACAATGCACGGTTTTGCTTCACCCCATCCATCAGGCAATCGGCCACCGTCACAGAATGGCAATTTGAAAAATGAATCACTGCATTTCCTTTTGAACTCCCGGTCTTGTTCGCTTCGAAATAGGAACTTTTGATCTGGATTGATGAACTGTTTTCAAATCGCACGGTGTCCTCTCCCTCATTGGCTTCGAAAAAACAGTTGTCAAACGAAACCGCACCAGCTCGCTTCGCATTCACGGCGCGTTGATTGGAACCGAACCGGCAATTTCGCACGCTCAGACCATTGCAGGAAAAGAGCGCATTTGTCGTCAGCAACAACGCCGTGCGATTGTTGAACAATCGATTCGCTTCCAGCCGGACGTACATATTTCCATCAATCAACATACCCGTCTCAAAACCGCGCAGGTCCGAATCCTCCACACTAATTTCGGACATCAGGTTCGTCTTGTTCCCTCTGCTCAGAATTCCAATCGAACCTGGCATTTTCGAATTGTGAGCGATTCGAAGGTTTTTAATCGAACACGCATTCGCTCCCGGAGCAATTTCAAAAAGCGCCTTGTTCGGCTCGATGGGTTCGAAATAAAGGGAACTGACAAAATGTTCCCCAAGAATCTCCGTGATTGATGGCAATGGCAGTGTGTCACTGATTTTATACTGACCTGGTGGAACATAAATCGTTGGCGAGAACGGCCCCGTTCTGATCGCCAGGGCACGTCGAAAAGCTTTCGTGGAATCTTCCTGCGAACTCGAATCGGCCCCAAACCAGGTCACTGGCACCATATCCGTTCGCGGGATCAACGGCACTGTGTTCTTTCTCCATCCTGGCGCAAATTTCACCAAGCCTTCCCCGGAGAAAATCTGCTGCAGCCCTGCCTCAATTGATCCAAGGTTCGTTACAGTCACTCCTTTTTCAATCTGCAATACCGCACCTGCTTCAAAGATCAAACGATTGGTTGCGGCGATAAAGAGCGGTTCTGCAATCCGGTAGATCCCTGCTGGCAACAATACAGTCCCATGCTCCCGTAATGCTTCCCCGAGGCGTGAAGATTGATTCTCCGAAGTGCCCCCCCAATACCATCTAAACGAGGCTGGCGAACTCAAGACTCGCTCCCAAATTCCCGTCAATGAAGCATGACGAAATCGTGTTCCACTGTTTGTGAGAGTAATCGCTTCGCGATAATAAAAAAGCCCTCCACCCCCATCATTCGCTCCATTTCTGCCGGTCACAAGCACGGCATTCGTTCCTGATAATCGGGTTAAATCGTGCACCGTCTGCACGGTCGCCAATTCTCCGTGCAGAGAAGCGTTAATAAGGCAGAGCAGGATCAGCGGGTGGCAAAGAGAGCGGATCGAACAAATCCCGGGTATCACTCGCGCGGTTTGAATGATGATTGTCGCGCCAATGCTTCCCATGCTGCCTTTTCTGTGTCTGAAATCTTGGAGGGGACCTGGATTTTCACGATCACGATCAGATCTCCCTTCGTTCCTTCACGATTTTGAAGTCCTCGCCCCCGCACCCGGAGCTTCGCCCCATTTTGCGTGCCCGCAGGTACTTTGATGTCAATTCGGCCATCCAGCGTCGGAATAGTCACGTTTGCGCCGAGCACCGCCTCCCAGGGGGCCACTTCGACATCGACGAACAACGTGTTTTGCCCCACTCGAAAATCGGGATGCTTCGCTATCCGGACACGCAGATAAAGATCACCTGGCTCAGCCCCTCCGATGCCCGGTTCCCCCTGGCCTGAAACTCGCAACCGCTGTCCCTCCTGCACTCCTGCAGGAATTTTGACCTTATAAGTATTGCTGCGCTCCACTGCACCCTCGCCACGACATTCAGGACAAACACGCCCGTTTACCTGTCCTACTCCAAAACAGGTTTGGCACATTATTTTTCTTCGCAGGGTGACAGAGCGGATCGACCCTTTGCTGACCTCCTCCAATGTCACCATCAAATCCGCTTCAACATCGCTGCCTCGTTCGGACAGTTCCTCCTCCTCGAAATCAACTCCACCAGAGCGGCCCTGTGCGCCCCCCATCGACCCAAACACCTGTTCGAAAAAGTCACTGAACCCGGTCCCCCGAAATTCAAAACCCTCTGGAGCAGAGCGGTACCGGCCTCCCCCGCTGGGCCGAAATCCTTCCCAGCCTGGAGGAGGTCGAAACTCCGCTCCCTGTTTCCAATTTGAGCCAAGCTGGTCATACTTGCTGCGCTTGGATGGATCTCCCAGCACTTCGTAAGCTTCGTTGATCTCCTTGAACTTATCTTCTGCTTTCGCTTTGTCCTTTGCCACATCCGGATGGTACTCCCGGGCGAGCTTGCGAAATGCCTTCCGAATTTCATCATCCGAGGCGTTTCTTGAAACGCCCAGGCTTTGGTAATAATCCTTGTACTGAACTGCCATGAAGATCAGCTAAATGGTTTTTTCCCATGCCGCAGGTTCCAGTCCTGCCGCCGGAGAATTTATTCTTGTCGTTCCGCTGGAGCGTCATCAATCAATAAATACCGAGCCGCCCCGCGGCTGAATACACGGACCAAAGTGCGGGGGCTGGAAACTTTTGTGCTTAGTTCAACCGCCTGCTCCGCATTTTTCACTGGTTGGCGATTGATTTCCAGGATCACATCACCTGGTCTTAACCCTGCCGCATATGATCCTGAATTTGGTTCCACCTGGGTCACCAGTGCCCCCTGAATCTGTCTTGGGATATTGAACTGTCGACGGCCCTGAGCGTCCAGGTCAGTCACCTCCACTCCATTCAATGCCTCTGATTCACTTTTTCCGGGAGATTGCTGCCCGGGAATGGCCGCCAGTTCATCCACAGGCAACTCACCCAATTTCACCTTAAACGTTTCCGTTTTGAATTTTTTCGACCCGGCATTCGTTTCCCGCAATGCCTTGACTGTCACCGTCGTTCCCGGAGCTGTTTGAGAAACCATCAATCGCAAATGCCGGTTGTCCGTGATTTTTTTTCCATTGACCTCCACGATTACATCACCTGCCTTGATTCCTGCTTCTGCTGCGGGCGTCCCCTCTGAAACACCGCCTACCAATGCTCCTGAACCATCAGGCAATCCCATGAATTCGACAATCTGCGGGGGCAACGGCTGAATCGCCACTCCCAAATAACCGCGAGTTACTTTCCCAAATTGAATCAACCGTTCCATGACCGAACGGACCATGTTCACTGGCACCGCAAAACCAACCCCCTGGTTCCCTCCGGTTCGGCTCAGGATCGCTGTATTGATTCCGACCAGCCTGCCTTCAGCATCAATCAATGCGCCCCCTGAATTCCCGGGGTTGATCGAAGCATCGGTCTGAATGAAATCCTCATAATCCATGATCCCCAGGTTCCCCCGGCTGGTGGCGCTCACAATTCCCATGGTTACAGTTTGGCCCAGCGCAAACGGATTTCCGATTGCCAACACCACATCACCAACTTGTAGATTGTCACTATTGGCAATCGTCACAGCGGGCAACCCGGTGGCTTCCACTTTGAGCACTGCCGTGTCTGTCGATGGGTCATTCCCCACCAGCTTGGCATCCAGTTCCCTGCCATCGGTTAATTCCACCTTGATCTCTCCGCCCCCCTCCACCACATGATTATTTGTCACGATATAACCATCCTCGGAGATGATCACACCAGAACCCAGGCTCTGCTCCCGGCGATTGCGCGGTTGTGGCGTTTCCTCCTCATCCAGCCCAAAATAACGGCGGAACATCGGATCATTGAAAAACGGGTGCAGGCGCATGTCATTCTGGGGGATTTTTTTGCTGGTCGATATATTCACCACGCTTGGCGCCGCCCTTTTGATTACAGGCGCGAAACTGGTCGTGAATTTCCCATCCCGAGCCACTGGTGTGTCCTGAACGGTGATTCGAGGCAGCGGCTTGTCAGATTTAGCATGGATCGGGACCCATTGTAACGCCATCATCGTTGCCACCGCTCCCACACAAACCCAGGTCAGGTTCAAAAACGTCCTCTTCATGATTGCTCCACCTTGAAATATTGAATGTCCACGTTTCCAGTTACGAACCTGAACATAAAACAAAATCGCCCGGAAGCCAACTGCCCGGGCGAAAAAGAAAAGCTCCCCACCCGGGGAGCCTGATAACAATCTGCTGCGGAATTTATTTCCGGGAGCGTCGGACCATGTGGCCCGCTGCTAATGCCCCAAGAAGAATACCGCCTGCAAGCGTCGTCGGCTCAGGCACGGGGTTAAGTCGCTCAATCAATGCCCATTCTTCGAATCCCGCGTCGCTTTCGCTGAATGCCGAGTAGAAATAAACATTGTCTGTGGCGGCCACTCCAGCAAACAAGCTGGTGGGAATGTAGGCGAACATATCTCCACCCCCACTTCCATGATTTAAACTGGCATCCAAGTCGATCCGGCTGCTGCTTGCCCCGCCAAGGAATAAATTATCCATATCATAGCGGATAGTCCCGATGGTCGCCAGGCTCTCAGTGGATGGTGCTGCCGTGCTGCCAGTCCAGATCTGCACCGATTCCAGGCTGATGTATTTTTCCCGATCATTGTTAATTTCATTTAAATCGAGCAAAAACTCGAAATATTCAGTGCCATCCTTGATTACCCGGGTGAGATCTCCAAACAAAAGGTCGTGGGTAAAAACTCCTCCTTTTGCATCGAAGGGAGGCTGTGGTCCCGCTGAAGTATTGTAGCCGTGTTCAGTGCCATTTGCCTGAAGTCTTAAAAAGGGATCAAGAATACCTGTTCCCGTGCTTTGAGGGTTAACTTGTTCAAAAAATGCTGTTCCAACAAAACCGGATGCTCCCCCCGTGGTGAGATCCAGAACAGTTCCCTGAACCGAAATGCAAGCTGCCAGAAGCCCGCTGAAAACGATGAGTCTTTTTGATGTGTGTTTCATATTGATTGGGCCAACCTCCTTGTTTGGCAAAATCCTGTCCGAACGTAGGACAGGATATAATATCAATATATCTCCGCAACCGGATTGGACCCTCGGGGCACATCCCTTAACCTCCGTCAGGAAACGGCATAACCCTCAAAAAGAAAAAGGCTCCCTGTTAAAAGGGAGCCTCAACTAAGCAACGGAACTAGGAATTACTTGCGATTGCGGCGGACAGCATGTCCCAACGCCAACGCACCCAGAACAACACCGCCAGCGATGGTTGCTGGCTCAGGTACTGGAACACAATCCACACAAACATCTTTATCACCCACTTTAACAGAACTTGGGTTGCCATTCAGCCCCTGAATATGTGCGGCTGTATAAACCGATTTCTTTTGCGTGGCGGTATCCATGTAGAGGAAATCCTGCACGTCAATTGTCGTGCCGTTTTTTCCACGAAGGCGAAGAGTTACCCATTCATCATCGGTCGTGGCGCTGGTCGCCGAGCCAAATCGATAACTTGGACTGGTGCCGAAATCGAAACCGAAATCAAGGCGGAATACATTCAAACCTGTGCCGCTGGTATCAGTCAAAAAATTGAAAATCTTCGAACTGTCTGTTGGATGATATGTGGTCGAGTTAGGAACAACCTCCAGTTTGGTCACTTCATGATAAAACTCAAAGCACCAGCTGCGCACCCAGCCACCGGCAGTATTATGCGCTCTCATGGTCAGTTCCACTTCATTCACACCAACGTCTGTAAATGTCGCGGAAAGCACCTGCTGCCCCGAAGGCACCTGCCAGGGGTCTGTTCCATCAATGCGTAAATCCAAATTAAAAACTGCGGTATCAGCATAAGAGATCGTACCAGCTACGCACGCCAGGATCGCCCCTTTGATCATTTTTTTCATAAAGACAGCAACTTAAATTAATTCAAGACAGTCCTGTCCTGAATATGGACAAATCAAGTATCCGAATATCAAGATGATTACAAGAAAAATTTAAGATTTTTTCAGGGTTTCCCTGATTAGCATAAGTTCCGAATCTCAAGGGAGTTATAGAGGCCTTTGAATCCATCCTCCACCAATGACCAGATCGTCCTGATAAAAAACTGCTGCCTGACCAGGTGTCACGGCACGTTGTGGAATATGAAGGTGAACTTCTGCTGTTCCATTGGGAAGTGGTCTGACAGTCGCATTCACTCCGGGATGGTTGTAGCGGATTTTTGCCGTTACCTCCACGGGCTGGGTCAATTCGTGAAAAGGGATCCAGTTGCATCGCTCCACCGTAAATCGGTCCTTTTCCAATGCTGAATCATCCCCCACAATCACCCGATTTGTTGCGGGGTCCAGATCAATCACGTAAAGCGGTCGGCTGCTTGAAATCTGCAATCCTTTTCGTTGCCCGATCGTGAAGAACTCAATTCCATCATGCCTGCCCAGCACCTGCCCCTGCAAATTGACAATTTCACCCTGGTGCTTTGTCACCAGTTTGGCGTCCGTAAGAAATTTTCCGTAATTTTTGTCCGGCACGAAGCAAATCTCCATGCTCTCCTCTTTCTCCGCCGTTTTGAGGTCTGCTTCCCGGGCCACCTCCCGCGTGTCCGCCTTGGTCAACTCCCCGAGCGGCATCAAAGTTTTGGCCAGTTGCTCCTGCTTCAGTGAAAAAAGAAAATAACTCTGGTCTTTGCGCGGATCACGACCCCGCTTTAACAGCATTCGCCCGTCACCCTGCTCAATCCGCGCATAATGCCCGGTGGCAATATAATCCGCTCCCAATTGACGCGCCCGGCTGATCAAGGTGCCGAATTTCAACCGTTCATTGCACATCACGCATGGGTTGGGGGTCCGGCCTGCCTTGTATTCCTCGGCGAAATATTGAATGACCTGCTTTTGGAATTCCTCAGCTTCATCCACCAGGTAATAGGGGATATTCAGCTGATGGGAAACATTTCGCGCATCCATCACCGCCTGTGGCCCGCAACATTTGTCCTCTGCGCGTGAGATGCAATCCTGCGGCCAGAGTTTGAGTGTAATTCCCACGACATCGTAACCTTGTTCGATCAACAACTTCGCTGCCGCCGAGGAATCCACTCCTCCGCTCATTCCGACCACCACTCTGGTTTTCTTTTGCTCCACAGGAACAAACAGCATACTGCCGACCTGTGTTCAGGGCAAGAAGCCCTGATCCTGCGTGATGTTGCCCTCCTCAAGCCAATCATGCGGGTGAATACATCTCATATTCATCATAAGAGTTGCGGGGAATGATTTGGTAAGCAGAGGAGGCAAAATGGCGGAGAGAGGGGGATTCGAACCCCCGGTACGATGTTACTCGTACAACGGTTTAGCAAACCGTCGCTTTAGACCACTCAGCCATCTCTCCAGTGAATTCGAAGATCGAAAGCAGCGCTGAATGTATAGCTGCCACGCTTCGGGGGTCAAGAGTCCGCAACAGTTTTTTCCAATATGGAATCACCAAATCAAATCACTCGGTTCCACAGTCTGGCTGAGCTATGAGATCGAGATGTGCTGGCGGATTTTGAATTTCTCCACCCGTTTCCGGAGGGTGGCGCGGGTAATGCCAAGAATCTTTGCAGCCTGCACCTGGTTGCCATTGGTTTCGGCAAGCGCATTGATGATCAGTTCCCGTTCCACGGCTGGAATGACCTTGAACTTGGGGTCCTGACGAGCCCATTGAAAGAGCGCGGTGGAAAGCGCCGCCAATTCGGAAGATTCTCCCGGTTTGCCAGAGACATTGCCTGGACGGGGAGGGGAAGTCACGGGGGGAACGGTGGCAGTCTCGTGAGATTTGCCGGAAAAAAGCTCAGCCGGAAGGTCGTTCAGCAAAATAGCGTCACCTTTGGCGACCACAATCGCACGCTGAATAACGTTCTCCAGTTCGCGGACATTCCCCGGCCAATGGTAGGTTTCCATGGCACGGATTGCTTCCCGGCTGATGGATTTCGGAGGCTGCTTTTGCGTTTGAGAATACTTTCGCAGGAAATAGTTAATCAAGAGGGGTGTATCATCCGGTCGTTCACGCAATGCAGGCATCTGCACTCGCACCACGTTCAGGCGATAGAATAAATCCTCACGAAATTCACGAGCGGAGACAGCCTGCTCCAATGGTTTATTGGTCGCAGCGATGACCCGCACATCCACTTTTACCATCTGGTTGCCGCCCACCCGTTCAAAACTTCCGTTCTGTAAGACGCGAAGTATTTTTGTTTGGGTGGGCAAACTCATGTCGCCAATTTCATCGAGAAAAATGGTCCCCCCATTGCATTGCTCAAATTTGCCAACCCGTTGCGTGGTGGCCCCTGTGAATGCCCCTTTCTCATGTCCAAAAAGCTCGCTTTCGAGGAGGTTTTCCGGGATGGCGGCGCAGTTGATGGCCAGGAACGGTTTGGCGCTTCGCTGGCTGTGATGATAAATGGCGCGTGCGACCAGTTCCTTGCCGGTGCCGCTTTCACCGGTAATCAGCGCAGTGGCATCCGAGGCCGCGAGCTGGCCGATCAGTTTGAAAACTTTCTGCATCGGTTCGCTCCGGCCAACCACGCCGAGGTCGTAATCCTCTGATTCGAGAAGCGGTTGATAGGAGACAACCCGTTTCATGTCCTGAGCGGCCTTCAAGGCGTTAAAGATGATTTCCTTCAGCCGGGGGACGTCGAAAGGTTTGAGCAAATAATCATAGGCCCCCAGCTTCATCGCTTCGATGGCCGTTTGGGTGGTCCCGTAAGCAGTCATCATGATAACCGGGAGCTTGGCGTCAATCTGGCGGAGACGACGAAGGGTCTCAAGGCCGGTCATCCCACCCATTCGAACGTCCATGACGACCAGGTCCGGCTTGAAGTTGGGGATTAATTTGAGGGCTTCCTCGCCGCTCGGGGCTGTCGCAATCTCGATCTCGGGAGAATCAAAAATTCGCCGGAAGGAGTATTGAACATCCGCTTCATCATCAACTAACAACAATTTATGCATCGAGATCATGGCCGATTGCACTCGGCTTAGAGCGAAACCATAATTGCCGTGGAGAGCTTGAACAGTGAAAAACGTTCATGCCGGGCATGAGGAATAGTATGGCTGGAAGGCGAAAAAAAGCCACTTGATCCTCTCCACCCTGTGTCTCGCGGAACTTTTGTCCATGCTTTGCGGAAACTTTTCGAAATGAGATGACGTCTCTTGAGTTAACCCGATTGCAAAAGAAATGGCTTTGTGTTCAGGAAAATATAAGATTCGCATATGATCAATATTTACATTCCTCGCCGCGCGTTTTTCTCCAGGCTCGCTCTTGCTGCCGCTGCCACTTCCCTGTCCGGGCCCTCTTTTGCTGAAGAGTTGACCAGGACTCCAGCCCAGACCGAGGGGCCCTTTTATCCGGACAAACTTCCACTGGACACTGATAATGATTTATTGGTGATCAACGATTCGATTTCGGCTGCCGTAGGTGAGATCACCTGGGTGACTGGACGGATTTTGGATTCACGCGGGGAGCCTATTCGCAATGCTCTGGTGGAAATCTGGCAGTGCGATGTCAACGGGGCCTACCTCCATTCGGGCACAGACAACAACGCAAAAAGGGATGGGAACTTTCAGGGGTTCGGTCGGTTCCTGACCGGGACAACCGGGGAGTATCTGTTCCGCACCATCAAACCGGTGGCTTACCCCGGAAGGACGCCGCACATTCATTACATGGTGAAGAGAAAAGGGGCGGAGAAGTTTACAACGCAATGTTATATCAAGGGGGAACCGCAGAATGAGCGGGATGGGATCTGGAAGGGAATTCGCGATGCAAAAGCGCGTGAATCGGTGACTGTGGCTTTTGAACCGCTCAAGGGATCGAAGATCGGTGAGCTGACGGCGAAGTTTGACATCGTTCTCGGTGCCACACCCCAGGTTTGAGCAAAAGCTGCCTGCTTCGCTAACCGCCGCAGGTGTTCGGCGGAAGTGGAAAACTAAAGCTAATCCAGTGTTTTTCACACCATTGTCACTTTCATTCGGAAAAAAGAGGCTAAGCTCCGCCGATGGCAAAAATTGCCTATAGTTGCTGCGGGGAGGGACAGGGCCATTCTTCGAGAACATATACCATCGTTCGGGCATTACAGGAACGAGGCCATGAAGTGCTGGTTTTCGCCAGTGGCAAGGCATTTGAGGTTCTGTCCCCCAAATTAAGCAAGGTGCTGCGGATTCCCGGGCTGAAGTTGATTTACGAAAAAAACAAGGTCGTCGTTCATAAATCGATCTTTGCCAATATTAATATTCTGCTCGCCCGAAAACCAGCGATTGCGGAGATCACACGAAACCTGCAAACGTTCAAGCCGGACCTGGCGATCACCGATTTTGACCCTTATCTCCCATGGGCTGCCAAAAAGCTGGGTGTCCCCTTCATTTCGATCGATCATCAACATGTCCTTCCTTGTGTTGATCCGATGGTGCCGCTCAACCTGCGGCTGGATTGGATCGCAACAAAAAAGATCGTGACGAGCATGCACTCCGGGGAGATGGCGAATCTTGCCACCTCCTTCTATTTTCCGGAACGGCTGTCGGGCCATGGGAATACCGAGTTTTTTCCTCCAATCCTCAGAGATGAAGTATTAAAGAGACAATCGGTGAATGAGGGACATGTGCTTGTTTACCAGACGAGTCCCAGTTTCCAGCGTCTTCCGCAGATTTTGAAACAGATGCCGTTTGAATTCCGCATCTATGCTTTTGAAAGGGAGGGACGGGATGGAAACCTGTTGTATCACCCCCGCAGCACGACCACTTTCCTGGATGACCTTGCGACTGCCGATTGGGTCCTGACAAATGGGGGATACACCTGCATCAGTGAATCACTGTTTTACCGAAAACCGGTATTTGCTGTGCCGGTGGAGCGGCAGTTGGAGCAATGGGTCAATGCCTATTATCTGGAAAAACTTGGATACGGGATGACCTGCTCGACACATGAGCTGTCAACGGATCGCCTGAAGCAATTTATTGAACGGAAGGAGAGTATCAGGAAAACCTTGCAGAACGGTTCGTTCTGCGGAAACGAGGCGATGATTGATAAAGTGACTTCATTCCTGCCGAATGCAAAGGAGGCAGCCATTCTTCCTGCCAGCTTGCGTTGAAGGTGCGCCTTACGTAGCGTTTGCCAGATGAGAGTGGTGCGTTACACCGACGATGACTTTGCCGAACGGCTTGCTGAAATCACATCAACGTCCAGCCTGTTCGACCCTCTGATTGAGGAACGGACAAAAGCAATTATCGAGCAGGTCAAATCCCGTGGCGATGATGCATTGTTCGAATTAACGGAAAAATTCGACCGTGCTCTCCTGACGCCCGAGACGTTGACCGTGAGCGCAATCGAACGGTTCAATGCTTCCTTGGCCGTACCTTCCGGATTGAGAGCGGCAGTGGCTGCAGCGCACAAAAACATCGCGTCATTCAACAAGAAAGCGTTGCGCAGGAATTGGTCCGGGCACAACTCTCATGGCGCCAGGGTGGGGGAGAAATTCGATCCCTTTCAACGAGTCGGGATTTACATTCCCGGAGGCACTGCACCTTTGGTTTCCACAGCACTGATGACCGTGACGCTTGCGAGGGTGGCGGGCTGCCAGGAAATCGTTGTCTGCTCCCCCTGCACCGAAACCGGGGCATTAAATCCGGGACTGATTTTTGCGCTCAACGCGGCAGGGGCGACCGAGGTTTACAAACTGGGAGGCGCGCAGGCAATTGCCGCGATGGCCCTGGGAACGAAAACTATTCGACCTGTTCAAAAAATCTTTGGTCCTGGAAATGCCTACGTGGTCGCTGCCAAACGATTGCTCTTTGGTCATGTGGCGGTGGATCTGCTCCCCGGCCCGAGTGAAGTTTTGGTATTGGCCGATGATTCGGCAAACCCATCTTTTGTGACGGCTGATCTGCTGGCGCAGGCGGAGCATGGCTCGGGGCATGAACGAGTCTGGTTGATTACCCCATCCACTCGGTTGGTGCGTGCGGTGGAAAAAGAAATCCCACGGCAGATTAAACGGCTCTCACGAGCGGATTATATTGCCAGGGCGCTCGATGCAAATGGGCGAATACTAGTCGTCAAGAGTATCGATCAGGGTGTGGAAATTACGAATCGTCTCGCACCGGAACATTGTGAAATCATGTGCAAGGGAGCAGGGAAAATTGCAGAAAGGATCACCACTGCGGGTGCCATTTTTCTGGGGAATTTTTCCCCCACGGTGCTTGGGGATTATGTGGCGGGGCCAAGCCATGAATTACCCACTGGCGGCGCAGGGCGGGCGTTCGCTGGCTTGACTGCGGATCAGTTTCAACGGCGGACAAGTGTGGTGGAGTATCAGGCGGGAAGCTTGAAACGCGCGGTAGCGGCGGTCGATGAATTCGCCCGTATTGAAGGGCTGGATGCACATGGCCGCTCTGCAACGATCCGTCTGGAGAAAGGAAAACGATGAGTTCCACTCCTGGGAAATTTATTCGGCCGCTGGTGCAACAGCTTCATCCTTATGTGCCGGGTGAACAGCCAAAAATTTCGGGTTTGATCAAACTCAACACGAACGAGAATCCCTATCCGCCATCTGCCCGCGTGCTTGAGGCGATCAAGGCTGCCACAGATGCGCGGTTGAGGCTGTATCCGAATCCCACATCACAATTGCTGCGGGAAAAGTTGGCCGCGTTTCACAAGGTTGCGCCTGAAAACATTTTTGTGAGCAACGGTTCAGACGAGGCCCTGGCTCTTGCGGTAAGGGTTTTTGTGGAACCAGTTGAAACGGCAACAAATCCCTCGCGCGGAACGGTGCAATATTTCACTCCGAGTTATTCTCTCTATCCGGTGCTGGCGGAAATCCATGGGGCGCGGCAAAATCCCGTTCCACTCGCGGAGGAGTTCCAACTCCCGACAGTAAAAGAGTTGCGTAACGGGGGAGGCTGGGATTTTGATGCCGCATTGACCCTGGTCACCACTCCCAATGCCCCGACAGGAACAGGGTACGAGGTTGAGGCGCTTGCGACCCTTTGCAAGGCGCAACGCGGGATCGTGCTGCTCGACGAGGCATACGTGGATTTTGCGCGGCAGAATGCCCTGGAACTGGCAACGCGTTATTCAAACGTGCTGGTGGCACGGACCTTCTCCAAGGCTTATTCCCTTTGCTTTTTGCGCGTCGGTTATTGTGTGGGCCATCCTGATCTAATTCAGGCGCTGGACAAAATCCGGGACAGTTACAATGTCAATGGCCTTGGGCAGGTGGCGGCGCTGACAACGTTAAGCGACCTCAAGTATTATCGAACAAATTTCAAACGAATCATCTCTACTCGTCATCATGTGACGCAGGAGCTGAGAGGTTTGGGCTTTGAAGTGTTTCCGAGTGAGACCAATTTCATCCTGGTGCGCCCTCCTCTGGCGCCTGCGAAGGAATGGCTGCTGCAATTACGGGAAAAGAAGTTGCTGGTACGCTGGTTTGGCCACTCCGGCATGGAGGATTATCTGCGCATTACAATCGGCAGCGAAGAGGAGATGGAAATTTTTCTGGACCGCACAAAATCCATCCTCAAGGGATTCCAGCAGGCTACTTGACCATAATGAAATCTTTGATGCGATTGAATTCCGCCTCTTTGATTCCCTTGATTTTCATCACGTCCTGAATGGTGCGAAAGGGGCGGGCCGCAATGATCAATTTGGCTCGGTGAGGCCCAATGCGTGGCAGGGCTTCCAGTTCAGCCTGGGTGGCATGGTTAAGATCCATTCGTTTTTCGACTGCTTTCGTTGGGCTGGCCAACGAGGATTGATGATGGATGCCTCCGATTCTCAGAAAAGGAGCGATTTCCTTAATTCGCGCTGGTCCAATTCCTTTCACCCGCTCCAGGTCCGAAACTGACCGGAAGGGACGTTGTTTGATGATTTCTGCAGCCAATGAAGGGCCGATTCCGGGCAAGGTTTCAAGGAGCTTTGCGTCCGCGCTGTTAATGTCGATTTTTGCCGGGTTGTTTGTGGAAAGTGGAACGATCTTGTTGGTTTGGACTGTGACCTTGGCTGGGAGAGGGAATGAATTAGTTTTATTGGTCTGTTCGGCAAAAGCAGGGATTGTCGCCAATATCATGGCAAAGAGAAAGAGAATCGACCATGGAGAGCCATTTCGCATCTGATCCTTAGTTTGGCAGGATCATATCCAGGCGG
Source organism: Verrucomicrobiota bacterium (assembly GCA_033762115.1). Classification (GTDB taxonomy): domain Bacteria; phylum Verrucomicrobiota; class Verrucomicrobiia; order Limisphaerales; family SXQI01; genus JANRLX01. Next base: position 45,337 of record JANRLX010000088.1, read on the forward strand.
CTGATGAAAATCAATCCGCCATTTCGTATGTTATATACACCCTGAGGGAAAAAGTCTTCGATTAAGGAGCCATGGCGGGCGTCACAATCCGATAAAATCTGGTGGTGTCACCACCAGACGCAGGATCGATGACCGCCACAGTTCGTGCTGCGCCTGCGGGAACATCCTGCAACCGTTGCCAGGTTCCAGTCTCCGCAAGCGGACGCCATTGGATGGTGTAGGTTTTTTCAGCCATTGCCTGAAATTTGATTTCCACATTTCCCGCTTCTTCCGAAAGGATGTTGGACAATTTGAGATAACTGCTCGAATCCTTGGGCAGAGTGCCGGCGATGTATTCCTGCATGTTGGTGAAGAGGTCACCATCCGGATCGGCATTTTCTCCGGAAACGGAGGCATTCTCCAGTTCAGCGGCTGTAAACTGAGCGCCTGCCCAACTGCTGTAAGAACTGCTGCCACCCTGAACCGTGATTGTGGTTTCATCCTGGGCGGAGAGTGCTGAATCATCCACCTTAAAACGCAATACGTAGCTTCCTGCAGTCGAAAAAGTCACTATCGCATTTGGCAGCGAAGAATCATTGAACTCCACAGTTCCCGGACCGGAAACCAGGGTCCAACGATTGGAGGTGATCGCCGGAAGGCCATCATCGCTAAAGCTGCCCTGCAACTGCACCGAAGCTGGCAGGGTCACAGAAAGATCAGGCCCGGCATTGGCGGTAGGAGGCTGATTTGATGTGGAAATACGTCCTTCCAAAAGCGCATCAAAGCTGACGTCTGTTGAGGAGGATCGGCTTTGTTGATGAACCTCAACAGCGATGACATTCCTGCCGGGGCGAAGCAAGGTAGGGTCCAATGGTTGATTATGCAGCTGGATTTCATCCGCGCCTGTGGATGTATTGCTCGCGAGAGTGTCAAACGTAATGTCTTCGACAGGCATGTTACTGCGAAAAATTTCAACCCCATTCAGGTATGCCACACAACCGTCATCACGTCTGACACTGAGACTCAACTCGTTGATTGACGAGGGATTTGCGATGTCAAAGCTTTTGCGAAAATAGTAAGTAGGATACTTGTTGGCTTCAGAAGGCCCGTAATCCAACCGTGTGGCTTCATCTCCATCACCATAGCCAAACTCACCCAGGCCGGTTTTCCATCCATTGTCATTAAAATCAACAGATACCCAATTGGTGCCCTGGTCCACGCCAGTATCGAGATATCTCCATTGTGAACCTGTGGGAAAGAAAACAGTTTCTGCCAAAGGCCGCGTCACAGTGATTATCATTTCATCATGGGCAACGAGGCTGGAATCCGAGGCTGACATCCGGAAAACATAAGTTCCAATTCCAGGGATCCACACGCGAGCGTTGGTGACACCAGAGGTAATGAATTGAGCTGATGCAGGACCGCTCACCTGCATCCATTGGACGGTCACAGTGGCTGGAGGTTCAGGCAATCCATCATCAGTAAAACTGCCAGCGAGAATTGCCTCATGCGGGAAGGACGCGACCGTGAGGGATTGATCATTCCCGGCATTGGCCCGGGGAGGACGATTTCCATCGTTTTCCAATCCGGGTGATGCAACTCCGCGGCTCAATCGCCATGCGGCAGGATCATTCCCAAAAGCTGAGGCAATTTTCTTTTCAATCGACTCACCGGCAAGCGGGAATGGCCAGGGAGAGAAATTATCATAACGGACTTCATCGACCACAATATAGGGAACAGTGACTTCATTGCTACTCACATCCGGATTGTCCGGTCGGAGGAGTTGCAGTGTCTCCCCCCCTGCCTGGAGGTTGCCGTCAAATGGACCGTAAATCGCCACCTGAGGTGGTACCCCGTAACGTTGCCTGAAGGCCAGTGGATCGCCCGAGGTGATAATCGCAAGCCCATTAGGCGGCAGTTGTGCGCCTTCAGGGAAGGAGAAGCTGAGACCCTCCACACGCCAGGTATTGGTCGGGAAGGTCGGGTGAAAAAGTGGCACTGTCTGACTGGTGATATTTTTAATTTCAACGAATTGTTCTTCTCCAGGGGAGGGAGAATGTCGGATTTCGTGGATGACCACAGGCCCAATCATCGGGCCGGAGTTCGAGGCACCCGGCGTTGGTGACAACTGCGCAGGGTACAGGATGTCGCCAGCGGAGTTTGTCATGCGGCCAAACGTGACCGCATTTGCGGCGGCTCCAAATGCAAATCCATCGCTGTAACCGGTGAGATTTCCTGCTGCGTCTGCGGAATAAAGATAAACTTCATCACCATGGGAACTCAGTGTGAAACTGGGTTCAATTCCAGGGCTGGGGTTAAAACTCGTTTCCGTGAAAACCACAAAACCGCCTGGAGGAATGACAGTGGTCGGCAGCTTGAACTTTTTGGGAGTGAGCCGATCATCAGTCAAATACCAGTTGGAGATGTCCGCAGCTACAGGGCGGGGATTGTGAATTTCTATTGAATCCAGCAAGGGAGGATCGGTGTGAGTCAGGATTTCCGAGATGACGACTGGAGCTGTTCCCGCGCTCGGATCGTCACGTCCCGGTGACCCGCCGATTGCGGAACTGGCACGCCAGTTTGCGGGATTGGTCGGGTCCGAATTAAAGGAAGGCGACCTTGACACAAGGGAAAATCCGACACCATCCGCGGCCGCAGGCCACGGGGCCTGGTCGCCATACGAAAAGCGCATGATTGGTTGACCGGCAGCATGAATCAATGCGATCTCTTCCCCGCTGTTGCTTAAATTGTTCGTGAAAACTCCATCAACTTCCACACCGGGATACACATTCGTAAATGCGGCGGCGTTCCCAACGAGCAGCGCAAATTTTCCGGGGGCCAGTTTTTTCCCAAGCGGGAAGGTGTAACGAACTCCATTCGTAAACCGAACCCCGCTGAGGTCCAATTCCGATGGGCCCACGTTTTTCAATTCGATAAATTCGAGATGTTCCGGATCAGCCACATTGGTATTGCCATTCACGGGATGATACATGATCTCCGTAATCAAGAGCGTGTTGTAGGTATAAATCGCTGTAAACATGGCTTCATTCAAAGCGCTCCAGTTGGTCCCTACGCGGGTGCGACTTTTGAGATGAACGCTCTCGTTCATCGGTAGTGGAGTGCTATAAACAAGCGCGTTGGGGGAAACGGCCCCGCCGATCATTCGAGGGTCCGAGCCGTCTCGTGTATAATAGATTGTGCCTTCCGGTGCACTCATCCTCAGGGTGGTTCCCCGGAAGAAATTCCCGCCATGTTGGGAAAATGAAGGAGCCACAATGCTGGGGTAAAGTTGGTAGCTTAGGAATTGATCGTAAACCACCGCGCTTCGAAGGGAAAGGTAACTAACAACAGCGTTGATTGCGTTCTCCCAATCATCCCGTGTCAGGGCAGGTTCCCGTTTGGAATTGCCCCATCGTGCTGATTCTCCCACCACCGCACGGTCAATCTCATCTTTCCGACGATAGAGCATTTCAGTCGTTTTCTCACTGGTCAACAAACCGCCGTTAAAAAAGTGACGGTGAATATGATCGGCAACCAGCATCCGGAATTCTCGATTGGCCAGGCATTGCTGCCAGATATATTGCGGGTTGCTGTAGATGATGCTGCTGCTGCCTGCATTAAATGGTCCATGCCGGTCCCGTTCCAGCTCCCCCGGCAGCAAGGTGTGCTCGGCATCATGAATAAAAAAGATAAAGCCATTCGTCCCGTTCCGGTTCCGCAGCCCGTACCAATTGTTAGGACGCTCATTCCCAAGAAAATTTGAAATAGGCGCATCCAGATTGCCGCCATAAAGAATCAGCAGCATGTAATCGATCAGATTTGGAACATCCAGAAGATTGGGATAGCCCGGGTTCCGGGTGCCATCCGGGTTCCGCCCTTGAATTTTGAAGTAATTTGCATCCGATTCCAGCCCCGCTCTCGCCTGATTGTAAAGACTGCTCCAGGCGAGACCATTTCCATCAGTGGCATTGATCGTGTAAGGCCCGGCTTCTACCTTGATTGTGTCGTAATCTGTTTCTTTTCCGCCGAGATAACTTTCGCCATAAGCGGCCTCCGGACGTTCGCAGGTGTTATACAAACCCCAATAAACCCCGTTGATATACAGGTGGTAGAAATCACCACGTTCAGCAGGATGGCCCATTGCCAACTGAAGATCCCGATTAAACTGGTCACGCAGGAAAATCCCATTCGGATCTCCCCCATAACTCCAGGAATAATTCTGGAAGGTGCGCAAGTCGAATTTATCAAACTCCTGCGCCGCATCCTCACCAAACAGCGGATAATTCAATTTGCCGTCCCCGTACTCCTCCCGGAAAAAGAAGCGAAACGCATGCTTTGGGTTTCCCGGGTCGCGCGAAAATCCCCCTCGAATTCGAATCCCTGCATTCGACTGGAACCCTTTGGTCCCGTTAGGATAAATCAGTTCCAGTGAACATGCCCGTTCCCAGTCAATTCCGTCGTTGCGCGGGTTCGCATAAATGCCGGTGCTGCTGTGAAACAAATGATTGAGAGGAAGCACCAGTGAAAAAGAAGGAATGCTTTTCAGGTCATTTTTAATCGTTGGCCCATATTCGGGGTGGTTCACGATGTTCGGGTCCATTCCGTAATCGACGCTATTCTGGCCCCATGAACTTGGCCAGCCGGGAGGGGGGCTGCCATCAGGTGACTGGCGAATAATATCATCCAGAAACAGGTAAGTGACCGTATCCACATTGGACGGTTGATAACCGTCGCGGAAAGCGGCTGCGCGTATCGTCGTTGTCCCGGAAATGGTCAATGGGCCGACATAAACAATTCCTGAAGTGGCAGTGGGGGGAACGCCATTGGTATTGTAGCGGATGGTTGTGCCTGCAGTAGTGGTGCTGATGACAAGGCTGAAAGCGTTGGTATAAAACCCTCGGTCATGGCTGAACTTCGTATCAGACACAAAAGCGGTGACACCTGTGCCATTGGCTGCACCCGGCGTTGCCCTGGAAAAAAAATTCAAATTGGTGCCGCCTCCAGCATACCCGTAGGAGAAATCCTCCTCCTGGGCGGGATATGCCGGAGAAAATTCCGTCAATACAGTCACCCCGTCCGGAGCTCGCAAAGCCAGATATTCTCCGTTCGCTGATAAACTGAAGCTGGTATGAAGACGGGCAACATTGTTGGTTCGATCCTTGCCGGAGGCAAAAACCACCAGATAGCCGTTGGCTGGAATCGATACCGCTGGAAAACGCCACTTATTACTGGAGGGATTATCCGTCAATATATAACCCTCCAGATTGATCGGTGCGGCAGTCAGGTTCCGCAATTCGATCCAATCGGAAAATTCCATGTCCTCATCAGACAAGGTATCTTCATTATCAGCCATGAATTCATTGATGATGACCGATTGGCCATAGCTTGATTGAAGGCTAAAAATCGCAAAAATCAGGGCAAACAGGCAACCTTTCAGTGATGACATACGCGGGCAGGCAAAAAACTGTGGGCTGTGGTAATGATTTAATAGTATCGCTCTCAAAATGAGATTTGCAAAGATTCTGTGACAAAAAAGAAGCATGATACGGGCCAATACCCCGGAGGAAAATGGTGGAGCCGAGGGGAATCGAACCCCTGACCTTCTCATTGCGAACGAGACGCTCTACCAACTGAGCTACGACCCCAACCTCCCCGCAAACATTGTTGGTTTACGTTGCGGGACCTTCTGGTTTTGTGAATTTAGAAGGAGCCACATTAGATAAACAGGTTAAAAAAATGTCCAGTCGAATACTTCAGGTGGCGGAGCTGGCTTCTCGGGAATCCGCTGGGCTATCGATGGCTTTCAAAGCAAACTGCTCTTTTGAATGGGTGTGGATTTAAGGATCAGAATCGATGCTGGAGCGGAAATGTGAATGATGATGAATTGCAATCTTATACCGTGGTGCAGCTTGCCAATGGCAGTTACAGCCTTCGCTCGAGCAAATACGGGGAAACGTTCCATCCAGTCATCGGGCCGGAACGTGAAGCAGAAACTCTTTATCTGAAACAGTTGCGATTGGTCGAACGTGCGGCGTCTGAAAAGGGAGTGTTTTACATTTGGGACGTGGGACTCGGGGCGGGCGCTAATATTTTGACCGTTCTCTCCGGTTTGCAACATTTGGAGAAAGAGATCCGGGTGATCAGCTTTGATTATACGAAATCCCCTTTGGAAGTGGCTCTAAAAGCTGTGGATCGTCTTAAATACTTATCCGGCTGGGAAGACTTGCTCCAGGCGTTGATGGAGAAAGGGCAGGTGAAATTCCGCAAGGGTGGTTTGAAAGTGACCTGGGATTTTATCAAGGGCGACTTCCCAACAGCATTGCATTCACCTGCTTCGGAATCATGGCCCAAGCCGCACGCTGTGTTGTTCGATGCCTTCTCACCCGCAAAAAACCCCGCCATGTGGACGTTGAAATTATTCAGCCGGATGCATGAATTGCTCGATCCCGCCCGACCTTGCAGCTTGCCTACTTATTCTCGCAGCACCATGTTGCGGGTGACGTTGTTGCTTGCAGGTTTTTACGTGGGATCAGGTGATTCAACCGGCGAGAAGGAGGAAACCACAATTGCTGCGAACCGTCTCGAATTGATTGAGCGACCTTTGAAAAAGGAATGGCTGCGTAAAGTGGCAAATTCGAAGAGCGCTGAACCATTGCATGAAGCAAGTTACCAGCAGCGGCACATTTTACCTGAGTCATTCGAACGATTGAAACAGCACCCGCAATTCAGCCAGGAAAGTTGATGAATTCTGCTGAACAGTTTTCCGCCTTGATGATGCAACCAGGGGCTGTGCTGGCGCTGGCTCCGATGCAGGATGTCACTGATTTGCCGTTCTGGCATCTGATGCACGAATATGGTGGGCCGGACGTTTACTACACCGAGTATTTCAGGGTCCATCCCACATCCCACCTTGAAAAACCGATTCTTCGTTCATTAACAGGAAACAAAACCGGAAAACCAGCCATTGCCCAAATGATAGGGAATGATGTGTCATCACTGGTGCGCAGCGCTCGGGAATTGCAGCAATATCCCATCATGGCGGTGGACTTGAACCTCGGTTGTCCAGCCCCGGTCGTTTACAGAAAATGCGCGGGGGGAGGGTTGCTTCGTGAACCAAAGAGAATCGATGGGATTTTGGGGGCGTTGCGCGATGCTGTGCAGGTAAAATTTACTGTTAAAACCAGGATTGGTTTTGAAACCCCCGAAGTATTTGAGGAATTACTTCCTATTTTCGCAAAGCATTCGCTCGATTTATTAACGGTCCATGGGCGCACTGTGAAGGAGATGTACCGGAGCGAAGTGCATTATGAATATATCAGGCAAGCCGTGGAAGCGGCGGGCTGTCCGGTGCTGGCCAACGGAAATATTTATTCACCAGAAAAAGCAGCGGAAGTAATGCGTTTCACCGGCGCGAAGGGGCTGATGATAGGGAGGGCGGCAATCCGCAACCCCTGGTTATTTGAACAAATCCGGGCCTATCAACGAGGGGAACAGTATTTTGTTCCGAGGGGCCGGGAAGTTCTTGATTATATTGAGCGACTTTATTCCGCGGTGCAGCCCGAAGCCATCCGCGAGATCGCCCAGGTCCAGAAAATGAAGAAATACCTGAATTATTTGGGAATTGGAGTGGAGCCCAGCGGGGAATTCCTTCATCAAATCCGAAGGGCGGTAACAAAAGAGGAGTTTTTTAACATTTGCAGGACCTACCTGGATCATGATGATTTAACCCCGTTGCTTCCCTACGAATTAAATTTAAAGCAAGGCGATTTAATGGCAGGCGAGCATTGTTAAG
>JANRLX010000089.1:0-5132 GCA_033762115.1 Verrucomicrobiota bacterium
CTGCGGATTCCTTCCCGCGCCAGCCCCTCTAAATGGCTTCTAATCAGCACCGCGATACACACAACGCGCGGTGCAGGTCTCCGCCACCACCACTTCCACCAATTGCGGCAACTGCGGCTTGAGCTGGTTCCAGATCCAGATTGCAATGTTTTCACTGGTGGGATTTTCCAACCCTGCCACTTCATTCAGGTAGAAATGATCCAATTTTTCCCAAAGCGGTTTGAACGCGGCGGAAATGTCCGCGTAATCCATTACCCAGCCCAGCTTCGTGTCCAGTTCCCCCGCCACCACGATTTCCGCCTGGAAACTGTGCCCATGCAACCGGCGGCATTTATGGTCCGGCGGCAGGTGCGGCAACAAATGCGCCGCCTCGAATTGGAAGGTTTTTCGCAATTCCATCTTCATACACATCAAAGCTCCCAATCCGCCCAGGTGATCAGGTCCCCCAGCGCAGGCCGTCCGTCATGCCGCCAGGTCAGCGGCGGCTCCTGCATCTTGCCGAGCGGGCAAATCCGGGAAACACCCCAGCGGGCCAGTTCTGTCGCAATTTTCTGCGCCCGATGCTCCGGCGCGGCCAGCCCCACGGTTGACACCTGGCGGCGGTGCTTGTCTGCATTTTCAAGCAACTGATCCAGCGAGGCAACCGGTTTGACGTAGATAAACCGGTTCAGGCAGGAAAGCTGGAACAGCGGATCGGCATCATAAATCACCGTCCAGGCTGTCGAATCGGGGCTGGCATAAACTTTGGTGTCACCCGAGAACGCCGCGCGGACTTCAAAAAAGGAACGTCTTGCGGAAATGTCCGCTGCCTCCTCGAGGGAGATTTCTCCCCTTGGATTGCTCCCCTCGATTTTCTCCAACTCACGCCCGAGCTGTTCGGCGAACAGTTGTGGCGTCATCTCACCACCCACTTCCACATAAATCAGGTGAGGCGACAAACAGCCAAGCTGGTTCCAGGCGCTCACATCCTGCGCTGCCCTCGACACGATCCTTGGGGCGTTCATTTTCCCCAGCATCTCATGCGTCACAAATGCAAAACTGACACGGCTGCCATAACCTAAAAGCCGAACGCCATCCGGCAAACGATTGCGGACCGCCTTTAATGCCGCATCGCTTCCAGTTGCAGTGATGCATTCCGCCTCGGCAAACAGCGGCGTTTCCAACTCCTCCCTTCCCCCCTTCCACTCGGCAACCTCGATGGTTGCGCCCAGTTTCGGGTCCACCTTGTAAATCGCATGGGCGAACATGCGCGGGAGAAAGGCGCTGCCGCTGGCGCATTTGATGAACTGCGCGGAACGGGCCAGCGCTCCCAAAAGCATGCTGGTGAAGATTGGGTTTGGAAGCATCCCGCCGGAAATATGCACCAGCAATTCCGGACTGCGCGCCATGCTTCCGTTGCTGCTCCGTTGTTCCACATCATTGGCGCACATCTCATCCAGCCGGTTCAAATGGCCCAGATCCTGGAGAAGAAGTTTCTGGAGGTTCTCCCGGGTGATCTCCGCAAAAAACCGGTCCAGCCCCTGAACCAGAGTCGTGCGTGAAAAACCGGTCCGTGCAGGGCCCTCTTCCCGCACATGGTTCCAGATTTCATTGTCCGGCTGAAAATACTCGGCAGCCACATCGGCCAAGGTTTTGATCAATGCTGAAGTGGGACGACCCGCCAGGTACCGTTCACGATTTCGTTTCAGGGCAGCGCATGCTTCAATGATCATTCCGCCGGAGAGCTCCGCTTCCGGGGGCAGGTCAGCAAGAAAATAGTTCGGCAGTTCCACGGAGGATCAACGGGGGCGGATCAACAATTCCTCGACAATCGCGCGGGATGGGAGTGTCAACACCATGAAGACACATTCGGCGATGTCTTCCGCCTGCAACATATTGGCCCGCGCCTCCGCTGGCGGGGGGCTGGGCCGCTTGTCCAGCAGTGGTGTGTCAATATCACCCGGAAGAATGGCGCAGGCGCGAACTCCATTCCCTTTTTCTTCCGCGTTGATCGCCTGGGTCAACCCAAGCAAACCGAATTTAGACATCACATAGGCGGGACCGGCCTTGGCGCTGGCCTGCTTTGCCGCATCCGAGACAATATTGACAATCGTTCCCGATTTTCGCGCTCTCATGCCGGGAAGAAATGCCTGCACGCAATAATAAGCGCCGTTAAGGTTGGTGTCCATCAACTGGTGATAATCGTGCAATGAAAGGAGTTCCAGGCTACGACGCGGCGCATTGGTTCCAGCCGCGTTGATCAAGGCATCCACCGCGGCAAACTGTTCCAGGATTTTCCGAGCGACTGTTTCGACTTCAGCCTGCTTGGAAATATCGCAAACATGAATGGAAACCTGGCTGCCATTGGCGCAACTGACGGCGGTGGCCTGCAATGTTTCCAATCGACGGCCAAGCAGCGCGACGCGCCATCCCGCAGCGGCCAGTTTCAGAGCGGTGGCGCTTCCCACCCCGCTTCCGGCTCCTGTGATGACAGCGGTTTTCATCGCGGGGCATCGAGTTGAGTGGCGAGGTTGGAAACATCGATCCAACGTTTTTCCCGGGCGGATTCAAGCGCGGCATCCATGATTCCCTGGGCGATGGCCCCATCCCTGAAGGAGGGCCAGCACTCGCGCGAATTCCTGATCGCATCGACAAATTCAAAATTCTGGTCGTAACGAAAAACAAAGAGCGGGTCCCCTTGCGAAGGGTCGCGCGGGGAGCCGGGAAGTTTATGAAATTCCTTTGGCACTTCAATTGACTTCAATTGTTTTTCCCCTTTTTTGCCGAGGAGCAATGAATGGGGACGCTCGGTGTTGTAAACAATCGTCCCTTCGCTGCCGTTGATTTCAACATAATCCTGGCTGTGGGCACTTTCTCCACGGCCAGTGGCAACTTTTGAACTTTCGAGGACGCCGGTGGCGTTGTTCTTGAAATCTGCAATGATCGAAACCCAATCCTCGAGGTCGGAGGGTTGACCGCTTCGTTGGGGATGAAAAATGCGGGTGTTGGCCACCAGTTGAGTCATCGGTCCCATGAGCAGGTGGGAGAAATCGATCCGGTGCGAGAGCATGTCTCCCAACTCGCCGCTTCCAGCAAGTTTTTGGACTTGCCGCCAGCCAAGGGCCCGGGTGCCCCAATCCTGCAAACGGCAGTTTCTGAAATGGAATGGCTGACCGACCGCGCCGGATTGGATCAGATGTTGAGTGTAGCGCATGCCCGGGACAAAGCGATAGGTGAAGGCGGTCATGTGGCGCACCCCGGCTTTTTCCGCTGCGGAATACATTTTGAGTGATTCGGCAAAATTCATGGCGAGCGGTTTTTCACAAAAAACATGCTTCCCGGCAGCGATGGCTTTCAGGGCAATGTCCGCATGGAGGAAATTTGGGGTGGCGATGATCACGGCATCGACATCATCCCTTTTGAGGAGTTCAGTGAAATCGGTGAGGGCCACCGCAATGCCGCTTTGCTGACGGGCCCTTTCGAGGACTGCCGGGTCGGCATCGCAAAGGGCGGTTACCTTCACGTCCGGACACATGGCCAGGCCGGGGAGATGATTTTGCAGCGTGATCCCTCCGCAGCCAATGATGGCGACACCAAGTTTGCTCATCCGGACTGAATACCAAAATCAGTCCTGAATGGCAGCAGAGATTTTTGGTCAAAGAAGGAAAGACTTTGCCAGCGCCTTATAACTTGAGGATTTCCTCGTAGTTTACATCAGCGCCGATGATGCCGACGATATCTCCCATTTGCGAGCGGATGGGAGAGGAGACGGTGAAACAGAACTGGCCGGAGGCTTTGGAGCGGTAGATATCGGAGATGTAAACTTCGCCGGTGTCACGGGCGCCCCTGAACCAGGGACGGGCGGACCAATCGTTGCCGTAGCCGTTGGATTCATAAGCGGTCTTGAATTCAGGCTGGCCGATGTTGGCGGTGGTTTGGCGGCCATAGACATCGGTAATGTAAAGCAATTCGAACAAGGAATTTTCGGCGAGAAAATCCTGCATAAAACGTTCCTGGGCGGAGCGGTTCATGGTGGGAAGGACTGGCGAACCGAGCAGATGCTGCATCAATTCCTCCGCTTTCCTGTGGGCGCGGGTGCGAAAGACGCCAAAGGAGCGGACGAGATCATCAGAAGAGGAGCGGAGATCGATGGCAAGAGTTTCGATCTGAAGGGCCTGGGAAGCCTGGCTGCAGGAAAGTTGGAGCAAGGTGGGGGCGGTGGCGGACTCGATGGTGGAAACGGTGCCGACTGCCTGGACTGTTTTATCGATGCGATCATTAATGCTGGCAAGAAGGTCTGTGATGCGAGCGGCTTCGTTGCGGGTTTGGGCGGAGAGTTCGGCCATCTGTTCGGCCACGACGGCGAAGGCTTTGCCATGAGAGCCGGAACGGGCGGCTTCGACGCTGGCATTGACAGAAAGAAATTTGGTCATGTCGGCAATTTTCTCGATCACCTCGACGACTTTTTTCAAATCGTTGGAAGCTTCATTCAGCCCGGAAGCGGAGTTGGCAACGACCTCGGCATGTTTGGCCTGGGCCTGGGCGTTGCGGGCGAGGGAATGGGCCAGTTCTTCAAACCGGGGGGCGGAGCTGGCAATGGAGATGCTGATGGAGGAGGAGTTGATGATGGTGCTCTCGAGGTTCCGGAAAAGCCGGTGAAGGAGAGGGGTCAGTTCGGCGGAGTTGACTTCCTGATCGGGGGAAAAATCGAGAGTCAGGTCCCATTGCCCTTTCATCATCCGGGCGAGTTGCTGGTGCAATGTTTGCTCATCCAGCTTACGGGAAAGGATTCGCCTTGTTTTGGAAAAAGTGTCGCGCTCGGTCACAGCCATGTTTCCTAAGCTGCGAACGTGCCATTCTAAAAAAGCGGTGATTTATTGGGAAAGCGGAGGTAACAGCAAAGAAAGTTATTTTCATCCAGATCAAAGCCGCCCAGTCCGTTCAAATTTAGCCAGTTGAGTTACGTGCGAGGCCCTACTCGATTGTGGGTGATGTGTGCTTTCCATAGGAGAAGCGCAAAACAGCCGATTCCGATCAAGGCCATTGCTGAAGGTTCCGGAACAAGGAGCAACTGCCCGCGCAGTTCACCTTCAGGAAAGGCAGCGGTGGTGGCGGTGAAGTACATCCGGCCAGCCAATAGATCGGCACGCTGC
>JANRLX010000090.1:0-44762 GCA_033762115.1 Verrucomicrobiota bacterium
ACCAGTTCGTTCTGTTCACCCCTTCCGGCTGATACACCTGCAACACATGCCCCTGGTTATCCTAAATATAGGAAGTCACAGTCTGCACCGGAGTGTTGAACGCATTCGTCACCGATGACAACGCACCGCAACTGCAATAGCCGAAGGCGTTCGTCCGATTGAGTGAATCGATTTGCAAAAGCGGCTGACGCCATGCGTTGTACACAGTGTAATCCCAATTTCCCAACCGATCTTTGGTGGCAGTGCGATCAAGCAACATCGTCCCAGCGGCATTCGTATACCGATGTTCGATACTCGTCAGGTCAGGGAACTCGATCTTCTTCAACCGCCGCAACCCATCATACGTAAACGTCTGCGTCAACCCACGCTCATCCGTCTGCGTCGCCATCACCCCGTTCGACCATGTAAACTGGTTCGTCCTCAACGCCGTCCCACCCACCGACTCCACCACCTTCGAAACATACTCATCCACCCCGTACGTATAAGTGGAAAGCAGCCCGCTCGGTTGCAAAATCGTCGAAATCCGGTCCAGGCTGTCATAACTGTTCACCGTCACTTCACCCAACGCATTGGTAATCGTTGTGGGCTGGTGCGGATGCGCCACATTGTACCCATACCCTGCCACAAGCTTGTTCTCCGGCCCGCGATGCTCGATCAAATCCAGCCCATCCGCAGAATAAAGAAAAGTATTCGTCCGGTAATAAGCCGTCCCTCCAGAGACCCACTTCTCGATCTGGTTCGTCACATGACCATAACTGTTGTATTGATAATAAGTGTACCACGTCGTCGAGTCCGGCATCACTCGCGCCACCACCGATGGTTTTATTTGAGGCCCCTGCGCATCATCCAAAAGCTTTCCCGCATGATCGAACCATGTCTTCTGCCCTTCAATCACCCCATCAGGACTTGGGTCCCGCAAGATCGCTAATGTGCTCACCGCCAGCCGCGCTGATATGGTCCCTGCCCCTCCCAGCCAATGCTTCATTCGCGATTTCAGGAAATCGGACGTCGTTAAAAGATCCAGGTCGCTCGGGAGCCCCTCTGCCTGCTTCCGGTTCCAAAAAAAAGAATTTAACCGGGATGGCGAGTTGTCAAAACTATCCAGCGGCGTTCCTGCCGGCACTTCGTTGCTCCCGTATGGGCCTGAAATATGGCCCGAAAAATCCCAGATAAAAACATACACCTCCCTGGAAAGGTCTGGGTGCGTAATAACGATTTCGCGGTCAATCGGGTTCACAAGCGGATCACCGTAAGTGGACGTAAACGAAGTCGTCCCATAAGGAGTGGTCAAGGAATCAGGCCATCCATTTCCATCATAGGTCAGTGAACTTGTGATTCCTTCTACATCCGTGATTCCGGTAAGCTGCCCATTGCTGTTGTATGAGAAATAAGCAGTCCGGTTGCCAGGATCAGTCACATGGTCCACCAGGTTGGGATAAGTCGTGTTGTAAAATAACTCTGTCCGGTTCCCCTCCGCATCAATCACTGCCGTAAGTTTCACGTCGCCGATGTCCGGGTCGTACATCCCATTGTTATACTCCAGCGTCACACTATGGCCTGCGGCATCAACTATCTTTCCCAAATGAACGATCGTCCAATACCCCCAACTGTTTGTCTCAAGAAAATTGTAAATCAGTTTGCTGCCATCAGCCGAAATAATCTCGTAAACTATCGGCTCTCCATTGCCGTCATATTGGGTTATCTTTATCTTCTGATTGGTATAATAATCCATTACCTCACCTGAAGTCAGGTTGAGGTCTCTAATTCGCCCATCTCCGCTATATAAGACCCCGTACCGCACATCAATTAAGGATCGCCATCGGCAACTGACTCCATTTCCAAAGCTGTAATCCGCAGGCGGGGAGGCTGTCGTCCTTTGTTTGAATGACACATCCAAAATAACAGGAGGCCCATATGCAGGCTGGTAAGCCAACGGTTGGTCCTGGATCCAAAGATTGATCTGCGGTTCAGATACCCTCCATCTTGCCATTCCTTCTTCCAGGTAACAGAGATCACATCCCCCTCCGGAACCTGAACCGCCATCACCTCCGTTTCCACCATGACCTCCCGCTCCCCCGTGGCCTCCTTTTCTCCCACCACCGCCGCCGCCACCCCCTCCTCCTCCATTAGGGCAGCAACCATCACAATCATCATCGTCGGGCATGAAATTCGGATATCCCCGCCCAAATACCTGACCAGCTTCTGCATCGCTTAAAATTTTCCACTGCTCAGGCACCTGCTCGCTTGAAACCAGAAAAACTCCTGATGCCTCTTCATTAATGATCTTTCGAGGAATAAATCTCGGGTGCTGAAACGTTGGATCAATTACTTCATACAAATCTCCCACCCGTTTTGTAATCGCTGCATAATGATTTTGTTTCCAATGAACCACCGACGGCACAACGATTTCGGTGTCCTCCCCACGATCCACTGCCACAATGCTCATTCGAAGAGTTTGAGCCATTTCAACAAGCATTAGGACACTGAACCCCGTTACGGGCGAAGGTGTATCCAGAATGGCCTTTCGATCATGGTTGCCATACAAAACAGTGGCGAGGTTATTGAGCGCGAAAGTGCCGCATTGGTAGGATAAACCAGGGCGCGCACGCATCATCAAGAATCCTTCATGAGCTCGCAGGACCATTTGCTGCTCCCATCCGCCATTCCAGCTGCGGCCCTTTAATTCCTCGAAGATTTCTCCCAGTTGCTCCGTCCTTCCAAGCATCGATAACAAGCGGATGTAGAAAGCCAGCGCAAAATCTCCTACCTCCTTCCCATTGCCTTCTCGATACTCCTTTGTCTGCTCCCAGGCGATCTCCCAATGCCTCAACGCAGGCGTATATCTTCCCTGCTCAAAAAAGTGATGCCCCAATAACGCATTAAGATGCGGTGTCCAAGCTGAATTCGGCAGGGCATCAGCAAACTGCACCAGTTGCACCAACGATTCGTCAGAATCAGTCCGTCGCCACTCCATCAGCAAATCCAAAAGCAGTGAGGACTCTTCTCTGGTATGGTTTTCATGAATCGGCTTTAAACGTGTATTGAAAAACTTGGTCCGCTTCAATGCCTGCAACTCTTCCGCATCATTTCGGGCCCGCAAATAAAGAATAGAACCCGTCAGGACCGCCACCACCAGTAAAAATTTAAGTACAGACGGATAGCGCCGAATGAATTTGCTCATATAATAATGATTTCAACTGAAATCACTCAATCTGGGCGCAAGATCGAGAAATTTAGCGGTATCTATAGTTTAAAGAGGGTTGTCGCTCTCGAAACGGGATTAAAGATACTTAGTGTTGAACAGTTTTGCGTTTATTTTTTTAAACTCAACCTAAATCTTGATTTTGAATGTGACAATTTGGAAACCCTCACGGCCATCCCCCTGCTTGAATTTTTTATGCGCTCCTGAGAGCGTTTCCCCCCATGGAGCAATTGACCAGACTTTATCTTATTCGTCATGGCGAAGTGGAGGAAAAATATCACAAGGTTTTTGGCGGTGCCCGGATCGACATGGAATTAAGCCCGCTTGGCCATGAGCAGGTGCGCGCCCTCGCGAATTACCTTCTCCCCATGCCGCCGGACCTCATTTATGCAAGCCCCATGCGGCGCGTCCAACAAACCCTTGAGCCTCTTGCCCAGGCGCTTGAACTGATGCCGGTGATCCTCCCTGACTTACGCGAGGTGGATTTCGGTTCCTGGACAGGACTTTCCTGGGAACAGGTCCTGGAAAAATTTCAGATCAGCGCCTACACCTGGCTGGATCAACTGGAAGATGGGACCATCCCGCAGGCGGAAACCACTGTTGCTTTTCGCGAGCGGGTCGCTAATGCGATCAACACAATCCTGAACGAGTCATCCGGCAAATCCATCGCGGTAGTCTGTCATGGCGGAGTCATCCGCATGATCCTTTCCATCCTCTTCGATCTTCCATTTCGCAGGATGAACCTCTTTGAAGTCGAGTATGCCAGCATCACCCGAGTCCTCCTCCGCCCCACCCGGGTTGAACTGGAACTTCACAACTTCACTCCCTGGCGCGATTTGCGCCCCGCCCCCCATTTATGAAAAAATCGCCCCCTCTTTTCCAGGTCTCTGTTCAAACCACCTCCCACGCCGAAGATGCCGTCAGCGCGCTTTTGGAACGCCTCTTTCGCCAGTCCCCTTCCATTTACACCAACACAGACACCCAGGAATCCATAGTCACCGTTTACACCAGCCTCACCCGGCCACGGATTCTCCTGCTGGAACAGGAAATCCAGCAAGGCATCGAGACGCTCAAATCGTTCGGCCTGGAAACAGGAAAGGGGCAACTCATCATCGCCAAAGTCAAACGTGAAGATTGGGCCGAATCCTGGAAAAAATATTTCGAAACCATCGAGATCGACAAAAAACTGATCATCAAACCGAGTTGGAGTAAAAAGAAGCCGCTTAAGGGGCAGGTGGCAGTGGTTCTCGATCCCGGCCTCAGCTTTGGAACAGGCCAGCACCCCACCACTCATTTCTGTTTGGAACAGATTGTTCGATGCAAACTGCCGGATAAACCGCAGTCATTCCTCGATGTCGGCAGCGGTTCTGGAATCCTTGCCATCTCTGCCGTCAAACTCGGCTATTCCCCGGTCAGGGCATTCGATTTCGATCCGGCCGCCGTCAAGATCGCCAGGGAAAATGCCCGCCAAAACCGGGTCGATTCAAAACTCCTTCCCACCCGACAGGACATTACCCGATTGCCATTAAAAGGACGGCAGTTCGACCTTATCTGCGCCAACCTCATTTACGATTTGCTGATTGATCAACGAATAAAACTGGTCAATCGCCTTAAACCCGGTGGGACTCTCGTCCTGGCAGGTATTTTGGCCACCCAGTTTGAACAAGTGGTTCAGGCTTACGAAGCGATTGGCTGGCAATTGCAGGAAAGTGCAACCGTACGCGAATGGCAATCTGGCCGCTTCCGGGCAAAAAGAGCGTAAAGTAACAAAATGACCGAAACAGCACAGTGACCTGATAGTCAATTTCAGGTTACATTTTCTTGAACAATGCCGTATTTTAACAGTCAAAGCCAACGTTAGACCACATATGCAACCGACAACGAATGCAAAATGGTCCCCAACCGGGTGTTGGCATCCTTTTCGCTTGTCGGTTCCCACAGAAAGGAAAGACCTAGTTATGGCTAAAACACTGGATAATCTCGCTGATGTGATTCGTAACTCGAAACACCCCTTCAAACAATTGGCCGATCGACCAGACAAACCTCAAAAGCACAGGTACGAGCGCCGGAAGGTAAAGCAAATTATCCACCTTGGAGACTGGGCTCCCGAACCAAATTTATGACTGTCCTCGTTCAAACCTAACATGCCTGAAGCCACGCGAAAGCGTGGCTTTTGCTTTCTCCCTCAGGAATCCTGTTGCAATCGTGAGAGAATTTTTCTCAGCCTTACGATTTTTTCTCCACCCTGGATAAATACCTCGCAACGAAGGTAAGCCTGCCTCGCCAGGAAGCGTAAAAAAGGTCGATGCGTTTTCGGAAGCTCCACCTGCACTTCGTAAATACCCTTTTTTGTTGCGCTTGCTTCCAACGCTTTTAACAACCTGCTTCCCAGCCCTTTCCTCCTGAATTCAGGCAGCAGATAAATCTCCTTCAGCAACCCCGCCTCTCCTTCACAGGCAAGGGTCGCCGCTCCAATGACCTCCCCACTTTTCGAGATCGACACCCCAACCATCTTTTCGCTTTTTTCGAACTCCTCGGCAATTTTCAGCAGTTCCGGATGCTTTATCGTTCCCGGATGAATAGGACCGGTCACGAACGGATCACTCGCAGTTTCCTCCTGGAAATCATCCTTCTGAACCTGCCTGCCGATCTCTTCCCAGCTCGCCCCCACGAACTCCAGGAATCTCTTTTCAGGTGGCGCTATGAATTGATAATTTCTCCCTTCCCAAAAAAACTGCAGCCGCCAGGCATGCAACGCCTGGTTTTCCAGGACCAATTGCTTCTGATCTTCCAGCGTCTGTGCCTTTTCCACAAAACGGAGATACCGCTGCTCATCCCCTCCATATAATTTATCCCCCACAATCGGATGTCCTATATGGGCCATGTGAATGCGAATCTGATGCTTGCGTCCCGTTTCAGGTCGCACATGCAGCAGGCTGAACCATTCCGAATTTCGTTCAAACATCGAAACCCTGATAAACTCCGTGGCCGCTGCCAGCCCATCCTCACGAACGCAGTCCTTGATCGCAATAACGCTTTGCTCATCCTTCCCAAGCGGTGCCTGGATCACCCCAAAAAACGTCTCCACCTTTCCGCGCACCACCGCCAGATAATCCTTCCTCACCCGCCGCTTCGCCCAGATTTTTCGAATTCCCGCCGCAGCCCATTCGCTCTTTGCCACCAGCACAATCCCGCTCGTTTCCCGGTCAAGTCGATTCACCAGGTGGACCGCCTGTTCCGTCCCTAAATAAAGCCGCACCCGGCTCGCCAGGCTGGAGTAAACATCCCCTTTGGTCGGGTGGCACACCAGGTCCGCTGGCTTGTTGATCACCAGCAGATGCTCATCCTCATGCAGCACTTCGAATAATTCTTCCCTCGCGAGTGTCACTTGTGTTCAACACAGTTTGCCGTAAGATTCGTCAAAAGTGAAAGAGAAGTGGAATATCTGGCTCCCGGTAATCTTGATGGTGCTCCTTGCCTGCACGCTTTGGCCGGGGGTCATGCCGTACAATTTTAGCGCAGCCTATGCCCTCGCATTTTGTGCTGGCATCTACTTCCCAGGAAAACTTCGCTGGATACTTCCCCTCTCCACCCTGCTGATCTCCGACATGGTCCTGAATTACTTTTACTATGCCGTCAGCCCCTTTCATCCCTATGTCCTGATCAAACTGGTGACTTTTTCTGCTCTCATTTTCCTTGGCACACGCTTCACCCCACGCAGTTCCTTCCCAAAACTTTTAAGCGGCGGCATCGCAGGCGCCCTCCTCTTTTACCTGCTCACGAACACCGCCTCATGGCTTTACGATCCAGCCTACCCCAAAACGTTCATGGGCTGGGTCCAGGCTTTGACCACAGGCCGCCCCGAATTCCCTCACACCTGGGAATTTTTCCGTAATACTCTCCTGAGCGGTGGATTATTCACTGGCTTGTTTGTGGGCTCCATGAAATTAAGCGAAGCGGCAGAAGAGTCCAAAGAACGCGAGGAGTCCGAAAATGAGGAAGGCGCCGGTGAACAGGAAGAAGCAAAAGCCTGAAGGCAATGGCGTTTTTAAGGTCGGTGTCATTTCCGACACTCATGGTCATCTCGATCCCCAGATCAAAGATATCTTTGCCGGGGTCGAACACATCTTTCACGCAGGCGATATCGGCATGCCTTATCTCCTTTTGGAGCTCGAGGAAGTTGCACCCGTCACCGCTGTGCTCGGCAATACCGATGAAGGCCTTGACTTCCGCCTCACGGAACTCCTCGAACTGAATGGCCGTAAGTTTTTCCTTCATCACATCGTCGACCCTGCCGAGCCTGACGAACGCATTCGTGGTCGGATCATTCGTGAAAATCCGGACGTCGTGATCTTCGGGCATACCCACAAACCGTTCTGCGAAAATATCGGCAACACACTCTATTTTAACCCCGGCTACGCTGGAAAAAAACGGTTCGACATGCCCCGCAGTGTCGCCATCCTGAATTGCGACCCCCAGGGAATCACTGCGGAATTCATCAACCTCGATTAAAGTGATGGGATTGTGGACTTTGGCCCCACCTCCTTTGAAAAGTTGCGCCTGCTGACGGGCGCAGCCTCCCTCTCGCTCCTGCTCATTTGGGAAACCCTCGCTCCGGCATCCAAATGGTTCAGCCAACCCAGGCAGCGAATCTCCCATGCGGCCCGGAATTACATCATCGGTCTGTTCAATGTTTTTCTTGTCACCTTCATCTTTGTGCAAAGCTGGATTTTTGCCGCCAACTGGGCCAGTGCCAATCAATTTGGCCTGCTTTATCAAACCTCACTTCCCCCATTGCTTCGCTGGACCATCGCCCTGCTCCTCCTTGACCTCTGGATGTACTTCTGGCATCGCATGAATCATACCCTTTCCTTCTTCTGGCGATTTCACCGCATGCACCATGGCGACAGGAATATGGATGTCACCTCCGCGGTTCGTTTCCATGCCGGGGAAATTGCCTTTTCAGCGCTTCTCCGCATTCCTCTCATCCTGATTCTGGGACTTCGCTTCGAGGAACTGGCGCTTTATGAACTCCTCCTCTTTATTGTCGTTCAATTCCATCACGCCAATGTCCGGCTGAATTCCAACATCGATCAATGGTTGCGTTTACTCATCGCCACACCGGCATTTCATCGCCTCCATCATTCCGAAGATTTGATCCAGACAAACTCAAACTACTCCAGCATTCTCAGCATTTGGGACCGGCTTTTCAGGACTGTCGGAGCTGGCACCCCGGCAACGCTTGGTGTCAAAGGGTTGGAAAATGAAACACTCCTCTCCATGCTGCAAACCCCATTCCAGAAGAAATCACCTCCCATGAATGGAAAAGAGAGTGGAAGGTAACTCACGGGGATCGTCCAATCAGTGGACAGATCTAAATGACAACCTCTAACCCATCCGGGCGCCCCCGGCCCGTGAGCTACCTTCCGATCTCGATTCAGGCTGGGGAGTGCACACTCCCCAGCCCAAACTCAAACGCGGCCCAATCTCCCATGCATGCGAGACTCATTCCGCTTACTGCCTTCAAAACCCTGTGGAATAAAACCACAGCTATATGAAATAAGATGCCACCATGCAGCAACGGGAAAAAATACGGATGCTTTTATCCGTAGTTGAAAGCGTTAAATTTTGAAAAACATAAATCTAACACGTAAACCTCTGAACACCAACAATAATAATTAAAAATACTAATGAAACATTAATTTTTTTAATTAATTTTCTCTTCCCGATTCTTCAAAAAATCCATGCGCCAGCGCAAACCGGGTCCAGTGTGGAATATCATTCGCACCCGTTTTTTCAGCCACCGATTTTCGGATTCCCCTTAATTGATATTCCGACATCCCCAACTGTACTGCAATTTCCCCCATTGAAAGTCCTTGCGCGATATATCGAATAAAATCCTGCTCAATGACCGTCAGGCTGGTTTCCCCTTCCATCATCGGTATGGATCGCAAATGCTCAACCACCGCCGGGCTGAAATAACGCTTCCCGGAGCACACGGTTTCAATGGCCTCAATGAATTCATTCGGCGCGGCATCCTTTAACAAATAACCATCTGCCCCAAGGAGATGCGCTTCACGCACATAATTCTTGTGACTGTGCACCGTGCAAATGATCACTCTGGATTGCGGGGAAAAATGCCGCAATTTCACAAGTGTCTCCAGCCCGTTCTGTTTTGGCATGCTGATATCCAGCAGCACCACATCCGGCTTTTGCTCCCGGGCTGTTTCAAGCGCCTCCTCACTATTGGGGGCTTCCAGAATACGAAGAGTTTTAAAATCCTGCAGGCAGGAACGCATCCCCTCCCTCACAATCTCATGGTCATCCACCAATAAAACTGTGATGACTTCACTCATGTTTCCCTGCTCATCTCCTGCCCTGATTTTCGATGCAGCGGGACATGCACAGCAATCTCGGTTCCCTTCCCCACCGTCGACTTGATCGAACAATGACCGTCCGCGGCCTCTGAACGCTCCTGGATGTTCAACAGCCCCAGCCCTCTTCGACGTCGCTTGGGCCCCTCCTCCTGGTTGAAACCTTTTCCATCATCCTGGATGTGCAGCGTCACGTAATCATCTGCAAACGCGACAGCCAGGGAAACTGTTCTCGCTCCTGAATGCTTCTCCACATTAGTCAATGCCTCCTGCACGATCCGGTACAACGCCAACTCAATGAACGGCTCTATTCGTTGAACATTTCCCGTCGTTTCCATGCTCACTTTCATCCCCGTTCTTTCCTGGAACTCATCCTTCAAACTTTCAACAGCCGAGAGCAGCCCGAAATCATCCAGCTCACTCGGTCTGAGGTTTCGCGAAATTCGTCGAACTTCCTGCAAGGCATTCTCCAGCAATGATCGGGTTTTTGTTGATGCTGAAAGAAATTTTTCATCTGACGCAACCTGGGTTTCCATATGTTGCAGCCGAAATTTGATTGAGGCGAGAATTTGATTCACGCTGTCGTGCAATTCCCGCGATACCCGCCTTCGCTCCCCTTCCTGCGCTTCCAGAATCCGGTGCGGCAACTCCCGCAATGCCTCCTCCGCATTTCGCCGCGCCGTGATGTCCCGGGCAAACCCGAACATCAATGGCGCTTCCTCCAGCCGCTGCACAATCGAGATCGCCTCGATATATTTGAAATCCCCATCCTTGCTTTTCACCCGGAGCACCAGCGGCCGCGCGCTGTCATCGCTCTCCACCACCTCACGATAACGGGCCAGCGCCCTCGGTATGTCCGAAGGATGCAGCAGTTCCGTAAAATGCTTCCCTATCCATTCCGCAACACTCCATCCGGTGATTTGCTCAAAAGCCGGGTTGCCGGAAAGGATAATCCCGCCAGGAACTGACATCGTATAAACGATTTCCGGCGAGCATTCGAATAACATCCGGAAACTCTCCTCTGATTTTCGCAACGCCTTCTCCGCGCGAATCCCATGCAGCGCATTCGCGCAATAATCTGCCAATGCCTGGAACAACCCCAGGTCCTTGTGCGTGTAAACCGGGGCTGCATACCGTTGCGCTGATAAAAAGCCGATCACCCGGTCCGCCAGGCGAACTGGCACATACATCGCCGATACTGAAATTCGCGTCGTATCTCCAAATGGCACCAGTTCCACCTTCTTCTGGTTGCTCTTCTGATCCAGGAGTATCGCCCCTTCAGCCAACACCTTTTTCATCATCGCCGTCGGTGGAAAATGATCCTCAGGCGTTGCCACCTCACGTCGTTTTCCGTCAATCGTGTCCACAATCAACACCGGGATCACCTCATCACTGGCCCGATGGTACAGATGCAGGAACGCCGCATCCCAGCCAAACAGCTGTTGTGCCACTGAAAGGATCGTTTGTGCCGCCTGCTTTTCATTCTCCGCCGAATGCAATAACTGTCCAAGGTGCGAGAACGCCTCCAGCTCAGTCGCGATTCGTTTTCGTTCAATGATCTCACTCTCCAGGTTTTTATTTGCCGCAGCCAGCTGGCTCGTTCGCTGACTCACCCGGTCCTCAAGTGAATAATTCAAGGCCCGAATCTCATCCTGCGCCATCCGTTGCATTGTAATATCCACCACGAAACAAACTCCTCCATCGCTGATGCCGGGCAGTTTAGCCGCCCCGATCAAAATCGGTAAACGTGTTCCATCCTTTCGAATGTATTCCTTTTCGAACGGTCGGCAGATCCCGTGGCTCTTGATTTCTTCAAGTCCCTTCTCATCCAGATGCGCATATTCCGGTGGCGTCATTTCATTCCATCGCATCAATCCGGACTTCATCTCCTCCCGCGTGTATCCCACCATTTTGAGGAACGCATCATTCGCATCTGTGATTCCCCCTGACATATCCCAGAACAAAATCCCAACCATCCCCGATTCTATCACCCCCCTGAACCGCGCCTCACTCTGCAACAATGCCTCCTCAGCCTTGTGCCGTTCGATCAGTTGCAGATGCAACCGCTTATTCGTCTGGAGCAATTCCTCCGTCCGCGCCTCCACCCTTTTTTCCAACTCTTCCGTATTTCGCAACAACTCCGCCTGCGCCTGTTTTCTCCGTTCGATCTCCTGCTCCAGGTGCGCTGTGCGTTCCACGATCAACTGCTCCAGTTTGTTTTCCCGTTGTGCGGAATATCTCATCCGGTAGAGCAGCAGCAACACTCCCACTCCGATCCCCATCAACAGCAATCCCCCCATCAGGTCCGTTGAATAAGCAATCCTCACAATGCCAGTCCGGGAAAAAACTCCTCTGCCGTGCGGCTGGTCGCTTCACCCACTTCATCAATCGAACAACCTTTCAGCTTCGCCACCAACTCTCCGATTTCCCGCACATACGCAGGCTCGCACCGTTTCCCCCGGTAAGGGACTGGCGCCAGGTACGGGCAATCCGTTTCCAGCATGAACTGCCCCAGGGACGTGCTCACTATCGTATCCCGGATCGTCTGCGCATTTTTGAACGTGGCAATCCCCGTGAAACTCACCAGGGAACCAATTGCCTGCACCGCTGCCTGCGATGCCGGGTCGTTCACGAAACAATGAAACACCCCTCGTACCTTCCCCGCCGCCCCCCTCATCCGCTCCATCACATCCTCAAAAGCCTCCCTCTGGTGAATCACGCAATTCAATCCCACCTCAACCGCCACCTCCAGTTGCTGTTCAAAAATCCGCGCCTGCTTTGCTTTGTATCGCTGGTCCTCCTCCGCTGATCCTCCACTGCCGCTGGGCAACCGGCTGTAATCCATGCCCGTTTCCCCGATTGCCACCACCCTCGGCTCTCTTGCCAACGCTCGTAATTCCGCGCGGATGTCATCAGGGGCCGCATCCGCATAGGATGGGTGCCATCCCACCGCAGCGTAAATGTTGGAATACTTGGCAGCCAATGCCACAGCACGACGGCTGCTCTCCAGGTCCGTTCCGATGGAAATGATCTTTCGAACGCCTGCACTTTCTGCCCGTTGCAGGACAGCTTCAAAATCTACCTGGTAATCAGGATAATCCAGATGGGCATGAGTATCGTAAAGCGCCATAGAACCAGCACATCATACCCGATTATGAAAAATAAAAAACAAAATCAGGACCTTGTATAAAGGCCCTGATTTTTGAAGTAGCTCCCCCCTGGCTACTTTCTCTTGTTCCGAAGTCCCAGCAAACTGATCCCGCACAAAGCCAGCGCACCAAGATATGTGGAAGGCTCCGGCACCGGTTGCGAAATAATCAAATCCTGCGAATCGCTTTGTGGATCGGCCCGCAGGATAAACCCGGGATGGGCTTCATAGAAGCCCTGCACAAACGTCGGCCCTGCCACCTCCAGCTGATGGATGTAACTCTCATAGATTTCAATGATGTCCAGGCTTGGCACCGTTGCCCGGAAACGTCCATCACTCAAATCCCCGGACACTGACCCCACTCCCGAACTGTCAAAAAGCACATCCCAGATCGTTAATTGCAACGCCGCCCCTTCCTCATGGCTCGAAACCGTTTGATAATTCCGGTACCACAAATACGACGCATTCTCTATTCCTGAAACAGCCCATTCATTTTCTGGCAGCCGTCCATACTTTGCCGCCTCAAACGTAATCGTTTCGTAAACTCCCCGTGATAACCCCTCCGGACTGAGACAAAACGTCAAAAAGATCTCGCTGCTATCGACATTCTTGATTTTCAACTCCCCCACAAAAAAATTGCCCTGGTGAAATTCTCCCCCTCCAGTCGCAGGAGAAATAATCGAAATCCCTCCATCAATTCCAAAGCCCGGTCCCACAAAATCATATTGCGTCGCAGCGGATAGTGATAATGTAAGAACCGTTGTCGCAGCTAAAATCAGCTTTTTCATGCGATTCTGAATCTACCCTTCAGAATCGTTTCACCTATCAGGGAAAACTCCTATCTGATCTCCGCTTTTGGAGGAAAATTTGCCTCAGACCCGTCCGGTTTCCCATCCTTCTCAACCAATCAATCCCAACTGTCAGCCCGATGGTCTACGCAATTATTGCTGAATGAAATAACTGAGATTCTCCAGTTCAATGGCCACATTGACATTATTGACCATCACATCGTCCGGAACATGCAGCACGATCGGCGCAAAATTCAAAATCCCTGTGATCCCTGCCCTCGTCAATGTGTTCGCCACCTCCTGCGCAGCTGCCGCGGGTACCGTCAAAATCGCCATTCGAACCCCATTCTGCCTCACAAAATGTTCCAACTCATCAATCTGGTGAATCGGTGTCCGCACCGTTTTGTCACGCCGCCGGTTCACCTCCGCATCAAACGCCGCCACGATCTCAAACCCCTCCTGCTCGAACCCCTTGTACGACAATAATGCCAGCCCCAGGTTGCCCACCCCCACCAGCACCACCGGTTGCAGGCTGTTCGTTCCCAGCAGGTCGGAAATCATTTTACTGAGCTGCTCCACATCATAACCCAGCCCGCGCGTCCCGAATTGCCCGAAATAAGTGAGATCCTTGCGAAGCTGGGTGGATTTTACACCGGCTGCCTTTGCCAATGCCTCACTCGAAACGGTTCGTATCTCGTTCGATTTCAACCGTTGAAGACACCGAAGATATACCGAGAGCCGGTAAATTGCCTTGCGGGGGATTTCTGCTTTGATCGGCTTTTTCAACTCTCTCACCAGCCTATGCAGTCCATTCCCTCCCCGCAAGCCGAACCACATCACAACCGCCACACGATCCGCGCCTTTTCCAGATCATATGGCGACATCTCCATCTTCACCTTGTCACCCACCGTCAACCGCACAAAACGCTTCCGCATCTTGCCGGAAATGGTCGCAAGCACCATATGCTTGTTCATCAACTCCACCCGGAACATCGTCCCGGCCAGAACTGAAACAATCGTTCCTTCCACCTGTATATGCTCTTCGCTCATAACTTCCACTCACACCCCCGCCGCCAATCGGAGGCAACTCACAACTTTCATTCAAATTTATTCTTCCCTTCCAATCATCCTGACACGCCCATTAAGCCAAATCAAACCCCCATCACGATCTTTGGAAAATCGCGACTCACCCGTAAATGTGATTTCAGGAGAAAAACCGAAGGGTTCCTTCCGGTTAACCATCGGAAGCATCCTTCTCGCGACGATTAAACAAGCCTCTCTTTCCGGTGTCTCTAAGCCACAAATTCGCGGATGCTTCCAAATAAGCAAGGATTTTTGCCAACTTTCCCAATTCCACTCCCATCAGGGCTTCTCTCATCCAAAAAACCGGACACCCGGCACCTCAATTTCTCCTTCCCAAAATGCTATCCTGATTCATGAGGTTTGCACAACAGTTACTCGCGGGAATTACAATCACACTCTCCTTCGCCACTTTTGCCAGCGATCCCCAGGAAAAACCCTCCGTCGCTCCCAACGCAGCGCCTGCGGAACAAAAACGTTTTCACCAGACCGGCACCAATCTCACCACCCAGATCGTCCCCTCCGAGGGAACCGCGCCACGATCACAAAAAGGCAGCGCCGCAAAAAAATTCATCGGTGCCACTCCCAAAGATCGTGACCTCGCCCAGCGGGTCCTGGTTGGCTTGAGCACCGGCTCCACCGGGGCCCAGGGCGGTGTGGTGGCAGATAACATGATGCTTGATATCACCGTCGCCGCCACCAATGGCATTGTCACCCTTCATGGAAAGGTCGGAAGCGACCAGGAAAAACAAAATCTCGGCAAACTTGCCTCCGATCTCGACGGTGTCACCCAGGTCCAAAACCAGCTCCAGGTCAGCAACCAATCCGCCGTCCCTCCCATCGAACAGGGACGCACCCCCACACCGGAAGAAAACGACCCCATCGGACGCAAATAACCTCCCCAACCGAGCGCGAACGAACCTCTCCGGACCTCCCTCCTGCCCGGGTTATTTCACCCCGCGCAACCCGCGCTGCTCCTCTTCCCCAATCGATTTTGCCACCGTGCTCCCCTGCTCCTCCAACGTATGCACCAGCGGATCAACCCACCGCCAGATCTCCGCCTCCACCTCCTCCACCGATTTGCTCCCATCGATCTCCCGCACTCGCGGCCCCTCCGTCTCCGCAATCTCCCGGTAACCCTGCTCCACCCGCTGAAAAAAACCCCGATCTGCCGCTTCGAACCGGTCCGCCTTCCCTCCCCGCTCCGCCCGGCGCCCCTCACTCACACCCAGTGGCACCCGCAACACCAGCGTCAAATCAGGCCGCGTCCCCGCAATCGCAAAATCGATGATATCCGCAACCTCCTTCGGCTCCAGCTGCCGGCCAAAAACCTGGTACGCCACCGTCGAATCATAAAACCGATCGCACAAAATCACCGCCCCCTCCCCCCGCGCAGGCAGGATCACCTCCCGCACCAATTGCGCCCGGCTCGCATTCATCAGCAACAACTCCGTTTCCGGAAACATCCTTTCCCCTGCCGGATGATTCTTCAACAGATGCCGGATCTCCTCACCAATTGCGGTCCCCCCCGGCTCCCTCAACACAAGCACCTTGTGCCCGATTGATTTCAACCGCTCCGCCAGCCGCGCAATCTGGGTCGATTTCCCACACCCCTCCGTCCCCTCAAAAGTAATGAACAACCCTCTCACAACCCCACCTTACCAGCTTCCCGCCCCCCTGCCTAGCTCACCTCTCCTGAACTTCCCTTATGAAGCCGAGACCGTCCCGATCTCACGCAACTTCGAGTGAAAACCTTGTTGAAGCGAATGGTGCGCCCGCCGCGATTCGAACGCGGGACCCTCTGCTTAGAAGGCAGATGCTCTATCCAACTGAGCTACGGGCGCAACCGCCCAAACCCTACCTGAACCCCACCCCGCAAACAAGATCACAAAATTCTTCTCCTTGGGAATGCCAATCTTTTATCTCCGTTCGGGAATGCCCGATTAACTTCGCTGCGCATCATTTCCGCGCGCTCTGTTCAAAATTTCCCCCGCGAAAACCCCTTGTCGGAATGCTCAGGCCCGGTAAACTACACCCCTAAATTTTTAACATTGAAAGGTTCAAACCATGGCACTGCGATTAGGTGACGAAGCCCCAAATTTCACCGCGGAAACCACCGAGGGCACTTTTGATTTCCATCAATGGCTCGGCAACGGCTGGGGCATTCTTTTCTCACATCCAAAAGATTACACCCCTGTCTGCACCACCGAACTCGGCGCGGTCGCCAAAATGAAGGCCCAGTTCGACAAGCGAAACGTCAAGGTCATCGCCATCAGCGTCGATCCATTGCACGACCACAAAGGCTGGGTCAACGACATCAATGAAACCCAGAACACCACGATGAATTTCCCCATCATCGCTGACCCGAACCGCACCATCGCCAAACTGTACGACATGATCCATCCCAATGCCGACGACACCTTCACCGTCCGCTCCGTTTTTGTCATCGGCCCCGATAAAAAGATCAAACTCACCCTCACCTATCCAGCTTCCACAGGGCGCAATTTTCCCGAACTCCTTCGCGTCATTGATTCACTCCAGCTCGCCGCAAAACATAAAGTTGCCACACCGGCAAACTGGGAACAGGGGCAGGACTGCATCATCTCCCCCGCGGTGAAGGATGAAGAAATTCCCGCACTTTTCCCGAAAGGCTCCCGAAAAATTAAGCCTTATCTCCGTTACACACCGCAGCCAAACGTGTAAACAGGGGCGATGCAACCATCGCACTTGCAATTTATTTTTCGTCGGGTGGTCCGCTTGCTTCGGCCCACCCTTTTTCTTTGCGCCCTCTTTTCCCTTCCGGTCAGCCCCTTTTCCGCTGAATTGCTGATTGATTCCAAATTCCATCACCTGGGCGATTCCACCATCAACGACTGGACCGACACCACCGCCCAGCCTGAAGGCACCCAGCTGGAAATCACCTTCCAAAGCTCCGCTTTTCCTGGTGAAACCACCCTCCGCTTCAGCCAGAAAGATGTTCATGACGCCGGTTGGCACATCCAGATCAACGGGACCGAAATCACCCATCTCGTTCCGCACGAACCCAGAAAAACCGTCCATGTCGCAATCCCCCCCAACACCATCAAGGCAGGCGCAAATACCCTTCGCGTCACTCCATCCGAGTTGAAGGATGACATCGCCATCGGAGAATTTCGCCTCTTCGATAAACCGCTCGCCGAACACCTCAACCTCGTCACCGTCACTGTTGAAGTCGCCGATGCCGTCGATACCTCCCCCCTCCCTGCTCGCATCACTCTTGCCGACCTTCAGAACAAACATGTCGAACTTTATAATGTATCAGGCGGCCCGGTCGCCTTGCGCGCCGGCACCATCTATTCCCGTGGCGAACCGATCCAGTTCTCACTCCCTGCCGGTGAATACCTCCTTTATGCCACACGCGGTTTTGAGTGGAGCCGCACCCGCGAACGAATCACCCTTCGCCCCGGCGAACCGCTCATCCGTCAACTCAAACTCCGCCGTGAAGTCCTCACCCCTGGATTCATCTCCTGCGACACTCACATCCACACCTACACCTACAGTGGACATGGCGATTCCACCATGGACGAACGCGTCCTGTCCATCGCCGGAGAAGGCATCGAACTGGCCGTTGCCACCGATCACAATCACCACACCGATTACCATTCCCACCAGGAAAAACATTCGCTCCAGAAATTTTTCACCCCTGTCGTGGGAAATGAAGTCACCACTGACAACGGTCATTTCAATGCCTTTCCACTGGCTGGCAATACCCCCATTCCAAATTACAAGGAAACCAACTGGGTCCGCCTCATGGACGATATCCGCAGCAAAGGCGCTAAAGTCATCATCCTCAACCATCCTCGCTGGCCCGAGCTGGGGACCGGTCCCCTCGGTGTGTTCGGGATGAACCGCGGTTCCGGCGAACGCTCCGCCGGTCCTGAACGTTTTGGCTTTGATGGCATGGAACTCGCCAACTCCACCTCACTCCTTTCCGACCCGCTCTACCTTTTTCATGATTGGTTCGCCCTCCTGAACTACGGCGAAAAAATCACCGCTGTCGGCTCCTCCGACAGCCACACCGTGGGCGATCCGGTCGGCCAGGGCCGCACCTATATCCGCAGCAAAACCGATGATCCTGCCAAACTGGACATTGATGAACTTTGCGAAGCCTTTGCCAAAGGTCAAACCACCGTCAGCATGGGCATTCTTGCTGAAGCCATTGTCAACCAACGTTACAGCATGGGCGATACTCTCCCGGTGAACGATCAAAAAATTGATCTGGCCCTCCGCGTTGCCGCCCCCGGTTGGGTGCTTCCACGCCGCGCCCTCGTTTTTCTCAACGGCACCCTCGTCGCCGAACGCGAAGTGCCCGCCACAGTCGGGATTGCCACGGATGCCACGCTCCTTTTCAAGCTCGCCCCGCCAAAACATGATTCCTACCTCGTTTGCGTTGTCCTCGGCGAGGGCGTCAAGGAAGCCTCCTGGACCACTTACATGGATTACACCCTTGCCGCCACCAATCCCATCTACCTGGATGCTGACCGCAACGGCTCCTTCTCCTCCCCGCGCGATTCCGCTCGCAAGCTCTGGGACGCTTCCGACAAATCCATCGCCACGCTTGAAAAACTTGTGCGCCAGTCGGACAACGGCATTGCCGTCCAGCTCCTTGCTTTAAGCCGCTCCTCATTTTCTGACAGCCAGTCCCAGGCATTTGATGGTCTCGTCTCGCAACTCGCGAAGACCAATCAGGCCATTCAGCTTTATCAGGCCCCTCCTCCCAGGTAAGCTGGTTTTTCCTTTTACGACCTCAACCACTCACTATTAAACTCAGTTCCATGCAACGCCGAACTTTTCTGAAATTAACCGGGGCCGCTTCTGCATCACTCGCCCTCGCGCCTTCCCTTTTTGCGAACACCGGTCCCGCTGGCGAACCATTCAAAATCTCCCTCGCCGAATGGTCCATCAATCGCCACCTCAAACATGGCAAACTCAAGCATCTCGATTTCCCCAAACTTGCCCGCCGCGAATTCAAGCTCGATGCCGTCGAACTCGTGGACCAGTTTTTCTCCGATAAATACAAGGACAACGTTTACCTCCGCGACCTCCGTCGCCGTGCCGATGGCGAAGGGGTCAAAATCTGGCTCATCATGCTCGATACCAACGGCCCCCTCGGCGCCGCGGACGAAACCGCCCGCTCCAAAGCCGTCACCCGCACCATTGAGTGGATGGATGCCGCCGCCCTGCTCGGCTGCCAGGTTGTGCGCGTGAACGCCTATGGCGATGGCACCCCGGATCAATTGAAAGCCCGCATCGTCGAAAGCTGCTCAAAACTTGCCGATGCTGCCAGGGAACGAAACCTCCAGCTCACCATCGAAAATCATGGCGGCCCCTCCTCCGATGCAGCATGGCTCACATCCGTAATGCGAGAAGTCAACAAGCCAAACTTCGGCACACTGCCCGATTTCGGCAATTTCCCGCCGGAAGCCAACCGCTATGAAGCCGTCGAAAAAATGCTTCCTTACGCCAGGGCTGTCAGTGCCAAGGCCATGAAATTCAACGAATCCGGCATGGTCGAGGAAACCGACTTTTTCCGCATGATGCGTCTCGTCCGCGATGGCGGTTACTTCGGTTATGTCGGGATCGAATCCGCCCCGGATACCGAAGCGGATGAGTTGAATGCCATTCGCCTCACCCGCGATCTCCTCCGCTGGATCCAGGATGAGGAAGCCCGTTGCCTGCCTATCTTCAATGGCAAGGACCTCACCGGCTGGAAAAAAATCGAGGGAGGCGATTGGACCGTGGAAAACGGCGTCCTCATCGGCCGCAACGGCATCAACTGGACAACCAACCCTGAAAAAACCGGCTCCTGGCTCAGCACCGAAAAACCGTACAAGGATTTTCGCCTCGAGCTTCAATATACCGTGAATCAAAACGGCAACAGCGGCATTTTCTTCCGCTCCGCCCATGAAAAAAATCCTGCCTTCACCGGTTACGAAGTGCAGATTTATGATG
Organism: Verrucomicrobiota bacterium; assembly: GCA_033762115.1. Taxonomy (GTDB): domain Bacteria; phylum Verrucomicrobiota; class Verrucomicrobiia; order Limisphaerales; family SXQI01; genus JANRLX01. The sequence goes on from JANRLX010000090.1 coordinate 20,583, forward strand.
CCCCCGGACGCCCTCCTTCAAAGACCGGTCCAGGTTCCATTTACGACACCGTTGCGCCCACCAAAAATCTCGTCCGCCCCGCGGGTGAATGGAACACCGTCACCATCACCGCGCAGGAAGAACTCATTCGCGTTGAAATGAATGGGGAAACCATCCTTCAAACCAGCCTCAAACGTTCCATGGAAGGATACATCGGCCTGCAAAATCATGATGACAAATCGGAAGTCCGCTTCCGCAACATCCGCCTGGAAGTCCTCTAGCAGGCACTGGTAGTCATCTGAATCCAACCACGACTTGTTGACGCTCCGCCCCCGCTTGGGCACCCTTGGACGTAAGCGGTTGAGGCGGTGCGTTTAACGTTCCTGTTTTATTCAAGCATCCGTTCCGCCCAGCCGATAACCTCCTGAACATGCCCGCAACCAGCGGGCAAGGCAGGTGATTTGGAATCCAAACTGGCGTGAAAATCAAAAAAGCAGTCATTACAGCGGCAGGCCGAAACCAAACCAAGGTTCCCCTCCAGGTACTCGTCGATTCTGATGGCGAAAGCAAATCCGCCATTCGGATCATTCTTGAAGAGGCGTTCGCCTCCGGCGTCGAGGAAGCCTGCATCATCGTCTCACCCGGTGATGAGGAAATTTATCGCACCGCCGCCGGACAGGTCCCCGGCAAACTTTCATTCATTCCGCAGGCCGACCCGCGCGGTTACGGCCATGCCTTGCTGATCGCCCAGGAATTCGTCGGACCTCATTCCTTCCTGCATTTCGTCAGCGACCATCTTTACATCAGCAACCTGGAAAACCGCTGCGCCCAACAACTCGTCGCGATCGCCGAAGCCGAGGCCTGCTCCGTTTCCGCTGTCCAACCCACCCGTGAAGGCATGCTTCCTTATTATGGGGCAATTGGCGGGACGCGCCTGCACCACCAGCAGAATCTTTATACCATTGAGCGGGTCCTCGAAAAACCGACCCCCACCGAGGCCGAACAAAGCCTGATCGTTCCCGGCCTGCGGGCAGGCCATTACCTTTGCTTTTTCGGAATGCATGTCCTCAGCGCCGGAGTCATGGAAATCCTTCGCCGCCACCTGGGAGAACTTCCCCCTGGTCAAATGCTTCATCTCGCCCCTGCCCTCGCCGAACTGGCGCGAAAGGAGAAATACCTCGCCTGCGAAATCTCCGGCCGCCGCTATAACCTTGGCGTTAAATTCGGCCTGCTCAATGCCCAGATCGCCCTCGGCCTCGCCGGGAATGACCGTGAAGAACTGCTCGCCCAACTGGTCGAACTCCTTGCAACCCGCCACGCCGACCACAAACCATGAGCGGCCAACTTGTTACGATCATTACCGCGGCCGATCCCGCGGTCAGGAACCGGTCCCTGGAATCCGTCGTCGTTCCTGCTGACCTCCCGCAATTACTTGCTGAATGCCAGGCCCTGGAACAGTTCCGGCAGGAGAGCCAGAATCTTTATGAACGGGTCCGCGCCCTTTTCTTTCTTTACGCCATTCATCGTTTCTATCTCCCGCTCAAGCCGGGCGTCAAAGCCCGGGGCTTGATCCCATTCCGCGGCTATGAGGATTTATTGAAACGGCGTTACCCGGAGGCGATCACCGCTTTCCTCACGCAAATGGAAAAGCAGGGACCGAACGAAACGGTTTCAAGCGGTCTGGCTGCGGCCTATCATGGCCTTGCTTTTCAAACCTTGTCCGACCAGGTCCGCAAAAGTGTGCGGAGCGTGCGGGGAAATCAATGGATGTTCCGCACCGGCCATTTCAGCGATCACCCGCTGCGGCTTCGTCCCGAATTACTCCAGCGTGCTTCCGATGGCACCTTTCCCATCCTGCGGGAATTGACCCCGGTGCGGATGGACCTCTCCCACAGCGCCTGGAGTGATATTTTCTTTCTCGGGATGGATTTTCCCGAAGGCGCCCGCGTTCTCAATGTCTCTATCGACCTTGGCGTGCGCGGACGGGATGCAAAACCGAAACCGCCGGTGGAAGCATATCTTCGCGTCATCGACAAGCCGGTCCTGCGCATGTCCAGCGTGGATCTCGGCGCGCAGTCCGAAATCAGCGATCTCGCCGAAATGTTCGATTTTGCCCGCGATTATCTCGGGCTGCTCAAGGCTGCGATCATTGCCTCGGGAATCGTCCCGCCGGGAATGGAAGGCTCCGGCCAAACGTTGCCCGACCTGCTCGCGCAGTTGATCGGCCCCGGCCTGGGGCTGGAAATTGTCAGTTCAGTGAACAACATCCCGAAAGGCTCGCGACTGGCAGTGTCCACGAATCTTCTCGGCGCGTTGATTTCAGTTTGCATGCGGGCGACCGGGCAGGCGAAATCGTTGACCGGCCCATTGGCGGAAAATGAGCGTCGACTGGTGGCCGCGCGCGCCATTCTTGGGGAATGGATCGGCGGTTCCGGCGGAGGCTGGCAGGATTCCGGCGGCATCTGGCCCGGCATGAAATTGATCGAGGGAAGTCCCGCCCGGGAAGGTGATCCCGAATTCGGAATCAGTCGCGGACGCCTGTTGCCAACCCACCGGATTCTCAATCGTTCGGATGCTTCCGACAAGGCCCGCCAGCTTCTTCAGGATTCCCTCGTGCTGGTGCATGGCGGCATGGCCCAGAACGTGGGGCCGATCCTTGAAATGGTGACCGAAAAATACCTGCTCCGCTCGGAAGCCGAATGGAAAGGGAGACAGGAAGCACTGGGTATTCTCGATGAAATCCTCGCGGCATTAAAGGAGGAAAACGTCCGGAAAGTTGGTGAAGTCACCACCCGCAATTTTTTTGGCCCAATCCAGTCGATCATTCCCTGGGCGAGCACGTTTTACACGGAAACATTGATCCGCAAGGTGCGCGCTGAATTTGGAGAAAAATTCTGGGGATTCTGGATGTTGGGCGGGATGTCCGGCGGCGGCATGGGGTTCATTTTTTCACCAGATGCCAAGGCCCGTGGCCAGGAATATCTCTCCCGCCTCATGCAGGAAACCAAGAGTGACCTTCAATCCGCACTGCCGTTTGCGATGGACCCGGTTGTTTACGACTTTGCCATCAATGAACGGGGCACATTTGCAGATTTGCTCTCGGAAAATGACGCGCTTCTCCCCGCTGGTTATTACAGCATGGTGCTCCCGGAACTGCTCCGCCGTGAAGCCCGCGAATTGACCGCGGGACAACGTGCTGAGCTGGATCGTTTCGGCGCAGCCTGTCGCGTGAAGCCGGAACTGAGCGGGATGGTCCAGAATCTTTTTGACCGGCTGCTGCCGCAGACCCGGAACAATCGCGGAACGACCCTGAGCCTGATTCAACTGCTTGATGAGAACGGTTTTGACCAGAAACAGCATGAACAAATCCGCGCCGACCTGCGCTCCGGCAGGATTGGCCTGGCCCAGAATCGGCTTCCTGCGAGCACCAGCATCAAGGATGTGGAACCGGAGGATTTATTTGATGCCACCCTTCCATTGCCCGCCCATTACCGGAAGCTGGGAATTGAAGCGCTCGCGGCTGGAAAAGCGGCTGTGGTCACCCTTGCCGCAGGCGTGGGCAGCCGCTGGACGCAGGGCGCGGGAGTGGTCAAGGCGTTGCATCCTTACTGCAAACTTTCCGGTTCGCACCGCACTTTCATTGAAACACATCTCGCGAAAAGCAGGCGGATTGGCGATTTGTGCGGCAACCCGGTGCCGCATGTTTTCAGCACCAGTTACCTGACTCACGCCGCGACTGAGGCGTTCCTTCAACGGGAACAGAATTACGGTTATCCCGGCGAGTTGCTTCTTTCTCCCGGAAGGGCGATTGGGCTTCGGATGGTGCCGATGGTGCGGGACCTCCGTTTTGCCTGGGAGGAGATGCCGCAACAAATGCTGGATGGGCAGAAGCAAAAAATGCGGACCAGTATCCATGCCGCATTGATCGGCTGGGCGCGAAGCGTCGGCGAAGCCACGGATTACACGGACAACCTGCCGTTCCAATGCATGCATCCGGTGGGGCATTGGTTTGAAGTTCCGAACCTGCTGCGGAATGGAATCTTGCTGCGCCTGCTGGAGGAACGGCCGCAGTTGCAATATTTGATGCTGCACAATATCGACACGCTGGGGGCTGACCTGGACCCTGCCCTGCTCGGGGTCCATATCACCAATGGCGCAGGTCTTTCCTTTGAGGTGATCACCCGGCGAATCGATGATCGCGGGGGCGGACTGGCCAGGGTGGATGGAAAAGTGCGGTTGGTCGAAGGATTGGCGATGCCGCATGAAGAGGATGAATTTGCGCTTTCCTATTACAACTCCATGACCACCTGGATCAGCATCGATGAATTGCTGAAAGCGTTCGGTTTGGACCGGGGGGACCTGGGGAATTCACAAAAAGTCGTGGATGCCATCCGCACCATGAGCCAGCGAATGCCAACTTATATTACCTTAAAGGATGTAAAAAAACGGTGGGGTCATGGGCAGGAGGATATTTATCCGGTGACGCAATTTGAAAAATTGTGGGGGGACATGAGCGCCGTAACGGAGATTTCATCCCGGTTCATCGCGGTGCCACGCCTGCGCGGCCAGCAGTTGAAGGACCAGGCGCAGCTCGATGGCTGGTTGCGGGACGGCTCGGCGGCTTACGTTGATTCGCTTTGCAAATGGAGTTGAAGCAGCGGCTTACTCCAGCAGATGGGTGAGGTAGGGCAACAGTTGTTTTTTGCGGGAGACAACTCCTTCGAGTTCGTAAATTCCAGGTTCCACTTCCGGGTAATCAATCCGGTTCAAAAAGGATTGCGCTCCTGCCACGACCAGAAGTGACGTTTGGAGGACGACATCGGTGACAAGGAGCGCGGCAAAATAGTAATCCTTGCTGGAACGGTACTCTTCCATGGCTTCCAGGATTTCCACTTTTCGTTTCCAGAACTGGGCGAACCCGATCTCCTCGATCTGGGCGACGCTGAACATTTTCCCACGTTCGCTGTATTCCTTGCAATCGGTGGTGACCGCCTGGGCTGGGGAACGGGAGACGAGGATGGAACCGCTGGCGAACAATTTTTCGGTGAACTCCCTCGCATTGACCCCGGCAGCTTTTTCCAGTTCCACCAGCACTTCGGCGTCCCGCTCGGTGGTGGTGGGGGAAGTGAGGTTGAGCGTGTCTGAAACCAGCCCGGCCAGGAGCAGCCCGGCAATGGATGGGGGCAATTCGATCCGGTGGCGAAGGAAACATTCCGCCACGATGGTGGAGGTGGAGCCGACCGGTTCGTTGCGAAAAAGAATCGGCTTTTGCGAGGTGAGGCCGATCCGGTGGTGATCGATGACTTCGATGATCTCGACTTCCTCGGCGCCATGGACCGCCTGGGAAAGTTCGTTGTGATCGACGAGGATCAATTGCCGGTCCACTTCACGGAGGAGATCTGATTTTGAAAGGATGCCGACGGTGTGGCGGTTTTCGTCGAAGACCGGAAACGCCTGGAAATTGGAAGCGGTCGCGACGGGTCGGACCTGGGAAAGCGGTTCGTCATCCATGAAGGAAAGAAATTTGTCATGGATCATGTTTTCAATGGTGATGGAGGCGCGGGAAAGCATCGCGGTGGTGGCGGAATCGTGCGGAGAGATCAGCACGCTGACATTGTTGCGGCGCGCGTTGGCGAGCAAACCAGCTTCCATGGTCAAACCGCCCGTGACGACAATGACCCGCACCCCCTGCCTGATCGCAAGGTCCTGGACATCCTCGCGGTCACCGACAATGACCATCAATTTGTCGCTGGGATAAATCGGGAGGCGCTTGGCGAATGATTCCAGGCTCATCGCGCCGACCATCAGGATCAGGGTATCGACGCGGTCCGGGTCCACGGCATGAAGGATTTGGGCATTGAGCGTGCGGGCGAGGTTGCGGATGGAGGCGACGACTTTGCGGGAATCAAAAATGCGGTTGGGAGTGGGGAAGAAAAATTTGCTCATTTTGAACAGGGAGAGCAATCCTTTGCAGGTTTTGTCCGCGTTTAAAACCGGCAGCACGCGGATGTTTCGTTCATCCATGATTTCAAGCGCTTCGGCAACGGTGGCGCAGGGAGGAAGGCTGATGACGTTTTCCGCCATGACATCGCGGACCTTGGGGGACACATCGGCGACAAATTTTGGGGCGGGAACGCCAAAAGTGCGGAGGACAAAGTCAATTCGCTCGTTGGTATCACCGCAGCGGGCGGCGATTGCGTTTGGCATGCCGGTACGCCGCTTGAATTCCGCATAACCGATTGCGGCGCAGATCGAGTCCGTGTCCGGATTGCGATGCCCGATGACCAAAACTTCGCTCATATAAGATTGACCCACGCCCCCGGCTGTTTTCCTCCCGCAGCTTTCTTCGAGGCGCTGCATAAATAGCGTGCGCGGCGGGAAGAAGCAAGGAAGCCCGGGGATTTCCAGCGAAGTCGTAGTCAAAGGCAGTGCGAGGAGGGAGTCCCGGCTGCCCCGGCCCTTTATGCAGCTTGTAGGAGTTGCGGGAGCAAGTGGGAATAAGTGGCCAAAGCACCTTCAGTAAAATAGGCTTTTAAATACGTATCTTGTTCCAATGCAAATACATGGGAAATATCTTTGGCCACTTGTGGAACAGGCTGGGTCTCCCTCTGGCTTCGAGAACAAGTGGGAATTACTGGGATTTCCTGGGAACCAAGGAGCGGGCAGTCCCACCTGCGGAGGAGCATTCTGCATTGGATGCATTATTTTTCAGGAACTATGAAGCGCAGACCGTCAGGGTGGAGGTCTTAAATAGATTAAATGCTGAAAGGCATCAGGGTCTGGAAAGGCACCGCCAAAAATTTCCAGCTTTCGTCGATCACCATCAATAAAATACCAATCCATGGACTCAAGGACCCATTTACCACCGATATGCGCCCGGAAATCAGCCAGTTGTAAATGTGGCCCATCCAATGTCCATCGGCCCACCTGAACGTTTGTCCGAGTAGCGTGGATGACCTGCTGGGTGAAAATTCCGGAGGGCATAAACGTCATCAACACAGTGGTTTTGTATTCATCTTCAGTGAAGGACCAGACACCGACAACGTCGTTCGTGGTGACCGTCCTTGAAGTGGGAGAGGGGGTGAATTGGCAGCCAGCCAGGGCAAGACAGAAAAGGAGAAGGAATGGGCGAATGCGCCAGACCACCGAACGGCTGAAGGTGGTCAATGGCCGAGCCGGGAGGTCATGGTCATGACCGGCGTGGTGCGCGGTCCCAGTGTGAGATTGCGTTTGGCCCGGCAATGCCGTCATTACCTGATGATCTGAAACGTAGCGTCTATGGCAAGTATTTCGAGCGGTAAAAGTGAAGTTGGGGGAGGGTGGCAGCAGGAGCGATCCAGGAAATGGCATAGGGACTCACAAATCATATTACCGAAGCCCGCTCGTTGAGCGGGCCGTTGCCTGGGTTGCAAAAGGGAATTTGCTTGCTACTGTGGCGGACGCCTTTAGTTTTTTGTTTTCTTCGGAGGCCAGTTTAGCTCAGGGGTAGAGCAACGCTTTCGTAAAGCGTGGGTCGTCGGTTCAAATCCGACAACTGGCTCCATTTAAAAAGTCCCGCAAATTGGAGGGTTTTGGAGGCAAAAGTCGGGTGTTGCCAGAGAAACTGCCAGATTTTGAAGGATCGCTTGATTACCCTTTAAAAACCGGCGAAGGACCCGGCAACAACTCCCAAACTGCTCGTTAAGGAGGGAGCCTCGGACTGATTCACATTACCGAAAGAGAAAAGGTAATGTATGAAACAGAAGTTCTGCCTCTACCGCCGCGACAACGGCATGTTTTATCTCCAAAACATGGACACGAACAAGCAGCGGAGTTTGCGGACCAAAGACGAGGACCAGGCCAAGGCCCTGCTCGCCGCTGAAAACGAAGCCGTCCGACAACCCGCCATGAACCTGCAAATCGCCCAGGTCTATTTGCAGCATGCCGACCCCACCTTGGCCACCCGCACCTGGCAGGATGTCATGGAGAAGCTCGTCACGACCAAAACGGGCAGCACCCGCGAACGCTGGCTGCACGCCATCCGTGACGAAGCATTTGATCTGATTCGACATCGGCGCTTGATGGAGACCAGTTCTGAGCATTTCTTGGACACCCTCAATCGCGGCACGGTTTCGACCAACGTTTATCTCCGGCGCGCGCACAACTACGCCATTGGAATGCACTGGCTGCCGTGGCCAATCCTTCCAAGGCTGCAATGGCCTGCCGTCGAATATAAGGAGAAACGAGCCATCACCTTCGAGGAGCATGGCAAGATTGTGAAGCGGGAGCGCAATCCGGCCACGCGAGCCTATTATCAACTCCTTTGGCATTTGGGCGGCTCGCAGACCGATATTGCCAGCCTGCAAGCTGAAGACATCGACTGGCCAGAGCGAACCATTTCCTATCGACGACGGAAAACCGGCGTGCCGGTGGTTATCACGTTTGGCAATGAAGCCGCTGAAATATTGCGAACCCTCCCGCGCAAAGGGCCATTATTTCCCGCCTTGGCCCGGATTCACGAGCGGCATCGCGCAAAGCTTTTCATCAAACGCCTGAAAACGGTTGGCATCACCGGGGTGTCCCTGCACTCCTACCGCTATGCGTGGGCTGAACGGGCCAAGACCTCCGGCTATCCGGAACGCTTCGCCATGCAAGCCCTTGGACAAGGCAGCAAAGCGGTTCACCGTTCTTATTCCAAGAAGGCGCAAGTTAAACTCCCTTCGCTGGAGGATTACGAACAAAAGATCATCCCTCTGCCCCCGCAGGCGGCAGTCGAGCCGAATCGAAGAATTGCGGCGGGCTAAGAAACCTCGTAGTGGAGCAGGTGACAATGCCTGCCCTTGTCCTTTCAGGCGGAATTTGTGCCTATCGGGTTCATCTCGGTGAGACTCAACAAAAAGGATTTCCAACTTGTCGAAAAAAACATAGCGCGTGGCAAGCAAGGGGATAACAATAAACCCGATGGACCATCCGATTTACCATTTCACGCTGCTGCGGCACGCAGAATCGGTTGGGAATGCTCAATCACGCTGGCAGGGACAATCAGATTACCCGCTCAGCGAGAAAGGGCGGGCACAAGCGCGTGCATTGGCGGCACGATGGGCTGCCGAGCGGGTGAAGTTTGACATTGTCATCGCGAGCCCCCTGTTACGCGCTAGGGAAACCGTGGAAATCATTGCATCTGCGCTCGCCCTGAAGGTTGAAATTGACCCGATTTGGATGGAGCGAGACGTGGGTGAGATGGAAGGTTTAACGGCTGACGAAATCCTCCAAAAGCCAAAGCCGCCTTATGTTACCCCTTATGAGCCGATTGGCGGTGATGGAGAGGGCGATTGGCAACTTTTCCTGCGGGCGGGCAAAGCTTTGCATGGACTATTGCGGAGGCCTGCTGGGAATTATTTGGTGGCGTCGCACGGCGGCATGCTCAATCAGCTAATGCACGCCATTGTTGGGGCAGCCCGTCACGCCGATCCGTCCGGCGTGCGATTCCATTTTGAAAACGCCTCGTTTGCACGCGTAATATACCTTCCGCATCAGCATCGCTGGCTGGTTGATGCCGTCAACGACCATGCCCACTTAGCTTCGTTGGAGGAAATCGGTGTCAGGAACTTGTTTGATTCATCAACCGGCAATCGCAATGGAGGACATTAAAAACATTGGCGTTCACCACATCGGTGCCTTTGGAAGGTGGTTATGAAAAACGCCTCCAGCTATCATCTCCGCCTCTTTCTTAAGTCATCCTGCAATTTTCGCTGCGTTTACTGTAATCCAACCGCAGTGAGCGAAGAGGGGCCGATCCTATCGGATTCGGAAATTCTCGATATTCTTTCGATAGCCGCTGAGTCTGGTGTGAAGCGAGTTCATTATTCCGGCGGTGAACCAACTCTTCGGAAGAAACTACCGGAAATAATTCAGCATGCTGTCAGTCTGGGTTTCACTGAGCAAGTCATCACAACCAATGGAGTGCTCTTTAACCGTTTTTTTGATGAATACCGTGACGCGGGATTAACGCGGGCGAATATCAGTATTGATTCGTTGGACCGCCAGGAGTTCGCAAAGTTGACGGGGCGGGACGAACTGGAAGCGGTCGTCAGCGCGATTCACAAAAGCCACCAGCATCTCAAAGTTACCAAACTAAACGTGGTGGTGATGCGCCGCAATCTCACTCAAATTCCAATGTTAATAGAGCTGGCAGCAAAACTTGTTGGAACCGTCCCGCGTTTTATCGAATTGCAATCGAACCAGCCCGCGTTCTACCAAAACGTCGGAGACATAGAAGCGGAGCACGTCAACCAGGAAGACATTCACAATCGCTTGCGAGTATTTGGGACATATTCTCCTGCTGTCGGTATTGGGGGGGAGAATCCCAACTGTCAATACTTTCACTACGACGAAATGCCGGTGACGTTTGGCATTATCGCCAATCATTCGAGAGGCTATCCCTGTGGAGGGTGTCACAAGCTAAGAGTGAGCCCATATGGCGTATTGGGAGTTTGCATACATGCTAAGGGAATTGATCTAAAAAGCACCACTCTTGAAGAGAAAAGGCGAGCATTTAAACAGGCGTTTTCCGACCGCGAGGATCTCGACATAATTCAGCCTGATCGAAAGCACCACTCGGCAACTTTCGGTTTTTGGCGATGGGGCGATGTTTCCGATAAAATCGGAGATGCTGCCGAGAAGTAAATGAGGATCTCCTCATTAGAATTTAGCTTGAGCCTCCCGCAGTGAAGTCTCAACGTGGTACGTTGTGAATGGTTTTCGATGAATCGCCGCGTCACTCTCCACACCCGTTATGCTCAGGGTAAATTTTGGGCTCCGTCCGCAGTTTGCGCTGCCGTGGTACATTAGATAAGGCCACGAAATGGCTTCACCACATTCCCATTGATGCCAGACCGAATTTCCTATCGCTAGATAGTGGCCCCAGTCCCACGCTTCCATTGCCACAAGATACCGAACGACCGTTTCATCTGGCTTGACAGACACCGTTGATCGATAGGTATGGAAAAGATCGCAATGCCACGGAAGCATCTGACCGGGCAATTGTTTAATTAGCACAGCAGATGGCTTTCCGAGGCCAGAGAGTTGAAGCAAGCTAGAAATGAAGGCGGCCTGACCTTCTCCTAAAAGAGGGTCCAGAATAGCAGTGGAGCAGAAAACGTAATCGGTGGGGTAGCCCCAGTCCTCCAACTCGTTCTTAAGGATTGGGGTAGGCCCGCCCCCGTAGAGGCGCTTGCGTTTCCCGATGCTGATTGGAGTATATTTTTCCCTCGCCGTCAGCAAGGAGTCCAATCCCGCCAGATTTGGCGCCCAATCTCCGAGGAATCGTCCGACTCGGGAAAAATCGTGACTTTGAATGGATGGACTAAAATGCCATTTGGAATTTTCCCGGGCGAGATCCATGCTTGTCACATATGTCTTCGTGTTGCTCATAGAATTTGGACTTGGGCCTTTCCTCCAGCTCGACCGCTTCCTGCCTCTGTTAAGACTCTGATCCGCATAAGAGCCACATCTCTTTGCAAAAGCGAGAGTGCCAGACAAAATGGCAAATGGGTTTGATTGAAAAGCGCACCGCGCATAACCTCGAAGAAAGAAACATTTGAAAATCCTGATCGAGCTGCAATGCTGGCCATCACCCGTTCAATGTTTGTCCGTTTCCACTCCATACGCTCCAGGAACGACAATTCCTCGTTCAATGCCGTAACAATTTGTTTGGGGATCGATGCCGACAATGGAGCGGCGCTAGACTGTGTAAAAGCTAAAACTTGAGGGATTTCCGAGAGAAGCGCGCAACGATTTCTCACCGTTTCCCATGCAAAGTCATCGGCGTGAAGGAGTTCTGCACTAATACCAGCTTCAATTAAAAGAGGAAGGGCCAACAGGCGCAATTCCCTGAGTGGAATCTCTTGTAGAAAACGGCGATTAAGAGCCAAGCACCGGACCATGTCGAACTTCACGTTGGCTCGTTTCACATTCTGAAAAGCGAACTCGTTTGCAATATCGAAGCGATTCACCTGATAGCTGCGTTCGCGATTTGTCCAACCGAGGGAGCATAAGTAATGAAAGAGCGTAGTGGGTAAATAACCAGATTCATGAAAACGTGCCACGGAAAAGGCGGTGTCCTGCCGAGTTATCCGCTTTCCTTGCTGACGCTCGATTAGGGGTATATGTGCGTATTGCGGAGGCGCTCCTCCGAGGCCACAACACAGATCGATGTGTTTCCACGTACTGGAAAGGTGATCTGCGCCACGGATAACATGAGAAATGCCCATTTCGATGTCGTCAACAACATGCATGAAAGAGAACAAATAGGTTCCGTTTTGCCGTCGAATTGTGATGTCCGGTTCTGCGGATGCTGGAAAATGAATCGTTCCGAATACCTGGTCGGCGAGTGTGTGATGCTGACGGCTTAGCCGAAAGCGCACCGTACCATCGGGCGCAACATAACTACGGCCACTCTCCATTAGACGATGCAGATAGGCATCGTAGATGTGACGTCGTTGACTCTGGTGATAAACCGCATCCCAATTTAGCCCCAACCACTCCAGACTATCCAGAATCGACTGAGCGGCAGCAGGATCCCTACGCTCTTCTGGCTCATCTTCGATCCGAATGATGAAGGAGCCGCCATTTTTTCGGGCGAACAACCAATTGAACAATGCAGTGTGGGCAGCACCCACATGAATTACGCCACTGGGCAACCGCCCGAATCGCACTCGAACATCGGTACGAGGCTCGGCTGTCATGCGACAAACGATACGCGTGGGGCCTGTTTTTTGTCCACCGTCATGCCAGAGATAGCTGAGACTTCAGTCCTACGGTTTCTTCGAAACGGGTGACAAAGGACGCTTCACAAATTCCCGATCTTTTTCTTTGGGCGAGGTTTGTGTGTGCAGCGAAGACGAATTGGACGCTTTTAGAAGCGTTTCGTTCAATCGCGGGACGGGTATTTTCTTTCGTTTTTCAAACGCCAATACTCGACAATCGTGTCGGAGGCTCGGGCCAGCCATTTAGTGTCGCGGCGCAATTCTTCCAGAACGGCCGTCGCAAACCACTTTTGGCCGTTGATCGGTGGATGCCCCAGCGGCTTTAACAGGCCGTCCGACATGAGGATTGGAATTTCATGAGGCGAGAATCCCAGATACCAAGCGGCTTCTTCTGCGCTCAATCGGGCCGGAGGATTGTTCAGGTTCAGAAAGCGCTCTTTTTCTTGTTGCATAACCTCTCCATTCACATGCGAACCCCGCGATTGACCGCTTGATTCATTTTTTGGCTCTCTGAAATCGTTTCCGCATTCGCCACAGCCTTGCGGCAACGATCCGAGATTGCGGCCATCACATGGCCGGGGCGATGTTCGGGAAACTGTTCCCATGCAACTTTTTGCGCTTTGGCGACCGCGTTGCTCACCATGAATTCCAAAGTGTGCCGGGCGTTGCCCTTGAACTCGTTTGTTAACGCTGCGGGATTATTCCCTTCCAGCAAGACCTGAATCTGCCCGTGAGCGCGAGCAAAAGGGGTGTTTTCGCGAAACCGCTCCACCACCGCGAAATCTTTGAATCCCCGCTCGCAAAGTAGTACGTCGCTTTGACCGAGATTCAGCAAGGTGGAATGTACGCGCCAACGGCCTTGTTGGGTGGCAAGTTCATTTTCGGCGAATGACGAAATATTGGCAGGATCATTTAATTGGAATTTCAGACGCCCCGCCAATTCAATCTCGCGGGCGATGGCGCCGAATGCGGCGCGATAACTTTCAATTTCCTTTTCTCCCAAACGTACCGCGTGATCGGGAACGACGAACTGCTCGGGGTGAATCCCATTGCGTTTCAGTCCTCCTTTCGTTTTCTCGATACCCAAACTTTGATCAGACGGGGTATGCCGGGTGTTATCGAAGCGAGTGTCAGACCCGTCCGGGAGAAGCTTTTCCAGCCGGTCAGGGGGAATCAACATCTCGCCGGAGCGTGCCCGTTTTGTCTCGATCTCGCCTTTTTGAATACGCGCCAGGAGGCTAAATTCATGGACGCCCAGCATCGAAGCGCTGGTTCCAATCGTCATGCCTTCCGTCCTGTCTGTTTGCATAATTTCTTCCTCCATCGTGACACTGCGCCGTTAAAGGGACCGTTACCGCACTGGTAGCGGCTCAACACGAGGCTGCTCACCCTTCCAATCTCGCGCATAGGCAGAAGAAGTCTGTGCCACGTACGGCACAATTTTGAACCTGCTAATTTGGCTCGTATCTTTCACCGCTTCAGGTCACGAATTGAAGATTGTGCCAGTGGCGGCACAGTTTTGTCGGGGAAATGCGGTTATTCTTCTGAGCATGAATGTGTTAAGCTGCATCACCGCCGTTTTGTCGCTGCTTACGGCGGCATTCGTCTTTACGTCCTTTTCACGGCCCTACTCTATAGGCGGAGCGACATTCTTTGGCGGCTTCGCCATTTACGCCATTTGGACGGGACGCGGCGTAGGAAGGTGTAAACGGCAAATTATCGCCCGCCTCAAGGGGCTTGTCTGGACACAGGAAGATTTTTGTCGGGGCTGGCTCATCACTGGCGACACTGGCTCCGGCAAAACCCGTTCCGGAATCAATCAATTGCTCTTTCAAGTATTCAGCAACGGGGGAAAATGGGGCGGACTCTGCATCGACGACAAAGGCGTCTATTGGGAAACACTCGTGGGCATGGCCCGGCACTTCAAGCGAGAGAACGATTTGATTCTCCTGCAAGTCCGGCCTGACAATCCGCCGGACCGATGGAAGCCGACGCACACGTTCAATCTCCTTTCCGACCGCACTATTCCCTTTACGACCTACGCAAAATTCGTTGTGGATACCGCAACGAGCTTGGGACAGCGCAACGACCAATCGTTCTTTAAAAACCAGGCCCAAACGCACATTGCGTATGGCCTGGAGATGCTTGCTCAAACAGGTATGGATGTTGCGCTCGACAACGTGCAGGCCCTGCTTTTGAACGAAGAATATCTGGATATTGCCCTCAATCAACTTGCCGCCGCCGATTCCAACGAACGTGGACGTGATTTGATCGAACATTTCACGAAGCGTTATCGCGAACAGCCGCCCGAACAGATGGGCGGCGTCAAAGAAACGATTGCCAATTATCTCCAGTACTTTTTAACCCCGGATATCTCCGAGGTGTTTTGTGCTTACAAAAGCACTTTTGGTTTCCACGAGATCGACGCGGGAAAAATCATCTGTGTGGCGATGCCGCAGAAATATCAGGCCGAACGCCGTTATGTGAACACGTTTTTGAAAATGCTGTTCTACACGCACGTCTTGCGCCGATTCGATAAACCGCAAGAGGAACGCGAAAGAGACAATTTACTCATTCTTTGGGCGGATGAGGCGCAACGGTTCGTCACAGCAAGCGACGAAGGCATGAGCGATTACAATTGCATCGATGTAATGCGAGAGGCAAAGGCCACTTTGGTCGCGGCGGCGCAATCTTCCACATCGTTCATTCCGCCGCTGGGAGCTGAAAAGGCAAACGTGCTAACGCTCAACCTGAGAAACCGCATGATTTTCAAAGCCGCCGACGAAGCCGGAGCCATCCAGAGTGCTGATTTCCTTGGGCAAAAGAAAATCAAGAAGCCGACCTATGGCTACTCGGGAGGAATGCACACCCGAACATACACCGAAATGGAGGAACACAAAATCAAGCCGTATTTGCTCCGCCAGCTTTGCAAGCATCAATGCGTTTTGGTCCACTGCGAAAAAGGCTATAAGAAGTTGGTTCTTCCGCCTATGGAGCCCGATGGCACTACCTCCAAGTGGTTTCGTCCTTCGATCATCTGAAAGTTGTTTAAGCTACACAATGCGCAATTTTACCGGAGCGGGATGCGGCCAATTCACTCAGAGCTGCATCAATGAAATCCCGTTTTATCAAATTCCTTCCATCAGCTTGCCCACGCGCATTTTTAGAGCGTCGGCGAGCGCCTGTATCGTAAAGAGTGTTGGATTCTCAACTCCGCGCTCAATGCCGCTCAGAAATGCACGGTCGAGATCAGCTTTCGCCGCAAGCGATTCTTGAGAAAGCTTTTGCCCAAGCCGGGCCTCTCTAACCCGTTTTCCAAATTGTTTAGCAACATCATGACGCACCCAGGGACTTTTTACATCGGGCGAAAGAAACCTGGCTGTAGGCTATAGGCAACAATTCGCTTGACGGAAATATAAGGGTAAGCACAGTAATCAGATCATCGCATCAACCGTCGAGCGAAATTAGTCTTTATGTGCGCCTGTCAACGCGGTGACAAATCAAATGCGGCGATCTTTGAATATGTCAGAAATGCGGCAGCGCAATCGTTTCAACAGGTGCTCAAGAGTTTTCAAAGTCACATTCTGCTCGCCCATTTCAATTCTATGGAGCGAGGAAGACGAAATTCCAAGTTTGCGAGCATATTCGGGCAGAGATTTCTGCCCGCGCTTTTTGCGCAAGAAAACACCAAGCTGCTTTTGCAAAGACACCGCCACCCTTCGAGTGTGCGGTGGCTGCCTTCCCACATATGGGAAATGAATCAGTTCTTTTTTTTCTTAAAAACATTCGGAAAAACGTCACTTTGTCGAGAATTCACGAAAAAGACCTTGCAGTTGTCTCAAACCGACAGTAGAGGATTAGCCGATGCTCCCATAAGGGATTTTGCCTGCTCGCTAAATTGCCCTAAACCGGTCCCGAACGATTAGAGAACCAACGAATCGCATATGAAAACGTCAAATAAACCGCCGATCCTTGTCTTGGCCGCTCTCGGCATCTCAATGGGCGCCATTCTCCTTCTCGGTCGTGCGTTGGCTGCTGATCCCGGCATTACATTTGCGCCCTCAGGGACGAATTATTTGATCACAATCACCAATGCTGTGGGAGGAACCAGCTATGAAATTTATCGGCGACCGGTTCTCGCTGACACAAATTTTCCGTGGAGACTTTACAGCGTGGGGACTGCGGGAGTGACCAACTTCATTGTTTATACCGAGGGGGAGCCATTCGGATTTTTCCAAGCATCTGAAGGCGTGAATTGGGACAACGACGGGTCCGATAATTACAAAGATGGCCAACCGAACAATGGTTCCGTGGGCGATTTGCAAGTGACGATTATTTATCCTGCCAACGGTTCGACAATCAATTGACGTTTCCTCTCCCCCTCTACCGCCCTTCATTCTCCTTTTCATGAAAACCCTTTCCTCATTAAAAAACATCTGGTTCTCAATTGTTTTAGGACTGATAGTAGTCTGCAAAATCAATGCGCAGATCGTTATCAACGAAATTGCCGCGAATCCGCCAGGCACCGATAACCCGTACGAATTCATCGAAATTAAAGGGCCTGCAAATGCGCCGCTGACGAACCTTTATCTCGTTGTGTTGGCAGGCGATCTTGCCAAGGCGGGGAATGCGGAATGGGTTTTTAATCTCGCTGGAGCGAACGGCACCAACACCCTTGGAAACAACGGCCTGTTGGTCGTTAAAGCGCAATCAGGTGGGTACACTCCAGCGGCTGGCACGACCATCATTCCGGTCACGGGCTTCAATAGCGCCAACAGCCTCGACAATGGATCGTTGTCTTTTTTCTTGATTGAAAGTCTGACCGCGCCCGTCGCAGGGACGGATTACGACCCCGGCAACATCGGATGGTGCACCGTCGCGCCAATGACCTCCTGCCGAATTTTGGATGTGGTTGGCTGGCGCGACAACGACGACAATGACTTGGTGTACGGCGGGGTCCGCTTAAAAATTGCGCCCGGTGAAACCGTTGAAGGCGCAAGCCGATTTCCGACCGACACGACGGCCTCGTCAACCAATGCGTGGTATTACGGCAAGCTGCAAGGTTCGCCTGGATCAACTTCCTACACGACCAACACCGCAAATCGGAGTCTCAATTTTCCAACGTTTCCAAGCATCGGCGCTTTGACGCCAGGGGCTGTCAATGGACCCACGCCGGGGATCGCGTTCATCCCTGACCAATCGGGGGTGGTGGGAGATACGACCACGCCAGCCATTCCAATCACATTAAGTTCCTCCGTCACCGTGACGGCGAGTTCGAGCGCCCCATCGGTGGTTCCAAATAATCCCGCGAACCTGACGTGGGGTGGAAGTGGGGTGAATCGAACGCTAACAATTACGCCTATCGCCGTCGGCTACGATGTCCAAATTACGGTAGTGGCGACGGGAATCGGCACCAATATTTTTCGATATTCCGCTTCGTCTGGTTTTGTCAGCACAGCACGATTTCACACTGCCTCATCCGATGCTTCGGCGGCCATTTCGTTGGATTCGAGCTACATGCTCGTGGGGGATGACGAAACCCATTCCGTTCGCCTTTACAGCCGCACGAACTCAGGGCTGGCTTTGAAAGAATTCAATTTCAAGGCATTCTTCAATGCCACCAATCTCGATCAGGACGGATTTCCCAAGGAACTGGACATCGAAGCGGCGACCAAGGTTCCCAATCGGATTTATTGGATCACATCGCACGGCAACTCCGGAGACGGCAGCATCGTTCCGAATCGGAATCGGCTCTTTGCCACGGCTTTGAGTGGGTCCGGGGCCAGCTCCTCAATCTCGTTTACCGGCTATTACGACAAACTTCGTGAGGACCTCATCAATTGGGACAAAACGGGCGGCCATAAAAAAGGGGAAAACTACTACGGATTCGTCGCCGGGACCGCCGACCTTCATTTGGCCAAAAGCATCGACGGTTTCAATATCGAAGGGATGACCATGCTGAACGGCAGCACGAATATCGCCTACCTCGCCTTTCGCGCTCCATTGACGCCTAAAATGACGCGGCGCAACGCGCTCCTTATTCCCGTTTTGAATCTCCCCAATCTCGTGACGGGAAATCCCGCCAGCGGACCAGCCGCCTTCGGCGACCCCATTGAACTCGATTTGGGCGGACGCGGCATTCGCAGCATCGAAGGCAACGGCACAAGTTATGTCATCATCGCGGGTTCCCCCCTGGAAGCGACGGGAGATCCTTATGAATTTCGCATTTTCACTTGGAGCGGAAACGCCCTGGAAGCGCCACAGGAACGGAGCGTCAATCTTAATGGCCTCAATCCCGAGGCAATTGTGGAAATTCCAGCGGGCACGCTGACTTCCAGCAGCCAGATTCAAATCCTAAGCGACAACGGCAATGCCAAGTGGTATTCGCCCGCCGACAACACTTCGAGCAAAGACTTGCTGGTTCCCAATTGGAAAAAATTCCGCAGCGATTGGATCACCATTGGAACGGTGGTTCCGCCGCGCCCGTATCTCGCCAAAAATGCCCAGGCCCGCGCTGGTCGTTTCACGCGAGGTTCCGGCACGGACACGCAATACCACTCCTATGTGACCGCCGTCGATCTGGTGGACGGGGTGCCGTTCGACGCCACGGGCGGCAACGCCGATCAATTCTATCCGTCACACGATTGGACCACCACCCTCGCTCATCGCAATGCGACCAATCCCGGTTCTCCCATCACTTTCAAGAATCCACTGGCTTCCTTCGGCTCTCAATCCGGCGCGACACCCCTCTACCTCGATCGATCGTACACCTTCAAAGTTGGATTTGGCGACCGGCCCAAAGTGGCGGCGGAAACCAGCCCCGCAACCATCAACATTGCCGTTTATGATCGGAACACAATGGCCAAGTCGGCCGATATTCAGATTACTGTTCCCCTCAATCCGTGGAGCGCAAATCCCACCGTCATCAGCGATGGCATCGAAGTTGATAATGACAAATACGGCCTGAAAACCACGTTGCGTCTGGCTTCGGTTCAGGATGGAAATCCCCCGGCGTTTTATCTGACCCACGAGGCCCGCAAAACCGATTACATCTTTCTGGTCAAAGGTTTTGGATTTCTCGGGCCGAGCACCAACGCCAGCGCCCGCCCCACGATGGTCACGACCAATGCCGGTTCGGCCACCTGGTCACCGCTCTACGTGATGAATTTCGATTCCTTGCCGCCGTGGCGTTCGGCCTTTATCGACCAGCCCCATTTTGACCGCGTGCCGATGCCTCCAGAACTGGCCGGGAAGTCAGTGGAAGAACTCATGAATTACTCGGCCCGGTTCACTAATCAGCCGAGCATTTCGGTGCCGACCAATTACCTCGCCCTGGATGCCAGCGCCGAACTCCGCCGTCACCCCGTTCTCGATCAACTCGTTTTGGACTTGGGAAACGATCCGATTGCGCTCGCGAATTATGTGCAGAACGAAATCCAACTGACGGACGCGCTCAGTTACAACGATCAAAACGCCATCTCCGATCAATCGGTTAATCTCGCCGGTGTTAATCGCGGCGCGCTAGCCACCTACCTGGAAGGACAGGGCTCACCGCAGGAGCAATGCGCACTTCTGATGTACCTGCTTCGACGGGCGCAGGTTCCAGCAGCTTACCTCTATCCGCAAACAAACACCCTCAAGGTTGTGGATGGCCGCTTGAGCAAGCTCCTGCGTATGCAGATCAAGGGCGCCGTTACTGATACTGGCGTCAGCAACGTTCCGCATCTGGTTCCAATCAACTATCCGTGGATCACCGCTTACATCGGAGGCCAATGGGTGCATCTCTTCCCGTGGCTCAAAGACACCGAAATCACCGAGGGCTTCAACCTCTACGATTTCATGCCCGCTCAATACAACTCGGCCACCAAATGGACGCGGGGTTATCTGCAAATGCACAACGCCATCATGTTGCTGGCGAGCCAAACAGACACCATCACCGACCTTTTTCCGCGTTATCTCCAAAGCCAATTGCGAACGAATTATCCGGGCATCTCAATGGATGATCTTGGCGTGCAGATCAATGACCGCCGACATTATTACGCCCGCTGGTCCGACTTCCCGCAGCCAACCGTCGTGGGCTCTAATTTCACCGTCGTTGAAAGTCTCGCTTCGATCACGAATTCATTTCCGGCCATGTCGAACCTCTTCGACCTGATCAACATCGAAGTGACCAGTTCGACGACTCCGGCCAATAAAATCAGCACGGGCGATTTGCTCGTCACCGATTTGCATAACCGCCAGTTCACCCTTTGGTATCAAACGAACGCGGGTGGCCATGCCATGACGCTCTCGCTGGCCTCCTTCCGACCGGACACCATCACTTCCGTGGCCTTCTCGGCGTTCAATCCGGCTGACCCGCGTGGCACCAACATCATGAACAAGGTGGCTTCCAGCGTGACGCTGGCCTCCAACGAGGATGAAATCAAAATCAAATTTACTCACAAACGGCACCGCGCTCTGGCCGATTCCTTCACGACCAACGGGCCGTCCCGATATAGCGCGTTCCTTGGCTTCGATATAGCTCAAATCCGCAGCCAGGTTGAAGTCGTGTCCCAGGAAAGAACAGTTCGCAAAGGCGACTTGATTTCCATCTGCATCAATCCGGGCCGCGTCACCCCCAAAATGATGGAACTGCAAAATCAGAACTATTTCGCCATGCAGGAGATCGTCCGAACTAACTCGGCTGCGACAAACAGTTTCACCTTGGAAACTTACCAAGGGAAACTCGCGAGCCTCCTTGGCAGCACCTATTTCCAGAAGGTGGACCGCTTCCGCGATTTCGCGCAACAGCTTCACAAGGCCCAAACCATCTCCTGGTATTCTGTCGCATTATCGCAACTCGGAGCGGAGCGAAACAGCAACGGCACGCTGGTGAGCGGAGCTGTCAAAGTCAACAAGCCACGCTTTGATCTCGTTCATCAGCAACTCGCCATCGCCGGCAACGGGACCATTCATGCGGAGGCTGAGCAAGACCCGATTTACGGATCAATGGATTTTTACGAACTCCTCATGGTGGAAGCGTCGGCGCTGGAGCATGCGGCCATCAACGATTTTTACGATCAATCCAAAGCGGTATCGAGCGTCAACATTCTGCAACGGGCGCAACTCTCCGGTTGGGCGCGTGAGCCCGGCATCCTCGAACTGACCGCCACCAATTATTTGACGCTTGGCGAAACCCTCTATCCTTCGGGCGGGGCCACCAAACTAAAAGCCTACGACCCTGGAATGTGGCAAACGATCACCAATGCGTTCGCCAGCGGAAGCCTGTCCAACAATGTGCGGGCCTGGATCACGCCGGGACCGATCACGAACGAGATTGGCAAACACATGGGAGCGTTGGTTTTTGCGGGCCGCTATTTCGCCGCACTCTTAAGCACCAATCTGAATGGAGCCGAAGGAGCCATCTATACCGGCACGGTCAATGGTCTGGTTGGAGGCGCAAGCGTGACTACCTTGTATTTTGGCAACGATGGACAATGGCACGAGCGCTCATGGTTCGGCGATTTGCTTTTTGGCGGAGACAAAATTGCTGTTAAGGGACCGCGTGGCGAAATTGAGTTAAATGTTCAGCTCAGTTTTGCCGACCGAATCGCGCTGGCACTGTTGGGGCCGAATGCAACCGAGGAGGAGATCATTCAGTTCCTGATTGATCGCGGTCATATCTTCCCTGGTCAATTCATCAATTATTACAATTTGCCGTCGAACAGTAGTTCGCAAACGATGGCCCAAACTACCACCGGCAATGGGAATACCGGCGATCCGTGGTGGATGCAAGCTGTCAACTTCGTTTCCGATCCTGTGGATGCCATCAGTGGCGCCTTCTACAACGATGAGGAGGATTTGATGCTGGCCGGGCCTTTCCCGCTCGCCATTCGTCGAAACTATTCAAGCCAGAACCAAGCCCACAACGAATTCGGGCATGGTTGGAAAATCAGCTATTTTCCATTTCTGGTCAAAGCGGTCGATGAGCAAACCATCTATGCGGCTACACCGAACGGCTCTGTCATTGCCTACAGTTTTGAAACCAACAATACGTGGCGACCAACCGTGGCCAAGAATCCTCAAGTCTCCAACGACTCGACTCCCGGCGGGACATCCTCGGATAATGTCTTTTTGTCCCGGATCGAAAAAGTCGTGAGCGGCGACACGCGGTTTATCATTTACGACGCGGATGGAACGGTCAGGACTTATATTCAGAGATCATTCCCAATCGCAGGGTCAACGCGAGAACGTCCGTATCTGGACACCTGGAGAGATCATCGAGGCAACAGCTTTTATTTCAGCTTCGGAACAAACTCAGCCGCGACCGATTATGGACAAGTACGGCGCATCCGGTCCAGCAGCGGATCATACGTTATTTTCAGCTACGACACACGCGGCCACATCGTTGAAGCCTTCGCCAGCGACGGACGGAAGGTTCAATACGAATATGATTATTCGGATGATCTTGTGGCCGTTACACGCCCGGACGGTTCTCGAATTGAGTACGAATATTCCTACGTTCCGCTTCCGGGAAGCACCATCACCAACAATGTGTATGGCTGGATCAATTCCACGAACAATGGCGTTCCTGACCTGTATCGCGGGATTGTGGGAACAGCCGTTATTACCAACAAAGTCAGTTCTCACCAAATTAGCCGGATCACCAAGCCCGATGGCCGGATTTTGGAGAACGATTACGACAAGGAACGGCGCGTCACCGCGCAACGGGCCAGCGCGGGGCTTGATTTGAATCCGGTTCAAAATGCCACGTTCTCCTACACCAACAATTTCGTCTTCACCAACCAGCCCTCTGGTGGCATCACCGGAACAACCGGGGTGAAGGATTTCTTCGGCAACACCACGATTTATTCTTACAACGCCGGTTTGATGACCCAGGTTCGCGATCCATTGGGCCAGACCACCATCAAGTCGTGGTACGGCGCGGATACCAATGGCGGTTATCGGCGCAGTCTTTCGCAAATCATCGACAAGCGAGGGTTGAGCACAGCATTCAAGTATGATTCGCGAGGCAATATCACCAACGCGACCACAGTCGGTAATTTGACAGGGACCGGCAGCACTAATGAACAACGAATCGCGACCTTTGTTTATGACACCAATTCGGTCCTGCAAACCGCCATCAGTCCCTCCGCCATCACCAACCGCTTTTTCTATGCGGCGAGCAATGTTTGGCTTTTGACGCGCACGGAAGTTTGGCCTTCCGGCGCCACCTCTGCAAACGCTATTACCAATTCAGTCAATTACACGAACGTCTCGATGGTCTTCACGAATGGCGGGGTGGTTTACACCAACTTCGTCAATGCCCTGCCACAGCAATTCCTTCGTGCTGCGGGCAGTTCCGAGCAGGCTTCCAAAGAAATGGTTTACAATAGTCGAGGCTACGTCGTCAGGACCATTCAACGAACCAGTACATCCGACCCGGACGTGATTGCGGATTTTACGACAGACGACC
>JANRLX010000091.1:0-15309 GCA_033762115.1 Verrucomicrobiota bacterium
TCGGTGATCTCGAAATCCAGACTGAGTCGGACGGCCGTTTCGACACACGCTTCGGTTTGCCATCTCCTGCGAATTATCAGGTGATCGCATCGAATACCCTCTCCGGTCTTGTGGGATTTGCCACGGTGGAGGTTCAACCCACCGGCACAAATGAGGCCCGGAATTTTGTGACTGTCCGGTTGCTGGGGAAAGGTTCACTGCAAGTGAAGGTGGTGCAGTTCGACGGTTCGCCAGTCCCTGGGGCGCGCGTCGAAGTGGCCGGGGGCAATTTTCCAAGGGACAGCGCAGAAGGATTTTCCGGAGCTGACGGGCGCGTCGAATTCCAGAACCTTTTCCAGGGTGCCTACTCAGTTTGCGCGGAACTGGTCGCGGGCTCTTCCCGGATTTTCGGAAGGTCAGGAACTTTTGTTTCAGCGGATGAAACCGGCGAGGTGCTGGTGCGATTGGAACCGACTGCCTCGCTGCGCGGGGTTTATGTTTTGCGCGACGGCATCACCCCGGTTCCATTCGCCCAGGTCGCGGTAGGTTCGCTTGGCTTCTCCACCACCGATGAACTTGGGCAATTTGAGTTCAACGGGATGCCCCTTGGCAGCCATGAAATCTTAAGCAGTGATCCTGTGACCGGTCGCGCTGCCAGGCTCAGGCTCACGTTGAGCATTCCCAATGAAATTCGCAACGTGTTGCTTGTCGAACAGGCACTCGGCGAAATCAGCGGA
Organism: Verrucomicrobiota bacterium; assembly: GCA_033762115.1. Lineage (GTDB taxonomy): Bacteria > Verrucomicrobiota > Verrucomicrobiia > Limisphaerales > SXQI01 > JANRLX01. The sequence continues at coordinate 717 of JANRLX010000091.1, forward strand.
GTGGTCCTCAATAGTGGCAGGACCGGCTTTGTGCCCAATGCGCCTGTCACGCTCCGCTCTGTTGAATCAACCCAGGAACGCACGGTGACAACCGGTCCGGATGGACGTTTTCGGTTTGTAAACGTTCCCGCAGGCGATTTTCAAATTTCAGCCACCGACCCGGTCCTGCAATTTTCAGGAAATGTTTCAGGAAACCTGAGTCCCGACATTTCGCGACTGGAGGTCGAAGTGGCCATTCAACCACTTGCTGACCTGTCGATCCAAGTCTGGCGCGGCAGCAGCAATGTTGTCGGTACCAACGCCATTGTTTCGCTTCGCAGGGGAAATTCCATGTTTTCGGCGGACACGGATTCCAGCGGCAGGGCACGATTTTCAAACCTCGAATTTGGCAATTATTTTGTCATCGCGGTTTCGAAAATTCCGGAGGAAAACCATAACGGGACGGCTTTTAACGTGTCGTTGTCCACCCCCGGCCAGAATCCGACCATTGAAGCCACGCTGCCGGGCACCGGCGATGTTATCGGACAGGTGCTTGGGAGTGATGGATCAACCCCGGAGGCAAATGCATCAGTGCTGCTCACGCTTTTGGAAACGCCATTCCAGGGCACATCCATGGCTGCTGTAACGGATTCAAATGGCCGTTTTGATTTCTCCAACGTCGCAGTAGGAGATTATTCAGTTGTCGCGCAGCAAGGCAGCCTTTCAGCCCAGGCCAATGGTGAGATCATAATTGGCGGGGAACAGGATGAGATTTCCATGCGACTGTTCCCAAGCGGAACTGTAATGGGTCGATTATTCAGGCAGGATGGAACCACTCCGGTTCGGAATGAAGATGTTTTCCTCTCTTATCTTCCACTCGGGACTTCGCTGGGGAGAAGCAGCACTGCCACGGATAATAATGGACGTTTCACGTTCGCAGGGATTCCGCTTGGCGCGGTCCGGTTCAGCGCAACGGTGGATCGGTTTGGTGGAATTATTGCAACAACGAATCAAATTATTTCAAATGGCCAGACTGTTGATCTTGGCAATCTGCGGCTGGATGAGGACCTGCCGGTGATCGCCGGTTTTACCCCGCCAAATGGGGCGACGGATGTGCCCACCACAAATTCAATTGAACTGCTTTTCAGCGAAGCGCTGGATGTTGCTTCGATCAATCGAGGGGGAATTTTTCTCCGCAGCGCCACCGGCCGGGCCGTTCCGGGAAATATCACATTGCATAGCGCGGAGGATGGCACGCTCCGGCTTCTGCGATTCACTCCCACAAATCGCCTGCAAAGCCGGGTCACTTACAGCTTCTTTGTGATCGAGAATGAACGCCCTGCGGTCCTGGATCTTCCTGCGATTGCGGGGCCAACGGACCTGGCGGGTCGTTTTTTGCCGACCCCATTCATCACCTCTTTCACAACGGCGGACAATGACCCACCGCTGCTTGTTTCTCAATTCCCGGCAAACAATCAGGAGGAGCTTGATCCTCGCTCTGTCGTGCGCCTTTCGTTCAATGAACCAATCAGGGAAACCGGTTTCTCCTTTGCTCTGGATGGCCCGCAGGGTCCTGTTGCCGGAATTGCCAATGTCGGTTTTGGCGGGTTGGCGCTCATTTTCACTCCGGCGACTCCATTGAACGTCAACAGTCGCTACCAATTCAGTGTCACCGGTGTCCATGACATCGCGGGAAATCTCGCCACAAGCCAGCCGTTCACAGGCGTCTTCTTCACCCTGGATACACAAGGGCCGGAGATCGCATCCTTCTCGATTGTTGATAATTTGTCCCCGGTTGCGGGACGACGTGTCCAGTTGGAAACAATCATCCATAACAGCGCTAGCGGCGATTCAGTCCGCTTTGAAGATGACTCCGGAATGCTCGGCATCGTTAATTTTCCTCCTTATCGCATTAACGTTCAGTTACCCATAACCGGCAGTCGCGTTTATCGCGCGGTTGCGCTGGACCGTTTCCGCAATGAATCATCCCCGGAGCTCCTGGAAATAACCGTGGTGTCGAATCTTCCCCCTGCTGTCAGTCTGACCCGCACCACTCCACCATTCGGTTCAGTCCCGTCCGGCTCCACCCTGGTGCTTGCAGTTGCTGCAACTGATGATGTGGAAGTGACCAACCTGACTGTGATTGCGACAGGCGCTGTCACCTTCACGAATCGATTCAGCAACGGTGGAAGCCGCACCATCTCGGTTCCCATCCCGCTTGAAATATCTGAAGGTTCCAGCATTCGTCTGGAGGCTACTGCGCGTGATTTTGCTGGAGTAATCTCCTCCACAGTCGTGCTTGATATTCCCCTGCTGCCACGGCCATTGCCTGAACTGACCATTTTTACCAATCAAATTGAAATCGCTCAATTCAGCATGACAAACTTTTTCATCACCATCCGTCATCGGGATGGCGGACTCTCATCGCTGGAGTTATTAGGGACAAATTTCTCAACTCTCTTCTGGACCAATTCATTGGGCAGGAATCTTTCTTTCAATCCGGCAGTTGCAGAAACAAATGCCGTGGTCCAGCTCTCGGTTGATCTCGTCGGCACGAACCATTTTGTCATCCGCGCGTTGGCCACGAATGAACTCTTCACGGAAACGAGCATTCGCGTCATCTCGCTGGCGGACCTGGATCGGGACACGATCCCTGACCGGGATGATCCCGACATCGACGGAGACAATTTGAGTAACGATGCCGAAGCAGTGGCGGAGACAGATCCCCGGAATGACGATTCGGATGGAGATACCTTGCTGGATGGTAATGAGGTCGTCGCAGGAACGGACCCTAACAACAGCGATACCGATGGAGACACTTTGCCTGACAATCTCGATTCCAATCCTTTGGTGCCCGCGCTTCGCCCCGTGATTGCTTCCATTGCACCGGTGGAAACGGTGGAAAACAGCACTAGGGAGTTCCTTGTGACTGCCACAGACGGTGATAGCAACATGGTGGAACTGAAGCTTTCCGGCGCTTTCACTGCGCTTTGGATTACGAATAATGATTCGCGCCTGACTCTTCCCCCCACCAATCAAGTGACCGCGCCATTCCGCCTCACCGTCACTGGATCGGCAACTGGCACAGTTTCCATCGTTGCCCTCGATCAGGATGACCAGGCAACCACAAATAATTTCACGGTGACGGTGCTTCAGGACCTGGACCGTGACGGCGTGCCTGACCGTGATGATTCTGACATTGATGGCGACAGCTTGAGCAACGATCAGGAACTCGCCCTCGGCACCAACCCCGCCGACAAGGATACCGATGATGATGGAATTGAGGACGCGACCGATCCACGTCCTTTGACAAAAAACCTTCGACCACTGGTGCGAACCTCAACCGGCTCAGCGCTTTCCTTTGATGGCGTTAATGATTTTGTCGCCGCACCTTCGAGCCCTTCAATGAATCCAGCGGCAGCCATCACTGTGGAAGCATGGGTTTTTGCTGAAAATATTACAGCAGGCGAGATCGGCATCATTGCCAATTGGAACGACATCACCGTTTCAGAGCGCGGCTACCTGCTTTGGATTTTCAACGGACGTCTTGAACTCATCCTTGGGCCCGGGTTAAGCCGGGTGACCGATTCCACCAGTTTTCCTGTTGGTCGCTGGGTGCATATTGCGGGAACTTACGATGGAAACGTCATGCGCCTGTTCCGCGATGGACAATTGGTTGCTGAAAATGCCCGGACAGGCGCCATCGGCACGACCAGCCAGCCACTCCGTATCGGACGTGCTGACGCGGGCTCGAACGCGCCAGACTTTTTCCCGGGATTGATCGATGAAGTGCGGATTTGGAATATTGGCCGTTCCGAGGAGGAATTACAGCGCACGATGAATGGACCTCTCATCGGGAACGAGTCCGGCCTCGCTGCCTATTTCAGGTTGGATGAGGGCACAGGATCAAGCGCGGACGATTCCTCACCCAACAATAATGTGGCGACGTTGGCTGCTGGGACTACGGAGCCTGTGTGGGTCCCCTCCTCCACCCCGCTTGATCCGCCTTTGCCTGTGATTTCACCCAACGCGCTTCCTCTGACACTGGATGTTTCGGATCCAAATAATGATTCCCTGATGGTCACGATCTCCCAACTGCCGAATGCCGGACGCCTGTTCCAAACCACCAACGGCACTGACCGAGGCGCATTGATTGATGTTCCTGGAACCATCGTGACACACCCGGAATTCAAATTGCTCTATCTCCCTCCATTTGCCACCAACCAGGAGGTCAGATTCAGCTTCATTGCGAATGACGGTTTCCTGGATTCAGTCGAAGGAACAATCCGGATTGCCGTGACAGCAGTGGCTGGTTCCGATTCCGATGGCGACGGAATGCCTGATGCGTATGAAGTGGCCAATCGCCTGAATCCTGAACTCACTGACCGCACTGAAGACAAGGATGAGGATGGTTTGGCCAATTTTGATGAATTCACTCGAGGGCTGCTGGCCGGAAATCCGGATACGGACAACGATGGTCTGAAGGATGGGGAGGAAATTCTGGCTGGGACAAACCCTCTCAACCAGGACACCGATAATGATGGAATCCTGGACGGGATTGATCCAAATCCCTTGCAATCGGATGGTGACATTGATGGAGACGGGCTCGCTGACCAGGATGATCCGGACATGGACAATGATGGTTTGACCAACGATGCAGAAACCACAGCGGGAACTGATCCGCGGCGTTTTGATACAGATCTGGATGGCTGGCCGGACGGATTGGAAATTGAAGTTTCGACAAATCCACTCGACAACAATTCTCGTCCAACTGTTTTTGCAATGGGAGAACCAACGGTCGGGCTGATCCTTCCCTCAGCACCTCCCCTGGAACTGTCACTCTCGGCTGTCATTGTTGCTGAACCCCCTGTTTCGCTTGTGCTCACCCGCAGCCCTGAACTGGACCTGGCACAGGCTGGCATCACCATCAGTGAACCCCCTGTCCATTTGATCCTCCCATTCTCACCACCTGTGGAGTTGCAACTCAGTGGAGTCATTGTCAGTGAACCCCCCATCGGTCTCGTCCTGCCAGCGAGCCCTGTTCTCGATCAAACAAGCGGCAGTCTTATGGTCAGCGAACCAGCCGTCGGGTTGATCCTTCCGGGGGTCCCTGTTTTGACTGCCGGGACGTTTGGCCCCGTCGTGAGTGAGCCTGTTATCACACTTTTCCTTCCCGGTGATTTTGACATTCTCAGTGGATCTGCCGTTGGGAACCCAACGTCCGCAGGGACGGGCGAGCCGGAAATTCCAAATCAATCATTTGCTGTGACCCTGCGACGCATCGACCTCGCGCCAACTGAAACAACCAGACAGGGGAGCGCTCCGGGGGTCACCGGTTGGGTCGTTGCCCTGGAATGGACAGGCAACAGCGGTATGAATTACCAGATTCAGGCCAGCTCCGATCTGCTCACATGGTCCGCAGCAAACGGTGTGATTCAGGAAATTGGCCCCGGTCATTTCCGGTCTGTTTCCTTTGCACAGGAAAACGCGCTTTTCTATCGAATCCTGCAACAACCATGATTGCTTTAATAAAATAAAAATATGAAACATTCATCAAACCTGCTCCTGCGGGACGGTGCTCCCATGAACCCCTTAAACCGGGTCATTCTGCTCATGACAGCAATGGCCGGCCTCGCGCTCAACCTCGCGGCACAAGGCTTCAATGCAGGCAGCAATGGGTCCCTGGGTGATGTTGTCATCTCAGAAAACACCACCCTCCCTCTGCCAACAAACGGGGTCCTCCATTATAGGTCTCTCACTGTAAATGCAGGGGTCCGGCTTAATTTTACCCGGAATGAACGGAACACCCCTGTTTTTATTTTGTCGCAGGGGGATGTGGTGGTGAATGGAACCATTGAAGTCAACGGTTTTCAGGCCGCAGTCAATGCAGGCGGCCAGGGTGGACCAGGCGGGTTCGATGGCGGCAAACCTGGGTTCGGCGCTGAGGTCCCACCAGGCGATGGATATGGGCCGGGGCACAGCCTGGGGGGTGATCCCAATTGTAATGGCTTCAGCGCAGGGGCCGGTTCTTATGGAACAGCAGGCGGCGGTAAAAGCGGCTCGACGTATGGGACACCTTTATTGATCCCTTTGATCGGCGGATCAGGCGGGGGCGGTGGCGAAGGGCAACCGGGTGGTGGCGGAGGCGGCGGGGCAATTCTGATTTCTGCCAACACACGCATTTCCGTGAATGGCCGAATTGAAGCGCGTGGAGGTGATCCACGCACTTGCTTAAACGGCGGCAGTGGCGGAGCCATCCGCCTGGTGGCCCCAACCGTTTCAGGAAGCGGCGTTATCGACGTGCGTGGCGGAGGAACGGGAGGTCTGGGACGTATCCGGGTGGATACGATTGATCGCAGTGGCTTGAGCTTCCAGTTCCTGAACAACAATGTCACAACAGTTGGCGGCAACCTGATCTCCTTTCCTCCTGTGTCTCCACGCCTGGCCACCATTGAAGCCGCTGGAAACTCGATTCCTGAAGGAAGCAGTCCGGTGACATTTAATCTTCCATTCGGTTCCTCGACCAATCGCACCGTTAAAATTCAGGCCCGCGACTTTGGTCGCCTGGTGCCGATTCGCGTCACTCTGACCCCTGACTCCGGCCCTGCGTTGGTCTTCGATGCTGAAGTGGACAATAGCACGACCAATCCCGCACAGGTTGAAGTCCCGGTCACGGTCCCGGTCAATACTCTGGTGACTGTTCATGCCTGGACTCGGTGACAGAACTTTTGTTTGAAAAGGATTCGGCTGTCGTTCAACATCTCAAACTCTTTTGAGGCCCTGTGCCTCGGGAGTTTGAAATGAAACGAACGCATCATTGCAATGAATTACGCGCTGCCCATGTGGGACAGTCTGCGACTTTGACTGGTTGGGTCCATTCCCGCCGTGATCTTGGCGGCCTGATTTTTATCGATGTCCGCGACCGTGAAGGCCGCACCCAAACTGTTTTTGACCCTTCCAACCTCCCGCAGGATTTATTTGAAAAAGCGTCCAACCTGCGCAGTGAATCAGTCATTGAAGTCACCGGGACAGTGCGCCAGCGCCCGGAGGGAACCAATAATGCAAAGATCCCGACCGGCGAAGTGGAACTGGTCGCCTCCCGGGTGGAAGTGCTCAATTATTCCGAAGTGCTCCCCTTCCCGGTGGATGATCCGGAGGTCTCCAGCAAGGTGAATGAAGAGCTTCGCCTGAAATACCGCTACCTCGATTTACGCCGTCCCGAAATGGCGAGGAACCTCCGGTTGCGCAGCAAGGTGGCCACCGCTGCCCGCGTTTTTCTGGATGAACAAGGCTTCCTCGAAGTGGAAACTCCATTGCTTTTCAAATCCACTCCCGAAGGCGCGCGAGAATTCCTCGTTCCAAGCCGTGTTCATCCCGGCCAGTTCTATGCCCTGCCTCAATCGCCGCAACAGTTTAAGCAAATCCTGATGGTGGCCGGGGTGGAACGTTATTTTCAGCTGGCAAAATGTTTTCGCGATGAGGACCAGCGCGCTGATCGGCAATTGGAGTTCACCCAGGTGGACCTGGAAATGTCCTTCATCGACCGCGAGGATATTTACAATCTGATCGAAGGACTGTTGAAGCGCGTTTGGAAAATCGCCCTGAACATCGATCTTCAGATTCCTTTCAAAAGAATGTCGTTTGATGAGGCACTAAACCGTTATGGCATCGATAAGCCAGACACCCGGTTCGGCATGGAATTGACGGACTTTACCGAAGAATTTCGGAGCAGTTCATTCAAGGTATTTAGCGGGGCGATTGCCAATGGCGGCGTGGTCAAGGCGATCAATGCCAAAGGACTTGCGGGCGCAACTCAGGGTCAGATCGAAACCATGACCGAATACGCCAAAAGCTTTGGCGCCAAAGGCCTGGCATTCATCAAAGTCGAGGGGGGCGAATGGAAATCACCGATTGTAAAGTTCTTCACTGAACCAGAGAAAGCCGCGCTTACCCGGAAGCTTGCCATTGAAGAAGGTGATTTGATTCTTTTTGCAGCCGACCAATGGTTGAACGCCTGTGAAATCCTTGGGCGCATCCGGCTGTATTGTGCTGAGGTGCTCAAATCACAGGGAAAACTGACGATCCCCGCAGACCAGTTCAATTTCCTTTGGGTTATTGATTTCCCCTTATTGAGCTTTGATAAGGAACAAAACCGCTGGTACTCCAGTCATCATCCGTTCACTGCTCCAGTGAGCGAAGATATCCCATTACTTAAGGCTGATCCGAAGAAGGTTCGTGGCCAGCATTATGATATTGTCGTCAATGGAACAGAGCTTGGGGGAGGATCCATCCGGATTCACCAACCGGATGTTCAGAAAACGATTTTCGAGGAAATCCTGCAAATTCCTCCGGACATGGTCCAGGCCCGTTTCGGTTATATGCTTGAGGCGTTCCGTTATGGCTGCCCGCCTCATGGTGGGATCGCGCTGGGATTTGATCGGTTGATTGCCATTCTTTGCGGGACCCCAAGTATCCGGGATGTCATCGCATTTCCGAAAACAGCCAAGGCAGCCGACCTGATGACCGATTCCCCTGCCCCTGTGGAACCGAAACAGCTCAGGGATTTGCATCTTGATCTGCGCGTTCCCCGCAAGGAAGAAGCGCAACAGAAAGCCTAAAGAGTCACATTCTGGGCATCTTTCCACAATCGCAGTAATTTCCGGATTGGGGATTGATGCCTGTCCGCCTTTTTCCTACGTTCTTGCAACAGCAGTGAAGAGGTATTTTGCCTCCCCTGCCCATGAATATGAAACGATTTTGGCAAATTGGTTGGCCGATGACTCCACTCCTGGCTGCGATGCTTCTCCTTGTCAGCGGCTGTGGAAAATCAGACTCGAGTGCGCCTTCAGGCTCATCAGCGGACGGCGCTCAAAGCATCATAGTGGGAGAATTCGCCTCCCTTACCGGCAAGGAGGCCGTTTTCGGGCAATCCTCGCATAAAGGGACCGCACTGGCCGTTGAGGAATTAAATTCCGCTGGCGGGGTCCTTGGCAAAAAAATTGATCTTCGCACTGAGGACACCCAGTCCCGCCAGGGTGAATCCTCGACTGTCGTGCGTAAATTGATTTCGCGCGACAAGGCCGTTGCGATCCTTGGCGAAGTGGCTTCCAGCCGCTCACTGGAAGGCGCTGATGTCTGCCAGCAAAACAAAGTTCCAATGATCTCCCCCTCCTCAACCAATCCCACGGTCACCGAAAAGGGGGATTATATTTTTCGCGTCTGTTTTATCGATGAGTTTCAGGCGAGCGTCCTGGCTGCTTTTGCCGATAAAAAATTGAAGGCCAGAAACGTGGCCCTCCTGAGTGACGTGTCCTCGGCTTACAGCGTCGGCCTGGGTGATTTTTTCAAGCAAAGCTTCACAGCCAATGGAGGCAAGATTGTTGCCGAGCAGAAGTACAATGGCGGTGACAAGGATTTCAAAGCCCAGTTGACTGCGATCAAGGCAAGCAATCCCGATGCAATTTTTGTCCCCGGTTATTACACGGAGGCAGGGTTGATCGTGGCACAGGCGCGACAGCTTGGCATTACCGTTCCCCTGTTCGGCGGTGATGGCTGGGAAGCGCCTGAATTGCTGGAAATTGGCGGCAAGGCAATGGAAGGCACCTATTACTCGACCCATTATTCCCCGGAGGATTCAGATCCTGCGGTGCAGAATTTTGTGCAAAAATTCAAGGCCAAGTACAACGGTGAAGTCCCTGATGCCATGGCCGCGCTCGGGTATGACTCGATGATGGTCCTGGCAGACGCAATCAAACGCGCAGGCAGCACCGAAGGCGAAAAATTGAAGCAGGCCATCGCCGCGACTCGTGATTTTGCGGGCGTCACAGGAAAAACCACGATGGACGCGAAGCGCAACGCTTCCAAAACTGCTGTCATCGTTGCGATCAAGGATGGGAAATTTCAATACGTGGACAAGATCGCTCCCTAAGCCAGCCGAGGAGCCACTCTGAACGAATTCCTGCAACAACTGGTCAATGGCCTTTCACTGGGTTCCATCTATGCCCTTATCGCCCTTGGCTACACCATGGTTTATGGGGTGTTGCGCTTCATCAACTTTGCGCATAGCGACATCTTCATGGTTGGCGCGTTCGTCGGGTATTACACTTCGCGCGGTTTTGTCTGGCAAAAGACGGGCCTGAAGTTCGGCGGTCTTCCCCAGGAATCGTTCCTCTGGGGAACGGTGATTTTGCTGATTGCAATGTTGTTCTGCGCCCTTCTAGGGATCATCATTGAACGGCTTGCTTATCGCCCGCTCCGTCATAGCTCCAAGCTGAATGTGCTGATCACAGCAATTGGGGTTTCCCTCCTGTTGGAGAATGTCGGACAATTTTATTTTGGCGCCGCCCCCAAGGCGTTTCCCTCCCTTTTTCCCGCCAAAAATTTCCAGCCTGCTGCAGGGGTCATCCTCTCAAGCAACCAGATTGCGGTGTTCGTCGTGACAATTTCGCTGTTGGTTTTCCTCCAATTCATCATTTTAAAAACGCGTGTCGGCGCTGCGATGCGGGCGGTTTCATTCAATCCCACCGCCTCTTCACTCGTGGGAATCAACAACAATTTCATCATCGCCTTTACTTTCGGACTTGGCTCTGCGCTGGCTGGGGCGGGTGGAATTCTCTTTTCCATCAATTACCAGGCTATTGATCCCCTCATGGGAATTCTTCCCGGCCTCAAGGCATTCGTCGCGGCGGTCCTGGGGGGGATTGGAAATATTCCCGGCGCAGCCCTTGGCGGACTGCTCCTTGGTATCATCGAGACTTTTTTTAATGGCAGCCGCCTGTCCACCTATACGGATGCCATTGCGTTTGCCATCCTGATTTTAATTCTGCTTTTCCGCCCTGCAGGATTGCTTGGCCGGGTGCAGGTGGAAAAGGTATGAAGTTGCCCCTCCCACAACTGTTTTTAGTGGCGACTCTCCTGGTCAGCCTGACGATCAGCCACTTCGCGCATCGATTTGATCCCTACCATCTGGAAATCACGATTGCTGTTGGCATCAACATTATTCTCGCGGTCAGCCTCAACCTGATTAATGGATACACCGGGCAGTTTTCCCTCGGCCACGCGGGGTTCATGGCCATGGGCGCATATACCAGCGCGGCCATTTCCATTCATGCGGGTCCGACGTTGCTTTCACTCTTTGGATTTGCAGGAAAATCCGGGTCTATCAGCCTGCTTTTTTTTGTTGCCCTGCTCTCCGGAGGGATCGCAGCGGCTCTGGCCGGTCTGCTGGTTGGAACCCCGTCATTGCGATTGAAAGGGGATTATCTGGCCATTGTGACCCTGGGATTTGGGGAAATCATCCGCGTTATCTTTCGAAACATCGAACCTCTTGGAGGCGCTCTAGGTCTCACGGGAATTCCGGCATACACCACTTTTTTTTGGACGTTTGGTTTTGCCGCCATCACCGTTTACACTATTGTCTCGCTGGTCCACTCCACTTACGGCCGCGGTTTTCTTGCAGTGCATGATGATGAAGTCGCCGCCGAAGCCATGGGGATCAACACCACGCGTTACAAAATTGTCGCTTTCCTGATCGGGGCTTTCTTTGCGGGGATTGCAGGCGGTTTGTACGGGCACTTCAAGCTTTCGATTGCTCCAGGCGGGTTTGATTTCATGCGTTCAATCGAGATTGTGGTCATGGTCATCCTCGGCGGCATGGCCAATACTCCTGGTGTGATCGCAGCGGCGATTCTGCTGACTGTCCTTCCAGAATGGCTTCGTCCCGTGCAGGAATATCGCATGATCATTTATTCCTTGTTGTTGATCGTTTTGATGCTCACGCGCCCGCAGGGATTGTTTTCCTTTGGATGGTATGAGAAATGGCGCGCCCGCAGAAGCGCGACCGAGGCATGAAACCGGTTTCCCACCAGCAAAACCTCCTGGACATTGAGCAATGCACCATTCGGTTTGGTGGTCTCAGCGCGGTCACCCAGCTTGACTTGAGCATTGGCGAAAATGAACTGGTCGGCTTGATCGGTCCCAACGGCGCAGGCAAGACCACCGTGTTCAACCTGATCACAGGCGTTTACAGTCCCAGCGAGGGAATGATCTCCTTCGAAGGTAAACGCATTCAAGGAAAGCGCCCCTATCAAATCACGGAACATGGGATTGCGCGCACTTTTCAAAACATCCGTCTTTTTCCCTCCCTGACCGTTTTTGATAATGTCCGGGTCGCGTTTCACCTCCATGTCGCCAGTGGAATTGGTCATGCGATCTGGCGTGGGAAAGCGTTCTGGAATGAGGAAAAGGAAATCAGCAATCGAGTGATGGAATTGTTAAAAATTTTCAACCTGGAACATTTGGCCAGTCAGATGGCCCGATCCCTTCCTTACGGCGACCAGCGTCGGCTGGAAATTGTCAGGGCCCTTGCAACCAAACCCAGGCTTCTCCTGCTGGATGAACCGGCTGCCGGGATGAATCCCACTGAAAAAATCGATTTGATGATGTTGATCCGTTTCATCAAGGCGGAATTCGGCCTTTCCGTCCTGCTTGTCGAGCATGATATGCAGGTGGTGATGGGCATTTGCCAGCGGATCGCGGTGCTGGACCATGGATCAAAAATCGCAGAAGGCGCCCCAGACCAGATCCGTAATGATCCCAGAGTGATTGAAGCTTATCTCGGCAAATGAAGAATGGGGAAACGATCCTGGAGGTGGAGAACCTGAGTGTTCAGTACGGCGTCATTACAGCCTTGCACCAGATTTCGTTCAAAGTCCGACGTGGGGAAATCGTCACGATCATCGGCGCAAACGGTGCCGGAAAAACAACGACTTTAAGGGCCATTTCCGGGCTCGTCCCTGCGAAATCGGGGACGATTCGTTTCAATGACGAACAAATCAGAGCGGTACCGGCTCATAAAATTGTGAAACGCGGCCTGGCCCATGTTCCAGAAGGACGAATGGTCTTTGCGAATTTGACGGTCATGGAAAATCTCCAGATGGGAGCTTACCTGCGTTCCGACCGGGCTGCGATCAAGGATGACCTGGAGTACATCTTTTCCATTTTTCCACGGTTGAAAGAACGGGCCAAACAATCGGCCGGGACCCTTTCCGGCGGCGAACAGCAGATGCTGGCGATCAGCCGTGCGTTGATGAGCAAGCCGCAGTTTCTCATGCTGGATGAACCGTCTCTGGGAATCGCACCATTGCTGGTCAAAACTATTTTCGAGAAAATTGTCGAAATCAATCGCAACCAGGGAATCACCATTTTACTGGTGGAGCAGAATGCAAATCTGGCCCTGGAGATTTCCACTTCCGGTTTCGTGCTTGAAACGGGAAAAATCATTCTTCATGGAGCATCCACAGACCTGCGCACCAACCCTGATGTAAAAAGGGCTTATTTGGGGGGCTAACGCTACGTTTTTCCAGGGAGAACCTGACCCCCTCTAGGGGAGGAACAAATTGGAAAAACAGGCGCAGGCCCGATTCAGAATTTTTGTATATTTCCCCACTCTTTCTGCATGTCGGGATCGGGGCTCATAGAAACCGAACCCAAACCATAGGACAACGTATGCAGAACGCAGATTTCACTTGCCGCTCCGAACATGCCCGCTCCAGTTTCATGTGGACTCTTGCCTGGAGAATGCGCCGGGAATCCCAGCGCAAAGCGACGCTTCTTGACCGTGCCCAATCTGCTCAACCTCACTTTGTGCGCCCTCAAGGTTTGCAGATCATACGCCCCACGGAGGAGAGTGTATGACGACTATCCTCGATCAGGAATCTGAACTGGGACATTGTGAACCGGACATTGAAGCTGATCTGGGTGATGTTCCGGAATGGGATTTGGCCAATGCCCTGTTGTTCGTTCACACACGGGCAGACCTCAATAGCCACGGCAGCATGCTCAAGATCGAACAGCATTGCTTCATCCGCGTGGGCACACAGGTGCTCGAACAACCCTGGGTGCAGTCTCGCATTCTCCTGGAACCGACCGGCGGCTCGAATAAAGAAGCAGAGCAACTCGCAGCACAGGCTCATCAGCAATTTATTGCTGAGGTGAAAAACCTGGTTCCAACACTGGTGCTGAACTAGCAGTGACTTTGCAAACTCTTGCTTACTCGTGCAATAACTGTTCCGGGTTCACCTGCAGTTCCTGACAGGCGTGAATATAAGCAGCGGCTGACCAGGCCTGAAAACATTGGCCCATCGGACGACCTGTGCGGCTGTGAATCCATTCGTTGAATTCCCACTCCTGATTTTTTCCGAGACGATTTAATTGGGCCAGCTTCAGCAGTTCGCGGCAGGCCACGTCATAAAGACCCAGGCGATGAATGAATCGCACCCACATGCCGCCGATGAATGGCCAGATCCCACCATTGTGATAGTGACCGGGCAGGTTCATTAAATTGACCGTGTAGTAGGGACGCCAGTCAGGATCGCCACTTTGCACAGCAGGATAAAGGTTCGCCACCGGGTACGGATCGTTCACACCCACGCCCCACATGAATTTGAAGGCAATCCTGGCACGCTCAATATCGAGCACGTTGCTGATGAACGCCTGTATGTTGCCCAAGACATCGCAGCGCCAGCTGAAACTGAAAGGAGTGATTTCCGCCAAAAGGTACCGCGCATCTCCCAGCGAATATTGCTGTTCGGCAAATGATGCCTGTCCAGTAACC
>JANRLX010000092.1:0-90869 GCA_033762115.1 Verrucomicrobiota bacterium
CCCGGCAAATTTTCTCGATGTCGGTGGTGGTGCCAGCAAGGAGCAGGTTACCGCCGCATTCAAAATCATTTTGAGTGATCCGAATGTGAAGGGAATTTTTGTAAATATTTTCGGTGGCATCATGCAATGTGATGTGATTGCCACCGGGATTGTAGCTGCTGCCAGGGAAACCGGCCTTCAATTGCCATTGGTGGTGAGATTGGAAGGGAATAACGTGCAGCTTGGTAAAAAGATTTTGGAAGAGTCAGGACTAAGCCTGACGAGCGCCACCAGTATGGCGGATGGAGCACAGAAAATTGTGGCAGCAGTGACTCGTTAATCGTATGGCTATTTTGGTAACACCCAACACTCGAGTCCTTGTCCAGGGGATCACAGGAAGTTTCGGCGGCAGGCATAGTCAGCTAAGCCTCGCTTACGGCACGCAAATTGTGGCAGGGGTCACTCCGGGAAAAGGCGGACAGCAGTTTGAAGGAAAGGTGCCGATATTCGACACCGTTTACGAAGCAAGAAAGCAGACCGGTGCAACAGCGTCCGCGATTTTCGTCCCACCCCCATTCGCTGCTGACGCAATCCTGGAAGCTGTAGATGCTGATCTGGATTTGGTCGTTTGCATCACAGAGGGGATACCTGTTGCAGACATGATCCGGGTCAAACGCGCCATGCAAGGGAAAAGAACTCGCCTGATCGGACCGAATTGTCCCGGGATCGTCACACCGGGAGAAGGAAAAGATTCTCATGGCGGTTGCAGGATTGGGATTGCTCCGGGATATATCCATAAAAAAGGGAAAATAGGCGTCGTGTCCCGCAGCGGAACATTGACCTATGAAGCTGTCTGGCAGCTGACCTGTCGCGGAGTGGGTCAATCCACCTGCGTGGGAATTGGAGGAGACCCTGTGAATGGAACGTCACACCTGGATGTGATCAGGATGTTCAATGACGATCCTGAAACAGAGGGGATCATCATGATCGGGGAAATCGGAGGATCGGCGGAGGAGGAAGCAGCGGAGTGGATTAAACAGCATTGCAGGAAACCTGTGGCTGGGTTCATTGCTGGAGCAACCGCTCCTCCAGGGCGGCGTATGGGGCATGCCGGTGCCATCGTCAGCGGTGGAAAAGGAACTGCAGCCGCGAAGATTTCCGCATTTAAAGAAGCGGGGATTGGAATTGCGGCAACTCCTTCTGAAATGGCCGACACATTACTAAAGATGATGTAGTTATTTCAAATCCAGCTTTTCCGGCTAATTCTCAGATAAATGATTTAAGGTTTTGAAGGTGCGGGAAGGTTTTCGATTCTGGATAATCTGTTTTTTTGAAGATCATTTGAAGAGGAAGAACGGGGGATTGATCCCCATCTAAAGGTTGGGTTTAGGACCTCAAAAGTGATTCTCCGGTTAGGTGATTCCTGAGTGTAAATGGAATAGCTGAATGGTTTCTGGAAGTAAGCGCCATGGATCAAACGGCGCATTCGATGAAGCAGAATTATCAATGGTTTTGCTGTTTGCAGCCATCCTGGCGCGGAGCCATAAAAGCGCCGGTGTTCAGCAAACGCTTCTTCCGTAAAGCCAATATTCCTTCCTGTCATTGTAAAGATGGAAGTATACTCATGTAACAATGCCATGCGTTTGCCTGCTTTAATGAGGTCAAGGAGCCATTGAGTGTCACCGACCATCCTCACCCGGTCGTCAAAGAGCAATCCTTCATTAACAATTGATCGGCGAAAAAATGTGGCACAGGTGAAGATCGACAGGTTGCCATTTGTCCAGGTGTGCCAACGGTGAGGAATAATCGTTTTGCGATAACAGATAAATTCTCCCCGGTTTGAGGTGACAATGGCATTTCCAAAAAGAACATCAATTTTGGGGTGTGTCTTGAAAAAGCGTTCCACCCGATCCAGAACTCCAGGCAAGTACTGCTCGTCACAGTTTAGGTAGCTGAGGAGATTCCCGGAAGATTTGAGCAGGCCACGATTGATCGCCTGATACATACTGCGGTCAGGCTCCACAAAAGCTTTAATGCGCCGCTCCTGCTGCAACCAATCAAGTGTTCCATCCTGTGATTCACCATCCTGAATAATATGCTCAGAAGGGACATTTTGATCTGCAACAGAGTTGATGCAGAGCCTCAGCCATTCCGAATTGTTATAGCTTGGTGTGATGATTGAGAACATCAGCGCCAATTCTGAATTGAAAAATGGGAAGTTGAAAATGGTTGTCACCTTGATTAAGGGGACGGGCAAAACATTAGAAATCGCTGGATTGCTGATTTGCACCTGCCGTAAGCTCGGTCTCTTACAAATTTGCCGTGAAATTTTCGATTATAACGCCAAGTTTCCGCAGCAATCAATGGCTCCCATTGTGCATTGCGTCAGTGGCTGATCAGGAGGTTGAGCATGAGCATATTGTCCAGGATGCTGGTTCTGATGATGGGACGCTGGATTGGTTGCTGAAAGACCTTCGAGTTAAAGCATTTGTCGAAAAAGATCGCGGGATGTATGACGCGGTAAACAAAGGTTTTGCAAAGGCAACAGGTGACATCCTCGCTTACCTTAATTGTGATGAACAGTATCTGCCGGGGGCGTTAAAAGAGGTGGAAAAGTTTTTTACCCAGCATCCAGAGGTGGAGATCGCTTTCGGTGACGCTTTAATTACTGAGCAGGACGGAAGCTTGCGCTGTTTTCGCAAGATACAAATGCCATGGAAGTATCATACATGGATATCAGACGGTTTGACTGTGCTCACGGCAGCTACATTTTTGAGGCGATCGGTATTGGAAAAGTATGGGCTTTCTTTTAACCCTGATTATCGTGCGATTGGTGACCTCGTTTGGGTATTTCAGGCTTTGGATAACAAGGTGCCAATGAAACGGATCCGAAAATATACATCCATATTTACGGAAACTGGCGGAAATCTTGGCAATAATGATGCGTCGCGTCGGGAGCAGTTGATGTTCAGGGAACGTGCTCCGTTCTGGGCCAAAGTGGCGGCGCCTTTCCTGGTTTCAGCGCATCGTTTACGAAGAGTTTTGGAAGGTGCTTATTGGGAAGAATCCATTAGATATCAAATCTACACTCAAAAATCTCCTTACCAGCGCACGGAATTCATTGCTGAAAAGCCATCATCACGGTGGTGGCGGGATGGAGATCAAGGGCAGTTTAGGTGGAGATGACTGGTCAGGCAGGTGCTGTAGAGGGGGTAGTAGCAACGAATGCGTCAGCAATATCAGCTGGCCGTTTAATTAAAGCCGGAGCCTTCATTCTGATGCCCTTATTAAGGGCAATACTTAGACCCAAAATTCCAGCGAAAATGGGTAAGTCCGTTGAAAAAGCTCCAAAAAAGAAAACAAAGAAAACTATTTTAGCCAGAAAGAAGGCATACAAGAAACGGTTTACATGACTGATATCCGGATCGCCATAAAGCAAATTGCGCCTTAATAACCTGCATCCCGCAATAATGAACCAGATGAATCCAATTGTTCCAAAGATTCCAAAGGGTATGATAATGGAGAGAGGCCCATTATGGTAATCACCAGCAATGATTGCTGGTTCGTAACCCTTTGCAAAACCTCGCTTCACCGCTTCAGTTGAAAGAAAAAGATCCATGGGATTGATTGCATAACCTTTTCCAATCCAAAAGTATTGGGATGCTTCGGCCAAAACGATTTCCCACATTTGGAAACGCCATTCCAGAGAAACTTCAGCATCAAATTTAGCAACAGAATCGACCTGTAACCCTGGTAGTAAACTCAGAGATCGTTGAATTGCATGAGGCATGAACCTAGCAGATGCGTAAATAAAAAAAAGTCCGGCCAAGACAATTGAAATACTTAGAATCATTGCCTTTGTCTTATGCAATCCCTCTAATATAAAGAGAATGATTAAAACGATTCCCAGCAAAACCAAAGTTGATCTAAATCCAGAAAATAGCCCCACTGATATTGAACCAATAAAACAGAGCATTGCCACAGGTTTGCGCAGGTTAATTAAGTCTTCCAGTCTATATTTAGCCAAAATATACGTACAGATTGCAAAAGCCGCCGGGGCAAGACCACCAATTCTAACTTGTCCTGCGGATTCAATACTGCTGTCAGCGACAGCTTGCGAAAGTACCCAGTCGGTCGGGAAAAGATAAAACAAAATATAGGCGGATGGTCCGATGGCATAAGCCAGATTACTAAAAGCGGCTGTGACTGGTGGAATAAGGAAGAGCGCTAACACAAGATTGCGCTGTTGCGGTTCAATCCCTCGACTGGTTAATGCAAGAAAACCAAGAAACGAAGCTCCAATTGCGGCATATCTGCGCCCGCCATAAACCTGGGAGCCGAGCGCCTGCATTCCGATACCTCCAGTGAGGTATGCTGTTCCCACTACCACTGCGATCAGGAACCCCAACGGAAGAATAATTGATGGCTCCCAATAAAATTTTAAAGCATCGCGGTTCAATGCTTTTGTGAGAACTGCCAAAAAAAGGCTTAAGCCTGAAAGCGCCAGCCATAAGGAAGGTTGACCTGGCAGGAAAAACGCATTCACAAACGCATTCCATGAAAAAATGAGGGCAAAATAATGATGCTTAAGGATAATGGGGGTTGAAATACCGAGCAGAACGATGCCCACAACCATCATGTTGGTGGTATCGAGCGGATCGGCCAACATGAACCCCAAGAAAATGGCCAACGGAATGCAGAGGCCAAAGACAATAAAACCGCGAGGGATAATTAAATTACCGGACATTCAGTCCATTAAAGAACTAAAGTTCCCTGCCCAGTGCAACGAAATTTTGCTTAAAACTCCAAAAAGATTTACCGCCGGCCAGAGGTGCCACCATTGACCGAGCCAGCCGAGGCTGCACCTCCAGGGATTTCGATGGCTGAGGGTTGTTGCTGTATCCTGGAATCCTCAGGACGGGTATTCAACTCTGATGGGGTTGCCTCTGATGGGTTAATAATTGTCCCGCCCCGTCCCTGCCCGGAAACTCCGATTCCAAATCCCCCGCGATTTGTTAATGCCGAATTCGTCAAACTGCCAGAGGCGCCTGTGGTGCTGTATAGTCCATCACTAATTCCTGCTGGTTGTGCACCAGACTGTCCAGAGGTGCCTGAAGCAGGAGCACCAATCCCTCCAGCTTCTGCTTCTTTTTTCGAAATAACTCCAATTGTCTGCGAGGCGTCTGATAACGGGGCATTCGTCACTTGAGAAGTGGCTCGATCAACTCGGTTAGTTCCCAGAGTTCCAACTTGCGTGCTGTTTCGACCGTCGGAAGTCGAAATTCCTTTTGTTTGTCCCTGGCAATAAGCAATGGTGGTGGAGGCAATTACTGCCAAAAGTGTGTTTATTTTCATGACTCTCACTAAATTCCTTTGTCTCCAAGCTTAAACTACCGAAATTCAGCAACAATGCGGCTAACTCCATATCTCAGGGTAAGGGTTCCAACTGAGCTTTGGTAAGGCAAATACCCGGTTATTGAAAACTGAGTTCTAAGATATGCTTAGAGTGACGCGCTCTTTCCTGTGAAGCGGGCCAGAACTGGTTCGTTGGAAGAGGAGCGCCTTGAAGGAACTGTGACCTTATTTTCTCCACCCGGCAAATCTGACAGCAGATGAATTGCTTCGCGATAGCCATGGAGCGTCCCTACGTCAACGTAAGCAGTCCCGATTTTTACAGCCAGGGCTTTGCCACCTCCAGCCAAATAGGCATTTACGAGAGTGCCGAAATATTCATCCGAGCGCTTCCGTTCACACCAAAGTTCAAAAAGTTCATAAAGAACAACCCCAGGCATTTTGAAGGCTCCCCAAATCCAGGAAGAACCAGCATTCTTCTGTTTCACCTGGATTTCCTGAATATTATCCGCAGCATCGGTCACCACTGCGTCAAAAAATTCAGGGTACTCCACTGGGAAACAAAGAAAGGAAAGAGTGCCCTGTGGAAGACTCGAGAGAGCCTCTTCCGGAAACCAGATTGTGTCAGGCAAACCAATGAGTACCTCCTCCTCCCGCGCAATTAAAGGAAGCGCCCTGAAGATGGCATCGCATAATCCTGCGGGCTGAGGTTGCACCACATAAGCCAGCGCAGCGGAGCCGAGACTGCCGCCGTAGTATTCAAGAATGTCAGATTTCCCCGGAGAAATCACAAAGCAAATCTTTGTGGCACCACCAAAGATCATTCGTTCCACCAAATACTCGCTGACAGCGCGGGGCCTTTCCGTATTTCCATCCAAACGACTTCCGACCGGCAAAAGTTCCTTGGAAAATGCAAGCGGTTGAATGCGACTGCCTGCCCCTGCTGCTGGAATGATTCCCCACATATTATCTTGAATTTGCAATTTCCGGTTCAGCTTTGCTGGTAATCGTTTCCTCAAGAATCAACTCAAGCTCAAGAGCCCTTTTTGTCGCTGAATGTTCATCCAGCGCCCGGTCGCGGGCTGCCTTGCTTATTCGGTTCAGTTCAGCATCACTGAGTTGCATCCACTGCACTGCTTCCGCTGTGTTGGAAGCAATGAGAATTTCAGACCCTGGTTGAAAGAAGAAATCCAGCCCCTCCCACCAATCGCTTAAAATTGGAGTTCCACAGGCTGCGGCTTCAAAGAGACGTCCGGAAGGGCAATACCCCATTTCAGCCATGGCTCGTCTTGTGACATTCAACGTCATTCTTCCTGAACTATAAAAAGCGGGGTGCTCAGAAGGGGGGACATGGCGCACAAAGTATATATTGTCGGTCCAGGGAAAATTCGTGGGATATTGCGCTCCGCCGATCAGAAATTTTTTTTCAGGCAACAAGCGGGCAGGATCAATAAGTAATTGGTTTAAACGTTGCTGACGATCCTCGGCGTAAGTGCCCAGGTAAGTGACGTCTGCCCGATACTGCTCGACAGGGGAAACAGGGAAGTGGACTTGCGGATCGACGCTGCCGAAGAGCGTTGCCACTTTGCGGGCACCCAATTCCGATTTAAGCTCTTCAAGAGCTTTTCCACCAGTATAACTCAGGACGAGATCGAATTCTCTGAATCCATCAGGGCCAACATAGGTCAGGTTTTCACGCGACCTGATTGAATCCAGAGTGACTGGAGTGTCCAGATCATAGAACACTTTGAGCCCAGCGTTGGAGTCGAGGATTAATCGAGTTGCTTCCAAGCCGTCAGGACAGTAGGAGGTGACCATTGCAACATCTGCGCTTGCAAGATGTCGGCGGGCTTCCGGAATGAGAT
Source organism: Verrucomicrobiota bacterium (assembly GCA_033762115.1). Lineage (GTDB taxonomy): Bacteria > Verrucomicrobiota > Verrucomicrobiia > Limisphaerales > SXQI01 > JANRLX01. The sequence goes on from JANRLX010000092.1 coordinate 7,197, forward strand.
CCTCCCATGATTGATATAAATGGAGTTCAGCTCCCGGCAATGTTGTCAGGTCACGGTGGGCCGAATAGTAAGGAACATCCTTTTCAAAAAACAGGACCTGATGTCCCCGTTCTGCCAATGCTCGAATCAATCCCCTCCAGAGGGTGGCATGTCCATTTCCCCAAGAGGAACTTACGGTCAGCCCGAAAATAACTAATCTCATGGCGCACAAGTTGGAATCAAATGAATTGATTCAATGCGCACAAAATGGCTTGCTGGCTGGATTTAGACTATCCGCTGGATGTTGAGAATTTGATAGGGATGCTGCCGATTGCGGTAGTCAGGTCAAGGGCACCTGTTGAGTGATGCGAGTGGAAGCTTTCCAATCACGCAACGTCAATTGCAACGAGGCAGTTCCGTTATAGATATTGGTTCCAGGGGTGAACAGAAGGTCAATTTCATCAGGAAGCTCGATGCCAGCGGGACATCGCCACCAAACCACCTGCGTTTTAAAGTCTCCCTCTCGAACATAAAATCGTGCATGTTGCTGTTCCTTACCCATTCTTCGGAAGTCGGTGACGGAAAGATTCCGCGCGATCAAATGTACTTCCGGATTACCCAGGCCATGGGGTTCGAATTGTGAAAGCAGATCAAAGGAAGCAAGGCTCAGTTCATGCAAATGAACCTCCGAGTCAGCCTTTAAGAGAGGGCGCAGTTCTTCCAAATCCAATTTTGATTTTGCGACCTGGTTAAAACGAGACCGGAATTCAACGAGACGGGTTGGATCCATACTTAAGCCAGCTGCCATGGCATGGCCGCCATGCTGGAGCAGCTGGTCATTACATTCCCGAAGGGCTGCAGCCAAATCAAATCCATCAATACTGCGTCCCGATCCGCGCCAGCGGTCCCCATCTTTTCCAAGAATGATTGTCGGACGGTGAAATTCGCGCAGGACTTTGGCCGCAACGATTCCCACAACCCCGACATGCCATTGGTCCTCTCCCTGCACAATCACGTAATCATTTTTTGGGTCAAATTCTTTTCTGATTGCACCAATCACTTCATGAACAATTTGTGCTTCAATGGTTTGCCGTTCCTTATTCTGCAGATCGAGAAATTCGGCCAGGGTTCGCGCCCGGGCGGGATCTTTTTCAAGAAGTAATTCCAAAGATGCCTGGGCATGCTGAAGTCTTCCCGCAGCATTCAATCTTGGCGCAAGCTGAAAGCTAATGTGAGAGGTCCCGATATTTTCCATACACCCTGCAACCGCCTTCAAGGCAGTTAATCCAACTCTTTCCGTGTTTGAGAGCCGGGCAAGTCCTGCTCGCACAAGAATTCGATTTTCAGCTTCGATCCTGACCATGTCAGCCACAGTTCCAAGGGCAACAAGATCAAGATATTTTCTGAGATCGATTGCCGTAGCGCTGCTCCAACCGAGGGAGCGGGCCTGTTTGACAAGGCCATGAGCAAGCTTGAACGCCAAACCTGCCGTGCAAAGCATCCCAAATTGAGTGGCGGTTCCGGGATCGATTAGTGGATTTACCAATGCTTTGGCAGGCGGCGCTGGATTGGAGGGTTGGTGGTGATCGAGCACGATTACATCAATGCTTAGCGCTTGAATTTGTCGGATCACTTCCCACGAAGATGAGCCGCAATCCACCGCAATAAGTAATTGAGGTGAGTGCTCCTGAAGGCATGACTCCACGGCAGAGTCACTCAGGCCATATCCTTCTCCGAACCGGTTTGGAAGGTAATACCCCACCTGAAAACCGAGCTCGGTCAGAAGTTCATAAAGAAGCGCTGTGGAAGTGATGCCATCCACGTCATAATCACCAAAAAGGAGAATTCTTTCCGCATGAGCGTGGGCACGCAGCAACCGCTCAACCGCAATGCCCATGTTCGGGAGCAGGAATGGATCGCTTAATGACTTTAGCAATGGATTAAACCAGGCTGCTGCCTGATCGACTGAGCTGATTCCCCGGTTGAGGAGAGATTGAGCCAGCCACACCGGGATTTTTAAAGAGGATGCCAACGCTTTCGCGGTTTCTGAACGTGAAGCGACCTGCCATCGGAAATCAGAACATGTTTTGGAACCAACGGAGGACATCATCTGAATATTTGACGATTGCCTTCACAATGAGGCCTGCGGTGGAGATGATATATCCCAGGGTGACGGTTGTCATGAGATAACCACCCCAGATCATAAACCCATCCTCTTCCATCATACTCATCGCCAGTAAAATAATTGCGTAGCTGGGGAGCGCGTTGGAGAAGGGAATGACCGGTGGAATAGGCAACATCAGGACAAAAGCCATCAGTCCGATCAATAGCGAATTAAAGCAATGGAATGGGGGCTGATTCATCCATTGTGTGCGCCGGGGTTTGACAATTTTTTCAAGAAAACGGAGCAGTTTGATACTGACTTTGATAATTCTGCACATTTTGTCGGCTGGGATGCTGCGGCTGCCTATGAACCTGGGAAGATAAGGTGGCATTCCAAATGCCAGGCGAATCGAAAGCAGCAACATGGCGAATCCAAAAATATTGCTTAAACCGGGCAGGGGAATGGGAGTGCTGAAAGGAAGGCTTAAAAGTATCAAAACAAAATACAATCCCCGCCGCTCTGTACGTTCAATGATCTGGTTTAGAGTCACGCCGCCGGATGCGGACCATTCCAGGCTGATCTCATCCAGGGTTTGCGAGAGTGGACGCAGATCGTGAACCTCCTCCGGCAGGGCTGGCATAACTCAGGCTCAACTATGGCCGGGGGGAGAAGTCGGCCTTTTAGCTGCAAGCAGAGAAGCGATGATTGCAATCGCGATGATTCCGGCGACAACAATCAAACTGAAATTGGTCGGTATATGGTACCATTTGGCAATGAACATTTTCAGCCCAATGAATACCAGGACGATTGCCAGTCCGATTTTCAAATAGCGGAAATATCCAATGGCCCCGGCCAACACAAAATAAAGTGAGCGTAATCCGAGAATCGCAAAAACATTTGAGGTAAAAACGATAAATTCCTCCTGGGTGACCGCAAAAATAGCAGGGATCGAATCGACGGCGAAAATGAGGTCGGTTGTCTCGACCATGATGAGAACCAGGGCGAGGGGAGTCAGCATCCGGCGACCTTCCTGAATCGTAATAAATTTGGATCCATCGAACTGATTGGAAACCGGGAAAAACCTCCGGGTCAATCGAATGACCGGGTTCTTTTCCGGTTCCACTTCCTCATCATCCGAGAAGACCATTTTAATTCCGGTAAAAATGAGGAACGCGCCCAATACATAGAAAGTCCATTTGAAATGACTGATCAATTCGCTGCCGATCCAGATCATCAAACCGCGCATGATCAACGCGCCCAGGATCCCCCAAAAAAGAACCCGATGTTGATAAGAGAGAGGCACCCCGAAATAGGCGAAGATCAGGGCGATTACGAACACATTATCCATCGAAAGTGAAAGCTCGATAATGTAGCCGGTGATGAACTCGACGGTGTCTTCCCGGGCCCATTGAGGGATGAGCGCCGGCCCGATGAACAAGCCGAATGAAATTGAAAGCGCAAACCAGACCGTTGTCCAGGTGAGCGCTTCACGAAAAGAAACAACGTGGGCCTTTCGGTGAAAGACCCCAAGATCCAGGGCGAGGAAAAAAAGGACTGCAGTGACAAACCCAACCCAATGCCATGTGGAGACTGCAAGTTCTTGTGACATCAATATGTATTAGACGTGCGCTGCAGCTGGATTATCAACGACGATGCTTGAGCTGGTCTTTGGACGTTCTCCCTTATGCCACCAGAGCACCAGAGCGCTCGCAATATAAATACTGGAGTAGGAGCCGGTTAAAATCCCGACGAGGAAAGTAAATGCGAAATCGTTGATCACGCCGCCGCCGAAGAGATACAGCGAAAGCGTGGCGAGAAATACTGTTCCCGAGGTAATGATCGTTCGGCTCAAAGTACGATTCAGCGCACCATTCATAATCTCCCTGAATGAGCCGCGAACTCCCAATTTCAGGTCTTCCCGAATTCGATCAAAGATGACAATGGTGTCGTTGATCGAAAAACCAATAATGGTGAGAATGGCAGCGACAATTGGCGCACTAAGTTCGCGGTCGGTCAGGAAAAACCAGGCCATCGTCATGAGCACATCATGGATAATCGCAACGACAGCGCCAACGGCAAAGGAAAACTCATAACGGAAGGCCACATAAACGAGAATGCCGAACATCGCGAGCATTGCCGCAATAATGGCAGATTTAAGGATTTCCGCGCCAATGACAGCCCCTACTTTATCCAGTTGGACCCGGCTGAATTTTGCGTCAGGAAATGCTTTGATAAGTGCTTCTTCAACCTTAAAACCGGTATCAAAGGCGGTGGTCACCTGCAAGGTGCGGCTCGCATCGATTGCGCCTTCCTGGTACTGGATTCCCACGTCACCCACCTTGAGAGGATCAACCGCTGAGCGGAGTTGTTCTACTGGAATTTTTTTCTCGTAACGGAGCGTGAGTGAATCACCTCCGATGAAATCGACCCCCATGGCATCCTTCCCGCGATAGATGCCGTAGCCAATGCCGATGAGGATCAATGCCCAGGAGAGAGCAAATGCGGGCTTGGCCCATTTCATGAAATCAAAATTCGCTCCCTTGATGAACTGCATCATTTTGAGCGTGCTGATCATGTTTTTTGCGAGGAGCCAGTCAAAAATCAGCCGGGTAACGACCAAAGCGGTGAACATGGTGACCATCACACCAATGGTGAGAGTCACTCCGAACCCTTTCACCGGGCCCGTTCCCATGAAAATAAGAATAATGGAGGCGATCAGGGTTGTGATATTCGAGTCAAAAATTGTTCCAAAAGCCTTGTCGTATCCAGCTGCCAACGCGCCCCTTAACGATTTACCCGCAGCCAATTCTTCACGAATTCGTTCATAGATAAGGACGTTGGCATCCACGGCCATGCCGACGGTGAGCACGATACCCGCAATACCAGGCAAGGTCAGCGTGGTCCCCACGGAGCAAAGAACCCCCAAAGTAATAATGACGTTCAACAGGACGGCGAAAATGGAAATTACCCCGGCGAGGAGGTAATAAAAGATCATGAACGCAGCAACAGCAACGATGCCAATAATAGAAGCGCGAACTCCGTTGCGAATCGAATCTGCGCCCAATGAAGGATCGACGCCACGCTGCTCCTGGATTTTGACAGGGGCCTCCAATGGATTCTCGAGAACGTTGGCAAGTGTGAATGCCTCCTTAAGGTCAAAGTCCCCTGAAATGGAAGCACTGCCACCCATGATAGGCCCGTTAATTCGTGGAGCTGAGTAAAGTTCTCCATCCAGCACGATGGCGAGGAGCCGACCCACGTTGTTCTGGGTAATTTCTCCAAATTTTTGTGCACCTTCGCTATCAAAGTTGAGGATGATTTCAGGAGTGTTCGAGACAGGGTCCCGTGTCACCCCGGCACGAGAGACATACTTTCCAGTCAATCCCAGCTCAGCTTTTCGCTTTACGAGGAACGGGGCTGCAAATTCGCTGCCATCCGCCTTCTTCTCGCGCAGCATGAGCTTTTCATAACCTGGCGCGCCCAATCCTTGTGAGATCAACTGATCGCTTTCCGGGTGGACAAGACGAAACTCAAGAAAAGCGGCCTTCTCGATGGTGGCCCTTGCCTCCTGGATGTCAGCTTCAGACAAGCCGGGTAGCTGGATCAGGATCCGATTTTCCCCGGACGGTTGAAGGACCGGTTCGGCAACGCCGAACTTATCGACCCGTTTACGCAGGACTTCAATCGCTTGTGAGAGCGCTTCCTGCTGCCGGTCAGCAGAGGGTGCGGCGTTGGTTTCGCCCTCATTTCGAAGCACGCTTGTGTCCATGCCGACGAGAAATGAAGTCCCCCCCTTCAGGTCCAGGCCCAACTTGATTTTACCAGCAGCATTCCGCTGGATGCGTGTCAAAATGGTTCGTGTGGCATCATCCCCCTGCTTCAATTTGATGTCGGGAAAATAGCGGCTGATATCATTGGTGCCAATCGCCTGCCTTAAATGACCATAGCTGCGGTTTGGATTCTGCTTTTCCAATTCGCGGGCCTGGGCAACGATCGCAGTGAAATTGGTGTCGCGATTCGAGGCTGCTGCATTAAATTCCTCGATCAGGTTACGGTCGCCGGGAGGGGTAAATTCTGAAATTGCCCAGAGGACGACCAGGATGACGAGTATCCACTTCCAAGTGTTATTACGGTTCATGAAATTAAAAGAGGAATTAAGCTTCTGAAGAGGATTTTTCAGTGATTTCCGAGACTGCACTCTTAAGCACTTCAAGCTTTGTGTCTGCCGAACGAATGACCACTGATTTATCCTTAACAGTAACCACTGTGCCCACGATGCCACTCGTGGTTAAAATTTTATCGCTTGTTTTCAGTCCTTTTAATAATGCGGCCTGCTCTTTTGCCTTTCGCTGTTGGGGACGAATCGCCACGAAGTACATCATGAGAGCAAAAAAGGCCAGCGTGCCAAACATCTGGAGCAGCTGGGCACGTGGATCAGGCTGAGTGCCCGGTTGGGCAGTCGGCGCAAAGGCAAGCATCGCATCAAAAACAGGCATAGTTTCTTGTAAAGTCGTTAAATCTATGCACGGATGAACCTTTGGCAAGCTTTAGAAGTCAGCTTCGCATCTGGAATTTTTGTTGTGATGGGAAATGGGCAGCTTCCTGGGGTGATTTGACCTGAATAATTAAAACTGGCATAACTTTTGCCTGACAGAGGATGATGAAGCGCAAACCTTCCAGACTGGCTGCTGCGAATCCAATCGGGACCACGCAGGACTCCTCCCATGAAGGATTGGTAGGCGAGGTGCTTCAGCAGGTCCATTCTCGCACTCGGCAGGAGTTGGACATGAAAGAAGTCCTTTCTGTGAATGCTGATTTAAAATCGGAAATAGTTCGGTTGCAGGAAAAACTTGCTGCTTCTGAACGAGAACTCACCGCTTTTGTTTACTCCGTCTCGCATGATCTCCGTGCACCCTTGCGCGCGATGCAAGGTTTTGGGCGTATTTTGATCGAAGATTATGGTGCGAATCTTGACCAGGATGGGCAGGAGTATGCCTCCAGAATTATTCGGGCGGCAGAACAGATGGATGGCCTGCTGGCAGATATCCTGATTTATAGCCGTGCCCAATCCCGTGAAATTACCTTAAACCCCATTTCATTGGATGAGGCGGTGGCGTTTACTTTACGAGACTTTAAGCAGGATATCGAAAATACTCATGCCTTCATTGAGGTTGCTCCCGGACTGGGAACTGTTCTAGGCAATGCCCCCGCACTAGATCAAGTTCTCGGTGAGATTTTGAGCAATGCTTTGCTTTACACAAAGCTGGGGGAACCACCACGGGTGCAGATCCGTTCCAAATCCGGCGGTGGAGTGGTTCGGCTGGAAGTTATCGATCAGGGCATTGGGATCAGTGCGGAGCAGCATCAGAAAATCTTTGAGCCGTTCACAAGGCTGCACGGGGCGGACATTTATAAAGGGAACGGGTTGGGGCTGGCCATCGTCCGAAAGGTTGTGCTGAATATGAACGGAGCTTACGGGGTGGAATCTGCTCCAAATGAAGGGAGCCGCTTTTGGATCGAATTACCTGCGGCCGAGTAATGGTTGTTCAGGCAGGCCCAGGTTTTTTGAAGCTTCTTTCCGTTTTTTGTCGAGGGCGTCAAGGTGCCGAAGGGTCTGTTTAAGGACCAGTTCTGCCTCCCTGTTGCCGATGGTTCTTAAACCGGGAGAGACGCCAGCCCGGGATGCAGCTACCAGGTGCTTTTCGAGAACCTGCTTGTAATCGACCATTAAATCAGCCACTTCAGGTGCGAGGTTCACTGACCAAAGTTGAAGCTGGGAGATTTTAAATTCAATCAAATCCTGCCGGGCAGGGAGTTTTTCCTCAGTCAAAAGTTCTTGAAGGCTCAAATATTTGATTTCTGGCAATGCATTCGTTTTTGCCTGGATTTCCAGGGGTGTCAGCAACGCTTCCTGAAGTCGGGAGAGGCTGACATGGATTGGCCATGCCTGGCGCTGGTCCCGGGTGGTAAATTCCACCAGGCTTAAAGCCCACCATTTCTCGACATCCAGCATTCGCCGAAAACCAAAGGACTGCAAAAACGCAGTCTGCCAGTTCCAGGTTCGAGGCAACAGTTGAATAAAGTTTTTTAAACGAGCGAGTTGATCATTACTGGAGGACAATTCCGAAACCAGCAGGTGTGATCCACAGCGATAAACCGTTTCAGGAAGGTTCTGAGCGGTTAATGTGAGGTCTGTAAAGGTGGGTGGGGAATTGGTCATCAGGCATTGCCTTGCGTTACTTAAACTGTCCTTGCTGGTCATCTCCCAGGCCAAAGCTTTTGGCCCGACTACAAACCCTGCGCCGATTCCGCTAAGAAGTTTTTCCGTGAGCCCGGTAACCAGCCAGCGAGGCACCTCCGTTGCCCGGGCAGACTGCCGGTTGGCGAACTCCAGAAGAAGGACCTGCACCAAAGCTTCGACTAATCGTGTTTCTTCCACTTGGGCAGGAATGCCAACCTGATAACTCCATCCATCCCGATAGTGAGTGGACACAATGGTGATTCCCTGGGCCGCCCCGGCGTTTTCAAGCAGAAGTAATTTAATGGAGTCATTCCAGCGATCCTGTAATTGCAGCTCGCGCAGAAAGGCGGCTTTGATCCGTTCGGCGGAAATGGCTAAAAACTCTGGTTCCAATCTCAGTAATCCAGGCTGTTCCCCAGATTTCCTCGTCGCGACAGGAGCGGAAGCGATTGAAACCGTGAATTGCCCTGATTGTGTGTAGGTGGTTCCTGCCGTTAAGCCAGAAGGAATGCAGAAAAGCAGGATAAACACCAGCAGGCGCATGGATCACTTTGGTTCGGCCGTGGGGGAGTAAGTATATAATCGCAACTCGGGTGCCTGGGTCAGTTCATTTTGGGCAATCTCCAATTGAGGAACTTTGTCCAAAAGGGAATATTCCTGGCTGAAGCCACTGTCGAAAGACCCCACAATTTCTTCAACCCATTCCCAGCATGGCGGCGGGACAACCAGGTGACCAAGTTTCAGTTCCGCAGGTTTAAAAATCAATTTTCCGTCGACTCTTAACAAGGAAACTCGTTGTTGGACGACGAATGAAAAGTCTTTTCCCAAAATGCTTTTTACCGGGTAAGCATAATAAACGAGGTTGGAGCTTGTGAGGTCAATTGCGCTGTAAACTGGCGTGGATGTGTCATTTGCATTGGTGCTGGAATTCACGCCCCGGGAACGCTCATCCAGGTAGGAATTAATTTCATGCTCAGACAGACGCACCCATCCTCGTCTTCCTGCAGCGATGGAGTCGTTAAATAGCTTTAGTTTACGTCGGGCTTCATGGGCTTCGACCGGGTTTGGGTCATCGCGCCATTCGAGGCCAACTTCGCGAAAGATCTCATACGAGAGATATGCCAGGCCGCAGCCCAGCAGAAACAGGAGAAAAAGACCCCAACCGATTATTTTTTTTCCTCGCGAAAGAGCCATGCTTATTTGCCGCCACCCTCAGTCTTGGACGGCTTGGCTTCAGTTTTTGATGGTTTATCAGAGCTGCCAGACGCAGGTGCAGAATCTTTTTTCGCTGCTTCCTTGTACTTATCACTGCGATAATCAGTGATATAGAACCCACTTCCTTTGAAGATCAGGCCGGACCCTCCACCAATTGCCCGGCTTACTTTCCCTTTTCCCCAGCGTTTCATGCCGCATTTACCTTCAGGGCAAATGGTCAGGGGCTCGTCTTTGATGGATTGGAAGAGATCGAATTGATGGTCGCACTTGGAACAAATATATTCGTATGTCGGCATAATCTATCAGAACCGTCCAAAGTAATTAAGAACACCCTTTGTCCCGGTCAAGTCCACACTGCCCGCAAACCTGGCAAAGCGACCAAGCAGATGGAATGCCTAGAAGCCATCTCATAAATGTCCAGCAGAGTTTTGCCGGGATTTTGGCTGACTGCTTCGTTGCTCCTCAGTCATAGATCGCTGCGGATATGCTCCTTCGTTGTGCCTCGCATCCGGCTAAAATCCCTGGCAATTCGCAAGTGGTCCATTTAAGAGATGACTTCTAGCGTGGCGAAGGGTTTTTAAACATGGGTGCAGCCTATCAACTGGTTTGCTGTAGTAAACAAGAATACAGGAATACCAGGAGTTTAGGCTTGTTTCAGGACTCTTCATTGCCGGAAAATAGTTGGATGGTTCAACTTCGGGTACTCGCTGTCATCGGCAGCACAAACAAAGATTCCGTCACGGGGCAGGTGGTTCGTCATGTGGCGGAACGGCTTCGCACGGCGGGTTGCCATCTTGATATTCTTGATTTTGCGCGGGAGCCGCTGGCGCTTTTCAACCCTGATTCCGCTTATGCTGCAGAGTATTATCCGGCCCTGAAAGCCCGTGTCGAATTGGCAGATGTTTACCTCCTGGGAACGCCTGATTACCACGGCAGCATCAGCAGCGCTTTGAAAAATTTCTTTGACCATTTCTGGCAGGAGTTTGCCGGGAAACTTTTTGCCACCGTTGTCTCATCGTTCGAAAAAGGATTAACCGTGACGGATCAGATTCGAACAGTCGCGCGGCAATGTTATGCATGGTCCCTGCCATACGGTGTCTCATTTTCAGACAAGGTCGATGTGAAAGATGGACGGATTATCGGAGAGCAATTCCAAGCGCGACTGGAAATGTTCGCCCACGATATCAAGGTCTATGGAACAGTGCTGGCAGAGCAACGATTGAAGGACCTTGCCGGGACTGAACCCACCTTTATGGCCAGATACCGTGCAAGGCAGTAATTAAAATAAAAGCACCTGAACGGTGGTTCCTGCGGCAAGATTGGTTGCCGGGGGCACATCAATTAATCCATTGGCTATCGAGAGTGAGTGCAGCATGTGCGACGCCTGTCCTTTTGGTATCTCCACTTTGCCATCTTCGCGCAGTCGAACCCGAAAAAAATGCCTTCGATCTCCCGGATTTTGAACAGCCGCCACGAGATTTCCGCTGGCTGGTCGGAAGGATGATTGCTTTTGCCCCTGCATGAACAACAACGCTGGCCTGACAAAAGCCAGGAATGTCACAAATGCGCTCACAGGGTTGCCCGGCAGCCCAAAGAGCAATTTGCCTCGGCATTGTCCAAATAAAAACGGTTTCCCCGGTTTGATCGCCACCCTCCATAAATCCAGCGTACCGCCAAGCTTCTGCAGGGCTTCCTTGATATAATCATGCCCGCCAACGGATGCCCCGCCGGAGGTAACCACCAGATCGCCCAATGTCAACGCCTGGTCCAATGCCGCAACGGTGTCCTTCAAAGTGTCGGGTACTACTGGCAACAGTGAAGGAATGGCGCCTGTTCGGCGAAGCAATGTTGCAAGGGTCGTGCGGTTGCTTTCGTAAATTTGTCCGGGTGCAAGCGGTCTTCCTGGTTGTTGCAACTCATCACCAGTCGCAAGCAACGCCACCCTTGCCCGACGAATCACTGGAATTTCGCTGATGCCGCAGGAAGCGAGCAGGCTGATTAATCCTGGCCCAACGACCCTTCCTGGTTCGCATAGGATCGTCCCTGTTTCAATATCTTCCCCGCGTCTGCGGATATTTTCTCCAGGAATCGTTTTATCGAAACATTGAATCTCCGATCCAATGGCATGAGTGTCCTCCTGCATCAGGACAGCGTCCACACCGGAGGGGATTGGTGATCCTGTAAAGATGCGAACACATTCCCCTCTCCGGATTTGAAATTGAACAGATCGTCCTGCCGGAGCTTCCCCAATTAGTTTCAGGCTCACAGGCTTTTCCCTGCTGGCTCCAACAAGGTCATCCGAGCGCAGGGCATATCCATCCATGGCCGAATTGTCAAAGAGCGGCAACGGAATCGCCGTCTTGATCATCCCGGCAATGATGCGTTCATCCGCATCAACGATGGGGATCTTTTCCGAACTGAGCGGTTTGACCGTTCGGATGATCCGCGCAAGCGCTTCTTCAAGGCTTAACATGAGAGTTTATATTAACGCCTGATCGATACCGCAGTTTCCACGCCAGCCCTGCAACGCAAATGAACAGCATGCCTCCAGCGATATATTGGAGTCTGTCCAGGCTTTGCTGAAGACTCAAGGCAACCGCTGCAATACCCAGCAAGCCTGTGACCCCGTAAAGAATCAGGCAAGCTCTTCGTTGGCTGAGCCCTAATTGCAGCAATCGATGATGAACATGCGATTTGTCCGCCTTGAACAGCGGCCTTCCATGATAGGCGCGACTCATCAAGACGGAGGTTGTGTCGAATAATGGCAATCCGAAAAGCATTAATGGCACAACAATCAACGTGGCTGTGGTTTCCTTGAACAGTGAAAACATACTGACTGCAGCAAGGATCAGCCCGATAAACAAGCTGCCCGAATCGCCCAGAAACACTTTTGCGGGAGAGAAGTTAAAAGGCAAAAACCCAAGGCAGGCGCCCCCCAATGACAACGTCACCAATGCCACGAAAATATTTCCTGCCATGATGTTGATGACCGCAAGAGCAAGCGCCAGTAAGGCAGTAATCCCGGTAACGAGTCCATCCACCCCGTCCAGCAGGTTGATGGCGTTAGTAATGGCGACCACCCAAAAAATGGAGACAGGAAGGGAGAACCATCCCAGTTCGAGCGGCTTGCTGGTGAAAAAAAGCGACAGTGTCTCAATCCGGTAGCCGCCAAATTCATAAAGGGCAAAGCCAACAATGATTTGAACGATCAGTTTAACGAAAACCCTCGCTCCTTTAATGTCATCGTAGATTCCCAGGGCAAGCAACAGAGCAGCCCCAATAAACAGCCAGAGAAATAATCGTTCATGATTTTGAAATGAGAGGGAGACACGATTTTCCAGGAGATACAGCGTGACCCAGGGGAAGGCGAAACCGGCAAATACCCCGAGGCCGCCCAGGCGAGGCATCGCTTCGGAATGGATCTTCCGTTCAGAAGGATAATCCAAAGCTCCAACTCGCCACGCCAGCGAAATAGCAAGAGGGGTCAGCAGAAAACTTGTCACTGCCGAGCAGGTCAAAATGAACAAATAGGTTTTCACCTCACGACCCCCATTTTTTGGAAAAGTTCCCAATACCTTTCTATCATTTGTTCCAATCGGAATTCCTGCTCCACTCGCGCTTTGCCATTTGCTGCATAACGACCAGCGATGTCAGGCCGGTCCAATAAATATTTAATGGCTTCAGCGAGGGCGCGAGCAGAGGAGGGTGGCACCACGATGCCGGTTTGGTCATGCAGGTTGACGAACGGAACGCCCGACTTCAAATCGCAACTGATCACGGGTTTTCCGCAAGCCATCGCTTCCAATTGCACAATTCCAAACGCTTCGTTGGGAGTGATTGAGGGCAGCACAAAAAGGGTGCAGGCATGCAGATGAATTGATAATTCTTCATTTGCGAGGTTGCCAAGGAATTTTACTCGATCACGCAGCTCCAGTCGGGCCACCTGAGCTTTTAATTGAGGTTCAAGTGGGCCGCTCCCCAGGAGCCAGAGTTCAGCCTCAAGATTCTTGATTGCTTCAATGAGATAAGAATGCCCTTTGTATCCGACGAATCTCCCCACGGTCAGGACGACAGGCAATCTGGCATTTTGCCTGAGATGGAACACTTTAGCCTGTTGCTCGGCGGTCAGATCAAATTGCCGCAAATCGATTCCATACGGAATAATACTGCATCGATCACGGACCGGTTTTAGCCATTTGGAATGTTCAAGCTGGGGGGGAGAGGCAACGACGATCTGGTTTACTCGTTCAAGAACATGGGAGAGCACGGAACCGTATAGTCTCATCCAACCTGCCTGACGCACCACATCGCTATGATAGCTCAGCACGATTGGCAATTGAGGAGGGGCACGTAATACAGAAAGATCGGCCAGGGGATTCGGGAAATGAGCATGCAGCAGATCACCACTCCAATTGCGGGATTCTTTAAGATATGCAGGGGTTATCGGTGTGGAAAAGAATTCTCCCCAGGTTGGGAGCCTCTTGAGTAAGATACCGCCGGAATTTGCCACTTCCTGCTTTCGGGATCGGTTTGAAACGATGCAGGTCACCTCCGCTCCTCGAGCTGAAAAACCTTCACAAAATGAACGCAGGAGTGTTTCTATTCCTCCCCGGTGAGGTGGATAATATTTTCCAAGCTCAAGCAGTTTCATGGGGGGAGGATTTGAATGCCCATCTCGAATTCAGCAGCGACCTTTTCCCAGGAAAAATTTTGCTGGGCGTAGCTGCGGCATTGTTCACGTGATGGGAATTTTAAGTTGCCGTTCAGGATTGTGGATAAGAGCTGCTCTATTGCTGTGCTCGATCCCGGCTCGAATAAAAATTGCGGAGAGAACGGGTTAAGAATTTCCAGACTCCCACCCTGTCGCGAGGCCAAAACCGGAGTTCCACAGGCAAGGCTCTCGACACTGCTCAAACCAAATCCTTCGAGTGCGATGGATGGAACAATCGAGCAATCGGCCATATTATAGAGATCAACCAATTGAGATTCTGTAACGTGTCCCATCAACTGAACAGACTGTTCCAGGCTGAGGGTATGGATTTGTCTTTTAAGAAATTGTTCCTCTGCCCCGCTGCCCGCGATCCATAGTTTGAGATTCGAATGCCTTTTGCGAACGGCACCAACTGCCTGAATCAGCAAATCCAAACCCATTCGTGCCTCCAATCGCCTGACGGCCAGGAGAAGAAAATCGGAAGGATTCAGGCCATTCATGGCTCGCAGATCGTTTCGTTCCAAAGGAAGGAACCTCTTCAGGTTGACCCCCGCCCCTATCATCTGAATGTGTGGCAATCGGGTGGGGTGCCAAAGCGGCAAATGATCTTGGTAATATTTTGAGATCGTGAAAATTCGGGATGACCTTCGTAGTGCGTTTTTTTCAACTCGCCGCATGTAAAGTGCATGCAACGATTGCATTATTGTGGGGCGTTCACCCCTGAAGCGAATGAGATACTCCTCCGCCCAGGGGCCGGTAAAAAGAAAGGCCTGTTGTTTGCGTGCCCGGGCGACGTGAGAAAAGTAGGCATGACATTGAATAACAATTGTGTCTGAAGGCAAATGGGCTAAAAGGAGATCGATTTCCCTGATTTCCTGTTTCCAATTCCAATAAGATGCCGCCCGCTTTTGAAACCGGATCAGGTGGGATCCGTTACTGCTTGTTGCCGGACCCTGGTCTGGGGTTTGCGATGGAAAAAGAATGCTTACATGGTGACCTCGCACAGCCAGTCGTTCTCCAAGTTCCGCAACGTAGCGGAATGCACCTCCGGTCTGCTCCGGATGCCAACCCAATGTTAGGAAAAGAAAACGCACGGGCGATCTGTCCGCAATTTTGACAGAAGGTTCGACTTACCACGATAAAAAAGCTAATTTTTCACCATGGAGAGCAAATTACCCACTGCCATCCTGAGTTCGGTTCAATATATCAAGCATGATCCGGGGCTGGGGCATCCGGAGAAGCCAGCCCGGATTGAGGCGGTGATGCAAAGGTTGCGCAATCAGGAGAATCTTAAACCTTTTCTGGACTATGTTGAACCGCGACCTGCCACCGAAGCTGACCTGTTGCGCGTTCATACTCCGGTTTATTGCCAGACAGTTCGCCGGGATGTTCAAAGTGGCGCGAGAGACCTGAGCACTGGAGATACTGCGATCTCGGAAGATTCTTATCATGTGGCACTCCTTGCCACTGGTGCGGCGCTTACAGCCATTGATCTGGTCGTTAGCAAGAAAGCTTCAAATGCCTTTTGCGTGGTTCGACCTCCCGGACATCATGCCTCGCCAAATCGCGGAATGGGCTTTTGCCTTTTCAACAGCATCGCCATAGCCGCCCGTTATGGTCAGGCAGTCCACAAACTCGGTAAAGTCCTGATTGCGGATTGGGATGTGCATCATGGAAATGGGACGCAGGATACTTTTTATGAAGATGGTTCAGTCCTCTTCTTCGATACCCATCAGCATCCATGGTATCCGGGGACAGGTGAAGCCGGAGAAAATGGCAGTGGCAAAGGATTGAACTGTATCATTAACAACCCGTTTCCAGCGGGAGCCGGCAGTAAGGAAATCGTCGGTGCATTTGAAACAAAACTGGTCAAGGCGGCCCAGAAATTCAAACCGGATCTGGTTCTGCTTTCTGCCGGGTTTGATTCCAGGGCAGGGGACCCGTTGGGTCATTTTAAGCTTTCTGATGAGGATTTCGCTCGATTGACGGAAATCATGAGTGCCATTGCCAAAGAGCATTGTGAAGGAAGGCTCGTTTCATTGCTGGAAGGCGGGTACAGCCTTGAAGGTTTGGCAAATGCTGCTGTTGCCCACGTGGGGGCGTTGACGAGGCATTCTTAAGTGGCGGCAGCAACACTTTCCTTATGGCCGTTTTTTTTCGCCCAGTTCTCGATGGGAACTTCAGGTGCCATTTTCAATTCCAGCCAAAAACGACTTCCCTGCCCAAGCTCCGATTTGACGCCCACCTTTCCTTCCATGCGGTGGATCGCTTTTTGGACGATGGCTAATCCAATTCCGGTCCCAACGTAGGTATCACGATCATGCAGCCGTTCGAAGACCCGGAAAATACGCTCCTGATGCTCTGGAGCAATTCCGATCCCGTTGTCTTCGATCCAAAGGCGGACGACTCCATTGATTCGTTCATCCCAAATCTTGATTTCCGGTGGAATTCCCGGGGGGACAAACTTGATTCCATTGGAGAGGAGGTTGGCAACGACCTGCGTCAACATCGCGCCATGTCCCATCACCTGCGGGTCAGTCAGCTTGATATGAGTGGAGGCATTTTTTTTTCGCAAATCGTAATCCAGTTGTGCCAGGACATCCTGAATGATCGTGGATAGAGAAAGCGGTTGAAGTTCAATTTGTTGCAAGGTAATACGACTGTAGGCGAGAAGTTCCTGGATCATTTGGTCCATTCGTTCGGCAGCGCCGCGAATGCGTTTGCCATAATCCTGCCCCGTTTCGTCAATATGTCCGCCGTAGTCTTCAATTAATGCGGCTGTCAAACCTTCCATTGCACGCAGGGGAGCACGCAAATCATGGGCGATGGTATAACAAAAACTTTCAAGTTCCTGGTTTGCCTGGGTCAGTTGCTGTGCCCGCAGTGTCAGGCTCTCATTCAGGAGGCGCAATGATTCCGCCTGGGCGCTCAAGGCTTTTTTCTGTTTCCACAGCTCGATAAATACACCCACTTTGGTGCGGAGAATTTCAGGGACAATCGGCGTCAGGACATAATCCACGGCTCCAAAGGAATAACCTTTAAAGACATCCGAATCCGTCGTGCTGAGCGCTGTGACGAAAATGATAGGTATATGTTCAAGGCTTCTTCGTTTCCGGATCATGGAAGCTGTTTCAAAGCCATCCATGACCGGCATATTCACATCCATGAGAATCAGGGCGAATTCCTTGCGCAACAACAGGCGTAGGGCTTCTTCACCTGAATGGGCTCTCACGAGGTTTTGGCCGAGTTTTTCCAAAACACTTTCAATCGCGAGAAGTTTCTCGGGATTATCGTCAACAAGGAGAATACTAACCTTGTCGTTTTCAGGTTCTCGTGTGGCCAAAATCATTGCGACGCCGTTAGTTTGACATTGCTCACATTACGTTTTGTTAAGCTCATGAACAAGCTGTATTTGCAGATGAGGAATCAAATGTGGGCAAATTGAAATCGGGGAAAACCTGATTGAAAAGGGCTCATGAAAGAGTTAAATAATTTTGTTTTTAAATATCCCGAGCAGAGCCCGTAAGAGCGTATGGTTGGATTGAATAGAACGAGTAGGGAGAGTTGAAAGAGACAAGTGTTATTTTATTGGTGGTTAATGAGCAGACGCTCATTTACCAACTGGAGCAGGCTTTTCGGAAAAATTCCCTGCGTCATCCAATCCGTGTGGCGAGATACGGAAATGAAGCGTTGTTATATCTGAAGGGAATCGGAGTTTACAGTAATCGGCAACTTTATCCTCTACCTGACCTGCTGGTGCTGGATCTCGCCAATCCGGACGGAAGCAGCATGGTCTTGCTTGGCTGGATACGTGAACAGAAAATCTTCAATACAATTCCAATCGTGATCATGGTTTCCAATGAGCATGACCGGGTTCTTCAGAACGCCTTGGATCTCGGTGCCAATGCCTTTGTCGTCAAGCGAGACGAGCAGTTGGAATTAATTTCACTGATCAAATCTCTTGAGTTGCTGGGAGAGATTTCCAACAGGGAAAAACCGGAGCAGGACAAAAACGATTTCCCCGGGACTCTGGAGTTTTTTCGGATAGATCCCCCCTCTGTTTAGCTGGAGGTTAACGCCATGGACCGTCCCGCAATCCAACCGGTCGTCCATGCAGCCTGAAAATTAAATCCTCCTGTAATTCCGTCGATGTCCAGTAGTTCACCAGCAAAGTAAAGCCCGGGAGATATTTTGCTTTCCATTGTTTTCAAGTTCACTTCATCAAGGCGGACCCCGCCACAGGTCACAAACTCATCCTTGTTCAGGCTCTTCCCGGTGACATGAAATTGAGTGCGGCTAATGGTTTGAGAGAGATGATGCTGGGCCGCCCTGCTCAAACCTGCCCAGCGTGTTTCCGGAGCAATCCCGCTCGAAAGAACCAGTGCCTCCCAAAATCGAGCTGTTAACGGAGAAATCGGAGAATTAACCACCATTTTTGCGCCATTCGTTTGAATACGCTTCAGCAATTCGTTTCGGACGGCTTCCACAGAAAGGTGCGGAAGCCAATTCAACTCAATGGTAAACTGGTAATTGAGCCTGTTTAATTCACGCGCGCCCCAGGCGGAAAGCTTCAACACAGCTGGACCGCTCAGCCCCCAATGAGTTATTAAAAGCGGGCCACGTTCACGAAGACTGGTTCCGGGAATCGCAATCTCCACTTCCGGCAGGCTGACGCCCGACAATGCCCTTAGCCAGGGCAGTTCAATATGAAAGGTAAAGAGAGAAGGGACGGGCGGTTGAAGGGTATGCCCGAGAGAAGTTGCCAATGAGCCAAGCGCTTCAGAACGGCAGCCGCCGGTGGCAAGCAATAACTTGTCAGCCTGAAGTGCTTTGCCGTCGAATAACAGAACCCGAAATCCTTTCTGGTTCTTTTCAATTCGTTCGACCGTTGAGTTGGTGCGCATTTGAACGCCATTTTTTTGTGCCGTGCCAACAAGGCAATCAATGATTGTTTGAGAAGAGTCTGTCACGGGAAACATCCGCCCATCCGCTTCAGTTTTGAGCTCCACACCTCGCGCCTTAAACCAGGAAATAGTGGACCGCGCATCAAACTGATGAAAGGGGCTGATCAATTCTTTGCTGCCGCGAGGATACCGTGCGCTAAAATCCCGAACATCAAAGCAGGCATGCGTTACGTTGCATCGCCCACCTCCGGAAATACGAACTTTCGAAAGAAACTGCCCCCCTTTTTCCAATAAAGTGACCTGCGCTCCGGGGGCGGTTTCAGAAGCAGCAATTGCTCCAAAAAATCCAGCTGCCCCACCTCCCACCACAATGATCGTCAACTCGGACATTCTCGCATGATCTGTGAGATCACGATTTCAATCAAGAAGGGGAAGTCAGCCGGATTGGTGGCAGCGTCAATTCCCTCTTCTGGAAAGAAGGAATGCGAGCAGATCGTTTAATTCCTGCGGATTCAGCAAGTCCCCGAAATTTTCCGGCATCAATGACGAGTCTGATTCGCGACGTTCCTTGATTAATTTTTTCTGGATTGAAATTTCTTTGCCGGTTGAGTCTGCCAATACCAACAACTCTCCCTCCTCGCGCCGAGGCAGGCCCGAGATCACATCTCCATCTTCCAAAATAACAAGATGGGACCGAAAGGCGTGATCAACATTCCGGTTTGGGTCCAGCACATCCTCGATCAAACGTTCAAGCCCACGGTTCCCAATTCCATCAAGTTGTGGTCCAATGAGTGCGCCAGCGCCATCCACCTGGTGGCAGACTGCGCAATTTTTCACGAACAGAGCCTGTCCATTGTTCGAATTTCCCTGGGATTTCTCAAAAGCGATCCGTTTTTCTTCCAGCTTTGAGGCGATCCCTTCATTGGCTGGCGGAAGTTTGTCTGAAAGTGTTGCAATCCGCTGTTTCAATTGTGGACCCGATTGCGTGGCGAGCCGCTCCTTAATCGTGCGTGCACTCAGAAGTCCAACAGGAGCTTCCTTACGCTCGACCATTGCCAGAAAAACTTCAACGCCTTCGGACGAGGCGACAAGATTTTCTGCAACCTTGATTTGAAGTCGTTGCGGTGCCATTTGAAAGACCTGGGTTAAAACAGTTTTGCTCTGACCATTGGTTGCAATGGAATGGACAATCGTCCTTCGAAGGTTTGAGGCCAGCGCAGTTTCCTGAAGCAGCTTTGCCAAAGCGCGTTTTTCATCTGAAGGACTGAACGATACCAATGCCTGGGCAGCGGAGGCCTGGACAATGAACTCATGATCGCCTGCGGTCAGTAAATTTTCGAGGGCGCTTTGATGATTCGTTAAATTCAGCGATTCGGTTATTTGCAAGGCGCTAAGGAGCTTTTCATTCACCTTGTTTGGATCGGATTGTGGAAGAGCGATGACCGGAGGGTCAAACCGACCGGCTCCTATCCAGGCGTATCCTGAACCCGTATCACCATCAACCAGCTCAAAATGGCATTCTCTTCCTGCAAACTCCCGCAAATCCCATGTGACTTTTCGTGCGATATCGTTTCCTGGAGCAGGAGTTTGCTTGAGAACCTGACCGGTTTTTGAATCGATCAGACGAACAGAATTGTTGCCGAGCGCAGGTTCTGAAGGTGGACCATCATGCCCTACTACGTAGAATGAAAAAGCAGCTGGCGCAGGGAAGGAACTGGAACGAAGAATGCCGGTAAGCTGCTCCCCTCCAGAAGGCAGGCTGGTAATATACAGAGTGGTGGCGCCATCCTCAGCATTCCGTTCCTGCAACACCCAGGGGTTTGCAGAAAAGGCTTTGGTGGGATTTGGCAAATTGATCCAGGTGGAGCGGCCTGTGGCAGCGCTCAAAAGGCTGCCAGCCAATTCATTGCCCCAGTCTTTGATTTTTGGGGTCACTTTTAGCCCCCGTTGTGAAAACCCGTCTTGGATCGATTTGAACACTGTTAATTGAACATCGGTTTCATTCCTGGCTTTTTGCCGTGAAACTTCAGCCAGATCATCCAGCCGATCAACCTCCACATGTCGGGCAATATGCTTCAGACAATTGGCCAGTCGTTCATCCGGTTCATCATACTTTTGGGTGTGGTCTAATAAAAAAGAGGCTGCGGCAGGTTTGGGAATTGCCAGTGCCACATCTGCCAGCGCCCGGGAATCGTTCTCCGAGATCGCTGCGCTCGCTGCAAAAGAAACCTTGTCCGTGGCAGCCATTTGATTTCGCAGTGCGATCCGTGTGGCATGCAGCAAATGGGTGTCCGATGGATGAGTTTTCTGGCGTAACTGAAGTAACGCTGGAATGAACTCTTGACGCGGATGCAGACCTGAAGCTTCCGCCGCGCAACGTTGCACGAGCGGGTCTGCATCCTTGATTCCAGCCTTCAATAAATCCGTATGGAAAGGTGTGAGCGTAGCAGTTTCGCCAATAATTCGCATCGCGTGCGCCCGGACGGCTTTGTCCCTGTGGGTGGCTGCCATGGAAAGATAAGCATTCTCCATTGCATTCAAACGGTGGAGAATCCAAAGCCCATGAATCAACTGAAACGAACTCGGATTGCTCCTTCCGATCAGCCGCTTCACGGAAGGAATAGCGGTTGAGCCGATCCGGTCAGTCACTTCATTCATTGCAAGCATTCGTCGAGTCATGAAGGGGCTGTCCAATTCATCCAGACATTGGTCAAGCGTGGCTGCAGCCAGATTAAAGGGGGGAGCCGCAGGCTTGTTCTTGTAGATGACACGCCAGATACGGCCTCTTTCCCGGTCACGACCGGGATGCTCCAACGGCACTTCATAATGGCCGATGATTCTGTTATAAAAATCCGCCACATAAAGGGCTCCGTCCGGGCCCATCTGGATATCCACAGGTCGAAACCAGGGATCGTCAGTGGTCAGAAAATCTTTTTGTTCATGTGCCACCTTCGTTGAACCCCGTTCTGAAATCGTGTCTCGATTGATCCTGCTGGTCATTACGTTTCCAATCAGGATGTTATTCTGAAATTCCTGCGGCCAATAGCCATCAAGATAATAAATAATCCCGGCGATCGCTGTTGAACCATGAGTATGCTGAAGCATGGTTGGAGCATACCCCAGGCCATCATTAGGTTTCCCGAAACTGGGATAGTATCCGCCGCGCAGCAGCTCATAAATAGGTGAGCTGTGGCAATCAGCCGAATACATATTTCCATAAGGATCAAAACAGAGCCCGAACGGATTCACTTGTCCCCAGGTATGCTGCTCGACCCGCGATCCATCCAGGCGCACACGATAGGTATTTCCTGAATGAATCGTGATCGTGCTCCCATCACGCGCTTTGATTGTGGACGTGTTGTTGAAACCGTGCGTGGCATACAGCCAGCCATCAAATCCCCGGCGAAAAGAAGCATTGTTTCCATGAGTGTCTTTTTCCCATCCGAGAGGTCCAAACAGGATTTCCTTCTTGTCGGCTTTTCCATCTCCATCAGTGTCCTGAAAAAACCAGATGTTGGGAATGCTCCAGGCAATGACCCCATTTTTATACGGATAAAGTCCAATGGGTATATTCAAACCTTCCGCAAAGGTGGTGATTTTTCGCGCCCTGCCATTTGCATCAAAATCCTCAAAAATTTTTATTGTATCCCGGCCCGGTTTATCCAGGGGGGCAGGATAAGGATACTCCCGTGATTCGCTCACCCAAAGCCGTCCACGGCTGTCGAAAGCCATGTTCATTGGCTTTCGGATATGCGGTTCAGAGGTGACAAGCTGAACCTCGAAACCATCAGGAACATGAAAGGTTTTTTGCTGCGCTTCAGGAGTCAATGGTTCACTGGTCCGCACGTTCTCGGCAAAAGGATCAGCACCATACACGCAGAATAGCGCGCACAGGGAGAAAAGCAGCGAGACAGAAATAAATGGCATGGCTGACATTCCGACGATTGTATCGGAATGAACATTCATGGGAAAGCTCGTTGCGTGAAGCCACAAAAAAGGGGAAGGCATCGCTGCCTTCCCCTGGATGATGGGAGAAAAATAAGAGACTCTCTTCAGAGTTGCGGTTTCAGGACAATTTTAATGCATTCATCCTGCTTATGCTTGAACAATTCATATCCTTTGGGTGCATCTTCCAGGCTCATGGTGTGCGTAATGACAAAGCTTGGATCAATTTCGCCTTTCTGGATTTTTTCAAGCAACAGTCCCATGTACTTCTGCACATGAGTTTGCCCTGTTTTGATCGTGAGTGCCTTGTTCATTAATGCACCAAGCGGAATTTTATCAACCAGCCCACCATAGACCCCTGGAACGGAAATCGTTCCTCCATTCCGGCAGGCCATGATTGCTTCCCGGAACGCAATCGGCCGATCTGTTTCAAGCATCATCGCTTGTTTGGCTCGATCATATGCATACTCCAGTGGAGCGCCATGTGCTTCCATTCCCACTGCTTCAATGCACGAATCAGGGCCCCGACCTCCTGTCATCTCCATTAACCCCTCATAAGTATCCAGATCATCGTAATTAATAATTTCCGCCCCACCTTGTTCCTGGGCCATTCGCAATCGCTCCGGCACCCGGTCAATGGCGATTACCCGTTCCGCACCGAGAAGAAAGGCGCTTTTGATCGCAAACTGCCCCACAGGCCCGCAACCCCAGACTGCGACAGTATCCCCTGGCTTGATGTTGCAATTTTCCGCAGCCATGTAGCCGGTGGGGAAAATGTCCGAAAGGAAGAGCACCTGCTCGTCTCGCAGATTATCAGGGATTTTAACGTGATCCACGTCCGCAAAGGGAACGCGTGCATACTCTGCTTGTCCTCCCGCATATCCCCCGGTCAAGTGGGAGTAGCCATAAATACCGCAAGGTGAATGTCCCCACATCTGCTGTGCCATCAGCGCATTTGGATTTGAATTTTCACAAAGTGAAAACATCCCCTCCGTGCAGAAATGACAGCTTCCGCAGGAGATCGGGAAAGGGACTACAATCCGGTCACCCACTTTCAAATTCTTCACTCCGCTGCCCACCTCCACTACTTCTCCCATGAACTCATGACCCACGATATCTCCCTTTTCCATCGTGGGGACAAAACCGTTGTAAAGGTGGAGATCCGACCCACAAATCGCGGTTGAGGTGATTCTAACGATGGCATCGCGCGGATTTAAAATTTTTGGGTCGGGCACTTCCACGACCTGCATCTGGTTTTTACCGAACCAACAATTCGCCTTCATCTGTTTTTCCCTTGAGTTTGATGTTAATTTTTAAGCCCGGAGTAGATCATCGAATTTTGCCGAGGTACTTTTGCGACGACCGGAGGATTGTCCTTCAGTTTTGGCAATCTCACCGGTTTCCATAAGTTGCTTGAACCTGATCAGATCGACCGGGATTTGCTTCTCCGGTGCCTGTCCCATGACCTTGGCCACCTTGGCTCCCACCACACCTCCCGGAGGGTTGTAGCTCAACTGCACTCGTACCACCGTACCTCTCCCCCCGGTCGCAGTTTCGAAACGGACAGAACCTGAGTTGTCCACATCCGCGCCTTCCAATGAACGCCATGCAATGAGTTTGTTCGGCACATCCTGGGTCACTTCGGCATCCCATTCCACATCATGTCCCATCGGTCCCTTCGCCACCCAATGTGACCGCTTGTCATTGGTCGCGGTGACCGATTTCAAGTGCCCCATGACCCGTGGCAGGTTTTCAAAATTTCGCCAAAACCGGTAAAGTTCTTCTGCGGGTCGATTGATTGTGATGACCTTGTGCAACGGAATCTTTCCCTGTTCTCCTTTGGCTTTCTTTTCCGGATATCTTCGGCTCAGTTGCTTGCCGCAAAGAAGATCAACAGCTGCGACTCCGGCAACGGTGGCGGTTGCAATCGCCAGCCGCGAACGCTGGGCATGACTGGATCCAAACGCCATTCCCAACATGCCAAGATCCATAATATCCCCAATGACACGGGACCAAACCCAGGTGGTCGGCTTCTTTTGCGTGAGAATGCCTATTCCACTGGTGATTTCCCGAAGTCCCATCACTCGAAGAACCCCTGGGTGCGGCTTGACCCCGATCGTCTTTGAAATTCTTCGTGGTGTTAAAAGTTCTGCCAGGCCAAGGCCGATGCTGAACCATCCCAAGGTGCGTGCGAGTTGTAATTCTTTCATAATGCTCCTTTCTGACATTCGCACAAGATCGGCTCCTGATAATGGGTAAAACCGCTGAATTTTTAAAAGTCATTCACCCCTGCTAATATCAGGAAAAATATCGGCTGGGTTTATCGGGGTGAAACGACTGCCTGAAGTTCAATCACGAGAAAACGGCAAAAGACATTCCTGCGGCAGCGGGCAAGTAGGTTAAACTGAATCAGGCATCCGTACTTTTCGTTAAAATCAATGCTTGATGTCAGCTGCCGTCCAGGTAACCTCCTTCTCCAGTAGATAGTGGCCAACTAGAATTGTTAAACCTTCGTCATAGATAAGATTCTTCCCCTTCGGGAACAGCAGATCCAGTGAGGCAATTGTCTAAATCCAAACACACACAACCAGATGAGTACCAAATTATTCGTAGGAAATCTGTCATTTAATACGACAGAAAATGAACTTCAGGACCTTTTTGCCGCGTACGGTGCAGTCACCGCGGTGGACCTGATCGTTGATCGCATGACCGGACGCCCTCGTGGTTTCGGCTTCGTGACAATGGAGGCCAAAGAGGATGCAGACAAGGCAGTGGAAGCATTGCATGGCAGAAATCTCGGCGGGCGCGACATCACTGTAAATGAGGCTCGTCCTCGCGAAGAACGTTCCGGTGGTGGCGGGTACCGGGGGGGCAACGGCGGTGGCGGTTATCGTGGTGGCGGAGGTGGGGGCGGGGGACGTGACCGTGATCGCGACCGTGGTCCTCGCCGTGAACAACAATACTGATAAGATTTTTCATCAATTTTGAAATCCAACGCAGCTCAACCTGAGCTGCGTTTTTGCTTTTAGCTTTCTCCCCTTATCTGGTGGGATATGGCGATGGAAATTTGCATTCTGGCTGGCGGTCGGAGCTCCCGGATGGGGCGGAGCAAAGGCAGTCTGCGCCTGGCGGGTAAAACATTACTGCAAAAAACAATCCAGATTGCCAGGGAAGCAGGGTTGCCAACCCGGGTCATCCGGCGTGACCTGGTGCCTGAATGCGGACCTGTGGGAGGGGTTTTCACGGCGCTGAAGCAGAGTCAGTTCGAGGCCATTCTTTTCCTGCCCTGCGACATGCCGTTTTTATCGGCAGAATTGTTAACCCAGGTTATTTCAGAAGCGAGAGCGCAGCAAAAACCCATTTTTGTAAACGGAGATCAAGGGGCTGGATTTCCTTTCGTAATCTGGAAGAAGGATTTGCCACTGGTAAAGGCATCGATTGAGCAGGGAAAATTTGCATTACAGCACCTGGCTAAAACAGTTTCGGCAGGAGTATTCAGAAGGGCTGATCCGAATGAATTAACCAATGTCAATACGCCGAAGGATTTCGCAGAGGCAGGTAAACGCCAAATGCAAATCGATCAATTGAGAGATGAAACCATTCTTTCAATCAAGAACCTGACGATTATTCGCGGAAAATCGCGGATTTTGGATGGCATCACCTGGAATATTCGCCAGGGTGAGCATTGGGTAATCCTTGGCGCCAATGGTTCAGGAAAAACTTCACTTCTCAATTCCCTGGTGGGTTACCTCACCCCCACTAAAGGCACCGTGAATCTTTTGGGCCGGCAATTTGGTAGTACAGACTGGCGTGAATTGCGCCGCCACATCGGAATGGTCAGTTCCAGCCTGCGACAGATGATGACTGATTCCGAGCCCGCTTTGGACACCGTGGTGAGTGGAAAATATGCCATGATTGATTTCTGGGGAAAACCATCAGCCTCGGACCGCAAGGAAGGCGTTAAGATTTTGAAGCAATTGGAGTGTGAACACCTGGCGGAACGCCCATGGATTTACCTTTCTCAAGGGGAACGTCAACGCATCCTCATCGGAAGGGCATTGATGGCGAAACCGCGCATATTAATTCTGGATGAGCCTTGTGCCGGGTTGGATCCCGCTGCGAGAGAACGGTTTTTACAATTTTTGCAAAACCTTGGCAGGCTTGAGAATGCCCCTGCCTTAATCTTTGTTACCCATCATGTGGAGGAGATCATGCCGCTGTTTACGCATGTGCTTCTGCTAAAGGCGGGCAAGGTCCTTTTGGCGGGGAAAAAGGACACATTGAATGGCAGGGCAGTTTCCGAGCTGTTTTCTGCGCCTGCGCTCCTGCGTAAATCAGGAGAACGTTTTGAGCTTGGGATCAAGGTGGATAAGCCAATGGCAGAGCCGAAGGTGGCGATTGCAAAAAATAGTGCTCAAACCAGGATGAAAAACCGTTGACACCCGATTGCGCGGTTCTATATTCAGCGACAGTTAGCGGGTCGGAAAACAAAAAAGCACCTCCAATCCCCGATTGACCAAGTGGCGGGATTGAAGGGATTTTTGTCGTTTTCTACGGGTGCCAGCGGTTTGGAAAGAGACTTTCAGCCCATGTAGCTCAGTTGGCAGAGCACGTCCTTGGTAAGGACGAGGTCATCAGTTCAAACCTGATCATGGGCTCCAGATTTGGCGCAGCTACGATTTAAAACAGAAAATAACATAACCAGCAAATGGCTAAAGAATCGTTTCAACGAAATAAACCCCACGTGAATGTCGGCACGATCGGGCACGTGGACCATGGTAAATCAACCCTGACTGCCTCCATCGTGGCTGTGCAGTCTCGCAAAGGGATGGCAACTCCGATTTCCTACGCGGACATCACCAAGGGCGGCACAGTCCGTGACGCTACCAAAACGGTGACCATTGCAGTCTCCCACGTTGAATATGAAAGCAACCAGCGCCATTACGCTCACGTTGACTGCCCTGGCCACGCCGATTACGTCAAGAACATGATCACTGGCGCTGCCCAGATGGACGGTGCGATTCTGGTGGTCAGCGCAGCTGACGGCCCAATGCCTCAGACCCGTGAGCATATCCTCCTCGCTCGTCAGGTCGGTGTTCCCGCTGTTGTTGTTTTCCTTAATAAAGTCGATCTCGTTGATGATCCTGAATTGCTGGACCTGGTCGAAATGGAAATCCGTGACCTGCTCAGCAAATATCAATTCCCTGGCGACACCACTCCAGTGGTGCGTGGCAGTGCCACCGCTGCCATGGAAGGAAAACCTGAAGGTGAAAAAGCCATTCAGGACCTGATGGACGCGATTGATTCGCATATCCCGCTTCCAACCCGCGAAGTCGACAAACCGTTCCTTATGTGCATTGAGGACGTGTTCAACATTGAAGGTCGTGGCACTGTCGTGACCGGTCGCGTGGAACGCGGTGAATTGAACAAAATGTCTGACGTGGAAATCGTGGGGTTGAAAGACACCCGCAAAACCGTGGCGACCGACATTGAAATGTTCCGCAAGCTTCTCGATAAAGCGAGCGCTGGCGATAACGTCGGTGTGCTGCTGCGCGGCACCAAGAAGGAAGAAGTGGAACGCGGCATGGTTCTCGCCAAGCCAGGCTCCATCAAGCCTTATACCAAGTTCAAAGCCGAAGTTTACGTGCTTTCAAAGGAAGAAGGTGGCCGTCATACCCCATTCTTTAACAAATACCGCCCGCAATTCTATTTCCGAACCTCGGACGTGACAGGAAATGTCACCTTGCCTGCCGGCGTGGAAATGGTCATGCCTGGTGATAACGTATCAGTGGAAATCGAACTCATTGCCCCTGTGGCGATGGAACAAGGACAACGCTTTGCGATCCGCGAAGGTGGTCGGACCATCGGTGCCGGTCGTGTAAGCGATATCGTCGCATAATTTAAACTTGACTTCATAGGAGAGCGGGGAATATTCCCCGCCTCCGTTTTTTCGTCTCATTATAAAGTGGAGAAAGGTGAGACGGGTAGTGGGATAGACAATGGCAGCGGTTTAGGGCGGTAGCTCAATTGGTAGAGTAGCGGTCTCCAAAACCGTCGGTTGGGGGTTCGAGTCCCTCCCGCCCTGCCAGCCAAAACAGCGAGCCGGAGGGGTGGCAGAGTGGTCTATCGCGGCGGTCTTGAAAACCGCTAAGGCTAAACACCTTCGGGGGTTCGAATCCCTCCCCCTCCGCCAATGATATGAATGATTTTGTAAAACTGGGAATATGGGGAGTCGTCATCGGGATCGTTTTCGCGCTTCTTTGGAAGCAGGGATATCTGGTCCGGATTCGCAACTATTTTGCGGAGACGCAGGAAGAGCTTAAAAAATGCTCATGGCCCTCCCGCCAGGAATTGACCGGCTCCACGGTGCTGGTCATGGTGACGATTGCTTTGCTCGGGGTTTTTACCGTCGGGATTGATTTTATTTTGACGAGCGTGATGCGTCTGATCACCTCGTAAGCGGTCGAACAATTATATCTCATGCAGAGTCAATGGTTTGTGCTTCACACGCTGTCCGGTCAGGAACAGAAAGTGAAGGATAGCATCGAAAAACGGATCAAGACCGAAGAGATGGGTGACTATATCAAAGAAGTCCTCGTCCCTATGGAAAAGGTTGCTGAGGTGCGCAGTGGAAAAAAAACTGTGAGCACCCGCAAGCTCTACCCTGGTTACGTTTTCATCGATATGATCCTTCTGGATGAGGGAAAACGGATCATTGAGAAACCCTGGTATTTCATCCGTGAAACACAAGGGGTGATCGGGTTTGTGGGTGGGGACCGCCCAAGCCCGACCAGCAATGAGGAAATCTCGACAATTAAAGCTCAGATTTCAGATGCAGAGGACACTGAACGTCCTAAAGTGAATTTCGATGTCGGTGAGACAATCAAAATCAATGATGGTCCATTCTTGAATTTCAGTGGCGTGATCGAAGAGATCGAGCCTGAACGGGGAAAATTGAAGGTGACGGTGAACATCTTCGGGCGAAATACACCTGTCGAATTGGAATATTGGCAGGTTGAAAAAGCCTAACCGAATACAGAATTTTTATGGCGAAAAAAGTTGTTGGACAAGTGAAGTTGCAAATTCCGGCCGGGCAGGCCAATCCTGCGCCTCCGGTGGGCCCCGCTCTCGGTCAGCAAGGGGTCAACATCATGGCTTTTTGCAAGGAATTTAATGCGGCGACAAAAGAACAGGCTGGCCTGGTCATTCCCGTGGTGATCACAGTTTATCAGGATAAGTCGTTCACCTTCATCACCAAATCTCCTCCTGCATCTGTCCTGTTGAAAAAAGCAGCGGGCATTGCCAGCGGCTCAAAGACCCCGAACAAGGATAAAGTCGGCAAAGTGACCCGCAAGCAGGTCATGGACATCGTCAAGATGAAAATGAAGGACCTGAACGCCAGCAACGAAGAGGCAGGCTACCTCCAGGTTGCCGGAACTGCCCGCAGCATGGGAATCGACATCCAAGGATAATTTTAACCTAAACCGCGGGAGAGCTTCGGCTCGCATGCACCGCACCCACATAAATGCCAAGTAAACGATACAAAAAAGCCCTTGAACTGGTGGACAGGCAGAAGCTTTATCCACTGACTTCAGCGGTCGAAGTCCTGACAAAGTTCCCCAAAGCCAAATTCAACGAAACAGTTGACCTGGCTTTTCGCCTCGGGGTTGATCCGAAACAATCTGATCAAATGGTCCGCGGCACCGTTCCTCTTCCCCATGGAAGCGGCAAAACAGTTCGTGTGCTGGTCTTTGCTCGTCCCGGCAATGCCGCCGATGCCGCCAAAGCGGCTGGCGCTGAGCATGTCGGTTTCGATGACATGATCAAAAAATGCACCGAAGGATGGACCGACTTCGATGTGGCGATTGCAACTCCCGAAGCGATGGTCGAAGTGCGTAAATTGGGTAAGGTCCTTGGCCCTCGCGGCTTGATGCCAAACCCAAAAACCGGGACTGTCACGGATGACACAGCCAAGGCTGTCAAGGAAGTCAAAGCGGGTCGCGTGGAATTCAAGGTTGATAAAGCCGGGAACATACACGTGCCAGTGGGCAAGATTAACTTTTCCGCCAAACAGATCCAGGAAAACACCCAGGCCGTGATTGAGGCAGTCATCAAAGCCCGGCCTTCAAGCGTCCGAGGCATTTTTGTTCATAGCTGCACTCTTTCAGCCACCATGAGTCCTCCTGTTCAGGTGGATGTCCGTGAATTCATGGCCGCAGCCTAACCTGTTTAACCGAGGAAATTTCCATGCGTGAAGAGAAAAAATTTATCAGTGCCGAATATATCAATCGGCTTAACGCCTCTCCTTATTTCATCGTTGTTGATTACCGCGCCTTGACGGTGACCAATTTCACTGAATTGCGTAAGCGCCTTCGGAGTACGGGAGCGGAAGTCCACGTGGTCAAAAATTCGATCTTTCGGGTTGCCGCCAAGGAAGCCGGCCTGGCTGATCTCAAGGGGGCCCTTGCTGGACAGCTCGCGGTTGTTACCGGTCAGCGCGATGTCTCTGCTGCAGCCAAAGTCCTGAAAACATTTTCTGCCGAGACTGACAAAGGTAAAATGCAGTTCGGTTACCTCAAGGATCAACGTCTCGAATCCAAAGATTTGATCGCTTTGGCCGATCTGCCAGGCATCGAAGTGCTTCGTGGCAAATTGCTCGGTCTTTTACAGGCTCCTGCGGGTCAATTGGTTCGCTTGCTCAATACTCCAGCCGGTCAACTGGCAAGAGTGTTGCAGGCGCGTGTGGACAAGGAACAAACCCCCGCCGCAGCTTAATCAAATTTCCCGGACTGTTTCCGGGAGAATAAACGAAACATAAAGTAAATCGTCGGTTTGCAGGCTGTAAACTGAAACCGCTCATAGCCTTGGGCGACGACGAGACTGAAAGGAAACATGGCAGATATTGCAACATTAGTAGATCAGTTGAGCGGCTTGACCGTTTTGGAAACCGCAGACCTCGTAAAGCAACTCGAGTCCAAGTGGGGCGTGAGTGCAGCGGCTCCTGTCGCTGTCGCAGCAGCAGGTGGTGGCGGTGGCGGTGCAGCAGCAGCTCCTGCAGCTGAAGCCAAAACCGCTTTTGACGTGATCCTCGCTTCCGTTCCTGCGGACAAGAAGATCGCTGTCATCAAGGCAGTTCGCGAAGTCAAAGCTGGTCTCGGCCTGGCTGAAGCCAAAGCGCTTGTCGAAGGCGCACCAAAGCCCTTGCTTGAAGGCGCTAACAAAGCTGATTCTGACGCCGCCAAGAAGAAACTTGAGGAAGCTGGCGCCAAAGTTGAAATTAAGTAAGAATCGATTATCATTGTGGGTGACGAGCCGGTCTCGTCACCCCAATTTCACACAAAATTAGCCAAGAGTATTTAAAACGAGAGCACGCGCTATTCCCCAGTATTCATAGTATAATCTTGAATTTCCCGGTGAAACTCTGTGAGGAACAGGGCGCCGGAGTTGTGTCGTTTGTAGCAAACCAGAAGGCAAGGTCTCGTGACCAAGCCACAGAAAGAGGTAAAAATGCCATCCCGAGCATCTGAACGTATTAATTTTGGTAAGATCAAAGAGATTATTGCCCCGCCTAATCTCATTGAAATCCAGGTCAATTCTTACCGTGAGTTCTTGCAGGCCGAGATTCCACTCTCCCGCCGCAAGAATCTTGGGTTGCAAGCGGTTTTTACGGAAGTATTTCCCATCGAAAGTTACGATGGCAAATCCGAGCTTAAATATGCCAGCTACCAGATCGGTGAACCGAAACTGGATTGGTTGGAATGTCTCCGCGAAGGGATCACCTTCGGCGCTCCGCTTCATGTCACGTTTCAATTAAAGGAAGAAGCCGGGACCAAGGAGGAAACGGTCTTCATGGGTGAATTGCCCCTGATGACCCCTCAGGGAACCTTCGTCATCAACGGCGCTGAACGTGTCATCGTCAGCCAGTTGCACCGTTCGCCTGGTCTGGCTTTCGAAGCCACCCAGCACCCGAACGGCAAAATGCTCCATTCTTTCCGCATTATTCCAGACCGCGGTTCATGGTATGAAGCCCAGTTCGATACCAGCGACCTGCTTTATGTCTATCTCGATCGGAAAAAACGCCGTCGCAAATTTCTCACCACCACGTTTTTCCGTGCGCTCGGCTACGGCACAGATGCTGATATCCTGAAACTGTTCTACGATATCGAGGAACTCAGCGTCAAACAGGCTGAAAACCTCGAAGACATTCAAAACAAGGTTTTAATCGAGGACGCTGTGGACCCTGACAAAGGCATCGTTGTCGCCCGTGCCTTCGAACCTCTCTCCAAGGCAGTCGTTAAGCAGATCGCCGAACTGGGGGTTAACAAAATTCGTGTCGTCGATACCACCGTCGATGATGGCATCATCATCAAATGTCTGAAAAAAGACCCCACGAAAAATGAAGAGGAAGCGTTAAAGGATATTTATCGCCGCCTTCGCCCTGGGGATCCGCCAACTGCCGCCAATGCGCGTGCCTTGATCAAACGTTTGTTCTTTGATCCAAAACGTTATGATCTCGGACGGGTCGGTCGGTACAAGATCATCCAAAAGCTTGGCCTCAAATCGAGCGAGGATTCTCGAATCCTGACCAAGGAAGATCTCGTCGCCGCGACCAAATACCTCCTTCGCCTGAAAAAAGGGGAGGGCAGCATTGATGATATCGATCACCTTGGCAGTCGCCGTATTCGTACCGTCGGTGAATTGCTCGCCAACCAATGCCGCGTCGGGCTCGCCCGCACCGAGCGCTTGGTCAAGGAACGCATGACCCTGTTTGATCAGGGCATGGATGCGATGACTCCCCAAAAGCTGATCAATCCAAAAGCCTTGTCGGCAGTGGTTCGTGACTTCTTTGGTCGCAGCCAATTGTCACAATTCATGGACCAGATCAATCCTTTGGCTGAGCTGACTCATAAGCGGCGTTTGTCCGCTCTCGGGCCAGGCGGGTTGAGCCGTGATCGTGCCGGATTTGAAGTCCGCGACGTTCATCCATCTCACTACGGGCGCATCTGCCCGGTTGAGACACCTGAAGGTCCAAACATTGGTTTGATCGCCTCTCTTGCCACCTTTGCTCGGGTCAACGATTTCGGTTTTATCGAAACACCTTATCGTAAAGTCGAAAAAGGTCGTGTGACCAATCATATCGACTATCTCACAGCAGATCGTGAGGAAGCATTCACTGTCGCCCAGGCCAATGCGGTCATTGATGAAAAGGGGAACTTCCTGACCGACCGCGTCATGTGCCGTTGCAAAGGTGACTTCGTGGACGTGGAACCGACCAAGGTCGATTACATGGACGTTTCACCCAAGCAATTGGTTTCCGTGGCCGCTGGCTTGATCCCATTCCTCGAACATGACGATGCCAACCGCGCTTTGATGGGATCCAACATGCAACGCCAGGCTGTCCCGTTGCTCGTGACAGAAGCTCCTTTGGTCGCAACTGGCCTGGAAGATCGCGTCGCTCGCGATTCCCGCGCGGTCATTGTTGCTGAAGAGGCTGGCAAAGTCGCATCAGTCACCGGAAGTCAGATTATTGTGACTCGCGATGGCAAATTGCCGGAAGGTCGCAAGAAGATCAAAACGGATACTGAAGAAGGGACTTTCGTTTATACCGTGCGCAAATTCATGCGCTCCAACGCCGCCACCTGCATCAACCAGAAAATCCTGGTGGATAAGGGTGACACGATCAAAAAAGGGCAAGTACTTGCCGATGGCCCCTGCACCAGCGGTGGAGAGCTTGCACTCGGACGCAATGTGTTGTGCGCGTTCATGCCGTGGAATGGTTACAACTTCGAGGACGCGATCCTGATCAGCGAACGAATCGTCAAGGATGACGTCTTTACTTCCATTCATATCGATGAATTTGAAGTCGGTGCCCGCGATACCAAGCTGGGACCGGAAGAAATCACTCGCGACATTCCGAACCTCGGTGAGGAAGCGTTGAAAAACCTCGGGCCGGACGGCGTGATCCGCATCGGTGCTGAAGTCAAACCGGGTGACATCCTGGTTGGCAAGATCACTCCCAAGAGCGAGACCGAACTGGCTCCTGAGGAACGATTGCTCCGCGCCATTTTCGGTGAAAAAGCTGCGGATGTGAAAGACACCTCCCTCAAGGTTCCTTCAGGCACTTACGGCATCATCATGGATGTCAAAGTATCCTCGAAAAAGGAATCCGAGAAAGTTGCCAAGGTCAATACCACTGAAGCAAAGCGACATGCCAAGGAGGTCGAGGAAGATTACAAAACCAAGCTGGAAGAATTGCGTGAGCAACTGACTGAAGCGCTCAGCAACATCCTGCTCGGGGAAAAAATCCCGCTCGATGTGGTGAATTCCGAAACGGGCGAAATTATTATCCCCGCAAATCGCAAGATCACCAAGACTCTCCTGCGGAAACTTGCGACTGTTTACGATCGTATCGAAATCGATCCTTCGCCGATCCGCAACAAGATCAACGAGATCATCGGCACCTTCAAAAAGAAGTTTGACGATCTGCAAATGCAGCATGATGAAGAGATGGAACGGGTGGAATCAGGTGACGAAGTCGATCCCGGCATCATCAAATCCGTCAAGGTATACATCGCTTCCAAGCGCAAGCTCTCCGTGGGTGACAAGATGGCCGGTCGCCACGGTAACAAAGGTGTCGTGGCCAAGATCGTTCCGGAAGAAGACATGCCGTTCCTCGCGGACGGGACCGCGGTGGATATCGTTTTGAATCCGCTGGGCGTTCCTTCCCGTATGAACGTCGGCCAGGTGTTGGAAACTCACCTCGGCTGGGCTGCCAAGCTCCTTGGTCTTCGTTTTGCGACTCCTGTTTTTGACGGGATCAAAGAAAAGGAAATCCGCGGTTACCTTAAGGAAGCCAAACTGCCTGAGCATGCCAAAGCCACTCTTTACGATGGCCGTACCGGTGAAGCCTTCGATCAGGAAATTGTCGTCGGCTACATCTATATGATGAAGCTGGGCCACCTTGTGGCGGACAAGATTCATGCCCGCGCGGTTGGACCGTATTCCTTGGTCACCCAACAACCGTTGGGCGGCAAAGCCCAATACGGCGGTCAACGCTTCGGGGAAATGGAAGTCTGGGCATTGGAAGCCTACGGCGCCGCTTATACCCTGCAGGAATTGCTGACTGTGAAGTCGGACGATGTGCAGGGCCGTACCCGGATTTACGAAAGCATCGTCAAAGGTGATAACTCACTGGAAGCCGGCGTGCCGGAATCCTTCAACGTGCTTGTGAAAGAAATGCAATCGCTGGGCCTTGATGTGAAAGTTGGATATTCCAACCCGATCGATCAACCGGCACCCGCGCCTTTGGCAGCTTTAGGCTGATCCGCAACCGAAACTTTAAGGCATTTGAGCCAACAGAATTAAGTATGATTAACACCAGAGAATCCGCTCGTGAGTTGCTCGGGTTGGACAAGGTGAATCTTGTCGATTACGTGGCGATCTGTGTCGCTTCACCAGAAAACATCCGTTCCTGGTCGAAAGGCGAGGTCAAAAATCCTGAAACGATCAACTACCGCACATTTAAACCGGAAAAGGGCGGTTTGTTTTGCGAGCGCATCTTCGGTCCTGTCAAGGACTGGGAATGCTCCTGCGGCAAGTATAAACGCATCAAGCATCGTGGTGTCGTTTGCGACCGTTGCGGTGTCGAAGTCACTCTTTCCCGCGTCCGTCGCGAACGCATGGGCCATATCGAATTGGCCGTTCCCGTCACGCACATTTGGTTCTTCAAGTGCATGCCGTCACGTCTCGGCTTGATCCTGGATATGACCGCGCGGAATCTCGAACGCGTCATCTATTACGAGGATTACCTCGTGATTGATCCGAAATCCACTCCGCTCAAGCAGCATCAGTTGCTCAGCGAAATGGAGTATCGCGAAGCCCGTGAAACTTACGGAGCTGATTCATTCCTCGCCAAGATGGGTGCCGAAGCGGTCCGTGAAGCCCTTGCAAATGTTGATCTGCAAAAACAGGTGGATGCGTTGCAACAGGCCATGACCGAAACCAAGAGCAAACAAATCCGCAAGAAAATCGCCAAGCGGATCAAGTTGTTCCAGGGTTTCCTCAGTTCCAAAACCCGTCCGGAATGGATGATCCTCACGGTCCTGCCGGTCATTCCTCCTGACCTCCGCCCGTTGGTCCCGCTGGAAGGTGGCCGCTTTGCCACTTCCGACCTCAACGACCTTTACCGTCGTGTGATCAACCGCAATAACCGGTTGAAAAACCTGCTCCAGCTGAAAACGCCGGAAGTCATCATTCGTAATGAAAAGCGAATGTTGCAGGAAGCTGTGGATGCTCTCTTTGATAATGGCCGCCACGGTCGCGCAGTCACAGGCGCCGGCAATCGCCCGCTCAAATCCCTCAGCGACATGCTCAAGGGCAAGAGTGGCCGTTTCCGCCAGAACCTGCTCGGCAAACGCGTCGATTACTCAGGTCGTTCCGTCATCGTTATCGGTCCTGAACTGAAGCTGAACCAGTGCGGGTTGCCGAAGAAAATGGCGCTCGTCCTGTTCGAGCCATTCATCATTCGTCGCCTCAAGGAACTTGGTTACGTGCATACCGTGCGCTCAGCCAAAAAGATGATCGAGCGGCAATCTCCTGAAGTTTGGGACATCCTGGAGGAAGTCACCAAAGGTCACCCGGTCCTCCTGAACCGCGCTCCAACTCTCCATCGTTTGTCCATCCAGGCATTCGAGCCGGTCCTGATTGAAGGCGAAGCAATTCGTATTCACCCGCTGGTCTGTACTGCCTATAACGCGGACTTTGACGGCGACCAGATGGCAGTCCATGTCCCGCTCTCTGTCGAATCGCAAATGGAAGCCCGCCTGCTGATGATGGCTTCCAACAATATCTTCAGCCCATCCAGCGGCAAGCCGATCATGACGCCGACTCAGGACATTACACTTGGCTGCTATTACCTCACGGCGAATCCACGCTCAATTGGCTACAAGGAAACCAGCTCACGCCTCAAATTATTTGGTTCCAAAGCAGAAGTCATCTTTGCTCATTCCGATGGCGGCGTCCGGACTCACGAGAAAATCCTTCTCGCAAATCCTGACCTCGGAAAAGACACCGTTTATGGTGACAAGGAAAAAAAGATCATCGAAACTACAGTCGGTCGCGTGATTTTCAGCGAAATCTGGCCAACTGAACTCGGTTTCCCCAATCGCGTTGTCGGCAAGGCGCAGATCGGTGACCTGATCTGGAACTGCTACAAAAAATGTGGCCATGACCGGACGGTTGTCACCCTCGACAAACTGAAGGAACTCGGCTTCTACGAAGCCACCCGTGCAGGTGTTTCCATCGGTATTGATGACATGATCATTCCGAAAGAGAAAATTCAGGAAATCGAAGGCGCTCAACGTCAGATCGCGGAAGTCGAAAAACAGTACCGCAAAGGTGTCATTACCCCTGGCGAACGTTACAACAAGGTCATCGATATCTGGACTCATTGCACCGACCAGATCGCAAACGTCATGCTCAAGACGCTTGAATACAACCAGGGCAAGCGGGAATACAATCCTGTCTGGCTGATGGTCGATTCCGGCGCTCGCGGCAACCGCCAGCAGGTCCGTCAGTTGGCAGGTGTGCGCGGGTTGATGGCCAAGCCCTCCGGCGACATCATCGAAAAACCGATCTTATCGAATTTCCGCGAAGGCCTCACGGTGCTCGAGTACTTCATCTCCACTCACGGCGCTCGCAAAGGTCTCGCTGACACCGCCCTTAAAACTGCCGATTCCGGGTACATGACCCGCAAGCTGGTCGATGTCGCCCAGGACGTGATCATCCGTGAGGAGGATTGCGGCACCACCAACGGCATCTGGGTCCAGGCCATCTACGAAGGTGAGGATGAAGTCGTCAAATTGTCGGAACGCCTCGTGGGACGTTACAGCTGTGATGACATCGTTGATCCGCTTGATCCAAAACGAAAACTCGTTCGTGCAAACGAGGAAATCGATGAAATCAAGGCCAAGGAAATCGATAAAAACGGCGTCGAACGTGCCCGTATTCGTTCCGTGCTCACTTGCGAAAGCAAGAACGGTATTTGCATCGGCTGCTACGGTCGTAACCTTGCCACCGGCGGCAAAGTCAAGCTTGGCGAAGCGGTTGGCATTATTGCTGCCCAGTCCATTGGCGAACCCGGCACACAATTGACCATGCGTACATTCCACATCGGTGGAACCGCATCCCAGGTCTTCAAACAACCACAGATTAAATCCAAGGTGGACGGCATCGTTCGTTACAACGAACTGCGCCTTGTCCAATTGGAGGATGGAAACAACATCGTTCTCAACAAGAACGGTTCCATCTCCATCATGGCTGATGATGGTCGGGAATTGGAAACGCACAACATCGTCATCGGCTCAGTCATCTCCGTTAAGAATGGAGGGATGGTCAGGAAAGGCGAAACCTTCGTTCAATGGGACCCTTACAACGTGCCGATTCTCTCGGAAAAAGCCGGGGTGATCCAGTTCCACGACATCATCGAGGGTGTCACGATGAAACAGGAAGTCGATCCCGCCACCCAGCAGGAGGCGATGGTCATCATCGAGCACAAGGAAGATTTGCATCCGCAAATCATCATCGTGGATGATAAAGGCGAACCGTTGGCCAATTACCCCATTCCTTCCGGCGCTCACATTGTCGTCAATGAAGGGGACAAAATCGTCGCGGGAACGCTTATGGCCAAAACGCCTCGCAAGAGTTCCAAGACAAAGGACATTACCGGCGGTCTTCCCCGCGTGGCTGAGTTATTCGAAGCTCGCCGTCCGAAAGATGCCGCGGAAATCTCCAAGATCGATGGTGTCGTCGACTTCGGACCGAGCGTTCGTGGCAAACGCACCGTCCTGATCAAGGATCCCAACACCGGGCTGGAAGAGGAACACCTTATCCCGATCGGCAAGCACGTCATCGTTTTCAAGGGCGACTACGTCAAGAAAGGGCAACAGCTCACCGAAGGTCCGGTTGTCCCGCACGAAATTCTTGATGTCTGCGGACCTCAGGAACTTCAGGAGCATTTGGTCAACGAAGTGCAGGAAGTTTATCGTCTCCAGGGTGTGACGATTAATGACAAGCATATCGAAATCATCGTCCGCCAGATGTTGCGCAAGGTTCGCATTACAGAACCAGGCGATACTTCCTTCCTCTGGGGAGAACAGATCGACAAGATCGCTTTCGAGGAAGAGAACAATCGTGTCGAGAAGATGGGTGGCAAACCTGCCGAAGCACAACCGGTGCTGCTGGGTATCACGAAGGCATCACTCGAAACCGAAAGCTTCCTCAGTGCAGCTTCCTTCCAGGACACCACTCGTGTCCTCACCGAAGCCGCAACCATGGGCAAAGTGGACGGCCTGCGAGGTTTCAAGGAAAATGTGATCATGGGTCACATTATCCCTGCTGGAACCGGCTACGACTTCCACCGCAAAGTCTCTCTCAAACCATTGGTTGAAGAAATCCCGATGGAAGAAGATGCAGCCAACCCGCTTTTAAGTGAGCCTTTGGCTGGCTAAATAAACCTTTGAACACAGCCGGAGTTGGGCAACCGACTCCGGCTTTTTCTTTTCAATGTTGCAGGTAAAAAAATTCCATCCTGCCCAAAAAGGAGCAGCCGAATCAAGGAAAGGGGGCGGAAGAAATTGCTTACCGGGACGAAGTTTGCCGTCTTTTTGGCTGTGGCTGTTCAAGCGGGACCATCTCCATCGCAGGAACCTGATGCTGCATACAGAACTGAACCAGGCTCAAACCATTCTGAAAAACCGCAGCTTCGCGGGCTTTTTTTGTCCAAATACCCAAATTTTTCAGGTACTCACCAGTAACCTTGTTCTTGATTATCCATTTCATACATTCCAAAAGCCACTTGGGGTGGCTTGCAATTTTACACAAAGCCTTTTTTATGCCACCCGCTTGAATAATTCAGGAGTTCGCTTTTTAGTTGCAAAACATCCTCCCCTCCGTCCTAAAACAGGTCATGGAATGGCTGCCACGCCTCGCAACAATGAATGATGTCCCTGCGTTGGAATTGTTGGTTCCGCTTTCTGTCAAAAAATTGCATGCCCCTTACTACTCAGTTGATCAGATCAATGCCGCTCTCGGACCTGTCTTCGGAGTGGATCGCCAGTTGATTGCAGATGAAACCTATTTCGTTATCGAGCAAGGCCGTCAGATCGTGGGTTGTGGTGGCTGGAGCAGAAGAAAATCCCTTTTCGGCTCTGATTTAGGAAGAACCTTTGAGGACAATTACCTTATTCCCGACATTGACCCGGCACGTATCCGCGCTTTTTTTGTGCATCCGGAATTCTCCAGAAAAGGGATCGGCCGCGCCATCCTTCGAACCTGCGAGAAAGCTGTCCGCCAGGCCGGATTCCATCGAATTGAGCTGGTTGCCACACTTGCGGGCGAGCCTCTTTACCTTTCCGAAGGCTACGAAATCCTGGAGCGATATGATATCCCCCTCTCAAACGGACTCGGGTTGCCTGCAGTTCGAATGGGTAAGTTATTAAAAAAATTCGAATGAACTTTTTGAGAAATCAAACTCCTTCGTTTTGATAGACAAGTAGGACTCAGTTTTTCATACTCATCCTCTTATGGCGAAACCAGCGCTAGGTCGTGGATTAGGGGCCTTGATGGGTGGTGCAGCCCCCGTAGGGCGGCCCCCAGCGGCCCCTT
Organism: Verrucomicrobiota bacterium; assembly: GCA_033762115.1. GTDB lineage: Bacteria > Verrucomicrobiota > Verrucomicrobiia > Limisphaerales > SXQI01 > JANRLX01. The sequence continues at coordinate 48,959 of JANRLX010000092.1, forward strand.
CTTTGGCGCCTGTTTCCAAAACCACACCCGAAACAGCAGCTTCTCCTCCCCCTGCGGCTGATTCGATCCTGCGGGTGCCTGTTGTACTGGTCAAACCATGTGCATTCCAGCCTCGAAAGGATTTCTCCGAAGAATCACTCCGCGAACTGGCTGATTCGATCAGGGCAGAAGGCATTCTTCAGCCATTGATCGTCCGTTCTCGCAACGGAATTTATGAATTGATCGCGGGTGAACGGCGCTGGCGGGCCGCGCAAATGGCAGGAATTCCCGAACTGCCGGTGATTGTCCGTGAAGCTGATGATCGTCAGCTTCTGCAACTCGCGTTGATCGAAAATCTTCAACGCGAAAACCTTAATCCCATCGAAGAAGCCCTGGGATATTCCGACTTGATCCGCCAGTTCAAATTTACCCAGGAAGAGGTCGCCTTGAAAGTTGGCAAAAGCCGTGTGGCGGTGGCAAATGCTCTTCGTCTCATCAACCTGGATCCCGAGGTGCAATCGTTCCTGAAGAGCGGCTTGATCACGGTCGGTCATGCCAAGGCGATTCTCGGAATTTCAAATGTTTCCGAGCAAAAGGTGGTGGCAAACCGTGTCATTCGAGAGCAGTTAAACGTGCGACAGACCGAGGAGCTTGTGGCCAATCTACAGAAAGAGGCGGCGCCCGGTCAAAAAAACAAAATCGGCAACAGCTCACCGGATGTGCATATAGCGGCCCTGCAAACCCGTCTTCAGGAAAAGCTCGGCACCAAAGTATTGCTTCGCTATCGCAAAGGAAAAGGCGCTGTTGAAATTCGTTTTTTCAGTGATGACGATCTTGACCGAGTCCTGGAATCCCTCGGCGTGAAAATGGAGTAATTTCATGAATACACCTGAATTTCGGCGACAAACCGCTGCAATCCTTCGACAATCGTTTGAAAAAGCCTCGGCCTTTCGGGCTTTTGTCGGCCTGGATGGATTTGTCGATGAAATCATTCATGCAGTCGGCACCCGCCAAAGCTTTGATCAGTATGAGCGCCTTCCAACCCTCACCAGCATGGGTGACCGGATCCGGGAGGCAGCCGGGCGCAGCACCAACATCGAACTTGTCAATCAGCGCACCAAACTCGGAGGCAATGGTCCGATCATGGCCAATGCTCTGGCCTCCTTTGGGTTAAAAGTTACCTATCTGGGGGCCCTCGGCTACCCTCAAATTCACCCGGTTTTTCAGCAGTTCGCCCAAAAAGCCGAACTTTTTTCGATTGCTGACTCTGGTCATACTGATGCCATTGAATTCGAAGATGGCAAACTCATGCTGGTTAAAAGTTCACCTCTTGACCAGATCACCTGGGCGAATATTCAAACTCGCTTCGGTCGTGAGCCGTTCCAAAATTATTTCAGTCGTGCGGACCTGGTCGGTTTTGTGAACTGGACCATGATCCCGTTCATGAGTGATTTCTGGGAATCCCTGCAAACGGAACTGTGTCCTCTATTAACAGGGCCGCGCCGCAAAATATTTTTTGACCTGGCTGATCCGCAGAAACGTCCAGCCACTGACATTGCCCGTGCTCTTAATTTGATCACGGGCTTTCAGGAATACTTTGACGTGATCCTTGGCCTCAATGAAAAGGAGGCTTTTGAAGTGGGTGAAGTCATGGGATTGCATCAGAAATCCAATGACCGACAGGCGCTCTCGGAACTTGCCCGGGAGATTTACTGTCGATTGAAGATCGATACCCTGGTGGTGCATCCGGTCACTTACGCGCTGGCGGTCACTGATGGAACTGTTTCCCTCATTGACGGGCCAAAAATTCTTCGTCCCTTCATTACCACCGGGGCAGGGGACCATTTCAACTCCGGTTTCTGCCTGGGTAAATTGCTTGGCCTGTCGAATAGCGAATCGTTGCTCTGTGGCGTGACCACAAGTGGCTACTATGTGCGCAGTGGCATTTCTCCAGGCATGGATGAAATTGCCGGAATGATGCTGGATTGGCCGGTTTGATTATGCTGCTTGAGATTGTTAAATACGGAGACCCTGTCCTGCGCCAGAAAGGGGCAAAGATCGATAAAATCACGCCTGAAATTCAGCAATTGGTTCAGGATATGATTGCCACGATGTATGCTGCGCATGGAGTGGGCCTGGCGGCACAACAGATTGGAAAAGCCCTCCAGGTTTGTGTCATTGATGTCAAGGGAGTGACTGACCGCCCTTCAACCATGGCAATCAACGAAGAACCTGTGGACCTCGAGCAGTTCATGCCAATGGTCCTGATCAATCCCGAGTTCAAGCCGTTGGGCGATTCCGTTGCCGGCCCGGAGGGTTGCCTGAGTTTCCCGGAAATTTACAGCGATATTGTCCGGCCTGAAACCATAGAAGTCTCGGCTTTGAATGAGTCAGGAGAATCGTTGCAATTCCGCTGCGGCGGCCTGCTTGCCCGTGCCATTCAACATGAGTACGATCACCTCCAGGGAATTCTTTTCATCGATCGCATGGCTCGCAAGGACAAGGAGGAGTTGAAGCCGGAGATTGAGGCATTGCAACGCGAAACCAGGGAACGGCTGCAAAAACGCCGTTAAAGCCCTCCAAACCGGCGATGCCGCCGGGTATATTCCTCCAGCGCGGTGTAAAGCTGCGCTTTCCGGAAATCAGGCCATAATGTCGGTGTGACGACAAATTCCGTGTAGGAAATCTGCCAGAGAAGAAAATTGCTCACTCGCAGTTCACCGCTGGTGCGAATCAGCAAATCCGGGTCCGGCCAGGCATGTGTGTAAAGATGCTGGGTAATGACCTGCTCCGTAATCTCAGCCGGGTCCAGTTTCCCTTCCTTCACCTTGGAGGCAATGTTTCGCGCTGCTTCGACAATTTCGGTGCGCCCCCCATAGCTCAAGGCCAGGATCAATGTAAGGCCATTGTTTTTTGAAAGGGCCGCCCTCGTTTTTTCAAGCTGTTCCTGGACAAACTCCGGCAATCGATAGATCTGGCCGATCACTTCCAGCCGCACGTTGCTTTTGTTTAACTCGCCAATCTCATTTTTGAGATAGCGGGCCAAATATTTCATTAGCGTGTCCACTTCATCCTTCGGTCGATTCCAGTTCTCGACCGAAAAGGCGTATAATGTGAGATATTTGATTCCCAGTTCTCCACAGGCGCGTACCACGGCCCGGACCGATTCCACGCCCATTCGGTGACCTTCCACCCGTGGGAGGTGTCGCTCCTTGGCCCAGCGCCCGTTGCCATCCATGATGATTGCCACATGTGCTGGCAGGGTTGCCCTGGCTTCGGCGCTCAGTTGGGGAGCGGCTGCGGTCAAGAGACTAAAGGAAAATGGTTTGCTCGCGGGCGGGGCCGTTGGAGGCAATCGTGAGTTTGGCACCAGTCAATTCAGAGATCGCTTTCAGGTACGCCCGCGCTTTTGCAGGCATTTTCTTCCATTCACGAATCTCATGCGTGGGGGTCAGCCAACCGGGAAGTTCCGCGTAAACAGGTTGCGCCCTCGCCAGCAGGTCGATATCCGCGGGAATATAATCGATCTTCTGCGATCCACATTTGTAACCAATGCAGACTTTAATTGTTTGCACAGTGTCCAGCCCATCCACATTTGTGATCGCAAGCTCATCGATTCCGTTGACCATTGTCGCATGCCTCGTCGCAACAGAATCGAACCAGCCGCAGCGACGGGCCCGGCCTGTCGTGGCGCCGAACTCACGCCCCATGTTGTGGAGCATATCTGACACTTCGGCATTCTCCGTCGGCAATGGCCCCTCTCCAACCCGCGTCGTGTATGCTTTCATTACCCCGACCACCCGGTCCATGCGATTGGGAGGAACTCCCGAGCCGGTGCATGCTCCACCGGAGGTGGTGTTTGAGGAGGTCACAAATGGATAGGTGCCGTGATCAATGTCCAAGAATGTGCCCTGTGCGCCTTCGAATAAAATATTCGCCTTCTTCCGGTTGGCCTCATGGAGAAACATCACCGTGTTCCGCACGAACGGCTTTAACTTGTCGCCAGCTTCGCGATAAGCTGCATGGACCGTTTTGAAAGAGAGAGGTTTTGCCCCGAACGCCTTGAGGATCTCGTTGTTTTCTTTGATTTTGTAACGAAGCTTTTCCTCGAAACGTTCCGCATGAATTAGGTCAATCATGCGCAATCCAGTCCGTGCGGCCTTGTCACCATAAGCGGGACCGATGCCGCGCTTGGTGGTGCCGATTTTATTTTTCCCCTTCAACACTTCCCGCTGCGCATCCAGTTCGCGATGATAAGGGAATACAATATGGGCGGTCTCGCTGATCAGGAGGTTCCCCTCGGTTTTTATCGACAGTTTTTTCAACCCTTCGATTTCCTCAACCAGCCCGATGGGATCGATCACCACTCCATTGCCGATCACGCAGGTTTTCTTGGGCCGAAGAATTCCGGAAGGAATCAGGTGCAGGACATATTTTTTGCTCCCTATATAAACGGTGTGACCGGCATTGTTGCCACCTTGTGTGCGGACCACAATGTCGGCCTCTTCCGTGAGCACATCGATAATTTTTCCCTTACCTTCATCACCCCATTGGGCGCCAACTAAAATCGTATTCGCCATAACGCTGAACTGGATGCAGACAATAAAAAACCCCGAAATCGTAAATTCGGGGCATCTGCTCGGTATTTACAGGCAGACGTTAGGGAGTTCGATTTTGGGTGTCAACGCGGTTTTTTCCTCAGTTTCTGAGCCGTTTGATCACAATCGGGAGCAGTTCCGCAACCCGTTCAACCTCGGTACGGGTATTCTCCCGTCCCAGGGAAAATCGAACAAGCGCATTTGCCAGATGCCGGGGATATCCCATCGCGCTCACCACATGAGAGGGTTCAAGCGAACCTGCCGAACAGGCCGATCCGCTCGAGGCGCACACCCCTTCCAAATCCAGGCCAGCCATTAAGGCAATGCTGTCACACCCCTCCACCAGAAAGGAAAGTGTGTTCGCCAAACCCGATTTATTCGAGCTGATCACCTGGGTTCCGGGAACACTTTCCGTGGCCTCACGCAATTGCTCTGCAAACTTCCGCAACCGCTCGGCGGGAAAGACAGGATCGCGCACAAATTGTTCAAGGGCCATGGTCAACCCAAGAATGGCCGCCAGGTTTTCCGTTCCCGCGCGACGTTCGTTCTCATGTCCGCCGCCAAAAAGGAGTGGATGAGGGAGCAGGGGAGATTTGATGAAAAGAGCGCCTGCTCCTTTTGGCCCATGGAACTTATGAGCGCAAACCGTCACGAGGTCCGCATTGAATTGGCAAATCGAAGCGAACGGTTCCTTTCCGAAAAATTGGGAGGCATCCGTATGAAACAAAACTCCCTTTTGCCGGCAGATCGCGCCGATTTCAGGGACGGGCTGGATCATCCCTGTTTCATTGTTTGCAGCCATTACTGAAACCAGGATTGTCTCCTTGCGAATCGATTCTGCCACCTGCACAGGGTCCACCCGGCCATTGGCATCAACATTCAAATAGGTGACATCAAATCCATTCCGGGCCAGGTATTGGAAGCAGTGCAGGACTGAATGATGCTCGGTGGGGGAGGTGATCAAATGCCGTCCGCGTCCTTCAAGCAGTCGAACCACGCCGAAGATTGCCAGGTTATTTGACTCCGTTCCGCCACTCGTGAAGACCACTTCACTGGCCTTGCTTCCGAGGACCCTTGCGCAACGTTCACGCGCCGAATCAAGTGCGACCCTGGCATCTCTTCCCAGCTGATGAACGCTGGAGGGATTTCCAAAAATCGTGTCCAGGTACGGGATCATTGCCTCCTTGACGCCGCGATCAAGCGGAGTGGTGGCATTGTAATCGAAGTAAATCGGTTGCACGGGTTAGGCGGATTCGAGTTGCTGGAATCCCTCTTCAACAAACGTGGTGTTTTGGATCCGTGCGAGCTTGGCGTAAAGACCATTCTTCACGAGCAATTCTTCATGTGTTCCCCGTTCGACAATTTCACCCCGTTGCAGGACCAGGATCTGGTCTGCTTTTCGTACCGTGCTCAAGCGGTGGGCAATCACAAAACTGGTGCGGTTTGCCATTAACCGCTCCAGTGCCTCCTGGATCAACCGCTCCGTGGCCGTATCCACGCTGGCCGTGGCTTCATCCAGAATCAGGATCGGCGTGTTCTTCAGCAGGGCGCGGGCAATGCTGATCCGCTGCTTTTCCCCCACGCTGAGTTTGACTCCCCGTTCGCCTACTCGGGCTTCGTAACCATCACTCATCTTTGAAATGAACTCATGGCAATTGGCGGCTTGCGCAGCAGCGATCAACTGTTCCTCCGTGGCATCAAGGTTCCCGTAAAGCAGGTTCTCACGGATGGTTCCGTTGAACAGGAATGGCTCCTGGCTGACGATGCTGATATGGGAGCGCAATGAGTGGATTGAAATATGAGTCAGGTCATGGCCATCGATGGTGATTCTCCCACCGCTCAAGGGGTAAAAAGCTGGCAACAGGTTGACCAGGCTCGACTTGCCCGCTCCTGTGGGCCCGACCAACGCAATCATCTCCCCCGGTTGTGCGTGAAGTGAAACGTCCCGCAGCACAGGGGTGTTTGCCACATAGGAGAAACTCACATGGTCATACACAACTTCTCCCCGGACTTCCGAAAGGGTGATTAATTGATCCGCTGGCTGCTTCTCCACATCCGAGTCCAGAATATCGAAGACCCGTTCCCCAGCCGCGCGCGCTGCCTGCAGCATCTGGTTCAGCCCATGAAGACGCCCGACCGGTTCATAAAAAAGATTCAGGTAAATCAGGAAACCGATTAATTCCCCAATTGTCATCTGGTTTGACAGGACATGCCGCCCCCCCACCCAGAGCACCAGGCTGATCCCGAGCGCGGAAGCAAAACTCATTGCGGGCGAGTACATCGACCAGACCCGCATGACCGCCAGGCTCCCTTTGCGAAGATCATCCGCCCGGCTGGCGAACCGCCCATCCTCATGTCCCTCCCGGCCATAAGCCTTGATCTGCCGAATCCCCTGAAGGTTGTCCATCAACAGCGCGTTCATCGCGCTTGAAGCCTGCCGTTGCAACCGGTAACGGCGATGCGCAGTGAGCGTGTACCAGAGCGCGCCCACAAAAAGAATCGGCAATGGAATCATCGCCACCCATGCCAGGGTCGGGTTGGTGCTGAACATGATCGCGAGCACCCCGAGGATACTCAGGATTGAAACGGTCCCTTGTTCAGTCCCGTCGATCAACACCCGCTCCACGGAATTGATATCCTCGATCACCCGTGTCATCAGGTCTCCGGACGCTCTTTGGTCAAAGTAACCGACAGGAAGTCGTTGCAGTTTGCCATAGACCTCACAACGCATGTCAAAGATCACATGCTGCTCGAATGCGTTGTTTAATCGGATGCGAAGGCTGTTGAACAGGTCTCGCAACAGGAAAGCACCGATCAAGCCGAGTGAAACCGGCACCAGCAGTTCCCTTCGACCGGCGCCGATCACATCGTCAATGATCATTTGGGTCAGCTTCGGGTAGGCGAAGGAAAAACCAAGCGAGAGCAGCGCAAAACCCATCGTGCCAATCGCATACCAATGATAAGGCCGCAGGTACCGGCTGACCCGGCGCACAATCTCCCACGTCGACCGGGAACGTGCGGTCATCGTCGGGTCATCGTGCATTGCATGACGGCGTTGTGCCATGGCTCAATTGTGCTGCACTCATTTCGGTTTTGAAAGCCCTCTCCTGCGATTCTCACGCCCTGCCAATCCGATTTGCAAATCGTCATTCCCCGGATTAAGCTCTGGCATGGCTGAGTCCAAGAAGAAGGCCGGTTCGCACTCGTTTCAAAAACCAGCATCTGAAACTTCCGGTTCACCCACTCCTTTGAACGATCTTTTATCGCGCGAGGACCTGGACCGATTGTCCACTTTGCAGCTTCTGGATCTCATCGCCAGCAAACTGCCGCCGCGTCACTCCTCCCTGATCGATCTGGTCTATCTCCGGGAGAGAATTTCAGGAATGGAGGAACTCAATTTCCAGGCCCAGCAGGCGATCGAGAAGCTTGATGAAATTGTCGAAAAACTCCGCTCTCCCGCTTTTCGTGTGGGCACTTTTTTGATGCCAATCGAACCGGACAAAGCCCATGTGTGCGTTGGCGGCACTGATTTTGTCTGCCGTCTTGATCCGCAAATCCCCCTTTCCAGCCTTCAGGTCGGTCAACGAGTGCTCTGCAACGAAGCTTTTGCTGTTGTGCAGGGTCTTGGCTTTGATCGCAACGGCCCCATCGTGCGCATTGAGGAACTGCTTTCTGACGGGCGTTTGCGGATTGGCCAGGAAACCGGCATCGCACCGCTGGTCATACTTCGCTCTGCCCTGCTGGGAAAAGAGAAGCTGAAGCAGGGACTTGAAGTGCGGCTGGACGCCAATCAACGCGTGGCCCTTGAAGTCATCGGTGTGGGAAAACGGATCGAACGTTCCCTTGAAACCGTCACTGAACTCCCCTGGAGCGCCATTGGTGGTCAGGAGGATGCCGTGCAGGCCATCCGCGACACGATCGAAATGCCTTTCTTGCATGCGGATCTTTTCAAGCGCTTTCAATACAACGTGCCGAAAGGGTTCCTGCTTTACGGCCCGCCCGGTTGCGGCAAAACATTGCTCGGCAAGGCCACGGCCTACAACCTGCGCCAGCAATTGCGTGAAAAAACCGGCGTTGATCACCCCGAGTTTTTCCTCCACGTCAAAGGCCCTGAAATCCTCAATATGTGGGTTGGGGAATCGGAACGGCAGGTCCGCGATTTATTTGCTCAATGCCGCGAACGGGCCAGCGAAGGCGCTTTGGCATTTCTGTTCATTGATGAAGCCGAGTCGCTCCTGGGAACGCGTCGCGCAGGCCGTTTCAATAACATGTCGAGCACTCTGGTGCCAATGTTCTGCACTGAAATGGATGGCCTTGATCCTCTTCAGAACGTGGTTGTCATTCTTGCTTCAAATCGTGCTGATCTGATCGACCCCGCCATCCTGCGCCCCGGTCGCATCGACCGCAAAATCAAGGTCAACCGCCCGAACGAAGAGGGTGCGCGCCGCATTTATGAAATTTATTTGAAGGATGAACTGCCGCTGGCTGAACCACCTGCGGAATTGGCAGCGGCCATTTCCAAAGCCCAGTTTGCCCCAACACCCGAAAACCAATTCCTCGAAGTGGTTTATCGCAGTGGGAAAAAAGAGCTGCTTTACCGGGGCCAAATGGCCAGCGGCGCCATCATCGCTGCTGTCGTGTCCCGTGCCAAGAGCCTTGCGATCAAACGCAGCATTGATACCGCCCAGGAAACTCAAATCACCCGTGACGATTTGCTTCAGGCACTCGCGCTGGAGTATTCGGAAAATGACCTTTTCCCTGCGACTGATATCACCGAAGACTGGCTCAAGCTCACTGACTTTGACCCGGACAATGTCATTCGGCTCGGTCCGGTCCGGCCACGCAAACTCGAGCGTTCCTCAGGGGTGGTTTAAATTCTAATCCTCGTGCAGGCTTTTTGGCTCCGGCAGGAAAAAAGCGACCACCACCGCGGGGATAAATAGAAACCCATTGTAAAGCAGCGCTGTCCGGAAATCACCGATGATCGCCAGTTGCCCGAAAATAATCGTTCCTGCCGCAGCAAAAATCCGTCCGATATTATAGCAAAATCCTGCGCCGGTGGTTCGCAACAGCGTTGGAAAAAGCGGTGGCAGGTACATCGTAAACAAGCCGAAGACACCCGAGAAAAAACCCACCAGCGGAATCCATCCCAATAATTCCGTATGGCTTCGGGTGACCCCGTAACCACCCAGGATCGAAACAAAAAATCCCAGGCACATCACCGCTATCGACCGTCTGTATCCAACTTTTGTTGCAACCCAGGCTGCAAAAAAATTCCCGACAATGGACGCCGAGATAACAATGAAAAAAGCTTTGCTGACCAATTGTTCCCGCTCAGCCGCTGGCACTCCGGCAACCGTTGCCAGATTACGCATGTGCTGCGGGTTCCAGAACATGAACGCCCACCATGCCGTCAATGAACTGGCGCACACGATGATTGTCAGGATGGTCGTGCGCAGGACCTTCCCTTTAAAAAGCTCAGCCAGCCCCGGTTCCTCACCTTTGGTTGCCAGCTTGGCCCGGTGCCATTCCTCCGGTTCCGGAACGTTCTTGCGAATCCAGAACACCAGCAACGCTGGAAGAATGCCCACCAGGAACACGTAGCGAGGATTATAATCCTTGCTGAACGACATCGTATAAACCGTCACGCACGCCAGGAGCACCCCAATATTCACTCCGGTTTGCAGCACCGCCGCGATCCATGGCCTCCATTTCTTTGGCCATGTCTCGGAAAGCAGGGAAGAACCCACCGCCCATTCCCCTCCGATGCCCAGCGCCGCCAGAAACCGGAAGATCATCAACTGCCACCAGTTTTGCGCCACTGCGGACAGCCCGGTAAAAATCGCATAGGTCAGGATCGTCAGGCTTAACGCGCGGCTCCTTCCGATCTTGTCACCAAGCCTTCCAAAGAAACCGCCCCCCAATGCCCACCCCACCAGAAATGCCGCCTGGATATAAGAACTGTAGGTTTTGACATTCGGATCGCTGGCGCTTTGCGCCGCCACCAGCGTCATCACGAATGGTGCCGCCACCAACGTGTAAAGATGCATGTCCAGCCCATCGAAAAGCCAGCCCAGCCAGGCTGCCATTCCGGAACGCCATTGCTGCGGAGATAAATCCTTGAGGCGACGCACTTCACCTTTTGGCGCATTGACGAGTCGCTCCGTTTCAGGCGTGGCACGACCCTGCATGAGATTCTCTTCCATGGAATGGGGTTCAAGCTTTCTACATGAAACGCAACTGCTTTTGCAACCTGCATTTCCAATTACCGTGCCGTGGCTCCCCTGGATGATTTTCTCTTTGCACGGAAATCGTGACAGGGTAATTTAGGCCAACACTGTCCGATGGTGTAATGGTAGCACATGGCCCTTTGGAGGCTATTGTCATGGTTCGAATCCATGTCGGACAGCCAATCTCTCCTTGATCTTCCTTGATTTGCCCGGTTTCAGCGTGAAACATTCAATGCATGTTCAAGCCCTGCCTGCTGCTCGTTTGTCTGGCAGTTTCAATTGCTGCGGCCCTGCCCGAACTGTTGGTTCCCCCACTGCACAATGAGGCAAATGGCCATGACTATATTTTATTGGATAGGTCGGACTGGGAGAATGCAGAAGCCGCTGCGGTTGCTCTGGGAGGGCATTTGGCGACAGTTCGAAATTCTGCAGAGCAGCAATGGCTTCTGACAACATTTGGAAGATACGGCGGGCAGCACCGCTTGCTATGGATTGGGCTGAACAACCTGAAATCCGTCTCCAGGTTTGAATGGGTTAGCGGTGAACCGGTGACTTACACCGAGTGGGCATCTGGCGAACCTAACAATGCCGATGGCAATGAGCGTTACGTTGCTTTGTACTATCCTGGCTTCAACCAGCCTGGTGCATGGAATGACTGGAACTCCCGAACGGCTGATCCGATTGGAATTCCTTTTCACGGTGTCGTGGAGTTGATCCCACAATTGCGGATTACACATCTCCCGGATGGAAACCTGGAACTCTCCTGGCCATTGGGATTGCCTGAATATTTCCTGGAGGCGACCGATGATCTTTCCAAGCCGTTCTCTGGCTTCCAGTACGAGCGCGTTTCCGATACTGTAGCTGGCAGATTTATTGTCACCATTATTCCCACATCGACTCATTACATTCGGCTGAGACAATAATTCAGTTGACCCTGCGCATGGAGGAATCAAACCCACTTGACAGCGGGGGCTGTGAGGGGAACCCTTAATCCACTATGTCGATTACCGCTGCAAACAGCCCGATCCAGCAAAAAACAATCGAGCTTTGCCAAACCATTTTAAATAACCCCGATTTCCGCGCTGTTCGCAGCCGTATTGATGCGTTCATGGCTGATGAACGGGCGAAGGAACAGTACCAATCCCTCGTCGAAAAAAGCGAAGAGCTGCACCACAAGCAGCACCAGGGCGTGCGCCTCTCTCAGGAGGAAATCTCCGCCTTTGAAAAGCAGCGGGATGTCGTCATCAACAACCCTGTTGCCAAAGGTTTCATTGATGCCCAGCAGGAACTCCAGGAAGTGCAGGAGACCGTGACCAAATATATATCCAAAACCATGGAGCTTGGGCGCGTGCCGGCTGAATCCGATCTGGAAGGCGGCAGCTGTGGTTCTGGTTGCGGTTGCCACTAAAAGCGAATTTATCAGGCGCTTTCAGGTTTGACCTGAAGGCGCCTTTTTTATTTCATCGAATAAATCCGAGAGGTTATTATGAGCAATCCAGTTTCACGTCGCACCGCCCTGAAGTCAGCAGCCACCGCCACCGCATTTTTCGGCATCGCTTCCGGGATGGTTTCCCGCAGCCACGCAGCTGAGCGTAAAGGCAACATCAATCATTCCGTCTGTCGCTGGTGCTACGGCAAAATCCCCCTCGAGGAACTTTGCAAAGCCTCAAAGGAAATGGGGATCTCCTCTGTGGAATTACAGGGACCCAACGAATGGCCTATCCTCAAGCAATTTGGCCTCACCTGTGCCATGGCCAACGGCGCGGGCATGGGCATTGAAAAAGGTTTTAACCGTATTGAACACCACGAGGCTCTGGTCAAAAGCTACGAAGAGGTCATTCCCCTCGTCGCCAAGGCTGGATTGACCAATATCATCTGCTTTTCAGGTAACCGGGCGGGTCTTTCCGATGAGGATGGCATTAAAAACTGTGCCATCGGTTTGAAGAAACTGATGCCCGTCGCAGAAAAGCACAAGATCAACGTGGTCATGGAACTGTTGAACAGCAAGGTCAACCACGCAGATTATCAATGCGACCATACCGCCTGGGGCGTCGAAGTTTGCAAAGCAGTCGGCTCAGAGCGTTTCAAGTTGCTCTATGACATTTACCACATGCAAATCATGGAAGGAGATGTCATCGCCACCATTCGTAAATTCCACCCTTACATCGCTCATTACCACACTGGCGGCGTTCCCGGACGCAATGAAATCGATGAAACCCAGGAGCTTTATTATCCGCCGATCATGAAAGCCATCGTCGAAACCGGCTTCAAGGGCCATGTGGCGCAGGAGTTCATCCCAAAACGTCCTGACGCCCTCGCTTCCCTCAAGCAAGGCGTCGATATTTGCGACGTCTGACCCAGGTTCAAACGTGACCCATTCATGGGTAAGCTTCTCGAATTCGGGAAGCTTTCCGTCGTGACAACTTTGAGGTCACAGGTCGCGACATTGTTCCGCCATGAGCATTCATGGCACCCTTCTCAGAGAAAACTACTGGAGAAAACCATCCACTCAGACCATTCTCTCATATTAAATGCTATTCCGTTCCGGAGAACAGTTTGATTCAAGGCACCGTGTCGTGGTTACCGGCGCGGGAATCGTAACCTCTCTCGGTCAAGGTTGGGAATCCAACGCAGCGGGTTTTCGGCACGGGCGCACCGCTTTCAGCCCCATTGAACATTTTGATACCAGCCGCCACCGCGTTAAATCTGCCGGTCTGGTGACTTTTTCTGGCACATCGGATACCGGTTCCCTCTCACGTAGTCAGCGCCGCCGCCTGGACCGCGCTTCCAAACTCCTGCTTGCTGCCGGTTTAGAGGCCTGGAACGCTTCCGGGTGGCATCCAAACCAGGTCACACCCCTCATCCTCGGAACCACCAGCGGGGGAATGAATTTTGGTGAAGCATTTTATCGCACTGCCCTCAACCATTCCTCACGAAAAAAACTTCAGGCTACCCGCGTCAGCAATTACCTTCCGCAAACCCAGGCCAGCGATCTTCTGCAAGCCATCGGTTTTAAAGGCCCGGTAACCATTATTTCAAATGCCTGTGCTGCCGGGGCCAACGCCATCGGCCACGCTTTTGAATTGGTCCAAAGCGGTCGAAATGAACGTGTCTTCGCCGGGGGATACGACGCCATCAGTGAAATGGTCTTTACCGGGTTCGATACTCTCAAAGCTCTTTCCCCCACCTGCTGCCGTCCCTTCGATGCAAACCGTGATGGACTCTCCCTCGGTGAAGGCGCTGCGATGCTGACCCTGGAGACACTCCAATCTGCCCGGCAACGTGAAGCAAAAATTTTCGGCGAAATCCTCGGCTACGGTGCCTCCACCGATTCTCACCACCTCACTCAACCACATCCACAGGGGAACGCCGCCCTGCTCTCGATGGAAGCCGCTTGCGCAAAGGCCGGGGTCACTCCCCGCCAGGTCGGCTATATCAACGCACATGGCACCGGCACCCCATTGAACGATTCTGCTGAAGCCACCGCGATCAACCGTTGGCGCGGGGATTCAAAGGTGCGGGTGAGTTCCACAAAAGCCGGCATCGGTCACCTCCTGGGTGCAGCTGGAGCGGTCGAGGCGGTGGTTTGTCTCATGGCTTTGACCGGGCAATGGTATCCGCCCACCTCCACATTGATTTCACCTGATCCAGCCGCCACTTTTGACATCGTTTCCGGACCCTCGGATGCAATCAAAGAACCTCTGGAGCACGCCCTCACGAACTCCTTCGGTTTCGGTGGAGCAAATGCTTCACTCCTTTTCAGGAGGTGGGGTTGAGTCGCGTCTATGTTCACGGTTCCGGGGCTGTCTCACCCGGTGGATGGGGGGCTGCCGCGCTTTATGAGACCATCGAAAAAGGAATTCCCCTCCGATCATCGGAATTGCAGGTTCCTGGTCGCATCCGCCCACTTTCCATCCTTCCTGTTCCGCCCCCGGTGAACCGACCCTCCTATTTAAACCATGCTCGCCTTCGCCGCAGTAGTGCCCTCAGCCAGCATTCCGTGGCAGCAGGCCGCGAAGCCCTTGGAAATCTCACCCCCAGGGTGGAGAATGGTGCACTTCGGCTCGGGGTCATCTTTTGTGTCATGTCCGGGTGTGTCGCCTACTCCCGCCGGTTTTACGATGAAACCCTCAAAGATCCTCAAACCGCCAGTCCTCTCGTTTTTCCGGAAACTGTCTTCAATGCCCCCGCAAGCCACATTTCCGCCCTTCTCAATCTTTCATCCATCAACTACACCCTTGTGGGGGACCCCGGAGTTTTTTTTCAAGGCCTCGCTCTCGCAGCTCAATGGCTCGCCAGCGACCACGCGCAGGCAGTGCTCGTCGTCGGCGCGGAAGAACTGGATTGGATCACTGCCGAAGCTCTCGGCTACTTTGTTCGTGGCATCCCTTTAAGCGCTGGCGCTGGGGCATTGTGTCTCACTCGGGAGCCGTCAGACGTCGAATTGGGAATGGTCACCGACCCGCTCCTCATCCGGCACAAAAAGGAATTGGCTCAATTCGTCCCACTTATTCCCACTTCCTTCCCACCTTCCCAACCGCATTGTCTCGTCGAAAATCGCCCTCCGTCAAAGCAGATGGAACGACTTTTCGATGCTTGGACAGGGGATCGAGTAAACACAAAAACAATTATTGGAGAAGGACTTATGGCTGGATCAGCCTGGCAGTCCATCTATGCGGTTCAAAGGTTGATCCATAAAAATGAGCAACGAATTTCCGTTGTTACTGTTGGCCCAAACCAACTGGCCATCGGTGCTCAGTTCCTGGGAATCAAATGAAACGAACCATCCTCATTACAGGCGCAAACGGCGGCATGGGCCTGGCGATGGCGGAATCCTTTCTGGCCCATGAACCGGGTGCCACCCTTTTTCTTGGCGTTCGCTCCTCTCGCTCCCGCGCTCAGCAGCTGGTTGAAAAAAATCGGGAACGCTCGTTCCTTCTTGATCTGGATGTCACCCAGCCTGAGTCATGGAAAAGTGCCATTTCTATACTGCTGGAAAAAACCGGTCGCATCGATGTTCTCGTTAATAACGCCGGGCAGCATGTTGATGCGCTTCTGGCAACAATGCGCCCTGAAGATTGGAACTCTGTCATTGAGACAAATCTCAATGGGTCGTTCCACGGATGTCAGGCGGTCCTGCCCACGATGATTTCCCAACGATTTGGTCGAATTATCAATCTCTGCTCCTTAAGCGCGCTGCTCGCTCCCGCCGGACAAACCAATTACGCCGCTGCCAAGGCCGGTGTTCTGGCGATGACTCAATCGCTGGCTAAGGAAGTGGCTCGTTTGGGGATCACCGTCAATGCCATTGCCCCCGGATATATTGAAACAGAAGCACTTGCCACTCTCGATCCGGAACGGCGAAAAAGCGCCCAGTTGAGCGTGCCGATGCGGCGCTTTGGAAAACCGGAGGAAGTTGCCGCCGCAGTCCGATTTCTCGCCTCCACTGAAGCATCTTATATTACAGGCTCGATTTTAAAAATCGATGGAGGAATCCTTTGAGCGGAAGTATGCACAATATTGCAGACATTAAGCAGGAAATAAAAACCTTGTTGGTCGAAAACCTGATGTTGCAGGTGACCGCCGAGGAGCTTCAGGATGACCAACCGTTGTTTGGCCCGGAAAGCCTTGGCCTGGACTCTGTTGATGCCCTGCAATTGGTGGTGGCCCTGGACAAAAACTACGGTTTAAAAATTCCTGACCCCGCAGCGGCAAAGGAAATTTTGCAATCCATTTCAACCATGGCTGCGGCGGTGCTTAAGCACAAATCGCAATCCAATGGGTGACCGCATTTATGATGCGATAGTGATCGGGGGCGGCCCGGGGGGAAGTTCTGCTTCCACTTATCTTTCACAGGCGGGTCATTCGGTACTGCTCCTGGAAAAGGAGATTTTTCCCCGCTTTCATATCGGTGAATCGCTGCTGCCGTACAATCGCGCCATTTTTGAAGAATTGGGAGTCATGCCCGCCCTGGAAAGTGCCGGGTTCCCTAAAAAATATGGGGCCCAGTTTTACATTGGAAACGGGAGCAAAACGTTAAAGTTTGTTTTTGGGAACGGTCGTTTTACCAAAATGGCCGATGCGTTTCAGGTCGAGCGTTCCCGGTTCGATCATATTCTCCTCAAGAACGCTGCTGAAAAGGGAGTCGAAGTTCGTGAAGGCTGGACAGTTTCCAAAACCGAAAATGATTCCTCTGGCGTTACAGTTTTTGCCAGGGACCCTTCTGGCGCTGTTCATCAGTTCGCAGGCAAATTTCTGGTTGATGCGAGCGGACGTGGAAATCTCACAGGTAATCAGCAAGGTCTTCGTAAAATCCATCCCAATCTCAAAAAGCTGGCCCTGTTCGGCCATTTCAGGAATGTCCGGCGTGACGAAGGCTCTCCCGGTGGCGATACCGTCATTATTCGATTGCAAAACAAATGGTTTTGGCTGATCCCGATTTCCGCGGAGAAAATCAGCGTCGGTTGCGTGATGGATCAAAAGGAGTTTGCCGAAGCCAAAACCACACCCGCAATATTGTTTGAGGAAATTTGGCGCGGCAGTCCCCCCTTGGTGGAACGCATGGCTAACGCAGAATTGGTGGGTGACTTTCAAGTGACCAGCGACTTCTCCTATTATAATGATCGTTATGTCGGGGACCGGCTTCTTCGGGTGGGAGATGCTGCCGGGTTCATGGACCCGATTTTTTCTGCCGGTGTTTACCTTGCAATGTATTCGGGAAAGCTGGCCGCCCAAACCATTTCCACTGCCTTACAGGAAGGGAACGCAGGGGAAGCCGGACTCGCCGAATACGAAATCCGCATACGCCGTGGTATCGAATTTTATTGGCGGATGGTCGAACATTTTTATACCCGGCCGTTTCTGGACGTTTTTTTCAACCCGCGTGAACGTTTGAGCCTGGCCTCCGCTGTCAATGCCGCGCTTGCTGGAGAGTTGGAAGGGGGTTGGCGGTTGCGGTGGCGAATGGAGCTTTTCTTCCTGATTGTAAAAATCCAGGCCCGCTTCGGGATTATGCCTCAGGTTTCTTTTGACTAGAATCTTGTCTGCTCTGTTTTGGGGTAATCCGCTTTTTCTCTGCGGATTCGAGCAGCCAATTTGAAAAAGCTTCAGAAGCGGCTGATTCCGAGGGATAGGTAAACTCCACGACCTTTTCTCCCGGCAATAAAAAGTGCACGACGCACCCTTTAACTCCCATCATGCGAACATCTTCCACATCAATACCGGAGATTGGTTTCAAAGTGGAGCGGTTTTAGCAAGAATGGCGAGGCTGCGCAATAGGCGGATAAAATAATCTATGTTACCCAAAAAAATTCTCATGCCTAGTCGGGAAATTCCTGATGTTGCCATTTTGGCGCACCCAGCTTCGAAAACCCTCTCAATCGAAAAAACTTCCTTAATTATCCTTTTTTCGCGTGACAACCTTTCGGACGTACATACATTTGTCACTCCTTTACCGACCCTATGGTCTAGCGGTTAGGACACCGCCCTTTCACGGCGGTAGCTCGGGTTCGATTCCCGATAGGGTCGCCATTTTCTCTCAGGGAACTTCACAGATTTCAAACCGGTGGATTTCCGCTGTCCTGATCTGTTTCCGAAAAAGTCAAAAGGTTTGACCCGCAGGGGTGGAACGGGCTAAAGACAGCGGCTTTACGCGTTGTGAGACAGATTGCGCAATATCAGGATGGGCGGTTGGAGTTGCAGGAGGTTCCGATTCCAACTCCGCCCCCGGGAGGGATTCTTGTCAAAGTTTCCCATTCAGTGATCAGCCTGGGCACGGAAAAGATGAAAGTGGAACAGGCAAAGATGAACCTGTTGCAAAAGGCCAGGGCGCGTCCTGACCAGGTGCGAAAGGTGCTGGAAACCGCACGAAACCTGGGTTGGAAGAACGCCCTCGAAAAAGTGCGCAACCGCCTGGAATCACCAACCCCGATGGGTTACAGCGCGGCAGGAATCGTGACTGCGGTCGATGCGGGCAATTCCCGTTTTCGCGTTGGTGACAGGGTGGCCTGCGGTGGGGCTGAATGCGCATTTCATGCCGAGTACATCGCGGTGCCTGACATGCTGGCCGCATCGGTCCCGACAGCAGTCCCGACCTGGAAAGCTGCCTATACCACTCTTTGTTCCATCGCCATGCAGGCCATTCGCCAAACGGAGCCGAGGCTGGGGGACAAGGTCCTGGTGATGGGGCAGGGATTGGTGGGATTGCTGATCACAAACCTGCTCAAGGCCTCTGGCGCACGGGTGATGGCCGTTGATTTACTTCCGACTCGCCGAAAATTTGCCGAGGCAATGGGCGCGGAACGAACGGTGATTCTCGGAGAGCAAAATTTATCGGATGAAGTGCGGGTGTGGACCGATGGTTTCGGGGTGGACGCAGTGGTCATTTGCACCGCCTCTCAAAGCAACACCCCGATTGAACAGGCAGCGGAAGCGTGCCGCGACCGGGGCCGTTTGGTGGATGTGGGCATCACGAAAATTGAACTGCCCTGGCGACTTTTTGCGGAAAAGGAGTTGGAATTTCGCTTTTCACGCTCTTACGGCCCGGGACGCTACGATTTGAATTACGAATGGGGCGGGAACGATTATCCGATCGGGTTCGTCCGCTGGACCGAGCAGCGGAATTTCCAGGCATGCCTGCATTTGATGGGCACAGGGCAATTGAACCTGGAGGCGATCACAACCCGGCGGGTCCCATTCCTGGATTCACTCGCAGTCTATCAGGCATTGGCAACCAACTCGAACGAGATTGGGATTATCCTGGAATATCCGGCCGCTGAAGCTGCGCCGGAAATTGCCCCTGTTGCACCGAAAACAGCCGAGCCGGCAACCAAAAGCAGAAAGCTCAAACAACCGGTGCAACGGCTGGATATCATTGGCGCAGGGAATTTTGCGCGGACGATGCTGCTGCCGCATTGCAAGGAGAAGATTCATTTTGGCACCGTTGTGAATACGACAGCGCTGAGCGCGAACCATGTCAAAACCAAATTTGGATTTGAAAAGGCGGAAACCAATCCAGACTCCATTTTCAATGATAAGAACGCTGGCGCGGTGATGATCACGACCCGGCACAATCAGCATGCGCCACTGGTGAAAGCGGCGCTTGAAAAAAACCTCGAAATTTTTGTCGAAAAACCGATCTGTCTCACGCGCGAGGAACTGAGAGAACTGGATGCGGCTTATGAAAAAAGCAGCAGTTCGGTGCAGGTTGGGTTTAACCGAAGATTCGCGCCCGCAAGTGCCAGGTTAAAGCAACTGCTTGCCGCTTCTCCCGGTCCAAAAAGTATTAGTTACCGGGTGAATGCGGGCAAATTGGACCCGTCGCATTGGTTTGCGAACATTGCCGAGAGCGGGGGGCGAGTGATCGGTGAAACCTGCCATTTCTTTGATTATTTCTGTTTTCTGCTCGGCGGCAGGCCAAAGAGAATTTACGCGCAACCGGCGTGGCCCACTGAAGGAAAAATCAATTACCCCGATAGCGTGGCGGTGCATGTGGAATTCGAGAACGGTTCCGCGGCGCAACTGATTTATAGCGGCCAGGGCGATCCTGCTTATCCAAAAGAATCGTTCACGATTTTTTCCACCGGGATCGTTGCGGAAGTTTACAATTTTCTCGAAATGCGGGTCTGGAAAGGGCGCAAGGAGGAAAAATTGAAGTTCACCTCCAAGGGACATCCGGAACAGGTCACGGCTTGGCTGGCTTATCTTAAAGGAGAGAGTGAACATCCGCTTCCCTACGAGGAATCGCGGCCCGGCATGTTGCTGACCTTCGGGGTTTTGCGGGCAATCCAGGAAGGACGTTCCATTTCTTACGACGAAATCTAATCCTGCCGTGGCGATCTCCTCCAAACTCGAATGGTATTGGCATCGGCTTCGCGCGATGAGTGCCAGGGAGATGGCGCTGCATTTGCGAAAAAAATTTCGGGCACGCGCCGATGCCAGACAAATTCCTGATTTCGGAACTGTGGACCTGAGCGTGGCCGGATTATTCCCCCGCCTGCCATTGCGAGAGGCTGCACCGGCAGCTGTAAACGCGGCATTGCAGCGGGACGTGGATCGAATCCTCAATGGAAAATGGAAGGCTTTCGGACACCTGGAAATCAATGTTGATAACCCTCCCCACTGGCATACCGATTACCTGATCGGGCGTGATTACAAGAGTAGAAAGTCTTCTTTCAAGCTGGATCACCGGGAGCAGGAAGGGGGCGGGGACATCAAGATGATTTGGGAGCCAAGCCGCTGGTATCAGGTGGTCCGTCTGGCCCAGGGAGCCTATTTCCTGGGGCATCAAGTCGCAGCAGAACGTTGCCTCGAATGGATCGAATCCTGGGTCAAAGAAAACCCTCCCTACCAGGGGTTGAACTGGACAAGCGCTTTGGAAACGGGCATGCGGTTGATGCAGTTTACCTGGATTGACGCGCTCCTTGCGTCGTCGGGAGTTCCGCAAGAGAGGTTGGAGCGATTGCGCCGCGCTGTTCTTCCTCCTCATTTTTGGTACACGCTGCGGTATCTTTCCTCCGGCTCCTCAGCCAATAATCATCTGCTCGGAGAAATTGCCGGGCTGACCCTGGCATTGGCGCGCTGGCCATCCTTGAACGAACTCGGCATCGAGCTGGAGGAATTAAATACCATGTTTGAGCGGGAGGTCCTGCTGCAATTCGCGGCGGATGGCGGGAACATGGAACAGGCCCTGGGCTACCATTTATTTTCCTGGGAATTTTGTTGGCAGACCGCCAAAGCGCTCGAAGCATCTGGAAACCCGATCTCCGGGGAAGCCAGGACACGCCTGGAACGGGCGGGACACTTCTACGCCAAACTCAAGGCAAGGAACGATTCCTGGGATTTTGGTGATTCTGACAACGCCTATGTGACCCCCTTTTTCCTTGAAGAGGAACATTGTGCAGAAGAGTGGCGGGAATGGTTTCTTGGCGGGACAAGCCCAGGAATCGAATTGTGGTGGGGCAGGTTCAGGCAACCGGCAATGCCTCGTTCAGGAGAATGGGAACTGTTTCCGAGTTCCGGATACGCAACCTTTCACAATGCCCAGGTGGGGGCGCGATTTGATTTTTCGCCGCTCGGTTTCCTGGCCATTGCTGCTCATGGTCACCTCGACGCCCTGCACCTTTCATTGTCCTGGAAAGGAACTCCAGTCGTGATCGATCCCGGAACTGGCGCTTACTACGCGGATAAAACCGCCCGCAATCACCTGGCGTCCTGGCAGGCGCATAACGGCCCGCATCTGTTTGAAGGGAAATTTCCAGAACGGAAAGGTGGGTTCATGTGGGGAAGCCATCATCACGTTCCCCGTCTTGTCAACTGCTCCCGGGATGCAATTACAGCGGAACTGGAACTACCCCAAACTTTTTTCAGCCGAACCATTGAAGCAAGGGCAAACGAGATCACTGTGGAGGACCGGGCCGATTTCAAGGGCGCATCCGAAGCGTGGAAAGTGAAGTGGCAGTTTGCGCCCGGGATGAAAATTGAGGCGATCAGCCCGAAAAATTTCAAAGTGACCGGTGCGGGTGTTATGTTGAACATTCTTCTGGAAGGCTGGAGCGCCGCAGCTGCTTTCAACCCTCCCGTGCCCGAGGCAAAAGGGCATTATTTAATGGATCTGCAGGGAAACGATCCTGCGTTTCTCTGTTCACCCCTGTTTCGCAAATTGGAGGTCGCGCCATACCTGCTGCTGTCCGCGCCCGGTGGAGTGCGGCAAACTTGTCGCACACAGTTTCTGTTCAGTTCGTAAAATGCCTGCTGACAAACCAGCCGTCCTGATCGTGGTCGAAAATCTGCCCGTGCCGCTGGACCGCAGGGTCTGGCAGGAATCACTCGCATTGCGGGAGATGGGTTATCAAGTGATCGTGATCTGCCCGCAAATGAAAGGGTATCTCCTGCCGGAGGAAAAGCTGGATGGCATCCAGATTTATCGGCATCCCATGAGTGAAGAGGGAAATGGTGTGCTCGGTTTTTTTCTGGAATACAGCACTGCGCTTTGGGGTGAAACTCTCCTTGCCTGGAAAGCCTGGAGGCGGCACCGGTTCAAAGTCATTCATCTCTGCAACCCGCCTGACATTCTTTTTCTGGTGGCTGCTCCGTTCAAGTTGTTTGGGGTAAAAGTCATTTTTGATGTCCATGATCTCTGGCCGGAAATGTTCGAGGCCAAATTCGATAAACGCGGCTTGTTCTATTGGGCAGTACGGTTGGCGCAACGAATCACCTACGCGCTTTCCGATGTGGTCCTCGCCACGAACGAAACGAACCGTCAGGCTGCAATTCAGAATGGGAAAAAAGCGATGGCGGATATTTTCATGGTGCGGACTGCGCCAAAAATTCCAAATCTTGACCTGTCGCCCGATCCTTCATTGAAGAAAGGTCGCCAATATCTGGTCGGTTATGTGGGTGTGATGGGGAGCGCTGATGGAGTGCATTACCTGATTCGTGCGGCGGCATATGTGGTGCATCAACTCAAGCGTGACGTCCAGTTTCTCCTGCTTGGCAATGGCCCTGAATACGATGATCTGGTGCGTCTCCGGGATGAACTTGGATTGCAAGCGCACGTTGATTTGCCGGGGTGGGCAAAAAATGAGCAATTGTTCACCGCGTTAAAAACCATTGATCTGGGTGTGACCTGCGACCCGCCCAATGCCTACAATCACAGTTGCACGATGAACAAGGTCCTCGAGTACATGGCATTTGGCAAAGCGCAGGTGAGTTTTGAATTAAGGGAAAGCAGGGCCTCTGCGCTGGAAGGAGCGGTTTATGTGGGCGAGAGCACACCGGAAGCGCTGGGTAACGCCATTGTCGAGCTTCTGGATGATCCTGGGAAGCGGGAGCGTATGGGGCGGTTTGGCGCTGAACGGTTGAAAAATGAATTGAACTGGTCGAAATCCGTCGAAGAGTTGCGCCGCGCCTATGAACGCGCCCTGGCAACTCGCTGATTACCAAAATCAATCTGGGATTGATGCGGTTGCCTGCTATAGAATCCAACCACCAATCCATGAGATCGACCCATCACAACCCTCGCCTGTTTCAGGCATTCCTTTTCTGCTGCATTTTGTTAAGTTGCCAGGCTGCGGAATTGTCTTTGTTCAATGGAAGAAATCTCGATGGCTGGGAAGGAAATCGACAGACCTGGCGAGTGGAGCAGGGGAGTATCACCGGGGGATCGCTCGCTGAAACCACAAAAGAAAATGATTTTCTCTGCACGGAACGTGAGTTCACGAATTTCATCGTTCAACTCCAGTTTAAACTGAGCGGAGCTGAAGGGTTCATCAATAGCGGCATTCAAATCCGCAGCAAACGTGTTCCCGGTTCACATGAAGTCGCCGGATACCAATGCGATTTGGGTGATCCGGACTGGTGGGGTGCGATCTACGATGAAGCACGGCGAAACCGCGTTCTTTTCCCCACCGATATGGTTGCTGTCAATGAAGTGGTGCGACGCGGGGATTGGAATGATTACAAAATTCGTGCTGACGGGCCTCGAATTACAGTTTGGCTCAACGGTGTCAGGACTGCGGATTATTATGAAGAGGATCCGAGCATTCCGAATTCCGGGGTGATTGCAATTCAACTGCACGGCGGTGGCAAAGCCATGGTACAGGTCAGGGAGATCAAGCTGACCGAACTGCCTGCCACTCGACCGGAAGACCGATTTATCGGGGCGGCTGAGCCGAAGCCTGCGCAGAAAACCTCTCCCCTCAAACCGGAAGAGCAGCGGGCCAGTTTCTCGCTTCCGGAAGGTTTTGAGATCGAATTGGTGGCCAGTGAAGAGCAGGGAGTGGAAAAACCGGTCACGGTCAGTTGGGACGAACGTGGTCGCCTTTGGACCATGACTGCGGTGGAGTACCCGGTCGATGCCAATGACAACAAGGAACTGGCCGAAGCGCTTTATCGACAACCAGGGAAAGACAAGGTGCTGATCTTTGACAACCCATATGGAGAAAATCCGGGACACTCGCGTGTTTTTGCCGATGGGCTGGCCATTCCACTCGGATTGCTCCCCTACAAGGATGGAGCATTCGTTCAGCATGGCCCGGACATCGTTTTTCTCCGCGACACGAACAACGATGGCAAAGCTGACCAAAGGGAAATGATCCTGACCGGGTTCGGCGTGGGCGATTCCCATTTGATGCCGCACCAATTTACCCGCGCCCCGGGCGGCTGGATTCTTGTCGCGCAAGGGGCATTCAACTATTCCCAGGTGAAACTCAAATCGGGAGACACCCACCGCTTTGATCAGACATTGCTTGGCCGCTTCACACCGGATGGGATGCGGATGGAAACACTGGGTTACGGCCCGTGCAATATTTGGGGCCTGGTGATGACACGCGAGGGTGAGTTGTTCATTCAGGAAGCAAATGATTATGGCTACCCAGCCATGCCCTTTCATGAAGGGGCCTGTTATCCGGGATGCACTCCCTTTCCAAAACCGTATGCACCTCCATTTCCGGGGACTTCCCGTTTACCGATGGGAGGAACGGGGCTCTCCGGGCTGGCGCTGAGCGATGCAAAAGGCGCTTATCCCGGCGCTTATGCCAATACGTTCTATATCGCCAATCCGATCACCCGGCGGATTCAAGCGGTGAAATTCGAGCATGAGGAAGGGGAATGGAAACTGATCAAGCTGCCTGATTTCGTGACCTCTTCTGACGAATGGTTCAGGCCAGTCTCCATCCAGTTTGGCCCGGACGGCTGCCTTTACATTGTCGATTGGTATAACAAGGTCATTTCGCATAACGAAATTTCCCGCAACCACCCGGACCGTGACAAAACGCGCGGGAGAATCTGGCGGGTCCGCCATAAAGAACAAAAACGATTTCACCCGACACATTTTGGTGAGATTGCGGAAGAAAAGTTGATGGAACTGCTGGGGACGGATTCCATTTGGAATTCCCATGCCGCATGGCAGGCGATTGTCGACAGAAACTGCCAGCAGTTGGTGCCGCAGCTTCGTGCGGTGGCGACAAGAAATACCGAATCGGATGCTCGACGTGTGCAGGCGCTCTGGGCTCTGGACGGCCTGAAGGCAGTTGATCTCCCGCTTTTGAACACGCTGGTTCGTGATGGAAGCCGTCATCTGCGACGTGAAACTGTTAAAGTGGCCCTGGCCAGCTTGCCTGCAAATATCGCCCTGCCATTGATGCTCCAGGTGGGAAAGGACGGTGACCCGGAGGTGCGCGCGGAAGTGGTCCGATCCTGCGGCCGGATGTTGATGAAGGAACCAGCGGCTTTTCCGGCTTTGATGGAGTTAAGCGAAACGCCAGTCAGCAGCCCGAAAATGCGCAGCACGCACAACGGCCAACCCATCCTCACAGGCAAGGCTTATGGGACGGAATTTCGCAGATACCTGATTCGTTCCGCCCTGGAAAATGCTTCACAACGAACCGCGGAATTTCTGGCGAGTGATGCTGGAAAAATAGCGCCCATCGAAGGGCGTTTGCTTGCGGCCCTCGCCCTGCAACCGGAGGTATCCGCTTCGTTTGTTGCGGAAATTCTTCCCCAACTGACACGCATTCCATCCGAGGAGGAAATTTTGAGATTGGCTGGATTTCCCTCAGCGCCCGGCGTGGCAGAAGCTTTGGGAAAAATCCTGGCAAATCCCACATTGCAGGCAACGGCAGTGGAGACGCTCGTTCGCGGGGTGACACGGCTCAAACGTGAGGAACTCGCTCCGCTCCTCTCTGAAGTTGCAGGCCGGTTATTGCGCGACCCTGCTCAATCACAGCGCGGCTTGCATCTGGCAGCCGCATTTCAGTTGAAAAATGTTGAGAATGAAATCATCCCGCTCCTCGACGCAGCCGGTGACCCACAAACACAAATGGCTGCGCTCCGAGCCTTGAAAGAGATCGGTGCCGATCAGGGGGATTTGTATGCAAAAATGCTTCGCACCACCTCAAATGGATCCCTTCGAGCGGAAGCGTTAAATGCATTGGCCTCGGTTTCCTCAACGAATGCCACTGGTAAACTTCTCGAGCTGTGGCCTTCCTTGAAAAAAGGGGAGCAGCAGTCTGCCATGAGCCAGCTCGCAGGGCATAAGCCAGGACGAGAACAAATTTTTGCCGGGTTGCAAACTGGAACATTTCAACCCGACGAGTTGCCTGACCTGGTGATTGAAAAAATGATTTCCTCCCAACCTGAACGAAAAGAGGAACTCACCGCGTTGCTGGGAGGGACGTTGTTTTCAACCCTGCGGCTGGATGGCAGTTCTAACGGAAATTCAAACACCGATATTGATTTGCAAGGTCCCTTCACCATTGAAACCTGGATTCGCCTTGATGAGGGAATCGGAAATGAGGATGGCATTCTCGGCAGGCCCGGCGGCGCGGATTTTAATTTCGCCGACGGGTTTTTCCGTCTTTACGGCGGTCCGCAACTGGGTGATCTGGTCGTCGCCACTCGCAAAATGACAGCAGGTCTCTGGACACACCTTGCGGTGACACGAAATGATTCAGGGGAGTTCCGGATTTATATCGATGGTGAATTAAATGCAGTCAGTTCCAGGAAATGGGTGGAACCGTTTGATGATTTGGACATTGGCCGCGTGACGCCCCAAAGCGCAGGCACGAGTGCGTTGCTTGCTGAATTCCGTGTTTGGAACCTGCTTCGCAGCCCGGAGCAGATTCGTCGCGATTTTGACCGCAGCCTTCGTGATGCCGTCCGCCCGCTTGAATTGACCCACTATTATCAAGGCACCAATTGGGGGCTCTTGCGCGGTTCAGCTGCCATCATCACGACAATTGATGCGCCACCGCTGCTGACCGCGGTGGAGGTTGAAGAGTTTTCGCACAAATTTGAAAAATTCCATCAGCTCGCTGAACGGAAGGGAAATGCCGCTCGTGGCAGGGAAATCGCCGCGATCTGCTTTACCTGTCACGCGGTGCATGGTGAAGGTGGGAACATTGGGCCAAACCTGAATGGCGCGGGAGCAATGGGACGTGAGGCTTTATTGCGGAGCATCCTCACCCCAAACGCCGCGATGGAAGCTGGCTATCGGATATACCGCGTTCAATTGCATAATGAGGAACTATTGGACACATTTTTCGTTTCCGAAACAGAAGAGGCAATCATTGTTCGCATCCCGGGAAGCCAGGATCGTCGTATCCCACGTTCGGAAATTCGAAAGGCGGGATTCATTCGCCGTTCCCTCATGCCGGAAGGATTACTGGAAGGATTGCCTGAAGAGGATGTGACCGATCTGCTCACTTATTTGCAGGCGATCAAATAATTTGTTGAATGACAAACCAGCCCCGCTCTTGCCAAGATCAGGCAGCCATGAGTGATTCAGATATTTCTCTTAGACGTTTTGTCACTGCCGCCGAAGCTGTCCGGATCCAGTCGCCCTGGACAATCGAGGAATGGATGTGCCGCTCTGACATTGTAAACAATGAACATCTCATGCTTGTCCGTGCCAACATGGACCCCTTCCGTTCCCATCCTTTTCACAGCCATCCCACCCGTGAAGAGTTGATCTACATCATTTCAGGGCAGGCTGAGCAATGGATCGGAAAGCAGCATCGCATTCTCAAACCGGGTGAAATGGTCTTCATTCCGAAAGGAGAGGTGCATGGAACTTACAATCCCTTTGCAGAAAAGCTGGTCTTCCTGGCGATTCTTTCCCCTTCCAACGCTCCGGAACCAGCAATTGTCGATGTCTCCACATCGGAGCCTTGGGCCTCAATGCGCAAGGGATTTCCCCCTGTGAGCTGATACGGTCAGGCCTGCACGCTGTTTTCCCCGCCTCGGTCTATTTCCGCGATGAGGAAATGAATCAGATACTTTAATCGCGCTTCCAGGTTTGTCGTTTCCAGGATGGTTTGCCGCTGCAGTGCCCCTGAAAGCAAAGTGCAGGAGACGAGGTCCGCCAACTGATCCGGGTTTTCAAGGCGGCTTAAAAATTTGACCACCTGCTGCACGGAGAGGTCCTTGGGCAGGATGGCTTTTTTCTGCGGTGGAGTTTCATTCACCTGGTTAAAAAAATGGACGGGAAACTCGACCCCCTGCTCAAAGCGTTCGACCACCAGGTCGAGCACCTTCGCCGTCAGCGCATCAATCACCACGCTGTCACTGCCCACGGTTTCGAGCGGTTGGATTTCCTGCCTGCGGTAAGGCTTGTAATGGACGATTTTCATCAGTTCAACCCGTGCGATTCCCTGCAACACCACATGTGAAGTGCCATCTTTATGAGTGACTGCAGCGCGGATCAATCCCACCCCGGCCACACCCGAGGGAATCTCACGGACCAGCCCGGGCTTTTGCATCGCCACGGCAAACACCCGGTCAGACTCCAGCGCGTCCTTTAACATCTTGCGATAGCGCGGCTCGAAAATCTTGAGCGGGAGCATCGCCTGGGGGAAAAGCGTCGCGTTCGAGAGCGTCATGACAGGGACGTCTTTAGGCAGAACCATGAATACAATTTAAGATTAAACGTCGCTTATTCAAGAGCAGATGAGGGCTTGCCAAATCGGCACCTGCCCAGCACTGTAATTTTTGCCTATGAATTCAAAACCAATGGTTGTGTTGCTGATCGTAGTCTGTCTCCTTCTGAGCGGCAGTCTCTATTATCGACACATCAATGCCGAGAAGAAAGTGGCTGCTGATGCGGCCACAATCAAGCATCTCTCAAACCAGGTGATGCAAGCCAAAGAATCACTTTCCGAGCAGCAATTGGTCAATGCCTCCCTGGAAACAAATCTGATCGTCAGTCAGGATGAGATCCAGAGAATCTCAAATTCATTGGTGAATATCAGTTCCAACCTGGCCAAAACCGAGGCCCAGGCCAAAGCCGCCGCGGAAGCGGCGGCTGCCGAGATGGCCAAAAGAGATGCGCGAATCAGCGAACTCGAAGGGCAGCGGGATGACCTTACCCGACGCATGACCGAATTGAACGGGGCCATCACAGGCCTCGAAACGGAAATTACCGAGACCCAGCGGAAGCTGGCCGCTTCTGAAGGTGATCGCGCTTTCCTGCTCAAGGAGTTGAAGCGGTTGCAGAATGAAAAACTGGAACTGGAACGGCAATTTAATGACCTGGCAGCGCTCCGCGACCAGGTGCGCAAACTGCGGGATGAACTTTCAATTTCCCGCCGTCTGGACTGGATTCGCCGCGGTTTGTACGGGTCACTCAAGGGAGCTGAGAAGCTGCAAAAGGGTCCCACTGCTCCAAACACCAACCAGGGTAACTTTGACCTGAACGTTGAACTGAAACAGGATGGTTCCGTGCAGGTCAATCCAGCCGCGACGAACGCACCTGCGCCTGCCGCGAAGTAGCACTCGATAAATCCGGGTGACGCGCAGCCCCTTTCAACGGATGGTTGAAGCATGACCGTTTCCACGCCCAGCGTGTTGCCGCCGATGAATGATTCGTACGGCCGCACCATTCGCGACCTGCGGGTGAGCCTGACGGATCGTTGTAATTTTCGCTGCATGTACTGCCTGCCGGAAACGGAGCAGGCCGCGAATTTTTACCGGAGCAAGTTCGACCCAATCAATAATCCCAGGCCGAAAACAATCCCACTGCCTCCGCTGAAAACGCGGGAAGAGATTCTGCGCCTTGAGGAAATCGAGCGATTGGTGCGAGTGGCTGTTTCTCTCGGGATCAACAAGGTGCGTCTGACCGGTGGGGAGCCGCTTTTGCGAAGGGGGCTGGAGGATTTGATTGCCCGGATCAGCAAACTTCCAGGGCTCGATGATCTTGCGCTGACGACGAACGGCTTTTTGTTCGAGGAGAAGGGGCCCGCGCTGGCCGAAGCCGGGTTGCGCAGGATCAGTTTCAGCCTCGATTCGCTGGACCGGGAAAATTTCCGCAAGATCACTGGTCGCGATGGGTTGGGCAGCGTGCTTCGCTCGATCCAACTGGCGCGGCAACTTGAATTGACTCCGATCAAGGTAAACGCTGTGATCATCCGTGGAATCAATGACCAGGAGATCGTGCCTTTGGCGCAATTCGCGATGGAGCAGGAGATTGCAATGCGGTTCATTGAATTCATGCCGCTGGATTCAGGCCGGCAATGGTTGAAGGAACTGGTGGTGCCCGGGCGTGAAATTTTTGAGCGCCTTTCCCGTGCGTTTGAGATGGAACAGGTTGTCCCTGCGCATGCGGCGGAAACGGCGCGTCGCTGGCGGGTGAAAGGGAAAGCAGGGGAGATCGGGATCATCGCTCCGGTGACAGAGCCATTTTGCGGCGCATGCAATCGGATTCGCCTGACTGCTGATGGCCAGGTGCGGACCTGTCTTTTTAGCGTTGTGGAGCATGACATTAAATGGCTGCTCCGCTCCGGCGCGAGTGATGAGCGGTTGCGTGAGCGGTTTCGTTCCATCGTTTCCCTGAAGGAAGACCGCCATCACATCGGCGAGGAGGAGTTCGTCCAACCAGCACGTTCGATGAGTTGCATCGGAGGTTAGGCAAACAGGGGAGCTTACTTTCCAGCGGACCAGCCGCCATCAATGGTAAATGCGGTGCCGGTAATGAAGGCGGATTCGTCACTGGCGAGGTAAACGGCAGCAGCAGCAATTTCTTCCGGCGTGCCCATTCGGCCCAGGGCCTGGGTGGATGCCATTTCCGCGTAGGCTTTCTCCGGGTCCGGATATTCCCTGATGCGGGCAGAGACGAACGGGGTTTCCACACGGCCTGGGCAGATGCAATTGACGCGAATGCCGTCACGGGCGTGATCGAGGGCCATGCATTTGGTGAGACCGACCACGGCAAATTTGGTGGAGCAGTAGGCGAGGCGGTCACGAATTCCCACGATGCCGCCGATGGAGGCGAGATTGATGATGTTGCCCCGCCGATTTTTCAGCATGGAGGGGAGGAAGGCTTTGGTGACGTTAAACACGCCACGGACGTTCACTTGATAGAGTCGATCCAGGTCAGCGCCACTGGTTTGCGGCATGGCACCAACATGGCCAATGCCTGCGTTGTTCACCAGGATATCGACGCGGGAAAAGCGCTCGAGCAATTGCCCGGCAGCAGCCGTGCAGGAGGATTCGTCAGTGACATCAAGGTGGAGGGGGGAGGCTTTGCCGCCGGTCTGGAGGATCTGGTTTGCCACAGCCTGGGCGGCGGGAAGTTGGATGTCTGCCAGGATGACTTGAGCGCCCTGGCTGGTGAAGGCGGCGGCAATGGCGGCGCCAATGCCTGAGCCTGCGCCGGTGACAAGGGCGATCTTTCCGGTCAATTGAAACATGGAGCCAAGCTGGAGAAACGGCGGGAATTAACAATGTCAAAGTGGGAATTATCATAATATTCTCTTTATCAACGACTTGTGTAATATTTGAATGGGAAACCCGTGAAAGGAGGTGGGAACAAGTGGGAAATGGTGGGACGTAATTAAGGAAATGCTTAAGTAAGGTTGAGGGTATGGGAGGTGGGAAATGGGCGATGAAGTGGGAATTAGTGGGAACTGGTGGGCGCAGGCGTTGGGTTGGGCAATGGGTTTTCCGGCTGTCGCAAGCTCTGGTGAGGTGGTTGGACCTATGGAGTTGGTCAGAACCTGTGCCGGGCTGCTCTCGTGGGTCGCAGGGAGAAGTGGGAAATGGGAAAAGGTTTTTACAGGTAAAGGTGGAGTGCGGGAGTGCTCAGTTGATAAACCGATATCGATGAGCAGTCACCGAAGTGGCTTGAGAGAGATGTGCATGATGGTTCTGTGGCGGATAAGGTTGGGAGTTCCGTTAGCGATGTCCGCAGAGTTGAAGCTTTGGTGAATCGCGATTGTGAGCGCGCCTCGGCAAAGCTGCCGTGAGTGTGTGGTTGAGGTTTTTATTTTAGTTTTTCATGATGTCATTGGGGGAGGTTAGAAGCCATCTCATAAATGTCCAAGCAGCGCCTTGCGGGGATTTTAACCGGCTGCTTCGTTGCTCCTCAGTTACAGATCGCTGCGGATAGCTCCTTCGTCGCCCCTCGCATCCGGCTAAAATCCCTGGCGATTCGCAAGTTGTCCATTTATGAGATGACTTCTAGTAGAAACCTGTTGCGGCGGTTTTATAAGGTATTTGTGCTAGGGATTGGGTTCGAAGAATTCGGTGTCGATGGCGGCAATGCGGCCGAGTGGGTCGAAGGTGTATTTGTGGAGAAGGGTGATACGTTCGAATTCGACGCGGTAGGAATCTGTGCGGTTGCTGTTGTCGGAATTGGTTGTGAGCAGGTGGAATGATTTGAATTGGCCGAGGGATTTTGTTTCGCTGGCAAAGTCAGTGGATTTTATGCGGGACCAAAATTCAGAGGTGTAGTCCTCAGCCCGCACAGAGCCTTGCAAGAGGTTGCTGATGATTGTCTGGACGCGCAGGGCATGAGGAGAATGTTCCAGGGGCAAGGGAGTGAAGGTGTCCAGAGGAAGGCGTTGCATATTGAGAAGCAGGGGCTGAGGGGGTTGGGTGAGTTGTTGTTGAAGTTTCGGGATGTCGTAATAATGAGGACCTTTTGCAAGTTCTGCGTGGAGGTTGAACCTGAATTCTTTCCGGCCAGGAACCGGGTAGATAAATAATTCACCGGAATGGAGGTCATATATAGTGGAGTATTTTGTGCCAAAGGTCCCTTTTTGCCGGCTGGATTTGAGGATTTTTAAGCCATTGTGAAGGGTGGGACGGGGTTGGGCAGGGAGGTTTTTTTGCAGGGTTTTGTAACCGTAGCCAAAGCCGCGGCATTGGTTGGATGTTTGGATGGTGAGTTTGCCATCGTGTGCGCCGATGATGACTGAGGCGCCGGATTTATCAGCGATCATGATGCGGGCTTTATCAAAGGCTGGTTCTCGCCAGGCATGGTAAAAGGCGATTGCATCCTGAACGGTGCGACAGGTCTCAAGCATTCGTTCACCAGGATTGCCTCGCGTGGGTTTGAGATCAGGGCCTGGAGTCCATTGATCATCGAAGCCAGCAACCCAATCGTAAGCCAATCCTTCGGTATTCACGCCGCCCTGAGCCCAACCATCATTGAACCCAACGTAAGCGCAGCCGAAATAGTTGCTTCCAGCGGGAACGAACCAAAGACGGGTGTCGGGATTCGAGAAATCCTCGTTGTTGAAAAAGAGTGTTCGATTGGTGTCGGTGAGGATGAAAATGGTGCAGGCGCGGGAGAGTTGGGAAGACAGGAAAACAAGGATGAGCAGGAAGAATTTCATTGTGCAAACGATTCGCATCCAGGCAGTCAAGTGGCTGTCCCTTTTGCAGGTGAACAATCCTCATTGAGAACACAGGAGGGATCAAAAAGTTTCAAATCAGCGGGGAGGGGTGGATTGTGGGGTGGTGGGAAGTGGTTTTTTGGGGAGGACTTGGGTGGGGTTTGAGGGTGGCGTGGTGATGGTGGGAGGGGGAGAGCGGTGGCGGTCCATGTAGAGAACGATCCCGGCGCGGAGGAGGATTTTGAAGAGGAGGGCGGAGGTGTCCTGCCAGGTGCGGATGTTCTGCACGATTTCATGGTTGAGGTTGATTTTAATTTCCTGATTTTTTTGTGGAGATTTGAGGGAGATGAAGCGGATGGTGCCGACGGAGAGGTTCAGGGTGTCGATGCCGTTGAACTGGTTTGTCTGACTGGATTTGTTGCGGCGTCGTTTTTCCTCTTCAGCCTTGTTGATGGCGGCGACGAGGGAAAGGAGGTTGGTTTGACCGGCGTGGTTTTCGATGATGTTCAACTCGCGGAGGTTGAGCCGGAGCAGTTTGAATCGGACGGAGCCTTTTTCATCGAGAGAGTATTCGATGCGGAGGTCTGGGACGTGAAGAAGGGGGCCGCCGCCGAATTCAGCGCTGTTATAGAGGATGAAATTTTCAATGGTGAGGCTTGGCTGGGAGAGGGAGGTTTCGAGGCGACCGATGCTGACTTCGAGGCCGGTTTGCGCGCGAATCTGGGATTCGGTGATGGTTTTGAAGATGGTGTCTTTAAGGAGGAGCAAAGCCACGAGGAGTACGATCAGGAGGATGAAGAGGCGAAAAGCCCAGCGAAAGATGAATTTAATCACATCTAAATGAGATCTTCAGGTTCGACTTCAAGGCATTCATCCTGGTCCTCCCAGATGAGCATGGGGTAATCATCGAGCATTTTGGGGCCGATTTGGGAGCCCGCTTCCTGGAGGAGGCCTTCTGCCAGGGTAGCGGCTTTTTCGAATTCCTGCTGGTAGTTCAGGACGGCCTGGCGCTGGCGTTCGTCCCAGTGGGCAACGGCGTGAATGGGGGCATATTGACGTGACCAGGCGTGGAGTTCGGCGCGGAGTTTTTCGGGAATGTCATCGAAAGGGACGGCGGTTTCACCGCAATGCTGGCAGATAAGGCCGGTTTCGGAAACATCGCGGGTGAGGAGCGGGACGAGAGGGGTGCGGCAGCAAGTGGATTCGGAAAATGCAGCGGGAGCTGTGGCGAGGCGTTTGAGCCAAATTTGCCGGGCATGACCGATCTGGGCGGCCAGGCGATAGGAGGTGACGAGAGGATGGGACATGCGAACGCAGCGACCGGAGAGCTGGCCGAGAGTCTGGGCCATCCAGCGAGCGAGTGTGAGGTCATCCATATCGCGGAAGACTTCGCTGTACTCGATCAATAATTTTTCGGTGGGAGAGTCGCTCATGTCCCTGTCCAGACTGGTTTGTCTGGAAGGAAAATCAAAGTGGAAAATAAGGAAACGACGCTTTGCGGCAGCTTGAACGCAGGATGCACACGATGGATGACACCGGGCACGGGGAGGTGTTACCGTTTTCCGCGAGTGGAGAGATTATTTAAGGGGCATGGGAAGGATGACGCGGATTTCGGTGCCGTGGCCTGATTCGGGGGGGAGGAGTTGAATGCTGCCGCCGGCGTTCTGAACGATCTGGTTGGCCAGGAATAGTCCGACGCCGTTGTGAGGCGAGCCTTTGGTGCTGAAGAATGCCTCAAAAACGCGTTCACGCAGTTCAGGGGGAATGCCGGGACCGTTGTCCACGATGTGAATGCGGTTGTAAGGAGGGGAGGCGGTGACACGGAGGAGGATGGTGGGGTTTTGCATGCCAGTGACCGCTTCCATGGCGTTGTTGATGAGGTAAAGGATGGCGCGGGCGAGTTCGCTGGGAGAGCCTTCCCAATCGCAGGATTCGTCAAGATCGAGCTGGAAGGAAATTTTGTTCACGACAACCTGGAAATTGACCACGGTGGAGAGGTCTTCAACCAGGTGAGCGAGGGAAATGGTTTGGGTGTGTTTGCTGTTCTGGGCGATGAGCAGGAGGCTGCGAAGTTTCTGTCCGGCGCGTTGCAAACTGCGGTCAATGATCTGCAAACGGTCCTGAACGCTTTGGCTCAGGTCTTCCTCCATGGCGAGGAGTTGGGCGCTGCCGAGGGCAGCTGCAAGGGGGTTGTTGATTTCATGGGCGAGGCTGGCGGCAAGCTGTCCAAGGGTTTTTTGCCAATGCTCGCTTAACATCCCCTGCTGGAGAGAACTGATGGTTTGCTGGAGTTCGAGGCGGCCCTTGAGTTGGTCCTGCAGGGATTTGACGCGGAGGGCTGATCGGGTGCGGGCGAGGAGTTCCGGTTGTTCGACGGGTTTGCTGAGGTAATCATGCCCGCCAGCTTCAAGGCCGCGAACCTTGTCTTCGGTTTCGAATTTGGCGGTGAGAAAGAGGATGGGGATGTCGCGGGTGCGTTCTTCGGATTTGATGCGGCGACAGACTTCGAAGCCGTCCATCTGAGGCATCATGACATCCAGAATGATGATATCGACGTTTTCGCGGGCGAGGAGAGCGAGGGCCGTGGGGCCGTCGCTGGCAGTGAGGCATTCGTAGCCGGCGTTTTGAAGGCGGATTTGGAGCAGGCGCAAGGCGTCGCGCTGGTCATCCACCGCGAGGACGCGTGGTTTGCGGTCACTGGAGGTCATAGGCCTTGATTCAATGACAACCTCTCTGCTTTCCATAGTAAACATTTCGTGGCACCTTCGGATTGGTTCTGCCTTAGCCGGTAGTACTCTCCGACTTTAATAAATTCTATGAATCATCTGCTTAGTCAACTGAAAGAGTTTAGTGTCATTGTTGCGGACACGGGCGATTTTGAAAGCATTCGCAAGTATCAACCACGTGATGCCACAACAAACCCCACGCTGTTACTGAAAGCGGCCGAGATGCCGGAATATGCCGGAATCGTTGACCGCGTTCTCGACGAAACGCGCAAGGAAGCCCCCCGGTCGAACCAGGCAGTGGAGACGGCCATGGACAAGCTTGCTGTCGCGTTTGGCATCGAAATTTTAAAAATCGTGCCTCACCGAGTATCGACAGAAGTGGATGCGCGCTTGAGCTTTAATTTTGAAGCGACGCTGGCGAAAGCCAGACACCTGATGGCTCTGTATGAAAAGGCGGGCATTCCCCGTGAACGAATCCTGATCAAGATTGCATCGACCTGGGAAGGGATCCAGGCAGCGAGGAAGTTGAAAAGTGAAGGGATCAACTGCAATCTGACTCTCCTTTTCTCGATGGCCCAGGCAATTGCCTGTGCGGAAGCGGGTGTGCAACTGATTTCGCCGTTCGTGGGACGAATCCTGGATTGGTATAAGAAGTCAACGGGCCGGGACCAGTATCCGGCAGCGGAGGACCCGGGAGTGTTATCGGTGCGGGAGATTTACAGCTATTACAAGAAGTATGGGTATCAAACGGAGGTGATGGCGGCGAGTTTCCGCAATGCAGGTGAAATCCTGGAGCTGGCAGGATGCGATTTGATGACGATCAGCCCGACGCTGCTGGATGAGTTGCAAAAGACGCCAGGGCAGGTGACGCGCAAGCTGAGCATGGAAACTGCCCGGGAGTTGAAGCTGGATAAAGTGTCGCTGGATGAGAGCAGTTTCCGCTGGATGTTGAATGAGAACCAGATGGCGACGGAGAAACTTTCAGAAGGGATCCGGGTATTTGCATCGGACACCCGGAAGCTGGAAGCTTATATGGGCAAGCGATTGCAGAGTTAAGCGGCGAGAGTTTGTGAATGTAAATAGTGTCATGCAGGAATTGTGATGACGAAACGGTGGAGGATGGCGTAATCCTGTTCGCGTGATCACGTTTCTGCATGGAAAGCTGGCTGAGGCGCTGCCAACCCAGGTGGTGGTGGAGGTGGGAGGAATCGGGTATGAAGTGCTGATTCCGCTCTCCTCGTTTGACAAGCTTCCTGCAATTGGCGGGGAGATCCGCATTCTGACGCACCTGGCCATTCGGGAGGATGCACATGTTCTCTATGGGTTCATGACGGCGCAGGAGCGGGAGTTGTTCCGTTTATTGATCAATCACGTGAGCGGGATAGGCCCGAAGATCGCGTTGAATGTCCTGAGCGGGATGAATGTGGTGGCGTTTCGAGGGGCGGTGGCAAACGGGGATGTAAAGTCACTTTCACAAATTTCGGGAGTGGGGAAGAAAACCGCGGAACGAATTGTGGTTGAATTGAAGGACAAATTTGGCGCGGCAGGGGCCCTGGAAGCCACGAGCGCGACGCGAGCGCTGACAGCTGATGAACAGAAGATCAACGATGCGGTGCTGGCGTTGATGGCATTGGGATTCAAGCAGGTGGAGGCGCATGATTCAGTGAGGGCGGCCCTTCAAAAATTGGGGCCGGACACTGGAGTTGAAGCACTGGTGCGCGCCAGCCTGAAGAAAGTTGCTTGAGCCAGGTTCCTCAAAGCAGGGCTGTTTCCGGGATTGTGTCACCGCACCATCTTAATTGGAAACAACGGCTGATCGCACGAATCGCCTACGGGATCGCCCGTGGGATCATGATGACGTGGCGATTGAAAATTTCTGATGCGAAAGTTCCCGCCAAAGGAGAGGGGCCGTTCATTTATTGTCTGTGGCACAACCGGCTGGCGATGGCACCGCGAGGAGCGGATTATGTGCGGTCCAAACGGGGAGGGGAGCAGATTTACGCGCTGATCAGCGCGAGCAAGGATGGGGGATGGCTGGCGGCGCTGGTGGAGATGTTTGGATTGAAGCCGATCCGCGGTTCGTCAAGCCGACGAGGGCGGCAGGCGTTGCTGGAGTTAACCGGTGTAATCCGCAGCGGCCACAGTGTGGCGATCACGCCGGATGGCCCGCGGGGCCCCAGGTATGAGATCCAGGATGGAGTTGTGGCCCTGGCGCAATTGACGGGGAAGCCAATTGTCCCGATTGCGTTCAATATTCGCGGGAAATTTGAGTTGAGCAGCTGGGACCGGTTTCAAATTCCATATCCCTTTGCGATTTGCGAAGCATTTTTCAAGGAGCCGATCCATGTTCCGCGTGAATTAACCGGTGAGAATCGCGCGATTTTGAAAGAGCAAATCAAGCAGGCGATGCTTCACAATGGATGAGTTATAAACGCTCCCCTATAGGGGTTATCTTACTGAGGAGATAATCAGGGTTGCCCCACGATGCCAAAGGTCAGGGCAGGAGGTAATTTGGTCCAACGATGCAAATGGCTCGGGAAAATAGGGAAGAAGGGAATGCCAGGACAGCATCGAACAAATAGAGGAGGAAAGTATGTTAAGTTGGACCATAACGCTGTTGATCATCGCATTGATTGCGGCATTGCTTGGTTTTACCGGAATCGCAGGGGCTGCAGCAGGGATCGCGAAAATTCTTTTCGCAGTGTTCCTGGTGTTATTTGTGGTTTCGTTGCTGTTCGGGCGCAAACGAGTATAACCGGCCCAATCGCTACTACTTTTTCAGTTGCTGGAAAAGGAAGTAAAGTGGGGACAAGGGTGAAGCAGATCATGCTTCACCCGATTTTTTTGGAATCAGGGGTGACTTTTTTAAAGAGGACTTTTGAATTACGACCGCTCTGTTCGTATTTCTCCCGCCGTGATGGAGGAAGCAGATCGGGGGAGCCTTCGTTGAACCCTGCCTTGGATTGAAAATAGCTGAAGGCCTGTGTTGAAAGAGTGATCAATTCGTCGAGCCCCAGTTCACGGGCCTTGTCCTCAATAAAGGCGATCAATTTGCGGCCAATGCCCTGGTTTTCATGGGATGCCTTGACATAAAGGCAGGCCAGCTCGCCTTTGTTTGTCTCGGGATAAATGTGAAGGGCAACGCAGGCCACCGGGTTGCGATCAATCTCGTAAAGATAGTAATCATTAATTTGTTTTTCGAGGACGGTGCGGGTCCGTTTGACCAGTTCATCTGTTGCCACGGAGTTTTTCGTGAGTTGCAGAATGGCACGAATGTCCTTTTTCAAGGCTCTGCGAATCTGCTCGTATTCATTGGCATAGATCAACGTCCCGATCCCTTCATTGGAGAAGACTTCCGCAAGCAATCCTTCCTCGACACGGCCATTGATGACATGAACGCGGGGAACTCCCGCTGTGCAGGCGGCTACTGCATGGACAGCCTTGGAGTACATTTCAGGGGCTATTTCGTTTTTGTTTTTTGCCAGGAGGGTTTCCAGTTCCGCCACCACCATTTGGCGGATGAGTGTTCCCCCACGATAAAATCCATCCTGGGTGGTGACAAAAATCAGTTTGATGGCTTTCAATGCAGCCGCGACGCCAACAGCAATCGCGTCCGAATTGACGCGGTAGGTACGTCCTTCCCCATCAAAGCCCAAAGGTGGGATGACCGGGATGATCCCCTGGGTGAGAAGAATCTGGAGCATTTCGGTATCTATGCGTTCGACCTTGCCAGTATACAAATGGTCCACTCCCTGAAGGATTCCCATGGGGTGAGCGACAATGGCATTGGTGCTGACAGCGCGGAGATCGTTGGCGGCAAGGCCTTCCAGGATTTCGTGGGTCAATCGGTTGGCGGCGGTGAGGGCGAGTTGCAAGGTGTCAGCATCGGTGACGCCGGTCCCATCAAGGTCGGAGGGATTAACCTGTTGTTGTTCGCCCAGTGAACGGATCTGGGCGGAGGCACCGTGAACCAGGACGATGCGGATGTTCAGGGAGCGAAGGACTGCGGTATCGAGGAGGAGATTGGAAAAGTTTTCCTGGGTGACAATTCCGCCATCGACACTGAGGACGAAAACTTTTTCCCGGAAACGGGGAATGTACTGGAGAATGCCTCTTAAATCGGTGAATTTCAGAAATCCTCCTTACGCAGCCTTGTTGGCGAGGGTCTCGGTTTCAAGAATTTTCCTGAGGGCCTCGATACAGCGGGCGTTTTCAGCAGGTGTCCCGACAGAGACCCGGATCCATTCGGGAAGGTCGTAGCCGCCCATGGGACGAGTGATGATGCCCAGTTTTTGCAATTCAGTGAAAACCTTGATGCCGTTGCCGACCCGCACCAGGACAAAATTTGCTGAAGAGGGAACATAATCGAGTCCCATTTCATTGAAGGTCTGGTGAAAGAGGTGGAGTCCCTGGGCATTGTTGGTGCGCGTGCGACGAATATGCTCATGGTCGAACAAGGCAGCGAGCGCGCCTGCCTGAACGAGGGAGTTGATGTTAAAGGGCTGGCGAACTTTTTCGAGTGTGGCGATCAGTTCAGGATGACCGATCCCATAACCGAGACGGAGACCTGCAAGACCGTGAATTTTTGAGAAGGTGCGGAGGAGAATCAGGTTGGGCTTGAATCCAAGCCGTACCAGCGGAAGCAAGTCGACGGGGTCATCGAGGAATTCGATATAGGCTTCATCCATGGCGAGGAGGACGTGATTGGGAATTTCGTTCAGAAATTTGACGAGGTCGGCGCGTGAGGCCAGCGTGCCGGTGGGATTGTTCGGATTGGCGACGAAGAGCAGGGTGGTCTCCGGAGTGATCGCATCCAGCATGGCAAAAAGATCGTGGCCGTAGTTCCGGGCAGGAACGGTGATGACCTCGGCGCCAAACATTTTGGCGATGATCGGGTAGATGGCGAAACAATATTGTGACACGACGATGTTCGTGCGGGGCTTCATGCAGGCATGGCCAAGGAATTCGATGATCTCATTCGAGCCGTTGCCCAGGATGAGGTGGGTGGGTTCAACGCCCAGCCGCTCAGCAAGTTTTTGCTTGAGGTAGAAAGCACTGCCATCGGGGTAAAGGTGCAACTGGGAGACTGCCTGCTGGATGGCTGCGATGGCAGCGGGGGAGGGGCCAAGCGGATTTTCGTTCGAGGCCAGCTTGATGATCTCGCGGACAGGAAGGCCGTGCTCCCGCGCCACCTCTTCAATAGGCCGCCCTGGTTGATAGGTGGGGAGGTGATCGAGCGATCGATTGGTCAAGAATGGCAATCCCAT
>JANRLX010000093.1:0-116319 GCA_033762115.1 Verrucomicrobiota bacterium
ATTTTGGCATTCAGTTCCGGCGGTGCATCATTGAAGGATATGAGCAGTTTGCCTGGTTACTTCAGCAACGTGGACGAGCGCCTTTTTCAGGTTCGCACCAAAGCGGCGGGACCTCAGGGCAAACTTCCCCTTACAGCCGAGTTTCTTCTCGAGCGCCCCAGTGGTGACATTTTCGGCATGACCCAAAATGCCGGCATGGGCTGGGCCCCCGCTGAGCTGGGTCGCAAACAGTTCCTCATTCTCAGCACCCAGGGAGGGATGCGGGCGCCAGATGGCACTCCCATCGCGTTGGGGTACCACACCGGCCATTGGGAAATCGGGTTGCTGGTCAAAGCTGCTGCT
Source organism: Verrucomicrobiota bacterium (assembly GCA_033762115.1). Lineage (GTDB taxonomy): Bacteria > Verrucomicrobiota > Verrucomicrobiia > Limisphaerales > SXQI01 > JANRLX01. The sequence continues at coordinate 343 of JANRLX010000093.1, forward strand.
GAAGAACTGCGCCGCCTCAAGACGCTGCCTTTCGCTGCTTTCTGTTCTGATCCCTGTGACGGTCGCACCCAGGGCACGACCGGCATGTTCGACAGCCTTCCTTACCGGAACGATGCTGCCATTCTTTTCCGTCGGCTGGCTCGTTCCCTGCCCACCCGTGCCGGGGTCATGGGTGTTGCCACCTGTGATAAAGGACTTCCTGCGATGATGATGGCGCTTGCCGGATTAAAAAATCTTCCTGCCATTCTTGTTCCCGGCGGCGTCACGTTGCCTCCCGTTGCAGGTGAGGATGCAGGCAAGGTGCAGACCCTTGGCGTTCGTTACGCGCACGGGTTGATCTCCCTGGAAGAAGCTGCGGAACTGGGCTGCCGCGCCTGCGGAACACCAGGGGGCGGCTGTCAGTTTCTCGGTACTGCCGCCACCTCACAGGTCGTTGGGGAAGCGCTTGGACTTTCCCTGCCTCATTCCGCGCTTGCCCCTTCCGGTGAACCGGTCTGGCTTGATCTGGCGATTCAATCCGCCCGTGCGCTCGTTCAGATGGAGGAGCGGCGCATTACCATCCAACAGATTCTCACTCCAGCCAGTATCCGAAATGCCATGGCGGTCCATGCGGCTTTTGGCGGGTCCACCAATTTACTTCTGCACATCCCTGCGATTGCCCATGCCGCAGGGTTGCCGCGCCCCACCGTTGCAGACTGGAATGAAATCAACCGCCGGGTGCCCAGAATTGTGGATGTGCTTCCCAATGGTCCACAGCATCATCCCACCGTCCGCGCGTTTCTTGCAGGCGGGGTCCCGGAAGTCATGCTTCACCTCTGCGAAATCGGGTTGTTGGATAGTTCCGTATTGACTGTTGCGGGCATGACTCTCGGTGAAATTCTCGATCAATGGAGTAGTTCGCCTCGTCGGGAAAAATTCCGTTCCCTGCTCCTTGAGATGGATGGGGTCGCGCCGGAGGATGTCATCATGTCACCCGCCCAGGCTCGTGCCCGCGGACTCACCAGCGCTGTCACTTTTCCCATGGGCAACATCGCGCCGCAAGGCTCGGTTATTAAAAGCACTGCCATCGATCCAACGGTGGTCGATGCCGATGGAGTCTATCGCAAGCGGGGCCCTGCCCATGTTTTTCCCTCCGAATCCAGCGCGATTGCCGCCATTAAAAAAGGTGCCATCAAGGAAGGGGATATCATCGTGCTTATTGGTTGCGGCCCTATCGGTACCGGCATGGAGGAAACGTATCAATTGACCTCCGCGCTTAAACATCTGCCTTACGGGAAGCAGGTCGCCCTTATAACGGATGCCCGGTTTTCGGGGGTTTCCACCGGGGCGTGCATTGGCCATGTCGGCCCGGAGGCTCTCGCCGGTGGGCCTATCGGCAAGGTCAGGGATGGAGATATCCTTGAAATTATTATTGACCGCAACCAACTGCACGGCTCGATTAATTTGGTTGGGGATTCCAATGGCCCTCTTACCGAATCTGCCGCTCGCGATCTTCTTGCCACACGTCCCATCTACCCCGGCCTTGCACCGAACCCTGCCCTGCCAGATGACACACGCATCTGGGCTGCTCTCCAGCAACTTGGCGGCGGCACATGGGGTGGCTGTGTTTACGATGCGGATGCGATCCTGCAATCACTTATTCCCCCGACCGCGACTCACAGCGCATCCACTTTTTCCAACGCATAAACCTTCACATCCACACCATCGGAGGCTTGTGCCAGCGCCACCTCCCCTCGGGGTTGAAAACCGTTCAAGCGCAACATCACCTGATCTGCCGTAAACGTTTCGACTTTCCGGACTGGATACGGCTGGTGATGAATTCTGCCGAGGTAAAGCTGTTCGCCAGCGGCGGCGAACAGAAGGTACCGCTCAATCAGGAAATATTCCAGTGATCCTGACTCCGCAAAGTAAGGATCACCAGTTGTTTTCCAGAAATAAGTGCCTGGTTCGGTGGTCCCTTTCCTTAAGCAGCTGAATTCGATCCCACCATCCTCCCGCAACCCTCCCGCCATTTTCGCGTCCTCATAATTCAGATGAAAAAATCCACGCGCTGCTTTCACCGCAAGAAATTGATTGCAATCCAGCGAGTAGAACCAGACTCCGGGCCGCCCGAGTCGGTCATGCACATAGGTGCGTACGTTCAATTCCAGAAAATTTGAGATCCCCGGCACTGCCGGAACGCTGACCGGTCGCACGTTCCGCATGAATAAAGGAGTTACGGTCAGGAACGCTTGTTCCTCATAAGTATCCACGAACAAGCCATTGGGCAATGTCGCCTGGATGGTTGTCGCATCCATTTCCCAATGAAGGAACAGCAGGTCCCTCCATTGTTGATACATGATCGGTAGCCGATCTGGTTCCACCCTTACCGCTGCCCGTTGTTCCAAACTCGGCCTGTTCATCTTCGCCCTCCCTTGCGTTCTCTCAATCTACATCCCGCGAAATACCGGTTCCAATTCCGTAAACCCTGACTTTAACTTCAGAGTCTCTCCCGATTGCCTCAATCAGGATTACAAACAATAAAAAGGAAGGTTACTTTCTCCTGCGGGAGATCGAATGTCATGTGGAAAATAGTGCTGCTGCAATGATTAAGAACAGTAAATGGCCCGGTTTGTCCGGGGTGAGCTTATCTGATTTGAGCCTGATGGAAATTCATGGGCCGACCCGTTCTTCGGGGAGCTCGGTGGATTACACCATCTCTGATGAGATTGCCCGGTATGCAGCCCGGAAGATACGTTTTCTTAAAAAGAACCGTCGCATCCTTTAATATTTGACCCGATTCCGGCTTGATTAATTGGAATATATCCTGTAATCAGCATTTCAAGATAAACCCAGAATCCAAACGGTCCATTGTTTGAGACAATTTCCTGCTGAGTTATCCAGACTCGGAAAGCCGCCTTCGGGCGGCTTTTTTGCAGGCATTGCCGTGCGGGCTTTCAAACTGTAATATTGGGAAATCGGCTATGCCCAGGACGCCTATTGTTGATTTCAAAAAAATTCAGGAATTCCTGGACGAAAATGATTTGGCGCGACAGGACCAGAAAAAAGTCGCTCCGTTGCGTCGCTTCGCACATTTCTGGTATCTTGTTGGAAAAAGTTTCATAAAAAATCGTGGGCCTGTCCGTGCTTCCTCCCTGGCTTACACCACTCTTTTGGCCCTGATTCCCATGCTCGCGGTCGCGCTGAGCATCAGCACCGGGATTTTGAAAAAGGATGCGGACAAACATATCAACCAGCTGATTGAAACCGGGATTAATACCTTTGCTCCCGCGCTTGGGCTGACTACTCAAAGCGATGCCGAGGAAGCTTCCATTGAAAGAGCCCGCGTTGCGCGTGAAATCATTTCCTATGTCGAAAACATCCACAGCGGCAAGCTTGGGGCCACGGCTGCGCTTGCACTTCTGTTTGTGGGCATTTCGATGTTAAGCACCATCGAAGCGACCTTTAACGACATGTGGGGAGTCAACCAGGGCAGGTCCTGGTTTGCTCGCATTGTGCAGTATTGGGCTGTCATTACCCTGGGATTTCCTTTCATGATTGCCGCGGTGGGCCTGACCAGTAGCGGCCAGATCAAGGAAACGCGTGATTGGCTGGCAAAGGTCGACATGGTTGGACCATTCATGTTCAATTTCATGATTCCCTTCACCATGTTGTCGCTGGTCTGCACCGTTTTTTACAAACTGATGCCTCATACCCGTGTTCACTGGAGGGCCGCTTTTACGGGTGGTGTGCTTGCCGGGTTCCTCCTCCAGTTAAATACCCTGTCCAGCACCCTGTATGCCTCGAAGGTTGTGACTTACAGCAAGATTTACGGCAGTCTTGGGGTTGTTCCCCTCTTTCTGGTCAGCCTTTACTTTGCATGGTTGATCCTGCTGTTTGGGGCGCAGGTTGCTTACGCGTTTCAGAACCGGCTCGCCTATCTGCAGGAACGGCAAACGGAAGCCATCAACCAGCGCGGCCGGGAATTCGTCGCCACCCGCGTCATGGCCTTGATCGCCCAGCGTTTCCTGCGTGGGGAGCAGCCCCCATCCCGCCTCGAACTGGCTGCCCTGTTGGGAGTTCCCTCGCAACTGCTTCACCAGTTAATTGCCTGCATGACCAAGGCAAAACTTATTGTTGAAGTCGCTGCTGATGAAACCCGGTTTTCACCTGCGCGTCCTGTGGAGCGGATCACCCTGGAAAGTCTGCTTACCGCCTTGCGGGCGGGCAATGGAGAGGAACTTGCCACCACGGACGACATGAGCCGAGCGGTCATTCGAGAGGAGTATGAGCGTGTGCTGCTTGCGGAGATGGAAGCAGGCGCACGGGTGAATTTTCGCACCCTCGCCGAGCGTTTAGATGAACTTTCCAAACCGGCCACCCCATTGCAATCACGCATTCCCACCTCATCCGCCGCCGGGCCAGTGCCATGAACTTAAACCTGTTCTTGAGGCGCACCCGTTTTTAGGCAAGCGTAGCAGCAATGGATTTTCAGAATTCAGTCATGCAGGGTCTGGTCAGCTATCTGTGCTTTATTCCTGTCCTCACATTTCATGAGTTTGCCCATGCCTGGATGGCGGATAAATGCGGGGATGATACCGCCAGGCTCCAGGGCCGTGTCTCCCTGAATCCCGCGGTTCATATTGATCCGATCGGCACGATTGCCCTGCCTCTTCTCGCGATTTTTTTGAGCGCGGGAGGGAGCGCTCTTTCCGGGTTTATCATTGGCTGGGGCAAGCCTGTTCCGGTCAACCTTAACAACCTTTCCAAGCCACGCCTGCACGATACGCTTATCTCCATGGCCGGGCCCGCAATGAATATTCTCATTGCAATTGTCCTGATGCCGCTCTTCTTTGCCGGGCTTAAGCTCGAATCGGAGGTCATGGTTGAATCGGTTCAAATGCTGATTTTCGTCAGCCTTTTTCTTTGTTGGTTTAACATGCTTCCCATTCCTCCCCTGGATGGTTCACATCTCATGAAACATGCGACCAACATGAGTTACGAAACCTACTTCAATCTCGCCCGTTACGGTTTTCTCATTCTCATCCTGGTTATTAATTTTACTCCAGTGCGGGAATGGATTGCGACGGTGACAGTTTATTCCTTCCAGATCATCGCGCTCCCTTTTGCGCTGCTCTTTCGTTAATTTATGATGACCATTTCCAGAAAAACATTCGCAGATCACGGCTTCGCCGGGCGCCTGATTGCTGTGGAAGGCCTGGATGGTTCAGGCAAATCCACGCAAATTTATCTACTTAAGCGATGGCTTGAGCTCCAGGGTCACAAGGTTTTTTTCAGTGAGTGGAACTCCTCCGCGCTCGTAAAAAGCGCCACCAGCAAAGGGAAGAAGCGGGAACTCCTGACGCCAACCACTTTCAGCCTCATCCACGCCACCGATTTTGCTGATCGTTACGAACGCCAGCTCGTGCCACTGCTTCGAGCAGGTTACATCGTCCTTTGTGATCGATACATTTTTACTGCGTTTGCCCGTGACGTGGTTCGTGGCTGTCCTCCGGCCTGGGTGCGGGGCATTTATAATTTCGCCGCCCTTCCTGACCTCACCTTCTTCTTTCGCGCTGATTTGCAGGTTTCTCTCCAGCGCATTCTGGATGGCAGGCCGGAACTGAAATATTTTGAAGCAGGGATGGACCTGCATCTTTCGACCAATCCTTATGAAAGTTTCCGCATTTTTCAGGGTCGCATCCTGGAGCAGTACCTTGCGATGAGCACCGAGTTTGATTTTCTCGTCATCAATGCCAATGAACGTGTTGAAGTTCAGCAGCAGATCGTCCGTCAGCTTGTTCAATCCAAAATCGATCTTGGTAATTTCATCCAGCATCACCCCATTCGAACGGAAGCCCGCCGATGAAAAAATCACCCCGCAAACAGCAACAGGGCATTCTCATCCCCTCCGCCAGCCCCAAACGTTTTTACGGCCATGGCATCCCAGGGGTGGATCTGAAAAAACTCACGGGCAAACTCATTGTGGTCGAGGGAGCAGATGGTTCCGGCCGCTCCACCCAGATCATCAAACTTGTCGAATGGCTTGAACAAACTGGCCATGCCACTGTCCAGGTAGGCCTCAAACGCTCCACTCTGGTCAGTGAAGAACTGGAGCAGGCGCAGCAGGGAAACATCTTGAGCCGCATCACCCTGAGCCTGTTTTACGCCACGGACTTTGCGGATCAGATTGAAAATATTATCCTCCCCGCGCTCAAGGCTGGGTTCATGGTCCTTGCTGATCGTTACATTTACACTCTGATGGTGCGCGACATGGTTCGCGGGATGGATGAACAATGGCTCAAGAATCTTTACGGCATGGCCATTGTTCCTGATGCTGTTTTTTACCTCAACGTGCTTCCTGAAGAACTCGTTCAGCGGAACTTTGCCAAAAACCATGCCCTTGATTATTGGGAAAGTGGGATGGACCTGGGCCTTTCGCGCGACATGTTCGATAGTTTCATGAAGTATCAAGCCCTTGTGCAGGAACAATTCAAACGCATTCAATCAACCTACGGCTTTACGATTGTGGATGCCAATCGCTCTTCTGATGAAATTAACCAGGAACTGCGGGTGAAAATTGAGTCTGTCCTGGCGGGCAGGGAATAAATCGTTGGAACCCCGGAGAGGCTGCGCACTGGCAGGCTGTGATTCGCCTTTACGGTTGGCCCTGCGTGACGTAGATTACGGGGCTTCGATTATTTTATGAATGCCATGTTAGCGTTCCTCAACGGGTGGGAAGCCGCCGCGATAGTTGTGGTGGTAATGCTCCTTTTCGGTGCCAGGAAGCTCCCGGAACTTGCCAGGGGTTTGGGCAGGGGAATTACCGAATTCAAGAAAGCCAGCGGCGAAACTCAAGATGATTTAAAACCATGAACGCTCCCATCCCATTCATGTTAGCCTGGCTAAACGGCTGGGAAATTCTGGCCATCCTCGTGGTTGTACTTGTCCTTTTCGGGGCCAAAAAACTTCCGGAACTCGCCAAAGGCCTGGGTCAGGGGATCAAGGAATTCAAAAAATCCAGCCGCGAAATTACTGATGAGCTTCAGTCATCCATTGACATGGATGCTCCGCCGCCAGCACCTCGTCCCCATCCTTCGGACACACAGGCCCGCACTCCATCCACCTCCGGTCCTGTCTCCACGCCCGCCCATTCGGACTCCTCCCAGCAGCCCAAACCCTGAATTTCAGGCGGGGCATGACACATGGCTGATGAGGACGTAAAACCTTCCACCGTTCCCGAGGAGGAAGAAGGCGGCCCGGTAAAATCATTTCTCGAACATCTCGAGGATCTTCGCTGGGTCTTGATACGAGTCATCGCTTCCATCGGGCTTGGCATGGCTGCGTGCATGGTTGCGGCTCCTCTGTTGGTCGAAATTATCATTCTTCCCCTCACGGTTTCCGGTGTTGAAATTGACCTGGATCTCTTCGGGCCCATTGGCGGAATCGTGGTGATGATGAAAATCGCCCTTTGGGGAGGATTGACCCTCGCACTGCCATTCGTCCTTTTTTTCATTGCTCAATTTGTCATGCCCGCGTTGAAAAAAACGGAGCGTGTTTACTTTCGCCGTGCCTTTATTATTGGAGGCGGCCTCTTCGTTATTGGCGCACTGATGGCCTATGCCCTCATCCTTCCCATATCCCTGAAGGGTCTTGTCCAGGTCAATGAATGGATGGGGTTACCCACGAAAACGTGGCGCGCTGAAGAATATTTTCAATTTGCCATCATGTTCATGGTTGGGATGGGGCTCAGCCTGGAAATTCCCGTGGTCATCCTGACCCTCGTTCGCATCGGTGTCATTCCTTACGAACTTCTTATTAAAGGGCGTGTTTATTTCTTCATTGGCAACATGGTCCTTTGTGCCTTTATCACGCCGGACGCGGTCAGCACCATTTTCATGGTTGTTCCCGTGCAGGTCCTCATGGAGATCTGCATTATCATCGCCCGGGGATGGGAAAAGAAACGGCGCATTGCGGAAGCGGCCACCCTTAAGCTGGGCAATCAAAACCTGGCGGATTAGCCACGCTGATTCGGCATTTTCTGCTTTCATGAAAGGGTTCGCTTTGTTGACTGCTGGATTGCACAAGAAATCCGGCGTGGAAAATCGTTGCGTGTGGTGGCACGGTTGTGGCTTGATTTCATGGTGTGGTGGCGGGTTGCCGGAACCCGCACTCAGCAATCAGCGGGTATCAAGTTGAGGGCATCAGGACTTGTGAAAAAGGTTCGCCTGCGCATATTTTATACCGGGAGAGTGCAAGGGGTGGGCTTTCGTTACACCGCCAAACATACCGCACTTGGTTTTGAAGTAACCGGGACGGTTCGGAATCTGTCTGATGGCAGAGTGGAATTGGTAGCAGAAGGATCGAGGGACGAATTGGAAGCTTTCCAACAAGCCATTCGTGAATCGGGACTGGGCCATTTCATTAAGCATGAAGAGGTTGCATGGGAAGAAGCGAAATGCCAATTTCGCGGATTTGAGATTACGAGTTAATGTGGTTGGGAAGTTAAAATGAAGTACGCGATCATCGCTGACATTCATGCCAATTTAGAGGCGTTGCAGGTTGTGCTGGAAGATATCAAGGCACAAAAATGCACTCATTACGCCTGCCTGGGTGACGTTGTCGGTTACAATGCAAATCCCAAGGAATGCCTCGATATCATCCGGGGCATGGGAATGCCCTGTGTCAAAGGCAATCATGACGAGTATTGCTCCACCGAGAATGATCTCGAGGGATTCAACCCGCATGCGGCTGAGGCCATCAACTGGACCCGTGACCAATTGACCCTTGATGATCGGCAATGGCTCCGGGACCTCAAATATATCCGTCTTGTCGCCAGTTTTTCGATTGTTCATGCCACCCTCGATGGACCTCAGCGCTGGGGTTATGTCTTTGACAAGCTTGCCGCCGCCGCCAGCCTCACCTACCAGAACACCAGTGTTTGCTTTTTCGGTCATACCCATGTGCCACTCGCATTCATTCGGGATAGCGTGGTGCGCGGGGGCACCTATTCCAAATTCAAGGTCGAGCCGGGCAAAAAATATTTTGTGAATGTCGGCAGCGTCGGCCAGCCGCGTGATGGGATCTGGCAGGCGGCTTACGTGGTTTATGACATGGTTGAGCAAACCATTGAATTGCGCCGGCTGGAATATGACATTGCCACGACGCAAAAGAAAATTCTGGAAGCGGGCCTCCCTTCCCGCCTGGCTGAACGCCTTGCCCAGGGCCGATAAGCATTGCTCGTTGCTGCTTGAAAATTCTGATCCTGAAGCCCAGCTCCCTGGGTGACGTGGTGCAGGCGCTTCCGGTGCTGCGCCTGCTTCGCCTGCATTATCCCAAAGCGTACATCGCCTGGTGGATCGCGGAAAATCTGGCAGACCTTCTCCGGGAGGACCCGGATATTGACGAGATGTTTCTTTTCAAACGGTCCCGTTACACCCAACCGGCGTGCTGGCCCGATATTATTCGCGATCTGCATGCCATTCGCTCCCGGAAGTTCGATCTCGTGATTGACCTGCAAAGTCTCGCCCGGAGCGGTACCATCGCATGGCTGGCCAATGGTGGCATGTTGGTGGGGCTTGAGGACCGCCGTGAAGGAGCTCACGGGTATTATGATCGGGCCACCCCGCGCCCCAGTCAGCAGACTCATGCCGTGGATTGGTACCTTCAGGTATTGACAGATTTGGGAATCCCGATCACTGGCCAGTTTGAGTGGTTGCCACGCAAACAAAGAGGGGTGGAAAAGATCGAAAAAATTTTACCTGAGAATCAGCCGCTCATTTTGTTAAATCCAGGCGCGCGCTGGGAAAACAAGCGCTGGCCGACCAGCCATTTTGCGGAGGTGGCGGCATTTCTCGCAGGGGATCATCCCGCAGCGACCATCGCCATTCTCGGGGGAAAAGAGGACAATAGTTTGGCAGAGGAAATCCAGTCGCAGGCTCCCTCAGTGCGGTTCCTTAACCTGGCCGGTAAAACGCCTTTGGTGGAATTGATCGAATGGATTCGCCGTGGGGACGTGATGATCAGCAATGACACAGGCCCCATGCATATTGCCGCTGCGGTAAGAACGCCGGTCGTTGCGCTGTTTGGTCCCACGTCGGAGTTGCGCACTGGTCCCTATGGGCAATTGGGAAACGTCCTGCGTCTTTCGCTGCCGTGTGCCCCGTGCATGAAACCAAAATGCCACTGGCCCGAAAGAATCGCCTGTCTCAATCGTATCACCCCCGCAACCGTGGCTGAATCAGCAAGTCGCCTGCTTAAATCTCCAGCAGGGAAATATTCAAGCCGCTGATAATTTCCAGCAAACTACTCTCATTCAGAAATCTGTGGAGAGAGGCTGATCCCAAGTTCAGCGCTATTCCGAATTGGGATAGGAGCCGAGGACTTTGATGAAATTGCACTCCTTCTGCAATTCAGCGACTGCCTTGACCAATTTCTTGTCTTCAATATGTCCGTCGCAATCGACGAAGAAAAAGTATTCCCACGCCTTTCGTTTGTTGGGGCGGGACTCGATCTTGGTCATGTTCAGCTTGAACTTGCGGAATGGCGCGAGTGAACGATGCAAGGCGCCAACCTCATCGGCGATGCTGAGCATGAGACTGGTGCGGTCGCGACCGGTGGGGGGAGGGCATTGCCTGCCCAGCACAAGGAACCGGGTGGCATTGGCGGAATTGTCCTGAAGGTCGATCTCAAGGATGTTCAATTGATATCGATCTGCTGCCAATGAACTGGCAATAGCGGCGGCTTTCGAATCCTGTCCTGCCAGTTCAGCCGCGCGGGTGGTCGAGGATGTCTCGATGATCTCTGCGTGCGGTAAATGGTTTTGTACCCAGCCGCGACATTGGGCGAGAGCCTGAGGATGGGAGAACAGTTTGCGAATGGCGGAAAGTTTGGTGCCGTGCCCGACAAGGCAATGCTGGATCGGGAGGACGATCTGGGCGACGATTTTTAATTCGCTGTCAACAAACATGTCCAGCGTGTGGGTGACAACACCTTCAGTGGAATTTTCCACCGGGACCACACCGTAGTCAGCCTGGCGTTTGCTGACCTGGGCAAACACATCCGCAATGGTTTTTTGCGGGGCATATTGCAGGCTGGAACCGAAGCGGCGCACAGCAGCCTGATGAGTGAAAGTGGCTTCCGGGCCGAGGTAGGCGATGCTCATCGATTTCTCGAGAGAAAGGGCGCTGGACATCACTTCCCGATAGATGGCGCGAAGTGATTCGTTGGTGATGGGGCCTTTGTTCTGCTTGCAAATTTTCGCCAGAACAGCGAGTTCCCGGTGAGGGGCGTAGATTTCCTGTCCGGCCTTGATTTTGATCGCCCCGATTTCGAGGACATGAGAGGTGCGTTCATTCAGCAACTGGACAATTTTGGCGTCCAACTGATCAATGGCTTTGCGATGGTCCTGAATGCTCATGCGGTTTGATTTTGAGGCGGCTGCGAATCCTCTGAAGGGGCTTGTCCTTGGGAAGGGTCTTGGTTACCTGCGGTGGCTTCGACGGGTGCCGGGTTGAGTGCCAACTGTTCGGGCGGTGCCGTGGCGAGGCCGGGATCAACCGTGAGGAGCGCAGGTGGTTTCTCCACTGGAATGCGGCGGAGTTCATCAGCTGCTGGCAAATCCTCAAGGCGGCGCAGGCCGAAATATTCCAGGAAAAGGGGTGTGGTGGCGTACAGGGTGGGTCTCCCCACCACTTCAGCGCGTCCGGCGCTTTCGATCAGGCCACGTTCCATCAGGGTGCCCATCACACCATCCACCGAGACACCGCGAATCTGTTCCATTTCAGCGCGGGTGATGGGCTGGCGATAGGCGATGATGGTCAAGGTTTCCAATGCCGGTGCGGAAAGGCGGGGAGGGCGGATTTTTTCGCCGAACATTGCCTTGAGCCAGGGTGAGTATTCCTGCTGGCTGACGAATTGCCAGGACCCGGCGACGCAGACAAGCTTGTAGGAGCGGGCAAGGGCGGCATGTTCCTGTTCCAGCTTCCCGAGTTCAAACTCGATTTCCTCATCCTTGATTTTTTTGAAATTTTTGACCGTTTCATCTTCGGAACGGTCTGCGGCATTGCTGAAGATCTCACGAATTTCCCGGATGCTCAGCGGTTTTTGTGAGGAAAAAAGAATCGCTTCGATGATCTGTTTGACTTGCATGCAGATTAGGCGGCAGGTTCCTGGGCGGATTCGGTCATATGACCACTGACATTTCCCGCGGCTTCAGTAGGGAGTGCGGAACTGGAGGATTCAGCAAGGTCACGCACCTCTTCACGCGGAATAGCCGTTGAAATTTCAATTTCGCTGAATGGCTCAGGTTGGGTGATCCGCAACTGTTTCATGCGGATCAACTCGAGTAATGCAAGAAAGGTCACGACCACTTCCGCACGGCTGGTGGCCTGTTCGAAAAGTTCGGAAAATTTAATTACGGTTCCCTCCTTGATGCGGCTGACGAGGTGTTCGATTTTTTCGCTGACACTCCAGCGGTCCTCAAACAGGTCGCGGGTGGTTGAGCGGGCGGAATGACGTTTGAGAATGGCGCTGACGGCGTTGACGAGGTCGAAGATCGTTACCTCAAGCCGGGCAGGGAGCGCGTCCGATGCGAACTCCGGTTTCGCGGCGACACGGGCGAAAATTTCCTCCTGGGCTGACTCAAGTGATTGAAGCTGGGCGGCGGCATCCTTGAATTTTTTATATTCCACGAGTTGCCGGATGAGTTCCCAACGTGGGTCGTTTTCATCCTCCTCCCCTTCCACCTGTGCCTGCTGTTCGACCGGGAGGAGTTCGCGGCTTTTGATGTACATGAGGGTGGAAGCCATCACCAGGAAATCTCCGGCGATATCCAGGTCCATCTCGCGCATGACATCGACATACTCAATAAACTGGGTGGCAATACGAGTGAGGTTGACCTGGTAAATATCCACTTCCTCCTTTTTGACGAGATAGAGGAGGAGATCCAGTGGACCTTCAAAAATTTCAAGTTGAACTTTGTTTTCGGCCATGCGCCCTCCCGTGGCTACCAGGAGAGAGGACATCGTAAAAGCCGTGCCCCCCTTTGGCAACGCGGAAGGCAGAAGCCAGGGTGTCAGATTTTAATCCTCCGCTCTTTCTCCATGCGGGGCCATCTTAACCAGTTTGGGGTCGAATCGGCCGAGTGTCTCCACCAGGTCCTGCTGTGCCGCCATTACCATATGAATATCTTTGTAAACCATTGGAACTTCATCCAGCCCGGCGGAGATCAGTTGCACGTCCCGTTCTTTTAAGAATTTGTTTACTTCATTCCAATGAAACGTCTGCGAAGCTTTTGTCCGGCTCATGACACGTCCCGCCCCGTGGGATGCGGAATGAAATGATTCTGAGTTTCCCTTTCCTGATACGAGAAACCCGGGCGAGGCCATCGATCCGGGAATGATCCCCAGCACCCCACGACCCGCTGGTGTGGCCCCTTTTCGGTGAATGATCAATTCACGTTCCAGGCCGTTTACCAGATGTTTCTCTTTCCAGGCAAAGTTGTGGTGATTTTCCACGTCAAGCAGTACTGTCGCACCCAGGTATTTGGCGATGTGCTGGTGAATACAGGCGTGATTGGCCGCGGCGTAGTCTCCCATCAATTCCATGGCGGCCCAATACTCCTGCCCGGCCTCTTCATCCAGGGAAAGCCAGGCCAGCCGTTGAAATTCCCTGGGGAGGTCGGGCCGTTTTTTAACAGCCAGTTTGCTGTAATAATCACAAACTGCCGCTCCTGTTCCGCGACTGCCGCTGTGGCTGAGCAAGGCCAGGTACTCCCCCGGTTCGAGTTGCTGAAGCTGATGAGTCAGCGTGAAAATCCCGAATTCAACAAAATGATTCCCGCTCCCGCTCGTTCCCAACTGGGACCAGGCTTTCTCCTTGTTTTGTCGGGTAATTGGGCTGACGTTCCAATTCTTGTCCATGACCGGGTGATTCCGCCTGTTTTTAAATGAAGCGCCCACTCCGAAACGAGTCTCCGCTTCGATGGCCTTGACCAGGGGTGCGCTGCTCTTGTGCAAGGAGCTTATGGGGAGATCCAGAACCGTCATTTTCATTCGGCAGGCGATATCCACCCCGACTGCATAAGGAATGACAGCCTGATCTGTGGCAAGCACGCCACCAATCGGAAGACCGTAGCCTACATGGGCGTCAGGCATTAATGCGCCGCCGATGGCCACCGGCAGATGACAGGCATTTTCCATCTGGGCGACCGCTTCGGTTTCGAGGTTTTCACCCCATTGACGATAAGGCGCGGCTTGCATTGGCATGGGGGGTGGGGCATTGACGATGGCTTTGGCCAATTCCTTGCGCAGAGGGTCTTCCGCAAACAACGCAGGTTTCTCAACAATGGCACGAATTTCTTCCTGCAATCGCTCGCTGTCGCCACCGCCAAGGATAAATTTCGCAATGAAATCAACAGCCCGCCGCTGCGGTTCCCCCGGCGACACTCCCAGTTTAAGCAAATCTCTTGAATTCACGACCTTCTCGTTCCAGCAACTTACTGTGTTAAAAGAAGAAAGCCCAGCCTGGAAGACTGGGCTTTGGGGAGGAAGCAGTGAAGACTCGAATTACTGCACCGCTTCGTAAATTTCACCTTCACGGAGGGCTTCCGCGAGCATTGGCGTGGTCCGATATTTCACCGGAATCGTTTCGCGACTGCGCCCATCCCTGGCTTTGAACACGGCGAAATGGAGGTGAGGGCCGGTCGAGTGGCCGGTATTGCCGGAAAGACCTATCAATTGCCCTTTCTGAACGCTATCGCCGACTTTCACTTTTACGCCATCCTTCATCAGGTGCACGTAATGGCCGTAAGTGCCATCGCTATGCTTGATCAGAACGTAATTGGCGTCCCATTCAAATTTTTTGTCTCCTCCGCCGATGTTGGAGTCGGACTTGATCCCGGCGACAACCCCTTCCCGGGCTGCATGAATTGGAGTGCCGACTGGCATTTTCCAGTCAATTGCAAAGCAATCCCCGCCATGATGGCTGTATTTGCCGTGGAAACCCTGGCTCACTGGATAGCTGGCACCGCGAGCGTAAGGCAGGCCGTAGGTATAGTTATCATCATGCCGGGCGGTCATGTTTCCCCAGGTGGCGAAATAGGTGTAAGACCAGCTGGAATCGCTCTCCATCCGAGGGGAAAGAGTCAATGCCTTGATTCGAGAGCCGGGCTGAAGTGTCATCGTATGGGGGAGTGGCACTGTGGATTCCATATTCTCGATTTCCATCTCGATGGTAACAGTGACTTCAGCGGGTTGGAGATTCTCGACGTAGAACTCGGTGGCGGTCCCCTGTTTTACAGGGGATATAGTAATGAGCCGTTCCGCGGCCGAGAGCGGAAGAACAAGAGAGGAGGCAGTTGCCAGTAATGTGATCAGTCGGGGCGAAAGTCGTAAACATGAAAGGATCGCAACGCAGAATGCGCTCGTGCATGAGGAGATCAAAACAGGCCTGTTCTTTATCATCGCGCTTCGGGATATGCACCCGGCGTGCCAAATAGTTTTTTACCGCCGGAAAAGTTCCACATATTTCCCATGCGTCCAGCAGTATTTCCATTAGAAATGGAACAGGGGGAATCGGAGTCATTAATTTCGGAGTGAATTGCCCGGACATAGCCGTACAAGAAAAAAGCCGCCCAAAGGCGGCTTTGTTTTTAGGCAATGATTGTTCGACTTATGGACGATTGGTGCTCACTACGAGTGAGCCATCTTCGAACACCTGCAATTCGGTATGTTGCCCGCGGTTTTTGTATGCCGCTTCATAAACGGTTCGACCGTTCCAGGCGCCCCGTTCAATGTCCTCGATTTGGGCAGAGCCAGCCTGTGTCTTGATCGCGTTCAAGACAGCGGCAGGGAGTTCCGATTGCTGGATTTTAACTCCACCGCTCAATTGCACATTTGAGAAGTTAGTGCTGCTGCCGGTTTGGGAAGTGGCCGCGCTGCCAATTGCAGGGCTGGTCGTCACCGGAGTTCCATCTTCAAAGACCTGAAGCCGGACTGGCTGGCCGTTCAGTTGATAAGCTGCCTGGTAGACGGTACGCCCGTTCCATGTGCCGCGTTCGACATCTTCAATTGACCTGCGGCCTATCTGGTTATGAAAAGCCCGAACCACCGGTACGGGCACTTCTGAGGGCTGGACTTGCACGCTGGCAGACAAGGTCACATTCGAAGAAACCAGATTGGTGCTGGCAGTGGGCTGACCACGACGGAACCAGCGAGAACTTCCCTGATTCTGACCGGTGGCGGTCGAAGGCGGGGCTCCCACTGCATTTGTGGAGATACTATTTGTCGCGAGCAGATCGCGCAGGATCATTCCATTTTCCGCAACCAGGAGTTCCTGATGCTGGCCATTGACCTTGAACGCTGCTTCATAGGTTGTTTGCCCATCCCGCACCTGCCGGTCGATATCTTCAATCCTGTTTCCGGCAGCTTTTGCCAAAATGATATTCCGAACCATCTCAGGCACCTCCTGGATGGTCATTTTGCCGGATTGCGGCTGCGTGGCGGAAGCGGTGCTGAGTTGGTTGGTAGCGCTATCTTCAAGCAATAATTCGGTGTGCTGTCCGTTTTTCTTGAAGGCGATTTCGTAAACTGTCCGACCATTACTGGTGGTGCGATCAATGTCCTCGATGGTTGCACCGCCGGTTTGTTTGCGGGCTTCTGCCTGCACTGAGGGAGGCAGTTGCTCGAAGGACATTTTATCAGCGAACAACGGCTGACCGGCAAGCCCACCGGCAGCCACAAAAAGTAAAAGCGATCTCCTTTTCATACACATTAAACCAATCACTACTCAGGCGAAGATCAAACCTGAATGAAGGGATGCTTCTTTTCAGAGAAACATCCACCACCTCTGGAGAGGAAATCGATAGGCAAAACCCCGGGAGAAGACCTCAGCTGGCCAGACGCTGGCACCAGGAAAGAAGGTCGAGCCGTTCCTGTGACTGAGGGGAAAGGTTCATGAAAACCATCGAAATCTGATAACCGGTGTGACGGTTGCCATTACAAGCCACAACAACACCGGTGCAATGAACCTTTCTGGCATCCGCAGTGGAAAAAAGATCAACCGTCATTTCTGTCCAGGGGGTGATTGGCTGTTCGGAATGGAACTCGATACCGTTCTTTCGAATCCTGACCGCATCTGCCGAGAGGGTCAGGCGCGTTTGTTGAACATCAATGTTCAGTGGTTGAAAGACACCGGAAGTATCAAGTTTGGTTGTGCTCATATCGTTATAGGCTACCTAAAACTATCACGAAAACCCTGAGCGTCAACGCGGGGAGAGCCTAGTTTATGACCGATGAAAGATCTGGAAACGAGCGAGCGGGACTGGAGGAGATGATAGAATGGCTTCTTTGAAAAAGGGGGGAATTAAGGCAGGCGGGCTTAAGGAAGAGAGAGGAGGAAGCCCAGCTGATTTGTTTTACCGCAGCCGGTTCCACTGAACGCAAGAAATTGGTAAGCAACAGCTCAATCGCCCAGCTGGAGGATTGAATGGCGAAATCGGCCAGGGTTTCCCTGCTCTCCGGGCCAGACCTGAATGAATAACCGGTAATCGCCACACAACTGCGGAGGTGTGGGTTGTTATTCCCCGAATTTCGAATTGCATATCCATTGGTGACCTGCTCGTACTGCTTGCATACCGGACGGGCGGTGGAAATGGGAAGGAGCTGCAACAGATCGGTTTCGTTCAATCCGAGACTCAATACGCGATTATCGAGATTAGAAGCCCTCACCAGATTGGGCAGGAGCAGTAGGAGCGGATAGGGGCCGCGCGAAAGAGGGGCAACAACGAAGAATTGAATGCCCCATGTCCGGTCGTCAAAATAAACGTCCTTAAGCCGCGCCCCCTTTCCATCGCGGGTTTCCAAACGAAACGTATAAAGATCAGTCAGCCGAACCAGCACATCAACCTTTCAGGCAGCGATTGCTGCACAAAAAAATCTGACGTTTAGGGAGACTGTTTATTCGGCGCGAACTGATGAATTCTGAGTTGCGGGTTGCGTCGGAGGGTTTTTCTCGCGGGCATTCCCTGTTTGAACATCATTCTTTTCCACACGCAGGTCATTTTTAATTTCGCCAATCCCTGGCAATGCGCGCACAGCCCTTTCAACAGCGGATTTTTCTTCAACCGATTGAACAGTTCCACGAAGCACGACGATGTTGTCCAATGCTTCGATTTCAATCGCCTGAATTTGCTCAAGCGTCAGGGTGTTGACAGAGTTTGTCAGGGCATTTTGCAGGGTGCCGCGAATCTTTTCCTCCAAACCTTCACTGGAAAGAGCTGTCACCGGGAGTTGTTCAATGGGCTGGTTGGTTGTGCTGTTGGACGGTTCTGTAGAATTAGCCTGCTGCCCTTGAACTGAGACAGGGGGGACGCCAACCGCTTCTCCGTTAAAATTTTTTGGAAAAATCGTGGAAGTGGAAACGGAACGGTCCGGCTGGACCCCGACCTGCCCGAGCGATCCTGTACCAGGAGCGGTGGATTCAGGTTGTTCCGGGGCGTCAGCGCCCGCGGCTTCCGGCTCGATTTCGTGGGATGGCAAAGGGGAGGGACGTTGTCCCACTGCACTGGAGCTTCGTTCCTGCCCGGTAAAGGTAAGATCAGGTGTTTCGATCTCTGCCGGAGTGGAGCGGCCTGGCATCAGGCTTTGAGCCGGAGAATCTGATACCACTGAAGGACTGCGCCGCTCTCCAGGCAAAGATCCGGAGTCCGGGCTGCTGGCGCACCCTGCGAGAACAACTCCAGAAATCCAAACAAAATGGCATAAGTTCATGATGAAAGGTCGCTTGCAAGACGGTTCCCGCCAAGTTGCCGGAATACTGAAAGAAGCTTGTGAGTTTCCCTGATCGGTGGATTCTGATGACTCATCGAAGTTGTTCTTTTTTGAGGGGTTGGTTAAGCTCTTTCATGCTTGCGGGAAAACCATCAAGGATTGGTTTGTACGGAGGGTCGTTTGATCCTGTGCATCTCGGCCATTTATTGGTCGCGCAGTCAGCCTACGAAGAATTGCGGCTGGAGCGTGTTTTTTTGATCCCGGCCTCTCAAAACCCTTTCAAGCCGGATCGTAAACTGGCGGCAGGTTCGACCCGATTGTTGTTGTTGCGGCTGGCGCTGGCAGGCATAACGTGGGCGGAAGTTGATTCCCAGGAACTGCAACGGGGAGGGCTTTCCTACAGCATCGACACGGTGCGTTCCTATCGCGCGAGATTCCCAGAAGCGGAACTTTTTTACCTGGTAGGGGCGGACCATGTAGAGCAACTGAATAAGTGGAAGGAAGCGGAGGAGTTGGCGAAGCTGGTGGAGTTTCTCATTATTCCGCGCCCCGGTGAAACGGCTGGCAGGCCCCCGGCACCTTTTCGTTCCCATTTATTGAAAGGATTTCCACTTCGTCTTTCCTCCTCGGAAGTGCGGGAGAGAATTGCCCAAAACCTGCCGATTGACCTTTTTTGCGGGTCGCTGGTGGCAGAGGCGATCCGGAATAATCGGCTTTATTTTCCACAGGAATGAGGCATCGTAGCAGCAATGGATTCTAGGAAACTGGCGCTTTTATGCCGCGAGCTTGCGGACAATAAAAAAGCCGAAAATATCGTTGTTCTGGACGTTCGCAAAGTCTCTTCCATCACTGATTATTTTGTTATTGCCACGGGCAGCAGCGAGCCACACCTGAAAGCCATTGTTAACGAGATCACTGATACCCTCCTGATTGAACATAACCTGAAGCCCAGCGCCAGGGATGGAACGGTGGGAACTCCATGGATTGTTCTGGATTACTTTGACGTGATCATCCATGTCATGCGGAATGACATTCGTGAGCAGTACAAACTGGAAGATTTATGGGGTGATGTGCCGAAGGTGAGCACGCGAAAAAAAGCCACAAAAAAGAAGGTCGTGGCCGCGGAAAAAACGTCGTAAAGGCAAAAAGGCCAGTTTAAAACTGGCCTTTTCGTGTAATTACTGTTCCTCGGTTTTGGGAGGGGTTTCAGCGGAAGAGCGCAGCATTTCGTCAAATACCTTTTTGAATTCCTCGAGCCCTGTCGCCGGAATGATGATGGTGTCCCGGCGTCCATTGACATCTTCCGTGATGCGAAGAAAACGACCGCGCGGATTTTCCTTCAAGGTGAAGACGAAAGTTTTGCGTTCGATCTGGACTTTATCTGAGCGAAGGGTGTCTTCGGCAACAGCAGGTTTGCCCGAGTAGCCCCCATGACCACCATGGCCCTGTCCATGACCATAGCCTCCATGACCACCATGGCCCTGTCCATGCCCATAGCCTCCATGACCACCATGGCTATGACCGTGACCGTGGCTTTGATGTGAGCGATTACCGTAGGGCGAAGGACGTTCATTTGAAATCATACCATTTCCTCGTTTCCACAGGCGCTTCCACGCGCCTTTCCATACTATTAAAGACCGTCACACTCACCCCTTTGTCAACCCTGATTCCCCGGTTGAATAGAGCAGATGACAATGCTTAAAGTATCATCGGCACATTCCCGAATGGCTGTAGAGCTCAGACAAAACCGGTGCCAGCAAGCGGCCGGCGGAGAGTGGGGCGACCGCTATTGACAGTTTGCCAGGAGTAATAAAGGACGCTCCCCAAAACGAGCAAATTGACCGCTTGCGAAAGCCCATGAAGGATGCTGAAGGATCTTGCCGCCGCAGACTTTTGCTCCGGAGTGGTTTGAACAGCATACTTGATCAGGTGCAACTGTTTCATTTTGGGATAAAGCAGATTACCCCCGACCACTCCAATGGCAAAAAGCCCCATCAAAAGAAAAAGAGTGAGCTTATGCAGTGATTTGCCGGTGTAAAGGCGGTCTGCAATAAGATGGCTGAGCGCGATCCCGGCGCACCATTGCTGAAGAATAAAATAGCGTTCGAGTATAATCTGGGCAGCAGCGCCTGCATGTGGTTTGCCGAGCAGCTGTTGCATTTCGTTTGAAAAGAAAGCAGGTCCCACAAGCAGTGTGAAAAAGACAATTGCTCCCAACCACACCGCAGCATTCAAAATACCGATTAGTCTGAGGAACGCGGCCACTTCGGGAGGATGGGAAAAATAACCAGCCCTGCCAAGTCTCAAGAACACAACTGGTTGCAAACAGGCCGGTCTGGCGGGGATTGAAACAGGACGCACCCTGGTTCTCTCGAGATCTTTTACTCCATGGGGATCGCAATTACGCGAAAGTATCTGAAGGGTTCATTGCCAATTGGATGGTCGAAATTAAAGCTGCCCGGTTGAAGTGACACAGGCTCCCAATCCACCAGATTTGTCGTGGATTCAATGCGATAGAGGCACGAATCACTTCCTTCCACAGTGAAATGGACTTCGTTTTCAGAAATGGACATAGGACCGAGTCGGGCGGGAATGGCCGGTTCAGGCATGGGCGTGGAAAGAAAGATGCCGGTGAGCAACGCATTGGCTCCCTCTATTTTCTTAATTAGAATTTTTATCGGCCCCTGGAGCTTGTAATTGAGATAAATGCCATCCTGAAAATTGCGAATGATGCGCTGATCCAGAATCGCGCCTGTGACAGGATCTGAGAGGGTAATTTCCTGGACGCGCGCGCCATTGTCCCAGTCCATAAAATAAAGGGCGATCTCACGCGGATGAGGGCCGAGACAGGAAAGTGACACGGTCATTTCATTGGTTGTGTACCAGCAGGCAGCTGTGCGTTCGCTGGTGAGAGGGGATCGAAGAAGGGCGCGTGAATCTTCAGTCCGTTCCCGCCAAGTGTATTGGAGTTCTCCCTGCTTCTGGACGGTCGATTGTGGCGGGAGCAGTTGGGTGGCGCCTGCAATCAGATAGCCACCATTGCCATAGGCAGGAGCCCAGTTTCCTCCGGTTTGGGTGTCCTGGCTTAGGAAAGTGGCGCTGGACGGCACTTGCAGGACACGAAATGAAGCGCTGTTTTCGAAACTTTCACCCATGCCATTTTTTTGAAAGGCCTTGGTGCGAAGAGTGCCGCTTCTTCCCAGTTGCAACGGTTGCTGATAAAGAAGCGAACTGCGGCCTGGCGGGCTCCCATCAATTGTATAGCGAATCTCCACGTCTGGGGTGGTGGTGTGGAGTTGGATCGGGGCACAATTCTCCTGCAATGTGCCACCGTTGGGGAAAATCTGTGGAGTGGCGACGGAAGGGGTGGAGAAAAAGAGTCCTGATAAGAAAGCGCGAGAGGGCGAGGAGATTTTTATCTTGATCGCTCCTGAATATTGCCAGCTCAGATAAACTCCGTTGGTGTAATTCGTGACCGCGCTTTCACGTAAAAGCCGGCTGCTTGCCTGATCAAAAATCTCCACTTTTTGAGGCCCGACAAGGCCGTACCAATCAACAAAATATAAGCTGATCACATGGCTATTCGAGTCATAAGGAGTAAGAAACAATTCACCAGGACCATTGCTGACCCAACTCCAGCCGGATCTTCCATCGTCATTTGGATTTAACAGGGCAGGCAGGAGATTGGTGAAGCCCGGCCACGGAGTAATTAAAAAATGTTTTATTCCAAGTTGCAGATACTTGGGAATTTTCCCATCTGTTCCAAGAATAACGAATCCTTCCCCCCATAAACATTCTTCCATTGGCCGCCGGTCTCTCGATCTTCATCGATGTAGGTAGCCTGCGCGGAAACGGTGAGAAGATCAACCGAAGCAGTCCTTATCGTTACAGGCGAGGAATAGTTGGAATCACCAGCATCGGTTTTAATACGGGTGCGATAATGATAAACTGTGTCAGCTTCCAATTGCGCATCCGTAAAAACTCCAGTTGAGAGAGGAACATGGGCGATGGGAAAATAGAGTTGGCCGTCGATACTTCGTTCTATCTGGAGCAGGTCTGAACCCCTACTGTTCCAGCGCAATGTTACTGCGGTCGAACTGCTGCTGGCTGTCAAATCAGCAACTGGCGCGGGAATGTTACTGGAAGGAGTGATCGTTATAAATTTCCCCTGGCTGGAATTGAAGTAAGTGCCACTGGCTACACTTTCCAGGCTGATTGCCTTGACCATGTAAGTGGATTTTCCTGGAGGCGCAATTTCAGAATAATGGGATGGAGTGATTGGTTGAGGAGTTAATCGTGTATATGGGCCTTGCCAGGATTCAGCCCGATAAACATGAAATTTGCCGGAGAGTTCACCATTGTTGTTCCAAACCAAGTTTACGGTTTGTCCAGTTACATGGGCCTGGAGCTTTTGAGGTGGCAGTAAGGTGTGCAACCGAAGCGTGGGATCTCCCTGTAATGAAATATGGACCATTCCCGTTCCCTGTCGGTGGGGAGGGTACAATCCCTCTGCCTGGTTGTTTTGGCTCAGTCGAAGTCCATACCCAATCGTTTCCCCCAACCCCATGTGATGATAAAAATGATGAGGATAACCTGCATAAGAGCAGGTGAGGGTATGTGATTTGGCTCCGAGGCAGGCCCGCATGAAATTACTTTCATTGTCCCAATCGCCAAAATAACTACCCAAAAACATTGTGAATACCGCTTTTGGATCGTTGTATGCAAAATCATCAGAAGTGCCAATTTCCCCGGCCATGGTGTAAGCGCCTCCCCCGACGGAATAGGTAAACGCATAGCTTTGCTTTTCCAATGTCGGGAAATAATTGGAGATACTGACGTAATCGAGATTATCAAAACCAAAGAGCGGACTGAAATTTCTTAATGCGCTGCCGCCGGGGTCATTTCCAACGGCCAGGCCAAATGGATCCCGGTACAGTGCGCGCTGGCGCACATCAAAAAATTGATGACGATAGGCATGATTTTTTTGAAAATATCTTCTGAGTAAATCTCTCTCTGTGAGGGAAGGCACCTTATTTTTGAAGCAGGTAAGTCTGCTCAGATCGATTCGACCAATTTCAAGGGTCACAGGTGCGGGTGGGTAATCCTGGTCGAATCGCCCATCTCCAGGAACGTTATGATTCGCGGGACGCGATGCGCGGGTGGAGTTTACAGTCGAGTCCGTCCACGTACCATCCATGGTTCCGTAATACAAATCGGCTGGCCATGCACCGCGATGATCCTCATGGAAATCAGGAGTGATGTTTCCAGAATAAGGCACCGGCACATTGCCAATGAGGATGACAGTCCGTAATGGCGTAACCCCTGAATAATGAATCGATTTTATTTTCTCCCGAATCGCAGGCGGTGAGTCGGTGCGACCAACCTCCAACCGTTGCACTGCCCATCCATCTCCGATCAGGTCCTCCTCGAACCGACCGATTTCAAATTCCAGACCTTTGACAATTTCTCTTTCCAGAACGAGCAACACTTTTCCGCGAAATTCAATGAGCGGTGCCTGCAAACCTGCATAAATGTAACCATAGCCTGCCGGCTCCGGTTCAGTGAACTCACGCACCACTTTGTATTCATAACTACTGCCAATCCTGACATTTTTATCTATATAATTGGTTGCAGTACCCGTGACGTGGCCCGTTTCCTGCCATAAATTCTCCTCTTTCAACTTGCGAAAAATCCTGTAACCCGCTGCCGTTGTTTCAGGGGCTTTCCAAAACAGCTCTATGGAAACGTTGGATGTGTTTGCTCGGGCAGATAATTGAACACTCAAATCACGGGCGGAAACAGCTGCGTTTGCATAAGGAAATATAAAACCGGCCAGAAAGGTAATAATCAGGGAGGGAACTGTAACAGCCCTGATAGCCCTGTTTATTTCAGGGATGAAAATGCGCGCCTCGCCAGGACTGCGCCACTTCATCAACTTCATATGCTAACCCATCGCTTGCCTTCGGCGCCTTTTCCAGACGGTGACTCCATGCTTCAGAAATCGTTCTGAAGGAGGGGAGCAGACTCAGGTTGCAATGCAGGAGGATTAAATCATTGCAGGCAATAAATTCAGTGGAAGGCCTGATTGTGCTGTTTTGCTGGAAAGCAGTTATATCCCCCAATTCACGTCCACAGCTAACTGGTTTCCGAATCGATTTTTGTAAAACAGTTGTTTGTTCACCGAGCCGAATTCATGCACCAGTTTCGTGATTTTGACGTCGTAACAGCAATACTCTGCAATCTCTGCCAGTCGCCCCTGCTTGAACCATTCGATGGCCTGCAATCCTTCGGCTGTTTTTTCAATGCCCAGGGTCGTCGTGGCAATTGCATCCAGGGAGAGGCGGTGATTGATGCTTTTCTGAAGGTCAATCATCAAGTCAAGCGTTGGAATCTGGGTTAGATCCAGCACGGTGTAACCGTGCAGTACTTCGTAATCAAAGCGTAGGTTATTGAATCCCACAACGAGGTCCGCACGGGTCAATTCCCGGATCAGATCGTTGACCGTATTTTCAGTGTAAATAGTGTATTCCTGCTTTGCGGTGCTATAGGTCACACCGATGCTCATGCCCATGTTTCGAATATTGTTCCATCCCCCCACCTCCTGGGCGGATTTTTGGGTTTCGAGATCGAAATAGACGATATTTTTCTGCGCTGTGAAAGGCGCAACTGCTACAGCCATGAAAGAATTGAATGAACCCGCGCCAAAAGAAGCAACCTGAATCTATTCACAAGGTGCTATACCCGGCAACCCATCGTCAGCAGGAGATTTGCCCAGAGCGCCTGGTCGCCAGTCTGGATCGTGAGCACATGATCGGGAGAATTAACAGCGTCATAAAATTCCCATTTCTGGATTGGAGCCAGTTCGATGTTTAAGCCGGAACCTTTAATGATGCTCCGGAACTCCTGCCAGACAGGTGGTTCTCCCTTTTGCGCGTAAGGATCATCCGCAGGGATGCCCATGGTGTTCACGTGATCAATAGGCACTGCGCTCAACAATGCCTTCAATGCCTGGGAAACGGTGATGATGCCGGGCGAAAGATTCATGCAGACCAACTGGGCATTTGGGCCCTTCTTGGTGGAGGCGGGGTAATTCCCGTCGGCGATCAAGATTTTTGAGTGGTGTCCGGCGCGGGCGATGATCTCGTTGATCGCGGGATGTATCAGGTCATGCTTGAGCACGGAAGCAGTATGGAGAATTCATCCGATTTTGCAAAGCCCGGGAGGAATCATCCCTTTTTTGCCTTACCTGGTTTTTTGGAAGGAGCTTCTTCTACCAGGCTGCGGAGAATCGCGAGGTTCTCCACATCTTCATGCATATCCTCCGATTTGGGCGTTTCAAGACAACCGGGATGGGTCTTGAAACGTGGATCATTGACGATGTGCCGAAAGGCTTCTTTCCCAATTTTACCCTGACCGATTCCGGCGTGCCGATCAACCCGCGAGCCAAGCTCGGTTTTGGAATCATTCAAATGAAAGGCAAGGATTTGCTTCAACCCAACATGCTGGTCAAGTTCCTCAATGGCTGAATCCCAGCCAGCTTTGGCACGAATATCATATCCTGCGGCAAAAAGATGAGCGGTATCGATGCAAACCCCGAGTCTTTCAGGTTGTTTGACGCGTTTAAAAATCTCCCCGAGATGGGCGAGTCGATCTCCCAGGCAACTGCCTTGTCCCGCTGTGTTTTCCAGCGCTATGCGAACCGGTGAGCCTTTGGTGGCATCGAACGCCATATCCAGACCCGTCACGATTTGCCTGATACAGTTCTCCTTCCCCCCGCCAAGGTGCGCACCGGGATGCATAACCAAAAAGGGAAGCTTCAGATCGGTCGCCAGCTCAATTTCCTGGACGAGGGATTTAACAGAATTATCACGGTTCGGCCCGGCGGGTGCGCCAAGATTGATCAGGTAACCAGTGTGGCCAAAGACAGCGCTGAAGGGTGTCGCCGCCAATTGCTTCGAATATTGACTTAACTCAGCAGGTGTAAACGCCCTGCCCAACCAGCGCACATTGCTTTTCACAAACAATTGCACCACGTCGCATCCGATGCTCATTCCCCGTTCCAGGGCTTTCCAGACACCGCCGCCGGTGGACATGTGAGCGCCGAAAATCATAATTTTTCGGGATCAACCATCAGTGAGGCCACTCGCGCCAACAGCCGCCCGGCTGCCCCACCGTCCAGCACTCGATGATCAAAACTCAAGGTCAGATTTGCCTCTGTCACCGGGACGAACTGTTGTGTGGATTCATCCCAGTTGGGGACTTTCCTTCCTGCGCCCATGCCCAAAACCAGAGTCTGTTCCGGAAGCGGAATCGGTGTGGCCCAGGTGAGCCCAAAAGTCCCAAAATTAGTCACGGTGGCTATTGACCCGCCGGTGGCCTCCGCTGGCAAACGCCGGGCGCGCGCCAATTCAACAAGGTTATTATAACGCCCGGTCAATTCACTCAGCGGTTTGGAATCAGCATTGCGCAGCACCGGAACGAGCACGCCATCCTCTGCCTCAACGGCGAAGCCGATATCAATGGCCGGAGGGTGAACAATATAGTTGCCAATCAGGCGTCCGGCAGGAGCGCTGTTTTCCGCAAGCGCGAGTGCCAGTGCGCGGAGTGCATAAAGGGCGGGCCCCGGTTTGGGATCAAGGGTTTTTCGGTGGGTCAGCAACGGTTCCAGAATGACCGGGATGGCCACCGTCGCAAGAGGGCGTGTGCAGCTTCGTCGCATTGCATCAGCGACAGCGACGCGCATTGTGGAAGCTTTGGTTAGTTTATGTTTTTCGAGGTTCGCGAGGAATTTTTCAAAATCCTGCGTTGTCACTCGACCTCCGGCACCGCTTCCGGCAATGCCCGCCAAGTCAGCCGCATGAAGTCCGAGTTCATGCATTCGCGCTTTCATCCGCGGTGACATGTAGGTTGCACCGAGGGCATTGGCTGGGACAGGAAGCCCACGGACGGTGGGTTCCACCTGGGTAACCTGATGAGTTTGCCGGTTCAAGGCGAGATCCGTTTCCTGGCTGCTGTTCGAAAGGGTGGAATCGGGAAAGCCATTAGAAATTCCCAACGCGGCAGCCTGGGCGGAACTTACTTCCAAATGTCCCAATTCCGCTCCGACGGGGTAGCTTTCCTCGATTTTCGCCAGGATCCTGCTGACGATTCCCTTGCAGGGAGAAGTCACTGTGGTGGTCGCCTTGTTTGTTTCCACCTCCATGATATTTTGGTCCGCTTCAACGGTGTCGCCAATTTTTACGAGGATTTGAATGACAGTGGCTTCAGCGATCGATTCCCCCAACTGGGGCATGATGATGGGAACGTGCGGCATAAATCAGAGGCGTAAAACGTTTCTCGCAGCGGCAGCAATTGAGCGGGCAGTAGGCCGGTGCGATGCCCATAGATTGGGATGAAATGGAATGGGCGTATCCTTGGCATTGAGGCGTTGCGGCGGGGCATCCAGGAGGTTGAAGCCTTCACTGGCCACTCTTGCAATCACTTCAGCTGTCACACCGCCCCAGGGAAAAGCTTCCCCCACACAGAGCAGGCGTCCTGTGCGTGCCACGCTGGCCATGATCGTGTCCGTGTCGAGCGGTTTGACGGAGCGAAGATCCACGATTTCCAATTCGATTCCTTCGCTTGCCATTTCCTCAGCAACCGCCAGGGCCTCATGAACCATTGCGCTGTAAGCCACAATGGTCAGGTCTCGTCCCGGCCTGGAAATTCGCGCTTTCCCCACCGGCATCGCTTCGTCCGGCAGCGATTCGGCTTTGAGGTGATAATAGAGATACTTGTGCTCGCAAAAAATCACCGGGTCATCAAGCGCCACGGCTTCAAGCAGCATGCTGTAGGCATCTTCCACCGTCGCCGGTGTCATAACGATCAACCCTGGATAATGCGCGTACAATGCCTCAAGGCTCTGGCTATGGAAAGGGCCGCTGCCGGAAGTCCCGCCTGAAGGAAGGCGGATGGTTATGGGGCAGGGCACCTCGGTTCGCCAGTAAAGCGTGGCGGCGTGGTTGATGATCTGGTTAAACCCGGGGGTGGAAAAGTCCGCAAACTGCATTTCAATGATCGGGCGCATTCCTTCAATCGCTGCGCCGATGGCCGCGCCAACAATGGCATCTTCACTGATCGGCGCATCAAGGACCCGTCCCGGGAATTGCTGGGCGAGGTTTTTTGTGGCTTTGAACGCCCCGCCAAAAGCCCCCACATCCTGCCCGTAAATGAACACACGAGAATCTTCGGCGAGGGCCCGGGCCTGTGCTTCTCGAATGGCTTCGAGGTAAGTAATGCTCATCTCAAAACAGCTTAACGCACGGAATACCGTGTGAAAAACAAAAATGCCAGGCAGGAACGCTGCCTGGCAAAGGAGGTCCGATTACTTCAGGTGCTTTTCCAGGGTTCCCATGGTTTCATCCAGGCAATACTTGAGATAATCATCCTGTGGATGGGCAAGGCTTTCCAAAGCCACATCAGCCGCTTCCTGCGTTTTGAAGAAACTGCAAGCGCGCACTGCTTCCAGGCGAACCCGTGGATGTTCATCATTTACCTGGGTCTTGAGCAACGCCAATGGGTTTTCGACCCGGTCGCGCCAATAACAGAGAACACGGGTGGCAGCCGCCCGGGCGCGATAATCAGGTGAGCGGAGCAGTTGCTTGAGCAATGTCTGATTCACCCGGTTGTGCTGTTGGTGGACCCAAAGGCCTTCGAGCAGGTGATGCTGATATTCAGGATCTTTTGGATCGAGCTTCCCGATCCATTTGTCCAATGCAGCCATCACTTGATCGGTTGGACGTTCACGCAGTTCGATCCGGACACGGTAACGGGTGCGATCTTCATAAACCTTGAGCAGGTTGAGCAGATTTTCGATTGATTCCCCGGCGATTTTTGCCGGTTTTACCAGCGGACGCTCAGGATAGGTAATTCGCCAGATGCGTCCCCGTGTGGTGTCGCGCAATGGATCACGAATGCTGTGTTGCATGTGGCCAACGAGCACGTTGTGCCAGTCACAAATGAAAAAGGAACCATCCGGCGCGAATTCCATGTCCACAGGGCGGAAATTCCGGTCGCTCGATTGAATCAGCGGCTCAATCTCCGTTCCTGCAAAGCCTGAACCATCCTCTTTGGTGGTGTGCTGAAGCACGCCCTGAAAGCCGATTACATTGTTCAAAAGAAAATTACCCTGTGCACTTTCCGGGAAATGCCTGCTGGAAACAAACTCACACCCTGAAGTGGGGCGCACCCGCATTTTGAACCATTGTTTCATCCCCTTATGCTTCCGGGGATAATCAGTCCAACCGGAAAATGCAGTGCCGTAATAATTGGCCCCGCCGCTGGCATCGGAAACAAAATTCTGGCCCCAGCGATCCCATGCATGGCCCCAGGGATTGGCAAACCCATAGGAGACAAACGTCTCAAACTTCCCGCTGCGCGGTTCGTAACGGAACACACCGGCATCAGCCAGTCGTTGCGGGCCATATGGCGTTTCAACCTGAGTGCGATGAAAAGTTCCTTCCTGGAAATAGAGCGCCCCTCCCTGGTCCCAGGTGAAGGTGTGCATCGCGTGATGGGTATCCGCTGTGTCGAACCCGTGCAGAATACGATTTCGCACATCCGCTTTGCCATCACCATCCGTGTCTTTGAGGAACATCAAGTCAGGTTGCTGCGCCAGGTAAAGGCCGCCGTCACCAAGCTCCAACCCCGTGGGGACATGCAATTTATCGGCAAAGGTCGTGACCTTGTCCGCTTTGCCATCGGCATTGGTGTCCTCGAAAATCAGCACCTTGTCATTGAGCGGTTTGCCCGGAGTGTATTGAGGATAGGAAGGCATGGTTGCAACCCATAGACGTCCCTTTGCATCAAAAGTCATGGCGACAGGGTTGCTCAATTCAGGAAACTCCACTTCCGAAGCAAACAGGTTTACGGCATATCCCGGCGCCAGTTTGAAATCGGCTTGCGACTCTTCCGGAGTGAGATATTTGACCGGCTGCTTGTAGTTCGTTTCCACCGCCACATGCTTTGAAACTGAGGAATCATCAATCGCTGGTGAAACGGATTTACCTTGCGCAACCGCCCAGATGCGTTGATCCCGGATCGCAGTCATTTCATCCAGAATTTTCCGCTCATTTTCCATGACAATATAGTTCGGCGGTTCAAAAGGCATCCCACCCACTTTACCGTCTTTTTGCGAACGACCTCCGTAGATGTAATACCCGTTCACTGCTCGATAGCGGTGGAAGAACTGGAAATTTTTCTTGTTCACCTCGGAAAGCAGTTTCTCTTCAATTTTCTTTGCCCCTGCTTTTCCGAAAAGTTCCCCGTCCAGAATCATTGCAATCTCCCGGTCCCCATTTTGGTCCGGGTGAATTCCATTGATGGTAAGGTTCGATTTGGCACGCTCGAACAGATTCTTTGAAGGTGTGAAGAGATCAACGAACGGCACTTTATGTTTTTCCGCCGTGGTTTTGATTGCGTCCGTGTAAAGCTTCAGGTTTTTGTTTTGTTCGCTGCCGTCAGGAAAATTGGGGTTTTCCAGGTTTTCAAATGCCAGCGGTGAGACCAACACCAGAAGGGCTTCCTTCTGCCCATTATATTTTTGTCCTCGTGTATGGGTAATAAACTTTTCCAGGTCTGTTTTGAATTTTTCCAATCCTTTCTCTCCCGCGAACGATTCATTGAAACCGAAGAATGCCAGCACAACATCTGCCTTGTTCATGGTCAGGTGATGGTCGGGCGAGCCGAAATCCTGGGAGCGTGGGCGCAATTCCAGTTCATCGGCGGAATAGGCGAGGTTTCTCACGACGAGTTGATGTTCGGGAAAACGCTGGTGCAGCAATGTTTCCCAATGCCCGAAATGCTGCATGCGTTCTGCGAAAGTGCCGCCGATCAGGCAAATTCGGTTTCCCTTTTCCAAAGTCAACAATTGCCCCTGGGACTGGGGAGACAGGAGGAGCGACAAAGCTCCCAATATGGGCAGGAAATATTTTTTCATCATATTCAATTTACCCCTCAACTCAGGAGTCAGTGCGATTGGACGCACTGGATGGTAAAACCTTCAGGAGTCAGGCGGTTTACAACAGGTTCACACTCATCATAGCAGCTTCTACTGATTGGGAAATCCAAAAATCATCTTCCTCATAAGTTCCCTGGCCTCGCACTCTTCCGGCATTGATTGGGGAGCTTGCCAATTGGTGGGCTGCGGTTTAACAGTTTCCGGCATGGAGCATATAAACAGCGAACCTCCCGGATTTTTCACTCGCCTCGCCCTGGCTTTTAAAGTCCTGATGGATCCCCTGTTTGCCGCGAAGATTTCGGCACCCCAGCCCGTATCCGTCCCTCCCGCACCTGAAAAACCTGCTGTGTCACCCCTTTTTCTTCTCTCGGCCTTGCAACGCGAAGGGCGTCTGGTGGATTTTTTAAAACAGGAGATCGCGACTTTTTCAGATGAGGAGATCGGTTCTGCCGCCAGGGTTGTCCACGCAGGCTGCCGAAAAGCGCTTGATCAATACCTGGTGTGCCAACCGCTGTTACAGGCGGCGGAAGCCAGCCGTGTGACACTCCCCGCCAACTTCAATCCTCAGGAGTATCGGTTGGAAGGGAATCTTACCGGCAAGCCACCATTTCAGGGCACATTGAAACATCATGGCTGGAAAGTGACAGAGATTAACCTGCCCACTTTTACAAAAGGGATCGATGATCGAATTCTCGCCCCGGCTGAAGTGGAAATCTGATTTTTTGGCAACCTGAATTTTCTCCCATGGCAGGTCAGGCATACACTTATTTTGCCTCAGGCAAAGCCCTGCATTTTCATTTCAGGCCCAAGCCCGATTTCCTTCCCCTAGGATCAATGCTTAACTCTATTTGCAGATTGAAATGAGCAGCATGCTCAGCCTGAAAAGAGAGAAAAACCATGAGCACAAAAATTACTCCGGATACAATCAATCATTTGAAACAGGAACTTCAACAGGTTCGCAAAGCCTCCCTTCATGCCACCCGCATTGGCGATTTCATGAAAGTCGCCCGGCTTACCACGGAAGCTGCGCGGATTAACAAATCCATCATGGATGCTGAAAATTATCTCCTGAGTCAGTTGTAAGAATCTTCCTATTTTATATATAAAAGCCCTGCTGGCGTTTTTGCCGAAGGGCTTTTGCCGTTCCCGCACCCAAGGGCAGGCCATCTCTCCTTTAAAATCCCCCGTAAACTTACACTTGTCTCATTTCTAACTGCTTGACTTGCTGCGATGTTCTTGAAACAACGAAGTGATGTCCGGGCTGTTCGCTATCCAAAGTGATTTCCAGTACGAGATCACCCGAAAAATTTTCGAGGGTGGCATGGGTGTCGTTTATGAGGCGGAACAACGCGGCGCACGGGATTTCGTTAAACGAATTGCGATCAAGGTTATCCGGCAAAGTTATGCCAATAACAAAACGTTTATCGATAACTTCATCGGTGAGGCCAAACTCGTCGCGGACCTGATCCATACCAATATCGTTCAGACCTATCATCTCGGTGAGGCGCGCGGCATGTTCTTCATTGCGATGGAACTCATCCGCGGGGTAAACCTCGAACAGTTTCACCAGCAATTGGCTGACAAGCGGCGCGTCCTGCCTGCTGAACTGGCTGTTTTCATTGCCAGCCGTATTGCCCGTGGACTGGCTTACGCACATGCCAAAACAGACAGGGATGGAAAATCACTGGGTATTGTCCATCGCGACGTGAGCTTTAAAAACATTCTCATCGCCTTTGAAGGGGATGTTAAACTGACGGATTTCGGGATCGCGAAGGCAAAAGGTTTTTTACAGGACCAGGAAGGGGAAGTAGTCGCTGGCAAGGCTGATTACATGAGCCCTGAACAGGCGGATTTCCAGATCACGGATAAACGCTCTGATATTTTTTCGACCGGCATTGTCCTCGCCCACCTGTTGCTTGGTAAAAACATTTTCAAAGGGAGCACTCCTGAGGAATCCCGCGAGCGAGTGCTCTCGATGGATATTCCTGATTTCCGGGAACTGGATGAACGGATTGATGAACGATTGAACGCGATTTTGCAGCGTGCCCTTGAACGGAAGCTGGAGGCACGATATCCTAATGCAGACGAGCTGTTATACGCGTTGGAGCATTTTATTTACAGCAAGGGTTATGGCCCCACCAATGAAACCATGGGCCGTTACATTCGGGAATTGTTTGGACAGCGGACAGCTCAGCCGGTTACTGAGGGTCGCTCGCAAGTGGTCGAACACACTGCGCGCATCGTCAAAAATTAAGGAGACATGAAGCGGGTGAACTCGTCCACAGTGAAACTGGGGTTGCTGCAATTGCGCGCCTCGGCTGATCCGAACGATAATTTAAAGCGAACGCTTGCCGCAGCGGAAAAGGCTGCCAAAGAGGGAGCGCAGATCATTTGCACCCAGGAATTGTTCAAATCACAATATTTCTGTCAGTGCGAAGACCATAATTATTTCAAACTTGCAGAGAGCATTCCTGGGCCCTCCACAGAAGCCTTTTCCAAAATCGCCAGGAAATATGGTGCTGTCATTGTGGCTTCTCTCTTTGAAAAGCGCGCCGCAGGAGTTTACCACAATACAGCTGCAATCATTGATGCCGATGGATCGCTCATGGGGATTTATCGGAAAATGCACATCCCTGACGACCCGCTTTTCTACGAAAAATTTTATTTTACTCCCGGTGATCTTGGGTTCAAGGCCTGGAGGACCAGGAATGGCACCATTGGGGTGCTGATCTGCTGGGATCAATGGTACCCTGAAGGGGCCCGGTTGACCTCGATGCAAGGGGCGGAAATCCTTTTTTATCCCACAGCCATCGGCTGGCACCCTTCGGAAAAAGCTGAATACGGGGTCAACCAGCACATTGCCTGGGAAACAATTCAGCGGAGCCATGCGGTGGCGAACGGTTGTTATGTGGCATCCATCAACCGGATCGGCCTGGAACAACCCATCGGTGGTGATGGCCTGGAATTCTGGGGACAGAGCTTCGTGGCGGGAACATCAGGGCAAATCCTCGCCAAGGCCAGCAGCGACAAAGAGGAAACCCTGATAGTGCCTGTCGATCTTGCCAAGGTCGATGTCACCCGCACACACTGGCCTTTCCTGCGCGACCGTCGTATCGACGCCTACTCCGATCTGACCCGTCGATATATTGATTGATGTTTTTTACACGGAAGCTGACGCCATCCGTTTCCGTGCAATCCATCCATTGACCTGGTCAAGCACCACGGCCACGATCACCACCGCGCCGACGATGATCTGACTGTAATTCTGGTCAATGCGCAGAATCACGATTCCGCTGTTGATCATCTGAATAATCAAGGCCCCGAGTAATGCGCCCAACGCGCTACCTTTTCCCCCGGAGAGACTTGCCCCACCCACCACAGCGGCGGCGATCACGTTCAATTCATATCCCTGGCCATCCCCGGAAGTTGCGGCTCCATAATAACCGATCGAAAGCAGCGCAGAAATCCCCGCGGTCAGCCCCGAAAGAAAAAACACGAGAAGCTTGACCCGTTCCACCCGAATCCCGCTGTAACGACTCGCCAGCTCATTACCGCCAATGGCATACACACGCCGTCCCGCAGCCAGCCGGGCGAGGAAAACCGCTCCTGCTATCGTCACTACCAGCATCACGCCCAGCGGAACAAGGCTTAGGTCATTTCCCACCCGGAACTGGATCATTTCACGAAATGCTTCCGGAAACCCGCCGATGGATTGCCCCTGTGTTTTTACAAACGCAATGCCACGAAAAATTGCCATGGTTCCAAGCGTGATAATGAACGGGTGTACTCGCAGCGCCACGATCATTGCTCCATTCCCCAGCCCGCAAAGCGCGCCGGTCCCGATGCACGCCAGCATTCCAAAAAACACCCCCAACATCCCTGCAGAGCCCGCTCCCGCTCCTTCCCCTCCATAACGATTCAGAACAAGAGCCCCCGCCACGGAAGCCAGCGCGTAAATCGCTCCTACGGAAAGATCGATTCCCCCCGATATAATCACAATTGTCGCACCGACCGCCATAATCGCGATGAAGCTTGTGTCCTTGGCAAGCTGGGCGAGATTTTGTGCATTCAGAAATTTGTTGCGCTTCTCCAGAAGCGGCTCCTCCTCCCCCTGCGCATTTGTGATGAAGACCCGCTGGCGTTCGCCATCCGGTGTCGTCCTGATCACCGGCACTTCCACAGAACCTCCAAAAATCGTGAGCAACGCCCCGAGAACCAGGATGACGAAGAGCAACCCTGCTTCCTGAAAACCGAATGCAAAAAATCTTCGCCAACCCTGTTGACCTGTTCCCACCATGAATTCCAATCACCGTATCAAAGAATCTTCAACCCTGACAAGGCAGGGAAGATCAGCCCATGGATGAGTGCAAGATGAGAAAGCCGTTGGAGAAAACGTTCCTGTTGTGGTTGCCCCAACATTTTCTTCTGCCAGAAACGTTGTAGAATAGTGGATGTCGCGGCCGCTTTTTATTTTATCTCCTGCCAATTCAACCGGCCCTCGAGCGCAGATGTTAATGAATCCCCGGGCACAATTTCCCCTGGCAAGGCGATTGCATTCCGGTGGCTCTGCACCATTATCGGAAATCTTTACCTTCCTGAGCGGGCTTTATTTTCGCGGCAAAGTCAATTATGCAAAACATTTTGCAACCTCTCCTGGACATATTTATGTGATTACCTCGAACCGAGGCCTGTTGTTATCCGAAACAGCCACGTCCTTGAAAGATCTTATCCGTTTCGGCGAGACAGCGATAGATGTTGGAGTTGCTGAATATGAAAAGCCTCTCAGGGAGAGTGCCGTGAAACTTGCCCTGCAGCATGAAGGCAACTGGGTATTATTGGGCAGCATCAGTACCGGAAAATATGTGGAGCCGTTGCTTGATATTGCTGGGGAACGGTTGCTTTTCCCGAAAATTTTTGTCGGGAGGGGAGATATGAGTCGTGGCGGGCTGCTGCTTCGCTGTATCGCTGAAGCAAAGGAATTGGAATATATTCCCGTATCCGGAGCGGTAAGACGCGGCAAGCGTCCACCCCGGCTTGCTCCCCAATCCTGGGGGTACAAGATCAATGGTTGACTCGGTTATTTCGGCATCTCTTCCCAGGCAGGGAGATAAATGTTAAATGTGGTAAAATCCTCCTCCTCGGCGATGGGAACAAGCTCCCAGGAATCAGCGTTTTGCTCGAACCGAATATCCACAGCTCTCCTTGCACTCATGCAATAGTTTTACTTCATCCACAGCCGAAACCCAATCAGGCAACGGCTGAAATCTGCGCTCATAATTGTCCCACCTGAGTGTCAAATTCACGCTCATCCACCCAAGGGGACTTGACCATTGCTCTTTGGAAACCCATCTTTTGAACGTGCGAAATTTTTGCTTCAGGGGAGTGCTGCCCGTTCTTTTGCTGCTGTTTTGCCTCCGAACTGGTTTTGGAGCTTCACCGGAAAAATCGGTTGTTCAAATCACGGTTTTTAGTCAGCAACCTGTCTGGGATGCGCCCTGGCGCTTTGATTCAGTGCGACGGTCCTCCGGCACCGGGTTTGTCATCAAGGGCCGGCGCATCATGACGAATGGGCATGTGGTGAGTTGGGGGCGTCAAATATTAATCCGCCGTTATCAGGATCCCCGGCCCTATGCAGCCAAAGTGCTTTATGCAGCCCATGATTGTGACCTGGCTATTTTGGAAGTTGAAGATCCGAATTTCTTCGAGGGAATGGAGGCCCTGGAAATTGGCGAGTTACCTGAAGTGAGATCGACAGTGGTCACTTACGGTTATCCAGCGGGGGGCGAGCAGATTTCATATACTCGCGGTGTGGTTTCCCGGATCGAGTTGCAATCCTACAGTCATATCGGCAACCGGGCTTATTTGGCTGCGCAAACCGATGCCGCGATTAATCCCGGAAACAGTGGTGGGCCGGTGATCCAGGAAGATAAAGTGGTTGGCGTTGCTTTTCAGGGAATTCCAGGGCTGGAGAACACCGGTTTTTTTATTCCAACGACTTTGGTTAATCACTTCCTGAAAGATGTAGAGGATGGAAAATATGATGGGTTCCCCCAGGCAGGGTTGCGGCTGGTGGCGTTGCAAAACCCTGCTTATCGCAAAAATCTTCAGTTGCCCGATAATGACCTGGGTGCGCGCATCGATCATATCTATCCTGTCCCAAGCAGCCGAGAACTCCTGAAAGTGGATGATGTCCTGCTCAAGGTGGGGCCGTATGATGTGGGAAGCGATGGCACAATTGTGTATCGGGGAAATCGCGTGTTCCTGAGCGTTGCATTTAGTGACATCCAGAATGGCGAGAGTGTCCCGGTGACTCTCTGGCGTGATGGAAAGCAGGCTGAAGTGATGTTGCCGCTTTACACCTATACCGAAGATAAACGGGAGGGCAATCAGTACGATGTATTGCCGCGCTACTACGTTTATGGCGGGTTGGTATTTGTGCCTTTGACGCGAGATTACATGAAGACGTTTGGGGCTGGCTGGACCGATTCAGCCAACGCGGATCTGATTTACGAACTGTTTTATCGTCGTCATGAATCGCCAGCCACCACGCGCAAGGAACCTGTTGTGCTTGCCTCTGTTCTTGCGCACGCGGCAAATGCAAATTTTGAAATTCGTGGCCGAGCGCTGGTGGATAAAATCAATGGTATGAGAATTGAAAGCCTAGATGATGTGATCAGGGCTTGCGAAGACCCGGGGGAACGGAAACATGATGTGATTGAATTTTATCCGGACAAAACCATTGAAACGCTGAGTCGGCCTGAGGCCCGGGCTGCCCATTCCGAAATTCTGACCACTTACGGCATCAGCAAGGATCGCCGCC
This sequence comes from Verrucomicrobiota bacterium, assembly GCA_033762115.1. Lineage (GTDB taxonomy): Bacteria > Verrucomicrobiota > Verrucomicrobiia > Limisphaerales > SXQI01 > JANRLX01. The sequence continues at coordinate 38,909 of JANRLX010000093.1, forward strand.
TATGAAATTCCTGATCTGCTTCCTGACGGTATGTTGTTCTCTGGCCGCAACCCGGCCCGCTGATCAAGGAGCGCTCCTTGAAAAAGCGATCATCAATATCGAAATTACCCGCCGCCAATATGATCATATCCAACCCTGGAACCGGCGCGTGGATCAGGTCAGCAAAATAGGCACGCTAATCTCTCCAACTGAAATTTTGACGACTGCTGAATATTTTTCCGACCAGACCTTGATCCGGTTGCAAAAGCAGGGTCGCGGTCGCTGGTTTAAGGGCAAACTTCTTTGGGCAGATTATCATGCCAACCTTGCCCTTGTGACGTGTGAGGAAGATCAATTTTGGGATGGCCTGAAACCTCTTTCATTGGCCGAAAAACCTCCCCGTTCGGGCACCGCTCAACTCGCGCGCTGGAGGAACGGCAACATGGAAGCAAGGAACGTGGAGATCAACCGCTATATTGTAAAACAGGGCAAGATCACCTTTATTGATTACCTTCACCTTGAAGTGGATTCTGAAATCAATGGCACAGGTTGGGCCGAAGCGATTGTGCAGGGAAATAAATTGATCGGGATCACCTCTTCAAAAGAGGAAAGCAGTTGCACTGTGCTGCCCTCCTCGTTCATTCGAAACGTTTTGGAAGCCCATAAACAGGGAGATCACAAAGGTCTGGGATATTTTGCCTTTGTTTGGCAACGCTCAGAAAATCCTGCAACCCTGGATTATTTCAAACTTCCCGGTGAGCCACGAGGAGTGATGGTCATTGATGTCCCGCACGTTCCCGGTGAAACAAACAGCCTGATGCCTAAGGACATTATCCTGGAGATCGATGGGTTTTCCATTGATTTGCAAGGTGATTACAATGATCCCCAATTCGGCAACCTCCTTCTGGAGAATCTGGCGACCCGAAATAAATGGGCGGGAGATAAAGTAAAACTGAAAGTCTGGCGTCAGGGGCAAATGAAGGAAGTGGGATATACATTGCCGAAAGCTGAATACAGCAATGAACTGGTCCCGTCAGAGGTGTTTGATACAGCTCCGGAATATGCCATCCTTGGTGGCCTCGTTTTTCAGCCGCTGACCGTTCCTTTTCTCCGCAGTTGGGGGGCGGACTGGCTCCGCAAAGCCCCGTTCAGATTGGCTTATTCCACCCGACAGAAAAAGCGACCGGATGAGCCGTCGTTGATCATGCTTTCCTTAATCCTTCCAGACCCCATTAACATTGGTTATCAGGAGTCCCGTTACCTGTTGGTGGAGAGCATCAATGGACGGAAGGTTCATACGATTGGAAATGTTCTTCAGGCGATTGAGCATCCCCGCGATGGTTTTCATGAAATTCTTTTCAAGGAAGGTGATTCGCTGCGGAGAATGGTCCTGGAAGCCAGTGAATTACCTGCCGCCACCCAAAGAGTGCTGCAGCGTTATGGAATCCAGGAGCCTTTTATGGTCAAGGAATTGCCAGGGTTAAAAACTGCGCAAAAGGGAAGTAATTAAACGTCGCGGCGAAACTCAACTTCCCCGCAGTCACGCCAGACAAAAACCAATTTGTCAGGGTTGATAACCTTCAATTCGCCGGGAACAAAGCGTGGGTTGCGAAATTCCTTTTCCGCAACCTGTCCTTCCCCTGCGCCTGTTTTAAGATTGGCCCGAAAGGTAATTTCATTGGCAGGCACATAATCATCCCCTGTAACTTTCACCGCTTCCAGTTGATCACCACATTGCGTGATGCGGACCACCTCATCAAAATGCCCTGCATAAAAGCCAAGCCATTCTCCTGAAAAATCCATGTCTGATTGCGCCATGCTTTTACTTTACAATTCTCTGCCCCTATTTCAACTCCAGAGCCCAAATCGCTCTGTTTCTGTAAGGTTTTTTCAGGTATTTGCCTGATATTCAAAGACACCCGCGAAGCTATATTGCGCATGTGACAGGGCTTCCCATAGAGGTCGCCCGACACAAAGCGAGGCAGTGGGAATAATCCACTGTAAGTCACAGACTGAGGCAGCTAACTTTAATTAGCTGCCTTCTCGTTTTTGCATCAAACTGATATTCGGGCCTTCCATGATAAGAAATCTTGCAGACGCCCCGATTGAGAACCGTTGAGTTTGGGCGATTCTACCAAAGAAAGGTGGGATTATGAAAAGAGCATTGGGAACAGTTTTAACAGCAATTTCAATCACAGTTCTGACAGGTTGTGCAGGGGGGGCAGACAAGCGAAGTACGGGGCAATTATTGGACGATACTGCCTTGCATGCCAAGGTAAAGGCAGCCCTGGTCAATGATCCGGAAATTTCGGGGACCAAAGTGGATGTGGATGTTGAACGGGGTGTTGTTCGACTCAGCGGGCCCGCAGCGAACCAGCAGGCGAAAACCAAAGCCGAAGAACTGGTTTGGGGTGTGCAGGGAGTGCGCGCTGTGGAAAACAACCTGGAACTGACTCCCACAAATGACCGTGACACCGAGGTGAAGGTCGAAGCCGAAGTGGATGATGATGTTGAGGTGGAGGGGGAAATCGAAAAGAAGTAAACTTCTCAATTAATTTTAAAGGCGTGGTAACACCACGCCTTTTTTGTTCTGGGCCATGACTGCAGTTCTCAGGATTGTCACAGCCCTGTTCCCGCTTCACACTGTCCGAAATGATTGCACGGGTGGCGCTTGATCTTTCTGTTCGGAAGGAATTCGATTATCTTGTCCCTGCCGAATTGGAGGCAGAAGTGGAGGTGGGAACGCGGGTCAGGGTTCCTTTTGGCTCCCGGGAACTTCTCGGAACTGTGATAGAGATCGTCACGGTCTCGCCGCATACCAACCTTCGTTCCATTGTTAAGGTGGCTGGCAGCAAATCCCCGCTGACTCCTGCCATTCTTAAACTGGCTCAATGGATCTCTTCATATTATTGCTGTCCCCTGGAAATGGTCATCAAAACTGCGCTCCCTGATTCTGTTCGTAAGGAAAAGGCGGGTTGGCGGGAGAGGTTAATGATTCGTCTTAATCCGGTTGCCGAAAAACTCAACGATTTAAAATTAACCTCACGGCAGAAGCAACTGGTTGAGGCGTTGGAATCGTTCGGCGGGCAGGCTCCTCTGCAACAGTTCCTGGAAAAAACGCGAAGTTCTCCAGCAACCGTTCGTAAGCTTGAAGACATTTCCGTGGTTGCCATCGGTGCGGAAATTTCTGAACGCGATCCCTACGCAAATGAAACCATTTTGCCCACTCTTGCATTAAAGCTCAATTCCGAGCAACAGGTTGCATTGTCAGAAATCAGGCAGGCCATGGATGCAGGGCCCAAAGCCCCCACTCCCAGGACTTTTCTTCTTCATGGGGTCACCGGGAGCGGGAAGACAGAAGTCTATCTTCAAGCCATCGCTCATGCCTTGAACCAGAATAAGGGTTCCATAGTTCTTGTGCCGGAGATCTCGTTGACTCCTCAAACCGTCGAGCGTTTTAAAGCGCGCTTCAGCTCCGGTCCGAAGGCAACTCTAGTGGCTGTCCTTCACAGCCATCTCTCCGCTGGAGAACGGCATGACGAATGGCAAAAAATTCGTCAGGGCCGTGCACGAATCGTGATCGGGGCGCGTTCCGCGGTTTTTGCCCCGGTCCTTTCCTTGGGATTGATCATTGTGGATGAAGAGCATGAGCACTCATATAAACAGGAGGAAAGCCCTCGTTATCACGCCCGTGATGTTGCAGTCATGAGAGGTGCTTTTGAAAAAGCGGTCACCATCCTGGGTTCCGCCACCCCGAGCATGGAGAGCTACTTCAATGCGAGCAGCGGCAAGTATCGCCTCCTTTCAATGCCGACACGCGCCGATGATAAAAAATTGCCGATCGTGCGAGTCATTGACATGGCAATGGAAAGCCGCCGTGAAAAAAGCACCCCCATCTTTTCGTTGCCGTTACGGGAAGCAATTCTTCAGCGGCTCGAACGCAAGGAACAAACAATCCTTTTCCTGAATCGCCGCGGCTACGCGTCATCACTGCAATGTCCCCGATGCGGACATGTGGCAGGTTGCCCGAACTGCAGCATTGCGCTGACCTATCATCGCAAGGCACAAAAGCTTTCCTGCCATATTTGTGGACATCACCAACCCGCACCGACGATTTGTCCCGAACCCAAATGTCGCAATCCTGCTATTCGGTATGCAGGAATCGGCACCGAAAGAGTCGAGGAGTCTCTTTCCAAGCTGTTTCCTCAAGCAAAGCTCGCACGCATGGACTCAGATACTCTGAAACGAAAGGAGGATTATCGAAGGATTTTGGGAGATTTTCGGACGGGGAAAATTGATATTCTGGTGGGTACTCAAATGATCGCCAAGGGGCTGCACTTTCCAAATGTCACTCTGGTGGGAATTGTTTATGCGGATCTCAGTCTGCACATTCCGGATTTTCGGGCCGGTGAACGGACGTTTCAGCTTCTTACCCAGGTGGCTGGCAGAGCTGGACGGGGTGATGTGGAAGGAGAGGTGTTTGTTCAATCACTCACCGCGTATCATCCTGCCATCCAGTATGCTCGCAGACATGATTACGTTGGTTTTTATGAACAGGAAATCGAGTTCCGCGAACAGCTTCAATATCCGCCAGCCAGTCGGGCCGCGATGATCACATTGAGAGGTCAAAGTGAGGAAAAAGTTCAATTCAGCGCCCAGCATGTACGCCAGCAACTGAAAAAGCTGTTGCCAGAGTTTCCCGGGCTTGTGATTGCCGGGCCCGCCCCCTCTCCGCTCTTAAAAGCGGAAACTTTTTACCGTTACCAGATCATGCTCCGCACCCGCTCCATGTCCCGATTGAGCGTTCGCCTGGCGGAATTGTTCTCCTCGCCTGAATTGGTCGAGGATGTCCGCATGATCATTGATATTGATCCTGTTAGCCTGGTCTAACAATCATCGAAGGGTTTTGTATCCGTATTTTGATTTATTGACGGCTTACCAGGCAGAACGGAATACTTTACACATGCGATGCTATTTATCATTAATCCTTTGTCTTACTTTAATATCGTTGGGAGCAGATACTCAAACTGGATATTATCCGATATTTGTAACTACGATGCCAAAGGAGACTTCAACAGTACATGCGAATAGCAACTATTATTCAATATTCCTGCTGGGAGTTAATTTGAATCGCGATGATCAATGGAGTTCCAGAAACGATATTGCACTAACTGCCAAGCTGACTGTCCAGGGGCAAGAAATTGATGTGCCTGTTTATCAACGCTATGATAAAGGTGTGGATGGACGCCTGGGTATTATCAACTACCCTTTACTTACTACGATTCCCGCAGTGGGAGATACTTTTCAAGTCGGAATTGAAATTGTTAGAAGGAACAAAAACGATCCTCTTAAGAAAGCAATTGATTTTTTAACCAAATCGGGAGGTGATTCCAGATTGACCACCTACGCTGCTCATGCCGTTCCTTACATTACTCTCATAGGTTCGGTGGCAAAAGACCTCTATACTGCTTTTGGTCCGCCAGCAGAAGGAGACCTTTTATTCAAGATGAACCCTGTGGGATTTTCACCTGCAGAAGGGAACGATAACGCTGGCTTTTTGTTACACGATACAATAATTATTCTTTATAAGGGATCAAGCCCTGCACCGGCTGGAATGATTACTTACTCTGAAGAAGGGGGCTTCGCTGATCCTTCTGCTTACCTTAGAACAGGTCAATGGGTCGCCCTTCGTATTCGAAAGCACAATCGACGTCACGATTATCATAAACGCTTGTGGCACACCCGGTATAATCAAGGGATTGCGGCGCTCCCAAGAGCAAAAGACAGTGCATCAATTCAGCAGATTGAAGCTATTTTGAATGAAGCTCGAATTTTATTGCGAGCCGATGAAGATTTCACTGTACAGGATAAGCTTAAAATTGAAAACGAATGGGACACGGCAATTGCTGCTGCAAAGAGCAGCTTATTAGCTGGAAACTCCAAAGCTTTGGAGGATGCTTTAAGAAGAGCGGTGACAAAGCCGAGCAAAATTAACCCGCAATTGGGTGCTGCTGATTCCAGCAGCCTTTTGGAAAGTTCGATTGGCACGCAAGTCAAGGATATTCAACTCTTCAAGCCGGAGGTTATTTCCAAACAGCTAAGCCGCTGAAAATCCATTTTGCTGTTTCGTTCTAGTTGACCTCGGAGAAAAATTTCTTCCCCCGATTGTTTTCAGGTTTTTTTGCATTATTCTAAGACTGGATGCAGTCATGGGAGGGCTGCTCCGGTCACATGAATTTAGCGGGTGCACAATTTTCTGGCCGACGTGGGAAGGGGAAAGTTCCACGAACGGCATTGTCACGCCCGTTAGAATGGTATTTCTGAAAGGTTTCTCTTCATGCCGAATCCATACATCTATCCACGACCTGAATATCCACGCCCTGATCGTCAGCGCGCAACTTTGGAAGGACAGGATTGGATCAACCTCAATGGACCCTGGCAATTTCGGTTTGATGGTGAAAAAATCGGTGAAAAGGAAGGCTGGTTTCAACCGGATGGTTTGCCCTGGAGGGAACAGATTATCGTGCCATTCTGTTGGGAAAGTCTTGCCGCCTGGGGGGAGGGGGACTCAGCTGGAAATGAGAATTATTATGCCACCCGCGTCTTTAAAAATCCGCTCGAGGTGACGCGGCAAAACCATCGGCATGCGCCAAGGTATGAAGTAGGCTGGTATCGCAGGGAAATCACCATTCCCACCCACCCAGCCTGGGAGGGAAAGCGTGTCATATTAATTGTTGGCGCAGCAGATTTTTTTACAGATTGCTGGTGCAACGGAAAGCATCTCGGGCACCATGAGGGAGGGTATCTCCCCTTTGAATTCGATATCACTGACTCACTCGAAAGCCGGGCGGATGGCAAGTGGCATGGCTGGGTGGTGTTTCGAGTGGAGGATCCCATGGATAACAAGGAGCAGCCCGTGGGAAAACAGTGGCGTTGGTACACCACCAATAGCGGTATTTGGCAAACAGTTTATATCGAGCCCCGCTCCCCGGTTTACCTTCAGAATTTTTTCATCAGCCCCGATATCGATGCTGGAACCGCTTTGTTCGAAGTTGAGTGCGTCAATGCGGAAACCGGTTGCGTCCTTTTTGCGCAAATCACTCCGCCTTGTTCCGGCCAGCCTTTCGACATCGAAATCCCCATTGCCAATAACACAGGGCGGCAACTGGTTCGGATTAATCCCCTGCACTTGTGGAATCCGAACGAACCGCATCTCTACCGTGTCCGTTTTGAATTAAGGGATGGTGGTTCAGTGCGTGATCTGGTTCACAGTTACTTTGGGATGCGAAAAATATCTCACATGCCCACTGCCGATCCCACCGCACCTGAAGTGTTGACCCTGAACAATGTGCCCCGTTATCTGCGCGGCGCTTTGCACCAGGCTTATTATCCGGAAGGAGTTTATACTGCGGGAGATGTTGAGCGCTTCAAAAACGACATCGAATTTGCAAAAAAGGTCGGATTCAACTTCCTGCGGGTGCATATCAAGCTGGAAGACCCACTCCTTCTTTATTATGCGGACACGATGGGAATGTTAATCATGGCTGACTTCCCGAATTTCGGGGAGGGAGGCGATACTCCATTAGGGCGCCAGCGATATGAAACGATGATGCGGGCGGCGATCAAGCGTGATTTTAATCATCCCTCGATTTTTGCCTGGTGCTTGTTCAATGAGACATGGGGCTTCGGGGGGCAGGTTGAGTTCGTCAAATTATTCAGCGGTGATCCTGCGGGAGTTGCTGAAGGCAACCCTCCACCGGCGGCGATTTCAGGCGTCAGCGGGTTGGTAACTCAAAAAACCACAGAGGAAGCAAAAACAAAAGCCGAGGGGCAGGATGAAGCGGATGCAGCAGTCACCAAGGTTAAGCTTTCCAATCAAAGCTCCCATTCATGGGTTCAACGGATGTGGGAATTAGCCAAGAAGTTGGACACGACCCGGCTGATTGAGGATATGAGCGTCGTGCATTGGGAGCACCTTGATTATTACGCTCATGGAGATACAGACATCAACTCCTGGCATTTCTACATGCACGATTACTCCAAGGCCAAGGAGCATATAGAGAAGGTGGTGGGAGCGACTTACGTGGGTTCCACCTTCAATTATGTGGAAGGGTTCAAGCAGAAAAGTCAGCCATTGATCAATTCAGAGTATGGCGGCATCGGGGCCCTTGACGGTGACCGGGATGTCAGCTGGAGCTTCAAGTTTTTGACCAACGAACTTCGCCGCCACGGGAAAGTCTCTGGTTATATCTTTACTGAACTGCATGATGTGGAGTGGGAATACAACGGGTTCATGAATTACGATCGTACCCCGAAACAATTCGGCTACGATCCCCGGATCATTAACGAAAGCGACACCCTGCCGATTGATGCGCCGCCCATGCAAAGGGTCAAACCGGGCGCCAAAGTCACAGTGCCTGTCGCTTCTTCTCACTACTCCACCACTTACAAAAAAAATGTCGTTCTCAAATGGCACCTGGGTGGGATTGATACCCTGGGGAAACTTCACCAGGACATTGCAGTGGGGGCCGTTCCAATTCCGTTCCCACACCGGAGCGTGGCCCATGCCCACACGATTGAACTGGAAATGCCTCATCAACCCATGCTTTGCACATTATCCATTGAAGCTCTCAACTCAAATGGATGCAGAATTGCGAGCAACTTTTTGAGCATCCTCGTTTCTGATGGCTATCCTGTGCCGCATGAGCAGGGGGACCGGATTACTGTGCTCCGTGGCGCACCCGCTGACTGGGCCCGGTCTGAGTGGAGCGGCTACGCCGGGAATCGGGAGCAGGAACGGGCTGAGGATGTCTGCTATGGATATGGACATGGATATTTTGAATGGGACCTCCCTCTCCATGGTGCAGACATTCACAAGGCGTATCGCATTCGCGTTCTTTGTGAAGCTTCCTCTCGTCGCATCGACTCTCCCCAAACGGATGATGATCACCTTCCCTCCACAATGCAGATGTTCCTCAACGGCCTGCGTGTGTATGAAGCCACGCTGGTGGACCATCCTCACGATTCACGTGGTGTGTTGAGTTATTTGCGTGAGGGAAAAGGAGCCTACGGTTATCTGGCCCATGCCACTGCGGAGGGGGAGTTACTGCGGCGAATTGCAGAGGCGTCCGATGGTCATATCCGTCTTCGATGTGAGGTGCCAGCTTCGACCATCGCCCAGAACGGCCTTTCGATATATGGTGCGGAATGTGGACGTTACCCGATCTGCCCGACGGTAGTCATTGAATGGTGATGAGGGAGGAGAAAAACTAACGCCCCTGCATGATGGAAGTGGGAACCCCATGCTCCCATCCTTTGGGAGCATTCCATGGACGATCAGTCATGTTATCCTGCTCAGTGGAAGCGCAACCGGTAAGGCAAAGGGCCGCAACTGCAATTGACAGAAATTGAAAAACCCGCTTCATCGATCAATAGATCACTTGGTCGCCCTCCATCACTTCATCCTGTTTCCATTCAGGAATGATGTTGGCAATGGCGCGATTTGGTTCCACGGAAGTGATTTTGACTTTTGCAACAAGGCGGCCATCCCGATTGACCAGCATGCGGGCATTTTCGACAAGGCCCTGGTTTCCCCCGATATCGAGGACGACAAAATCATACTTTGGGTCCACCGCGAGGATTTTCCCTTTGGTTCCGGCGGGCAACGTCGGTTCAGTATTGCCCCCTGTATATTTTGCGAGTTCAGCTTCGAGCAGCTTGCGGCGACGGTTCAATAATTGATTATCCGCCGCAAACACATCCCGTTCCTCGGTAATGCGGCGAAGCTCGTCGCGTTGTTTCTGGATATCTTCAATGCGTGCTCCCAACGCTTTCCATGCGGCAAGTTCACGCTGCGTATCGTTCCGTTCAGCAATGGTGTTCTGGAGTTCGGTCGTGGCGCGATTTGCGCGTTCCTGCTGTTCAGTCGCCTTACTGACTGCGGCGGCCAGAGCGTTGGTCGCATTATTCAGGTCTTTGACAGCGACTTCGAGGTTTTCCTTGGCAGTTTTCTCGGCGGCACGAGCAGCGGCTTCACTTTCCTGAGATTGGCTCAACTGAGCTTGAGTGTCTGCAAGGCTGGCATTAAGCCCGGTGATTTTCGTGCCCACTTGGAAATGGGTCAGGTACAAGGTCACTACCCCGACCAAAATGGCCAAACCGAGACTGATCTTCAGTAACATGGTGCGCTGCTATGGTTGTTTTGTCGGGGAACAGTAATGATTGACAATTTAGGTGTCAACGGCGCAAACCGCCTTCTCCCCGAGTCATGGACTGAACCTAAAATAGCACAACTCACGCCATCTTGTCTCCCACGAGCGATGGGTCCCAATCTTTCCAAACCGGCTCGTAACCCAGCCCGGAAAGTAAATGTGCGATTTCAGCAGGAGTCCGCTCATCTGCAATCTGGAATTGCCCTGTGGCAGCGTCGGCAGAGCCAGGTGAATCCAGGGCGACCACTCTTCCCCGTTCCGTTTTGTGAAGATTCTCTTTACCCGCCCCGGTGTAACCTCCCGGTTCCGTATGGCTTCCCGCACTCATATGAGTGATTCCCAGAGGAATAAGCCCATTTCGCAATCGTGCTGGTTCCCTTGTGGAGAGGACAATCCCGACGTCTGGAAAGGCCAGGCGAAACGCGCAGATTAGTTGCAACAATTCCCGGTCAGTAATCCGGGTCAACGGTTCAAAATCACCTGCATGCGGCCTCAAGCGAGGAAGGGAGATTGTTAATTGCGCTTTCCAGCAATGCTTTAGCAGATAATCCAGGTGTGCAGCCAGGTGGAAAGCTTCCAGTCGCCAGTCGCTTAATCCGTAGAGTGCGCCGATGCCCAGCCTGCGAAATCCTGCGGCATAGGCGCGTTCCGGAGTTTCGAGCCGCCAGTTGAAATCCCTTTTTGGCCCGGCTGTGTGAACGCTCGCGTAAACGGATCGGTCGTAAGTCTCCTGGTAAACAACCAACCCCTCTGCCCCGGCATCCACCAGGGGTCGGTATTCTTCAGTATTCATTGGGCCGATCTCCAATGAGATTGAAGGAAACATGGGTCGCAGCCCGGCTACACAATCCCGGAGATAATCCGCCGAAATAAATTTTGGTTGCTCGCCAGCGACGAGCAAAATGCTTCGAAACCCTGCCGATGATAATGCCGCAGCTTCCTTTTCCACTTCTGGAACTGACAAGGTGACCCGAAAAATAGGGTTATCTCGTGAGAATCCACAGTATTTGCAATTATTGATGCATTCATTGGAAAGATAAAGCGGGGCAAACAACCGCACCGTTTTTCCAAACCGCTGTTGCGTGATGCGTTGAGAAATTTGGCCAAGTTTCTCCAGGTTTTGCCCGGCAGCGGGTGAGATCAGGGACGGAAAATCCAGGTAGCTCCAGTTTCGGCGAGCCAGAGTGCGTTCCACTTCAGCCGGGGACACCTGGCTGGATTGAGTAAGCAGCCGCTCAATCGGGATCTTTTCATAAACTGCAACAAACGACATCCCCCTCACCATAGCGCATCCAGGTTAAATGTGGAGAAGGAAGCTTCCGCGTAATGAACTTGGAATTTGCCACCACCTGCTCTAACTACAGGAGGTGGCCAATTTACGTCAGCAGTTCGAAACTTTTCTTCGTCGGCAACCGCGCCTGGCCCCGACAGTTTATCTATCCAGCCGGGCAGTTGTCATCGGTGATGTGCGGATCGGCCATTGCTCCAGTGTCTGGCACAATGCGGTATTGCGTGGGGACATTAATTACATCCAGATCGGCAAATACTCGAATATCCAGGATAACGCGGTGCTTCATTTGGCAGATGACTTCCCATGTATTGTCGGTGATTGGGTCACTGTAGGTCATGGAGCAATCGTCCATGCATGTACCGTCGAGGATGAATGCCTGATTGGAATGGGGGCCACGGTTCTTGACGGATCTGTGATCGGAAAACAATCCATTGTGGGAGCCAATGCGCTGGTTACGGGAGGGACCGTCATTCCGCCCGGCTCAATGGTGCTCGGTTCCCCGGCGAAGGTGGTCCGGGCATTATCGGATGCCGAACGGCAGGGATTAAAACATTGGGCGGAGAAATATGTGGAAAATGCTGCTTTTTGCCTCGAGCATAAAATCGAGATCGGCGTTCCGCTCAAAAGTTAATGAGTTTTGGAACTGCCTAATCATTTAAGTGAGCAACGCACCCCTTCTGGATTTGACTCTGCCCACATTCCGTTTTATCCAATGTGGCCAATAACAGGGAGTCACCGGCGAAGGATCTTCCGATTTCCGGCTGTTCTTTTTTGCGCAACTTTTGCGCCCCCCTGCTGTATATATAATCCACAACCATAAACTTTTGTGGCGCTGAAATCGATTAAATCCATTCTTGCCGACGCGGGCCTTGCCGCTCCAACTCAATTTTCGGAGTGGAGCAAGGAATGGCGTGTCGCTGCCGAGAACGGTTCATCGGAATCGCTCCTGGCTTTTATCAGTCGTGAATCGGGCCTTGCGCAGGACACTTTCCTGGAACGCCTCGCCACAGTGCTGGGCTGGCCATTTCTTGATCTTCCCAAGGTGACGGTTACTGCCGAGGCTCAGAAAAAAATTTCAACCAAGGTCGCTTTTCAGTACCTGGTTCTCCCGACCCATTTCGAGAATGACACCCTGCAGGTTGCTGTGAGCAATCCGTTTGATACCGCCATGCTCAATGCAGTGCAGTTTGATGCCCAATGCGCGGTTCAATATGCTTTGGCCCCGCGTGACGAAATCGAGAAGGCGCTTAAAAAATATTACGGGGTTGGCGCGGAAACCCTCGATGAAATGGCGGAGGAAGAACCGATTGACCTGGACATTGCGGGTGACAAGGAAATCACTGAAGGAGACCAGGAAGCCAGTGTCATCAAGTTCGTCAACCAGGTGATCTGGGAAGCGTTCAAGGACCGCGCCACTGACATTCACTTTGAACCAGCTGAAGATGAATTGCGGATTCGGTATCGAATTGATGGGATCCTGCACCAAACTCCGATGCCTCCGCAACTCAAGCGGTTTCAGTCCGCCTTGATCTCCCGTATCAAGGTCATGTCCGGGATGAATATTTCGGAAAAGCGCCTGCCGCAGGATGGTCGTATCAACGTACGGATCAAGGGCGAGGAAATTGACATTCGTGTTTCGACTGTTCCCACTGTTTATGGGGAAAGTGTTTCACTGCGATTGCTGACCCGCGGTAAAATATTTCTCGGCCTTGAGAAGCTCGGGTTTGCTCCTGCTGAAGAGAATGCCTTGCGTGAAATCATCGTTAAACCGCACGGGATTCTGCTCGTCACCGGCCCGACAGGATCTGGAAAATCCACCTCCCTTTACGCATTTCTCAGCACCATCAATTCAGTCCATAAACGCATCATCACAATTGAAGAGCCGGTTGAGTATGAGTTGAAAGGGATTAACCAGATTGCTGTCCGTTCGGATATTGGCCTGACCTTTGCAATGGGTCTTCGTCATATTCTGCGCCAGGATCCTAATGTCATCATGGTCGGGGAAATTCGCGATTTGGAAACTGCGGAGATCGCCATCCGCGCTGCGCTGACCGGGCACCTTGTTTTCAGCACATTACATACGAACGACGCCCCGAGCGCCTTCACCCGCTTGATTGATATGGGGATTGAACCATTCCTGGTCGCCTCCTCTGTTGAAGCTGTTTTGGCCCAGCGCCTTGTCCGCACCATTTGTGTCCATTGCAAGGTGGAGCAGAAAGTTGAAAAGGATTATCTCCGCAGGATTGGCTTTCCACCGGATGAGATCGACACTGCGAAATTCTGGCGCGGGGCCGGTTGCGAGCAATGCCGGCAACTCGGTTACCAGGGCCGTATGGGCATCTACGAATTATTATTGCTCAATGAAGCCATTCGGCCACTTATCCTCAATCGAGCGCCTGCGTCTACCATTGCCCAAAAAGCCATGGAACAGGGAATGCGCACCTTGCGCACGGATGGTTGGAACAAAGTCCGCGCTGGTTTGACAACCATCGAAGAAGTCCTTCGTGTGACCCAAACGGAAGAGCACATGGGCGCGCTGGTTGGAGATTCTAAATCCGAGATGTGGGTGCAAGCGTGAAGCAAAAACGTGTTCATAGCTGCAATGTCTTCGAAAGCAGCCCTCATTCCCGCAATCTCTGGCAGTTCAGTGGTGTGGAGGGCCGGGTCCGCCTGGTTAATGGCTCTGCCGGACCCTCAGAAAAGGGCATTCCAAAAAACCTGGTCACCAAGGATTGGCATAATTTGATTCAACCACGGTTGAATCTCGCATGGCTCCCTGCTGAACAGGTCTTTCTGCGAGTGCTTCAACTGCCGAAAGCCGATCCCGCGGAGATCGCCTCCATGCTGGAATTTCAATTGGAAAAACTCTCTCCAATTCCAGTGGGCCAGATTGTCTGGAGTTTTGAACTGCTGCCCGGAGGTGATACCAACACACAAACGGTCCTTGCGATCATTGCTCCTCGATCCCTGGTCGAACAATTTGTAGGTGCGCTCGAAGGGGAGGGATTCAAGCCGGACCGCCTCGAACTACCGTTGCTTTACCAGATCGTAGCCGCCCCTCCGCAGAGTGACGGTATCTGGATTTATCCGGAACCGATGGACCAAGGTAATCTTTGCCTTGTCGCATGGTGGTTCAATGGAATGTTGCAGAATCTACAGCTGGTTCACCTCCCATCGGTCGGTGACAAGGTGGCTGTGCTGCGCGAGCAATTGGATAAGACGGCCTGGGCGGGAGAAATGGAAGGCTGGCTTGAGTTCCCGGTTCGAATTCATCTGGTCGCCTCACCTGCGGTGGCTGCCATCTGGACTGAGATGCTCAAGGAGTGGGCACAGGGTGAAATTCTTTCCTATACCCCGCTGACCAAAGATCAGGCTGCGGAATTCGCGGCACGTCGAGTGGTTGAACATGCGCCAGCGGCCAATCTTCTCCCTTCTGAGTATGGAGTCCGTTACCAGCAGGAGTTCATCGATCGTCTCTGGATGCGCGGCTTGTTTGCCATGGTTGGCCTTTACCTGATCGGAGTCGCTGTTTATATCGCGGTGCTTTACGGGTATAAATTCAAAGCCTCCCGTATCCAGACGCAGATCACTCAGATCAGCGGTAGTTATACAAATGCACTTCGTTTGCGCGAACGTGTGGAGGTTCTGCAGGAGCAGCTCAATTTGAAGTATGCAGCCCTGGATTCCTGGAAGGTTGCTTCAGAACTGCTTCCTGCCGAGTTGACTTTGAACTGGATGGTATTTGGCCGTGGTAAATCCCTGGAGCTGCATGGTTCAGCCCCGCAGGAGCACGCCGATAAAATCACCGATTACAACGAAGCACTCAGAAACGTCAAAGTTGAGGACCAGCCTCTCTTCAGCCTGGTCTCTCCTCCCACTTCGAATTCACGCGGCGGCGGCAACTTGAACTGGAGCTTTACCTGTTCCTTAAACCGACAGGAATTGCAATGACCGGCTTCCTCGACAAATTGAATCTGCGACCACAGGAGAAACGCCTGGTGGTCATTGTTGGTTTTGGCATTTTTGTTCTCCTGAACTGGTGGTTCGTTCGACCTTTTTTTGGGCAATGGAGCGTGGTCCAAAACACTATCTCCCGGGCTGAATCCACCTTGGATCGCTATCAAAAGGAACTCGCAAATGTTCCCAAGTACGAAAAACAGGAAAAAACTCTTCAAACCAGCGGCTCAGACGTGCTGGATCAGGAACTTGCTCTGCAACGGATCGTGCAAACACAAGCCGCGACCACAGGGGTCATGATCAACCGTTACGATCCGCGCCCCCGCTCCTTTGGTTCCAGGACCAATCAATTCTTTGAAGATCAGGTGCTCTCCATTGATTTTACCACAGGAGGCAAGGAACTTGTGGATTTTCTCGTCAATCTGGCCACTGGGAATTCGATGATTCGGGTACGCGAAATGAGCCTGAAGCCTGATCCCAGCCAAACCCGCCTGATTGGCAGCATAACTTTTATCGCCAGTTATCAAAAGAAACCTTCCGCCGCGCGTCCTGCGACCCCGGTGGCAAGCAACCGACGCTGATTATGAAGCTCAAACCCATCCTTTTTGTTTTCTCTCTATTGCTGGCGACCATCCATGCCCAGACCAATGCTCCCGGCACCGTCGCACCAGTCCAGGTGCCTCCCGGCAATACGGTGGCTGCTCCTCCCGCATTGACTCCCGGTGCGGATGCAAACCGTCGTGTGATCCCTCGCCGAGGGACTCGATTGCCCGTTCCCGCAACTTCTTCTCAAAGCCTTCCAGCTCCCACCCTTCCGGTACCGGAAGCTGGGGCCAATGTGGATGCTGCGCCAGCAACAGATACCACTCTGCCAGCGCCCACTCTTCCAGTCCCTTCAACCGGGGCAAATACCGATCTGGCTGCTCCGGATGCCGCAGATCCAACTGCTGATGGCACCGATCCTGCCGTTGCTCCACAACAGCAGGTCACTGAACCGGTTGAAGCTCCAGCCGTTGTGGCTCCCCCGGTCGTGGTCGAAACTCCTGTGTTGCCCGTTCCCGCTCCTGTGACGCCTACCAACGCCGCTCCTTTCCGCAGCCGCATCACCCCTTCTTTTCCACGACTGCCCACTCCCGGGGGAACCAACCGGGTCACCCTTCCATTTCCCCCGGGTAATCCAGCCGCTCCCAACCAAAATGCGTTCAGCCAAATTTCGACCAATGCAGCCGGTGAAGCCTCGCGCCTCGAAATCGACCAAAATGATATGGTCCGTGAACGACAGCTGCAGATTTTGAACATGCCGCTGGATCAGTTTCTGAATGATTTTTATGCCCCATTGGCTCGGCGCAGTATTATTCGCGCCACCCAGATTGCCGGCGCTTCCCCGAACGTCACCTTCATCAATCAGACAGATTTAACCCGTGAGGAAGCAGTGGCTGCTTTGGAAGGGGTGCTTGCAGCAAATAATGTCGCCCTGCTGAAAATCGGCGATAAGTTTGTCAAGGCAGTCGGCACCGCCCAGGCTGAAAAGGAAGGCGCCCCTCTCACTGAAAAGCCTTCTGGCGACATCGCTCTGAATGAAGAATTCGTCACCAAAATCGTTCAACTTTCCGTCGCCAAGCCCAGCGAGATTCAACCAACCCTCGCCACTTTCAGTAAAAGTCCCGGCGCGGTCACGGCGATCGATAGTAATAATACACTGATTCTTCGGGATTACGCCTCCAACGTAAAGCGGATGATGGATATCATCCAGCGAGTTGATGTGCAGCCACAGACAGATATGCGATTGGAAGTGATTCCGATCAAGTATGGAAAGGTCGAGGACATCTATGCCACGATGAGTGCCTTGATTTCGGATACTGGCGCGGCGGGCGGGGTTGGTGGCATCCGCAATCCTACTTTTCCTGCGACCGGAAATAACGCGTTCCGCTCAGGCGTCGGCAATAATAATTTTAATCGAGGTGGATTCAACCAGCAGAATCGCAATACCGGTTTTGGAGGAGGAAATTATTATCCGCAACAGGCCGCAGCCCCGGTCACTGCCAACCAGAATTCATTTCAAAGTCGTCTGAACAATGTGATCAATCGTGCGGCAGGTGTCCCCCCCGAAGCCAAGGTTTTGGAAAATGCAAAAATTGTTCCCGACACCCGCTCGAATACCTTGCTCATTTTTGCCAACAATCGTGATATGTCCATGATCACAAACCTCGTGCAAAAGGTTGATGTGCTGCTAGCCCAGGTCTTGCTGGAGGCGGTGATTCTCGAAGTGAAACTGGGGGATAAATATCGTCTTGGGGTTAGTGCTGTCCAGAATCCAAAGAAATTCGGCCAGGATTTCACGGGCGCAGGCGTTATCAACAACGGGCAGCCATTCCTGAATAATTTGACCAACTTCCCCGGCGCCGCTCCAGATGGGTTCACCTATTTTGGAAAAATCAATGATACCTTCGATGTCACCGTCAATGCCCTGGCTGAAGATAGTAATATCAATATCGTTTCACGCCCCCGAATTCAAACGTCCCATGCCATTCCTGGCTTCTTCTTCATTGGTGAAACGGTTCCGTACATCACCGGCTTTACAGATTACGGCGGATTAACCGGCAGCGGCCTTTCAACTCGTTCCTCCATTACTGAAAGAACAATCGGGCTCAACCTGGCGGTCACCCCCTTTATCACTCCGGATGGGCTGGTTGTGATGGAAATTTCTCAACAATTTGATCAACGGGGACAGGACGTTATCATTGAAAACAATCCTGTTCCCCTCGTGAACAGCCGCCAGGCGGAGGCGACCCTGACCGTCCGTGATGGGGACATGATCATGCTGGGCGGATTTATCAGTGAGAATAAAAGCAAAAACAAATCCGGTGTTCCCTTCCTGAAAGATATTCCAGGCATCGGGGCTCTTTTCCGTTCGAAGAATACTTCCAATGATCGGACTGAACTGATCATTCTGATGAAAGCCACTGTCCTGCAAACGCCTGAAGATGCAGCCCTGATTGCAAGGTCAGAACGTGCCCAACTGCCGGGCGTTGCCGCAGCGGAACAGGAATTTGACCGCAGCCAGGAAAAGTATAAAAAGCAGCTGAAGTCAGGAAACAGGAAATAATCACCTGGGCTGGAGAGTTGTTGAACAACCTGAAATGTGGAAGGATAAATCCATGAACCTGAAAATGAGAAATGTTTCCATCCTGGTTATTGTTGCCACATGCCTTATTGTGGCCTTCGCCAAAGAGACAAATCAGGTCAGCAAATCATCACAGACCCCCGCTATGAACACAGCAAAGTCCGTCCCGGTCAGGCTCCTTGGTGCTGACGGCAAGGCCACTGAAGTCCAGTTAGTGGACAAAGTCGTGAAAAGCGATTCCGAATGGCGGAAGCAATTGACTGCCGAGCAGTACCAGATTGCCCGCGGAAAAGGAACGGAGCGCGCTTTTTGCGGGGCTTTTTATGACCACAAAAAACCGGGCATTTACACCTGCATTTGTTGTGAATTGCCCCTTTTTGAATCCACCGCCAAATTCGATTCAGGGACCGGTTGGCCCAGTTTCTTCAAACCTTTTGCCAGCGAGAATGTCACCACTCTCCCAGATAACAGCCATGGAATGAGGCGTGTTGAAATTCTTTGCGCACGTTGCGACGCACATCTCGGTCATGTTTTTGAAGATGGCCCAAAGCCCACCGGGTTGCGCTACTGCCTCAATTCCGCTTCGCTCGAATTCAGGCCTTCGGAAAAGACTGAAGCCGCCAGCAAATAAACCGGCTCAGGATTCGAGAGATCAGGCCGGAAGAAATGGTGGTAGGAGCTGGATTCGAACCAGCGGAGGCGTAAGCCAGCAGATTTACAGTCTGCCCTCGTTGGCCACTTGAGTATCCTACCCACCGAGAAACCGTTTCAAGCCCTCGGCCCGAATTGGAGCATGGACAATTAAGCCAATCGCCCTGCCTTGTCAACGGATGCTTTCCGCATTTGGGCTGCTTGATTCAGGGCAAGGCGACCATGCTCAAGGAGCATCGATTGGTTGTTCCATCCACGATTCTTCAAGAGAAAATTCCTGTTTGCTTCCCAGGTGGCTTTTACGAAAGATTGGCACTGCTCTTGAAATGGTTGTTGTTCCGTTATGGCGGAGGAATCCCAGGTAGCGGCCATCGCTCATGTCATCCAGTTGTCTGTAGCGCCGGTCTTTTTGCTGGCCGCAGTCAGCGGATTGCTGTCTGTGTTGACGAATCGGCTGGGGAGGATAATCGACCGTTCCCGTGTCATTGAGGAGAAATTGTCGTTGGGGGCAATAAAGGAGGGAGAGAACCAAACAGAGCGACTGGAAATCTTTTCCCGTCGTGCTCGACTGGTCAATTATTCCATCGGCCTTTGTACCGCGTGTGCCTCGATGGTTTGTCTTGTGATCATTTCTCTTTTTGCAGGTGTGTTCTTCGAAGTGAATTATTCAAAAATGATCGGACTTCTCTTTATCGCAGCCATGTCTTCCCTGTTTGCGGCCTTGATTTTCTTTCTACGCGAAATCCTCCTGGCCACGCAGACATTGCGCATTGGAATGTTGCGGAAGAGAGTTTAAGGGAACCTCGCGATTAGGTTATATTTCCAGCATTAACCTGTTGGCTTACGGCTGAAGCATGGC
Organism: Verrucomicrobiota bacterium; assembly: GCA_033762115.1. Lineage (GTDB taxonomy): Bacteria > Verrucomicrobiota > Verrucomicrobiia > Limisphaerales > SXQI01 > JANRLX01. The sequence goes on from JANRLX010000093.1 coordinate 58,981, forward strand.
ATCATATCAAAGTGTTCAGTGGTAGCTTCAGCTTTGCGGCCCGGGATTGGATTCTCCCCGCTTCAGTGGCAGCGATCCTGATTTTGTTTCTTTCAGCAGTGACCTACTGGCGAGTCACAGGCCCTTTTTGGGTTAAGGTAACCTGCTATTTTTTTCGCGCTTTGGGTGTTTTGATCCTTACCTTTTGCCTGCTGGAACCCACCATCAACAGTTCCAGGCCCAAGCCAGGCTCAAACCATTTTGCCATTCTGGTGGACACGAGCGAGGGAATGCGGATTGCCGACAATGGACAACCGCGCTCGAATGTGGTGCGCAACACTTTATTGACCGATTCTGCGTGGCTGAAGGAATTGGAACAGACCTTCCAGTTGCAGCCTTTCTCTTTTGATGTGCGCCTTCAGCCTGCGCGCGATTGGAACGAGTTGATGTTTGATGGACGCGCCACCGCGATGGGAAATGCCCTTAAAAGCCTCGCGCAACGGAGCAAGGGCCAACCCCTTGCCGGAGTGCTTTTGCTGACAGATGGAAATGCCACAGATATTTCCGGCGAGTTGCCGGATTTTGCAGGATTGCCGCCGGTTTATCCTGTGTTGATTGGGGATGAAAGCGCGCTCAATGATCTTTCACTACTTGAAACAAGCGTCAGCCAAACTGCATTTGAAGATGCGCCGGTCACGATCCAGGCAAATGTGAAAGCAGCGGGTCTTTCCGGCAAAAGTGCAATCGTGCGATTGATCGAACTCGGTTCCGGCAGTAGTTCAAACAAGGTTGTGGCCGAGGAGAAGCGGACAATCAAAAGCAACGACGAATCGCTGACCTTTCGTTTTTTAGCCCGGCCATTGAAAACAGGGCTGGTTTTTTATCGTGTGGAAACCATGCTCGAGGGAACGGAGGCCTCGGAAGCTACATTGGTGAATAACAGTCGGAGTGTGGTCGTGGACCGTGGCAGCGGTGAGCATCGAGTGCTTTACTTGAGTGGGCGTCCCAATTGGGAATATAAGTTTTTGAGCCGGGCTTTGTCTGATGATGATAAAATTCATTTAGTAGGCTTGATTCGGATTGCACGTCGTGAACCGAAATTTGCTTTCAAAGGCCGTGCGGGCGAATCGAGCAACCCGCTTTTCCGTGGATTTGATCGGCAGGATGAAGAGACAGCACGGTACGATCAACCAGTTTTGATTCGCATGAACACTCGCGATGCGGATGAATTGCGTGGAGGGTTCCCGAAACTTCCCGAAGATTTGTTTCAGTACAAAGCGGTAATCCTGGATGATGTCGAAGCCGGGTTCTTCACTGCGGACCAGCAGCAACTTCTGCAACGATTTGTCAGTGACCGTGGTGGCGGACTATTGATGCTGGGGGGGCCTGATTCACTTCAACTCGGCAAGTACCATCGCACGCCGATTGGTGATATGCTTCCGATCTATTTGCATAGTGAAGAAAATATGGTCCCTTCCTCCGAGTTGCGCCTTGCCTTGACCCGGGAGGGGTGGCTCCAGCCATGGTTGCGATTGCGGGACAACCAGAACGATGAGAGGACCAGGCTCGAAACCAGTGCGCCGTTCGAAATAGTGAACACCGTCGAAAGAATCAAACCGGGAGCGCTTGTCCTTGCCAATGCAGTCGATGCGTCAAATCGGTCCTATCCAGCGCTGGCAGTGCAGCGGTTTGGAGCGGGGCGCACAGCCGCGCTGGCGATCGGGGATTTTTGGCGTTTGGGTTTTGGGGAAGAACAGGCCCAGGCGGACCTTGGCAAGGCCTGGAGGCAGATGGCTCGGTGGATGGTGGCGGATGTTCCTGAGCAGATTGCCGTTGAAGCGGTACCTTCGAACGAAGCGCCTGGCGCGATGACGCTTCGGGTGCGGGCCCGGAACAAAGCCTACGAACCAGTTGAGAGTGCCACGATCAACCTGCGTGTTGAGCAGGTTTTTCCTCCCTCCACCAACTCGCTTCAATTAAGCGCGGAACCAACCCAGGAGGATCCTGATCTTTTTGCCAGCCAGTTCATTTCGCGAGACAATGGATCGTTCAAGGTCACCGCCCAGGTCAATGATTCCAACGGGGCCCTGATCGGCGAAGCTGCGGCAGGCTGGGCAACCGATCTCGCCGCGGAGGAGTTTCGCTCATTACAACCTAACAAGGCATTGCTGGAATCCATCGCCCGAAAAACTGGTGGGGAGTTGCTGCGTGTTCCCGATTTACCCAGATTCGTAAAAAAACTGGAAAACAGCAAAGCTCCCATTGTCGAAAGCTATACCATTGCTGCCTGGCACAATCCCCTGGTTTTCATTCTCGCGCTGGCCTGTTTCGTTGCGGAATGGGGTTTGCGCCGATTTAAAGGAATGTCGTAGAGGCATTTACCTCCGGGCCATTCTTTGGCATGTTCACGCAGTGGAGCCGCTGATTAAACTTTCTTCCCCAGCAACAAAGGAATTTTGGAAAATCCCAATTCTGTTTGAGGACGAAACTCTCCTCGCCATCGACAAACCGGCCTGTCTGCTTGTTTCTCCGGATCGGTATGATCCGGAACGGCCCAATATCATGAAGCTGCTCCACGCAGATATTGCGCGAAACGCTGAATGGTCACGCTTACGGAAAATCAGCTACCTTGCAAATGTGCATAGGCTTGATTTCGAAACCAGCGGAGTGCTTCTGCTGGTGAAGGCCAAACCTGCTTTGATTCACCTTGCAGACCAGTTCGGATCAGAAAAACCGCATAAGAGATATGTCACGCTGGTCCAGGGGCATCCCCCGGAGGAGATGTTCGAGGTGGACGCAAAAATTGCAATGCACCCAATCAAGGTGGGCTTGATGCGGGTTGATCCCAAGCAGGGGAAACGTTCCCGCACGAAATTTGAAACGGTGGAACATTTTAAATCCTACACCTTTTTAAACGCTTTTCCTGAAACAGGGCGGACGCATCAGATCCGGGTGCATGCAAAACATGCAGGTGTACCGATTGTTGGCGATGAACTTTATGGAGGCGCACCGCTGCTGCTTTCAAATCTTAAAAAAAATTACAGTTTTAAACGTGGGGAAGAGGAGCGGCCCTTAATGGGAAGGGTGGCTCTTCATGCAGAATCGCTCACCATCACTCATCCGGTAACCGGTTCGGAGATTACCATTGATGCTCCAATGCCAAAGGATCTGGAAGTTTCGATCAAGTACCTCAGAAAATTTGCGCAATAATTAAATTTTCTTGAGGCGAGGCCCTTTCGGCGTGTCTTCAATGACCCAGCCTTTGGCCTTCAACTCATCGCGGATGGCATCGGACCGTTTAAAATCTTTGGCTTTTCGGGCAGTCTGCCGTTGCTCCAGCAAATCAATAAGTTCCTGAGGCACCTCTTCCGTTTCAGCCTTTTTGAGAATGGCAAAAACCGCATCAATCTGCTCCCATGTTGCCAGGGCATTCGCGGCGTCGTGTGGCAAAAACCTGCTCTCTGAGATCAGCCTGTTTGTGTCCCGTACCCACTCAAAAAGGGACCCCCAGGCCCCCGAAACGTTGAGATCATCATCCATCAATTCTGTGAATTGAGCCATGACCTGAGGATTGGGAGTGCCCTTTTCTCCACCTGCCAGTTCCCGGAGCTTGAGCAGTTGCTCATCAATCCGATTAAGAGCTGTGCGCGCTCCATGCAAGCCTTCCAGTGTAAAATTAAAGGACTCCCGGTAATGGGCGGCGAGCAAAAGAAAACGCACTTCACGGCCCTGAAAACCTTTGGCAACCAGGTCGCGAAGAGTGAAGAAATTGCCGAGTGACTTGGCCATCTTTTTTCCTTCAACCAGAAGGTGCGCGACATGAGCCCAATACTTCACGAATTTTTCGCCCGGTTTCTGTAATCCAGCACCCTCGCTCTGTGCAATTTCATCTTCATGATGCGGAAAGGCGAGATCCTCACCACCCAGATGCAAATCAAAACTGTTACCCAAAAGATCCATGCTCATGGCGCTGCACTCAATATGCCAGCCTGGCCGTCCTTCTCCCCAGGGACTTGCCCATGAAATTTCCCCATCTTCCGGGACACGGGCCTTCCACAAAGCAAAATCCGCCACGCTTTCCTTTGCATACTCATCCGAACTGACTCGCTCACCCACGCGCATCTCCTCAAAATTCAGGTTCACCAGCTGCCCGTATTTGCAGCCGCAACCGATATACTTGCTGATGCTGAAGTAAACCGAGCCATCGCTGGCGCGGTAGGCAATGCCGCGTGCCATTAATTTTTCGATCAATGTGATGATCTGGGGAATGAAATCGGTGGCATGTGGGAGGTCATGCGGTCGCTTGCAATTCAGGAGATCGAAATCCTCCAGAAAAGCCTTTTCATATTCTCCCGTGAACTCTTTGAGCGGACGTCCGTTCTGGCGGACGGAGGCAATGATCTTGTCTTCCACATCAGTGATGTTCATGACGTGACGGACGTTGAACCCGCGGAATTCCAGGTAGCGCCGGAAGAGGTCACTGAAAACAAACGTCCGGAAATTGCCGATATGGGCAAAATTATGGACGGTGGGGCCGCAGCAGTACATGCTGACTTCATTCCCCTGCAACGGGCTGAACTCTTCCAAACGGCGCGTCAATGTGTTGAATATTGTGAAAGACATTGCAAAGCAGAAGGGTATCGGCCTTCCCCAAGAAAAGGCAACTGGGTTTGAAGCCTTGGATTCGATTAAGCTTTCCCAGGCAAAAAGAAAACCCCGTCAAGCGTGGTGCCTGGCGGGGATAAAACGGTATGGGATTGGGATTATCTTGGGGGCAAGGTTTTGTCCACCGGACTGCGATCCAAGATTGCGTAGCGCGGCAAGCCGCCATCCATCGGGATTTTTGGCTCTCCTTCAATCAATGGTCGGGCGTATTCGACGAATTTTTCGTTCGGCATGAAGCCATCTTCGCTAAGCCAGTCTCGCGGGAGGAGATGAACTGCATTGGCGATGTCGTTCAGGTCCTGCACGTCTGTGCTGAACTTTGTCCCGGACCGCACCAATTTGATCATGAAACCACTCTTGCCTTCAATTGCGGCACGAACGGCGGCTTCGCCACACATGACTGCATTATCGATGTCAGTTTTGCTTGAAAAATGGGCGGCGCAGCGTTGCGCATAGCCAAGTTTCACAGTCCGGGTTTTGGTATTGAGCTTTCCCTGGACCAATTCAGCCAGACGATCTGCCGCTCCTGAAAGAACCGGGTGACCGAAGGCATCCAAACGGCTCTTGTCCGCCCCGATCTCTTCACCTTTTTCATTTTTCAGCCCTTCGCCGACCACCACGATGCAATATTTATTCTGCGCAACGGTTTCTTTGACCTTGCTGAGAAACGCTTCTTCATTCAGCGCGATCTCCGGGACCAGGATAATGTGAGGTGGATCGTTCGGGGCGCGTTTTGCAAGTACTGTCCCGGCAGCGATCCAACCGGCTGTCCGGCCCATGACTTCGATAATGCAGCAGGAACCATCGTCTGTGGCCATTCCGCCGACATCGAGGCCAATTTCCATGACAGTGGTCGCATTATATTTAATCACGGAACCGAAGCCAGGGCAGTTGTCCGTATGAGGGAGGTCGTTATCGATGGTTTTTGGCACCCCGATGACGCGCATTTCATAATTGCGCTTGACCGCTTCCTGATGGATTTGGTTGGAGGTGTCCTGAGAATCATTGCCTCCGGCGTAAAAAAAGTATCGGATATTATGAGCTTCAAACACCTGGAAAAGGCGGTCCATATCTTTGGCCGCTTGCTCAGGTTTCTTTTTGAAATCGATTTTATAGCGGCAGGTGCCGAGGGCAGGGCCGGGAGTATATTTGAGCGCTTCAATTGAACGAGCTTTTTCATCGTTCAAATCGATCATCTCCTCGTTCAGGATGCCGAGAATCCCGTTCAATCCGCCATAAATTTCCTCGATATTGCCGTGTTTTCCAGCTTCCTGGATCACCCCTGCGACACTGGCGTTGATCACAGCGGTAGGACCGCCCGACTGGGCCACCAACAAATTTCCAACTAATTCAGCCATATCAATATGTATTCAGGGCAGGACAGAACAAGACCTGCCATGCTGCATGCAATGAGCGGCAACCTTGCCAATCGACTTCTCGCGTGTCAAAGCGGAATTCGCCTAAACTATTTCTGGCATTTTGGACACCAGGCAGTCGTTCTTCCCCCGATGGTATCCCTGACCAGAGGGGAACGGTGCTTCGGGCAATTCCCTTTTGTCTTCCATCGTTCATGGAAAAGCCAATCAGCAGGGAGACTGTCGAGTGCTTTGGGAACCCTTTTCAATGCCTCGGCACAAACAAACAGGGTGAATTGAAAGATTTTGGATTGTTCCGCTGGAGTCAACTGACCTCCTTTGCGGTTCGGGTTGATCTTCGCCTGCCAAAGGATTTCATCTGCCATCCAGTTGCCCACCCCTGGAAAACCTTCCTGCAAGAGCAGTATGGATTTGATCGATAGTTTGCCATGGCTTCCAACAAACTCCTTCATCGTTTTCAAGGTAAACCCAGAAGACCCAATCGCGGGTGCCAATCCGCTCCACCAGAGCGGCGCGTCACTGCCCTGATCAAAACGGACTCGGCCAAACTGCCGCGGATCATTAAAAACGAGGGCCTGACCTTTTTGGAATAGAACCAGATGATCATGCTTCCCTGGGGTATAATCCCCCTTTTCTGAGGAAAGAGTCCCGGACATTCCAAGATGGATTCCCAACCATGAATCGTTGCCAAATTTGAAAAGCATTTGCTTTCCGCTTGCTTCTGAGCGGACAAGCTTTTTTCCAGGCAGCTGCTTCAGCATTCCCTCCGTATCGACGTCACGAAAAATCCGCTTTCCGGCGTTCAGGTGGACACGAAGAACAGCTTTGCCTGTTCCGATATCCCAGCATCTCCGATAATATTCAACTTCACCCAGTTCAGGCATGGAGAACAAGCTACCTAAACAACAGCTGTTACGGAAGAATTCGTGAGAAAGGTTTTTTGAAATGGGAAGCAACTGCCGCGATGGTTGAAGGTTTGACAGAATATATTGTTACGGTGCATTCTCGATGGGTACCCATGCGCAAGTTAAACGCCACAACGCGCAAAACCGATCCATCGCTTCGACGGTACGCATTTACGTTGATTGAGCTGCTGGTTGTGATTGCAATCATCGCGACACTCGCCTCTCTTCTATTACCTGCATTGGCAAAGGCCAAGACTCGGGCAAGAACCCTCAAATGCGCCAATAATCTGCGGCAGATCGGCCTGATGACTCACATCTATCTGGAAGAGCAGGAAAAAATCCCCACGTATATTTATTCTCCGGTGGGAAACAGATTTGTGGATATGGGGAAATCACCAGAAGAGTGGTTTAAAACATGGTCTTCCAGTTCTCCGGGATATTTCTACACCGAGGGATCAATCTATCATTGTCCCGAACTCAAGCTGAAGTTTGTCAGGCGGCAATCCAATACCACCCGTTATTGGATTCGCAGTTATGACGTCAATCAATTTGGGTATGGCCAATTTGCCAACCCCCATAAACAGCTTGGAATGGCTTCGTTTCATCATGAGGGAGTAATTAACCGGTTTAAGTTGAGTTCTGTGGTCGCCCCCTCATCGTTTATTGCCATTGGAGATGGCTATGACCTTGGCCCTTCACAGGATCGGATCAATGGACGTCATTCACGAAAGGCGAATATGGCCACACTCGATGGACAGGTTGAACTGGTCGCCACGAATAAATTGACTGATGATTCCGAGCCGATGCGTCGTCGATGGAATTCCGATAACCAGCCGCATTTCGAAATTCGCCCCCCTTCGGGTTCATAAGCACTCAAAAAGTGCGGTAACTCGCACCAAAGAAGAAGCCCTTCACTGGTCGGTGAAGGGCTTCACGTGAATGCTGCTGCGAAAGGAATTAGTCCATTCGAGCGCGATAAAATTTGTATGGGGAATTAAGCGTGTTAACCGTCACCACAATATCTCCGTTGGGGGCGGTGGTAAACGGCACGTTCTCGGTCCAGTTCATCAGGTCAGTGCTTCCCTGCACTGTGATGGTTCCATTACCAGTTTTCGCGAGGCGGAACTCGATGGTGTTCGGACCAGTCCGGGTAATGGTTGTCCAGTTGAGGGTGCGTGGCTCGCCTCCACTATCCAGGTTCGCCTCAAACTCTGTCGTAATAATCACACTCGCCTGACCGAAACCATCAGGAATGGCTCCGATATCCGAGTCATTGCTCACGAAAAATGAAATGGAACCAGTGAAGTGGCCATTGGTTTTAAACGTGCCTGCGGGAATCACAATAGAGGTGTCTGTGTTGGTCAGAGTGATGCCATTGCAGAAGTCAGGCGCAGTAAAGGTGGTCCCTGTGTCGTCGGTAATGGTCAGGGAAATGCTCTTGTTCGTCGTCGGATTTACCAAAGCTTCCCAACGAAGAGTGAAATCGTTGCTGACATTCATGCCTGCCAGTTCCTGGAGGTTTAGCACACGAGGAACATTGGGAGTGCCATTGGCGGTAAAGGTTATTGTTGCGGTCTGGTTTCCTCCTGAACCGTTCACATTGAATACGTAATCTCCGGTTGGCACTGCCAGATCGAGCGCTGCCTGTGAAGGGTAGGAATGAAACGCCTGGAAGGCTCTGCCAAAGAAATTTGTCAGCGTCAGGTTTGTGCCTTGAGGGAAACTGACAGATACCTGGGAAGCGGTGCTGTTTGAAGAGGAGGTATAGCTTGCGAAAACCATCGCCCCATCATCAGTGTCGAAAACTGGCGCAGAATTGTTGGTCTGCAGGAAAGTCACGAATTTGCTGAGGAAATAAGTATTATAATTTCCATTGGTAAAGACTTGTCCGCCCCCTTCGCAAGGATTGTTGGTTGATCCTGTGCCACTGTTACCGGTTTGGAAAAATCCTGTAAAGTTCTCCAGTCTGTTACCTGCCAAATCTTTGAAATCGTTCGGTCCTTCCGGACTTGGATTCAAAATGTAGGCAATAAAGGCATTTGGCGGAAAACCGGGAGTATAGTTAATGGTCAATTGGGTTCCATTATTCCCCCAGCTGTAAATAAAACCGTTGTTATCCTTAGGAGTGTTATTGAAAAGCCATTGGATCGACTGGGTAGGGAGCATGGCTTCGCTGAAAGTCAGCACAATCGGAGAGTTGGTGGGTACGTTAAACGATTGATTGGCAGGATTCACTGAAACAACCTGCGGGGTTGATGTGGCGACAGTTAAGGGAACGGTGGTTTCAGCAAAATATCCCGCTGTTCCTATTGCGCCGGGATATTCGGTGGTATCGCGCTCGCTGATTTTCAGATAAGCAATCTTCGCGCTAAAATTAACTCCGCTGGAGAGTGTTCCCGCCGGGATGAGAAAGGAGGTAGCGGTGCCGTTCAATCCTTCGCCTGCTGCATCAGAGCCATAGATGCTCTCTCCATTGGCATCAAAAATTTCAATAAAAACCTCATCATTGGCGGTCCCGCCGCTCAAGGCATTCCAAGTCAGGGTAAAATCCTCGGAAGGATTGATTGCCTGGGCTGCATTAAAGTTCGAGAGATGTGGGGCGGAAGGAATTGCCCCCTGCAAATTCAATTGAGCTGCTGTGAAAATATCATTTTCGGAAGTGATGCTAAAGGTATAATTCCCATCACCAAATGAAGCATCCAGAGTGTTTTCGGTTGCAAAGGTTTGCACATACCTGAACTCCCCTGAAAAGAAATCAGATTCCAGAACCAGCGTCGCCCCTGCCGGAGTTCTCACGGTCACATCACCATCCTGAATTAAATCAAAATCACTGGGGGTGACGAATGCCTCAAAGTAAAAGGAGCTTTCGGTGGGGCTGGGTTGGGCGGTGCCTGTCTGCTCAAAAAACCTACCCTTTAAAACTTCATATACCTGAACATCTGCCGCCTCGACGGAACCTGTTGCAATGCATGTTGCGGCAGTGAAAAGTTGAAAGCACCGTTTTAAATCGTCATTGAATTTCATATCCAGAAAAGAGTAGCCCTCTTTCACAAATTTTTTTCCAAGAGCCGTGCAAATCTGCCAGAATGTGAACTGATTATCCAGCCGAATTCATTACCCATTTAGGATTAAGGGTTTACCTGATCAGAAGGTGTTAAGGATTGAAGAATGGCCTGCAATTGCGAGCAAAGCAGATTTAGCTGCTCAGGTGTGTGCCCGGCTGAAAGAGTCACCCTTAAGCGAGCTGTGCCACGGGCAACGGTGGGAAATCGAATTGCGGGGATGAAAATACCTGCTTCCCGAAGCTGATTTGCCACACGGGTTGCCACACGCTCATCCCCAATGTGAATCGGAATAATTGCGGATTCTGGCGGAAGCTGTGAAATGCTGGCGAAATTGAGCGCAGCTTTAAAGGAATCAATATTCTGCCAAAGTTTTTTTCGGGATGCTTCGCCCTCCTCACTCTGGCAAAGATCAATCGCTGCTTTTGCGGCCGCTGCGGCTGCTGGCGAAGGGGCGGTCGTAAAAATAAAACTTCGGGCCTTATTGATGAGATAATTGATTAACGATTTGGAACCGCAGATATAGCCTCCTGCAGCACCAAGCGCCTTTCCCAGTGTGCCCATTTGAATTTCCACTGCATTCCCTAATCCAAGCTCCTGGACCAACCCTCTGCCTTGAGAGCCACGAACTCCGATCGCGTGGGCTTCATCCACCATCAACCATGCTTTATGCTTCTGTTTCAATTCGACAATCCTGGTTAGTGGAGCAGAGTCACCATCCATCGAAAAAATTGATTCCGTGACAATCAGGATATTTCCACTTCGTCCGGACGTGCGCGTTTTGGAAAGTTCCGTTTCCAAATCTTCCAATGAATTATGCTCAAAAGTTCGGAGTCGGGCGCGACTCAATCTGACTGCGTCCAGGACAGAGGCATGCACCAAACGATCCACCACGACAGTATCTTCAGGTCCGACCAAAGCGCTGATCGTCCCAAGGGCAGTGGCATAGCCGCTAGAAAATGTCAGGGCGGCTTCAGTGCGTTTGAAAATCGCCAGTGATTCTTCAAGCTGATGATGGGGAGCGAGCGAACCGGAAATCAGGCGCGAAGCGCCGGACCCTGTGCCATACTGTTTGATTGCGGCCAGGGCAGCTGATTTGACATGGGGATGGTTGGCCAAACCCAGGTAATCATTAGAAGAAAAATTCAGAACGCATGACCCGTTGATGTTTAAAGAGGTTCCCTGGGGGGAGTCAATTTCCCGCAGGTTCCGGAGCAACGAAGCCGATTCCAGTTCCTGAAGTCGTTCCTGAAGCAGTTGATCCAAAGTTTTCATGGAAGCACCCGGCTATCGAGAGAAAAAAGTTGGCCGGAGATGTTTTCGGTTGTCGCGAGAAATGCGCCAAAACGCGCCACCTCCTCAAGCGAATTGCTGCGACCCAAAAGGTTCATCTGTATGAGCCGCGTTCTTTGAGCATCTGACAAAGAGGCGGTCATTTTTGTAAGAAGAAAACCGGGACAGAGGGTATTGACGCGAATATTTCTGCCTGCAAGTTCTGAGGCGAGCGAAAGCGTCAGTCCATGCAGGGCGGCTTTGGATGCTGCATAGCTGCTTTGCCCTGCCGGGCCTTGGAAACCGGCGTAACTGCCGATATTCAGGATGTGTCCACCGTTTGAGAACAACGGAAGGGCAGCCTGGGCGCAGAGATAGGCTCCTTTGAGATTTACGGTCATGGTCCTGTCCCACTCATCAACAGGTAAACCCGCAACGAGATGGTCCGTTGCGATTCCGGCATTATTGATCAAAGCATCCAACCTGCTGATTTTGGAGGAAATATCGGAAAATAAATTGCGCGGGGAATCCTGTTGTTCCAGGTCCAAGTAAAACCAGGTTACCTTTTCCAGTCCTTTTGAATCAAAAGCTGTACGATAGGTGCCAAACACCTGCCATTGTTCGGCCGCAAATCTTTTTGCCAGAGCCAGGCCCAGGCCTGAACTGGCTCCTGTGATCAGGACGGTTTTCAAGCAATTGCCTGTTCCCTTTTTTTGCCCGCCGGGGCTGGTTTCCAGCGTCGATGAACCCAGAACCAATTTGCAGGATCCCGTCGTATACCCTTTTCGAATGCCAGGTTTATATCCTGCGTTATCTGCTCGACAGAACGAACACCATTTTCATCTTTCAAGGGAATGGGCGGGCCTATTTCGACCCGCCATCTGGCAAGACTCGTTCGATAGCATATGGCGGTGAAGAGTGGAGCGTTATAGCGAAGGGCCAGGACCGCAGGGGCTGAAGTGGTGGAACAATCCACACCAAAGAAAGGCCCCCGGATGCCGCCGTTTCCCGCATGCTGGTCAGATAACAAGCCAAGGAGCACTCCGCCAGAGGCCAGCTCCCTTTTCAATTCATTCGCCTGAGTGCGCCGTTCAAAAAAAAGACACCCGCTCTGCTCCCGCAACCATCGGAGCAGCCGATCTGCAAAGGGTGGTTTCAATCCCCGATAGGTGGTCGCTGCACGGAAATTACCCGCGACGGTTGCTGCCCTGGCGTAAACTTCAAAATTTGCGAAATGTCCAATGGCGATGATCGCGTTAGAAGCGTCGGGATTTCTTTTTTGAAGCTGTTCAACCCCCAGCACTTCCAGGCGTGAAAATAATTTTTTTTCCGGCATGGAGGTCGTCTTGATCGCGCAGGCGTAGGCTTCTCCGATCCGGGAGAGATTCTCTCGGGCGATGGCATGAATCTCTTCGGTTGAATGGGTCGTGCCAAACACGCGTGTGAGATTATCAATCGCAATTTGCCTGTGTTTTCGAAATAAAAGAAAGGTGAGATGGCCGCCCAGCCTGCCTATTCTTGCGACCCAGGTCAGCGGTAGCAACTGGAAGCCTTGCAGAAAAAATTTTCCGAGTTGAAATAGCAGGTTCTGCATTTAGCTGCGAGACGCTCCACCCATATTGTGGCTTAATAGTAAAATGTTTTCTTTCCGCACCGCTTTGGCCTACTCCATTCCTTTTTTGAACTCAGCGACTTGATCTGGTGAATACTGTTCTGCCAGTGGGAGTGCTCGAGAATAGATCGTTTTCAGGTCGGGATAATCAGAAAACTGTTTTATAAATGCTCGGTAAATTTCTAGCGCTTCACGTCCCCGCCCCGCTGCCGGGAGGAGTAGGCCCGCTTTGATCATGAGCCTGATTGATTGCTGGGGAGTCGGTTTCAATTGCAATGCCTGAAGATAAAAATCAATGCACTCGGCAATCTTTCCCTGGTCATTTAAAATGTCGCCTGCCTTTTCATGGAGCACAGCACTGTTGGTGAACCCCTTGGCTGTGAGCACAAAATTGAGCACCTGGTCCATCGGTGCCTTTTGCACCATATTAAAATTAGCGATCCGCAGTTCAGACCATTCAAGCAGGGGACTGTTCATTTCCGTCAGGATTCGGTCACGTTCCTGCCATTTGACCGCAAATGGCCGATAGAGGGGATCCCCAATGACTGTGGTTTGCCATGAGAGAAAGGTTTGGCAGGCATAAGCCGCTTCGCCAAAACTCATTCCCAGGAAAAACCATCTGCCCAAAAATGCGCCGACATCCGGGGTGCCGGTCAAATAAGGTTCTTCGACAGAGCCCATCGTAATGGTGGCGCCTTTCGCAATAAGAGGTCCCACCCAATGCCGGGTTGCGGTTCTGACAGATTGCGCGCTGAAGGAATGCAGGTGGTAGGCAAATGCGCCGGGCATAAATTCAACGTTGGGGCGGGTGAATGGCCCGGAAACATCTCCATCATACCATCCGGCATAGATTGCAATCTGACTCATCGGAAAAGCGGCTGTAAAAGTCTCCGGCTTTGAATCGAGCACCGTCTCCATTCCCAGGTAACGCGCACGGTCTGCGCCAATGCGGATCCAGTCGTCGCCCAATTTATAGTTTCCGTTTGTAAATCCCCGTGCATCAAAATAGGCCCTGCCCCACAAGCCCGTTTGTTCAGCAGCGAGCGCTTTGTCCACCAAGCCGCGTGCCAATTCGGCCGATGGCCCATCCAATCGTGCCACAAGCAGCACGCCGTTTGTTGGATGGAGCTGGTTCAGGTTCGTTGTTCCATAAACATGATTTCCGAGCGGGCCGGTGATGGGGATGTCCAATCCATTCAAGGGTAACGCGGCAAGTTCATTGTCCACTGCGGCTTCATTTCGGCGCAGCTCCGGGCGCAATTTGTCCAAACCATCTTCCTTTATTGATCCCTCGGGGCTGATTTTTACAGGGACGCCATAGCAAAGAACGGCATAACGCACCGAAGCGCTTGCCACAACCGAAACCTTGACCTTTTTCCCAGCCGAGTTGGTCCTGGTATCTGGTTTGAATGTCCAGAGGTTTTGCTCCTTTAGTTTCTTGAGCAATGGTTCGGCAATTCCCTTTTCATATTCTCTTCGGGAAATAATCTCGCCTGTGGGGAGTGAGAATCCATAAACCTGATTTGCCGGGACCTTTCTTTTTTCTGCATAATACTCAGCGATCTGTCGGGATTCAGGCATCTCTGAGTTATAAAGCACCACCACGGATTTTCCTTCGTTGACCGCTTCAGCAGCGATCAAACTGGCTTCTGCCAGGCAAAAGCAGAGCAGAAGTAGCATTCGCATGGAAACAATTGAGTGACTCATAACGCTACGGAATATGAACGTGAAGCTGGTCATACGCAAACTCTACGCCGGGGGGCATTTCAGCCTGGTCAATATCATGGTCGTACTCATGGGTGAGATGGGTGAGGTAAGTTTTGCCTGCACCAATCCGCCGTGCCATGGTCAATGCTTCATCCAGACACATATGGGTCCAGTGCGGCTCCCGGCGTAACGCATCAAGCACCACCACATCCACTCCCCGGACTTTTTCGACTGATGGGTCCGGCACCGTTTTGCAATCACTCATGTAAGCCAGCTTTTTCTTCCCGCCCTGCTCGAACAAATAGCCGAATGTCGTCACCGATCCGTGCGGCAATGGCAGAGGAGTGATCGTCAGGTCGCCCAGTTGAAAAGGTCCATCGACAATATGTGGATCGGGATGGAAATAACCCTTGGGAATGGGGCCACCGGAAAATGCGTAAACAAACACCCGTTTCAGGTCTTTCATTGTGTCCGCCCCAGCATAGATGGGAAGGGGCCCTCCGCGCACGTCACAGAAACGCCGGCAATCATCCAAACCCATAATATGGTCTGCATGGGAATGAGTAAAGATGACCGCATCAAGCCATTTGATCCGTTCGCGAATAATCTGGAGGCGGAACTCAGGCGGGGTATCCACCGCAATGCGGACAGTTGGCGTAGCCACGTAAATGGCGGCCCGATACCGATGATTACGGGGGTTGGCCAGAAATGTTTCCGGATAATCCTGTCCGATAACAGGCACTCCCTGGCTTGTTCCTGTTCCCAAAAAGGTGAAATCAATCGGCATTCGTCTGCTCCACTGGCCCAAATGTGCTGTAATCAGGAACCCTCAGACAAGTTACTTTTCCTTTGCGCAAGGGACGGGTCTGTTCAAAGCTTGAATGCGACGAATGCTCACGACGCTGCGAATTAAAAATCTCGCGCTGGTTACCGATCTAACGGTTGAATTTCGATCCGGTTACAATGTGCTCACCGGTGAAACTGGCGCAGGGAAGTCAGTCATTCTGGGTGCGCTGAATCTTGTCCTCGGTGAACGCGCAGACCGGACATTGATCCGGAGCGGCAGTGATTCCTGTACGGTTGAGGCTCTTTTCTCTGTTTCGAGCCTTGCCCCTGCGTTGAATCGTTTGCTGGAGGAAAGTGGACTCGATCAGCTCGTGGACGGGGAGTTGATCATTCGGCGGACCTTTTCCGTGGCGGGGACAAACAAGCAGTTTATCAATGGATCACCCGCTTCTCTTTCATTGCTGAATCGTATTGGTGAACATCTTGTGGATATTCACGGACCGCATGATCATCAATCGTTGTTCCATCCTGCGCGGCAATTGCAAATCCTTGATGCGTTCGGCTCGCTGGAGGCTCTGGGAAGCAATGTCTCCGAGGTTTACACACGCCTGCGAAATTTAAGTGAAGAGAAAGCTTCCCTGATCGGGGATGATCGTTCTCATGCCCAGCAGATGGACCTTCTGCGGTTTCAAGTGAATGAAATCACCGCCGCAAAACTGGCTCCTGAAGAGGAGGAATCCCTGGAAACAGAATACAAACGCGCCAGCAATGCGGCTCGTTTGCTGCAATTGGGGCAGGCTGCCCAAGCTGTGCTGACTGAAGAAGAACCGAGCCTCGCCGGGTTGGCTGGGACAGTAGGAAAAACGATCCAGGAAATGCAGCGTCTGGATCCGTCAGCCACTGCGTTACTTGAAGCACAACAGAATCTTTCGAATTCCATGCAGGAGCTTGAAAGTACAATCTCTCATTATCTGGATAAGATTGAAGTGGATCCCGGACGGTTGGCGGAATTGGAGGAACGACTTTCACTGATCCAGGGATTACGGCGCAAATATGGTTCGACCGTGAGCGAGGTTATTTCTTTTGGTGAGCAGGCTGGGCAGAAACTCGTGCAACTGGAATCACGCGGGGAACGTATCCAGGAGTTGGACGTGTTGCTGGAGAAAACGGAAAAGCAGCTAAAAGTTGCCGCAGCAGAATTAACTGCCGCCCGCCGCAAATTGATTCCTAAGCTATCGAAAGCTGTCATCAGTGAATTGCAGGCACTCGGCTTCAAGCGAAGCCATTTCGATGTTTCGCTAACCGAAACCTCCGTGAGCGCCACAGGAGCCGATGCCGTTGAATTTCAGTTTGCACCAAATCCTGGTGAGCCACCCCGCCCATTACGTGCCATCGCCAGCTCAGGCGAACTTGCCCGTGTCATGCTTGCTGTGAAGACCGTTCTTGCGCAGGAGGACGAAATCCCCACATTGATATTTGATGAAGTGGATGCCAATGTGGGTGGGGACACAGCCACTGCTGTCGGTCGCAAAATGTCGCAAATTGCCCGCGAACGCCAGGTGCTGTGCATCACTCACCTGGCTCCTGTCGCTGCCGCCGCAAACGCGCATTTTGTTGTGACGAAGGAAAGCGAAGGAAACCGCACCATCTCCAAAATCAGGGAATTGGATGGATTGGAACGAGTTTCTGAAATTGCGCGCATGCTTGGAGGAGCAGGCGTTGCTGCGCGGCAGCACGCGGAAGCTCTCTTGCAAGACCCTGAAATGAATCAACATACCTCCGGCGACGTCCTGCGTTATCATGGGAAAACGAACTGATCAGCTAACGGAAACAGTAAAGAAGCAACTGGAACTTCTCGGGGAGGATCCTTCCCGGGACGGTCTGCGGGATACGCCAAAAAGGGTGGCCAAGTCGCTGGAATTCCTCACCAGTGGTTACTCGCTTGATCCCAAAAAGGTGTTGAACAATGCCTTGTTCGACGTGAAATCCGACGAAATGGTGATCGTGAAAGACATCGATTTTCACAGCCTTTGCGAGCACCACATGCTTCCATTTTTTGGCAAATGTCATATTGCCTACCTTCCGGGGAAAAAGGTGATTGGGCTCTCAAAATTACCTCGATTGGTCGATGTCTTCGCCCGGCGCCTCCAGGTGCAGGAAAGAATGACCAATCAAATTGCAAGGACCATCCAGGAATTAATCAATCCCCTGGGGGTGGGTGTGGTGATCGAGTCGCAACATCTGTGCATGTTGATGCGTGGCGTGGAAAAGCAGAATTCTTATGCCATCACCTCATCAATGATTGGCTGCTTTCGAGATGATGCGAGAACCCGCAGCGAATTTCTTGATCTTATTCATCACCGGCGACATAGCCTTTGATGGAAGAGCCGGTGAGTAAATATGCGTGCTTTGCATCGACATATTTAGTAGAACCCTGATCTGTTTTATATGAGCAATATTGCAGCAACCGTGACGGACATCCTTATCAAGTACGGGTTTCAGATACTTGGCGCCATCATTGTGATGCTGGTGGGATATTTTCTTTCAACAAAACTGGGAGCCCTTTCCTTGTCATGGCTTCAGAAAAAGGAAATGGAACCACCTGTGCGAATGCTGATCGTTCGCGTGGTCCGGTTACTGGTTCTGTTGCTGACGATCGTCATCGCCCTTGATACAGTGGGAGTTCCTGTCGGCCCATTGATCGCAGGCATTGGCGTGGCGGGTGTCGGTGTCGGTTTTGCTTTGCAAGGGGTTCTTTCGAATTTTTTCGCTGGATTATTCATTATTTTCACAAAGCCTTTTCGCGTGGGGGAGTTCATTGATTTGCTGGGTGAGATGGGGCAGGTCAGTGCCATCGACCTGTTTTCAACAAAGCTTGCCCAGGCGGATAAATCAGTGGTCGTCATTCCCAATCGTAAGATCATCGGTGAAATCCTCCATAATTACGGCATGACCCGGCAGGTCGCGATCGAACTGGGCGTGGCATATAACACCGATATCAATCATGCAATCGAAGTGATCACCAGCACAGTGAAAGCAAATGCGAAAGTGTTGAAGGAGCATGATCCGGCAGTTTTCATCAGCACCCTTGCAGATTCATCCATGGTAATTTCCGTGCGGGCGTGGTGCGCGCTGTCCAATTTTCCCGCGACGCGTGCTGAATTGATGCGCGAAATTGTCACAGCCTTGAAACAGCACAATATTCAAATTCCATTCCCGCAAAGGGAGATCAGGATTTTGAACGCCCCTGAAGCTCCCGGACTTTCCCGGGTGGCTTAACTGCCGGATGAGGACCCTGCATGGCTACTTGTTGCGGCAGGTCCTCCTGGCATTGCTGATGACCGTGGCGGTGTTCACGGTTCTGTTGCTGCTTGGGAGTGTCCTCAAGGAAATTCTCGCCCTCGTTGTCACAGGCCAGGTCAGTTTTATAGTCGTCGTCAAGGCCATTGGGCTGCTCATTCCTTATGTCATGACATTCGTCCTGCCATTTGGGATGTTGACCGCCTCCCTTCTCGTTTTCGGCAGGTTTAGTGCAGACAACGAACTCACGGCGGTTCGGGCGAGCGGTGTGAGTCTCATCTCATTAGTCACTCCAGTACTGCTTCTCGGCCTTGCTCTTTGCGCGTTGACCGCCTTGATCAATCTCAAGGTCGCGCCGGCATTTCGAACTGCCTACAAAAACCTTGTGTTCAATGCCGGCATGCTGAACCCCACCAGCCTGATCACCGAAGAGCGATTCATCGATGAAATTCCGGGGTTCGTCCTGTATCTCCGTAAACGAAACGGTGATATCATTGAGGATGTCCGAATGTACTTGTTGCAGGAAGGCACCATTTCGCAACGGATCAGTGCTGAATCTGGCCGCATCCTTTGGGATGAAACCAATAAAACGATTGCGTTCGAGTTGAACGAAACGATCGTTGAAGCCTTGCGTGCGAGGGAGGAATATATAACAAATGAAATCTCTCTCCCCAGCACGGAAGTCATCACTAATTTGATTCAGGCAACGGATGGCACCAATTTCATTTCGCTCACGACAAACAGCGTGGAATATGTGGTCACAACCAACCATGTGATGGAATGGCATAATCTTTCCTCCGGCGCCATGGTGACGGACCCTGTTGATCTAAAGCCGCTGCTGGGCTCCACTCGCCGCGCCAAATTAACGGAAATGACTCACTCACAATTAAAAGAGGAAATCGCACGTCGCCTTGCCCAGGGAATCAATGCCACGCCTGCGGAAGTGGCTTATCACAGGCAAATTGCTTTTTCCTTTGCCAGTTTTGCATTCACCCTGGTGGGGATTCCCCTCGCCATCCGTGCGCATCGGCGTGAGACGAGTATTGGCGTGGCCATTTCCCTGCTTTTAGTTCTGCTTTACTACGGTTTTTTTATTCTCGCGGAGGGACTTCAAACCCGCCCCAGCTTCTTTCCTCAATACCTTCTCTGGGTTCCCAACTTTCTCTTTCAGGCTGTGGGTTCCATCCTTCTGTTCCGCGCCAACCGAGCCGGATAAACCAGTTTAAACAGGCATTTTTATTGCTGAATGGGGAGTGTTGAATCCTGCACTCTCCAATTTGAACGGAAATCCGTTTCGATTTTCAAGGGGAATGGGTGTTAAGTCCCGTTCCTGGGCAGCCTGCACCATTTTAGGAAACATTCATTTTGCCGATAAACCCTCTGTGCAAGGTCAGGCGACTTTGTGTGTGGATTCGATCAGACGGTGTATGGAGAACAACCCTGCAGTACAAAAGAAGCGGATTTTGTTCGTTGATGATGATGAACAAAGCACAGCCGCCTTGCAGAATCGTCTCTGGCACATGCGGCATGAATGGGAGATGGAATTCCTCCACAGTGGGCAGGCGGCGCTTTCCCGATTGGAAGAGGGACATGTTGATGTGATCGTCTCCGATCTTTCCATGCCTCGGATGAACGGGGCGCAGCTTCTGGAAAGAGTGATGCAACGCTATCCCGATACCGCCCGCGTCATGCTGACGACTCCTGGTGAGGAGCATTTGCTTTTTAATTCAGTCCAGACAGCCCATTGGTTTCTGCACAAGCCGTGTGAAACCGACCTGCTCGTCAAAACAATTCGTCGGGTTTGCCTGCTGCGCTCTCCGGAGCTTCCGTATGAAATTGCCGAATTGATCTGCACGCTTGAACGATTGCCAAGCCTGCCGCGAATGTATTCAGAATTGATGGATATATTCAATAAACCGAATTTTGACCTGAGTGAGGTTTCAGATGTGATCTCGCGTGATCCTTCAATGACTGCCCAGATTCTGAAGCTGGCAAACTCAGCCTATTTCGGATTACGTGGAAAAATTTCCAACGTCCAGGATGCCCTGAGCTTTATTGGCTTTGATACCATTCGATACCTGGTGCTTTCAGTTGGGGTCTTTTCTCAATTTGATGAAAAGCGATTCGACTCGCGCTTCCTGGAATCTGTTTGGGCCCACAGCCTCACGACAGCCGCTGCAGCCAAGAGCATCGCTGAACATGAAGGTTTCAATCATGGATTCTCGAATGATTGTTTTGTTGCAGGCCTGCTGCATGACCTTGGAAAAATCATCCTTGCTGATAATCGGTCCGAATCTTATCGCACAGTCCTGGCCACGGCCCAAAGCGAAAGGATTCCCACATGGAAAGCCGAGCACGCGTTTTACAAGGCGCATCATGGGGAAATAGCGGGGTATCTCTTACAGCTATGGGAATTGCCGCAGCAGATATGCAGCGCAATCATCAACCACCACTCGCCTGACAAATTTTCCGGCCCGGAACCTTCAATTACCACGATCCTGCACGTTGCGGATGCTCTGGCTCACAAGATCAAACGAAACCATAATCAGGATTCCATTGTTGAGATGGACGCTGCTTTTCTGAGTGCCGTCGGTCTGGAGGAAAATGTGGCAGCGTGGCATACGATTCTCGGCGTCAAACCGGGTTGACCTCAAGGTTCAAGAACGATTTTTCCGAAAGCTCCCGGTTCCATCACGGCCAGATGAGCTTTGCCAGCTTCTTTAAGGGAAAAAACTTTTCCGATCACCGGCTTGATAATCCCCGTATGAATCGCTCCTTCAATTGCGGCATGAATCGAGCGATGCTCCATCACGTTAAGGTTCCAAAGTGACATCGCCCTAATGTCCGCATCGCGCGTCATCAAGTCTCTGGGATTGATCTCAACGCTGCCCCGGCTTCCTACCACCACCACTCTTCCCTGCGCCGCGAGCAACGGCAAATCCTTGCCCAGGTTCACATTTGCCAGCATCTCAATAATCAGGTTCACTCCAATTCCCGTGGTCAACGATTTTACTTCCTCCAGATAACCCGGCGCACGATGATCCAGGACGTGATGCGCTCCATGCTGTGAGACGAGTTCCCGGCCTTGAGCGGTCCCTCCGGTCGCAATGACCCGCAGGCCTGCTGACCTGGCAAATTGCACTGTGGCAAGGCCCACCCCACCTGTTGCTCCATGGATCAGCACGGTCTCGCCGCTTCGGGCATTTCCTCGATGAAACAAAGCGCGGTAGGCTGTTGCGTAGGGCACATTCACAGCGGCAGCTTGCTGAAAACCAAAAGATTCATGGAGAAGGTGCGCGTTTCGTGCCGATACCACTGCAAATTCCGCGTAAGTTCCCGTGCGGCTTCCGCTGGTGTAAACCGCCATTCCTTCAGTGAGCTGTGTGACACCAGCGCCCACCTTCCGAATCACGCCTCCGGCATCGGTGCCGGGTGTAAATGGTGGTTTGATGGATGGATTCATCCCCGCGCGAAAATAAGTTTCCACGGGATTGACTCCAATGGCTTTAACTTCGATCAGGACTTCTCCCGGTCCAGCCACAGGTTCAGGCATGTCCACATACTTTAAAACTTCCGGCCCGCCGAACTGATCAACAACAATACCCTTCATGTCATTTTAGCGTGCCCGCTTTCCTGCATCATACCCTCGGACAAACCCCACACATTGCGCCACATCAGGCACTGAATGTTCCAGATTGTACTCGTACTCAATTGCAATGTGCCCTTTAAAATTCTGGCGTTTGAGTTCTTCCAGAATGCCGGGAATATCCGAAGTGCCTGTCCCATACGGCGCGTCATGCCCACCGGGGCCAAACTCGTGAAGATCCTTCAAATGAGAGCTCAGTACGCGTCCTTCGAGTATCTTCAACGCATCCACAGGTTTGATCCCGGAACGCGCAAAATGACCGGTGTCCGCGCAGGCTCCGAGGCGGCGGTCCCGGTCCTTCACCAGGGACAAAATATATTCCGGGTCCCAATACCTGTAACCCGGATCATTGGGACGCCTGGGATGATTGTGAATGCTCATGGTCAGGTCGAACTCCTTGCAAAGTTTTTCGATGAGGTCGAGCGCCTCGGGCTTTGCTTCAGAGGTCACACCGCGCATCCCCAGTTTTTTGGCGAAGGTAAACACCGCCCGGCACTCCGCCTCGTCGTTGGGTAATCCAACCACACCGTAATTCACTGCGATCAGGTCATGCTTGCGGAGTTTCATGCGAAGCTTTTCCACCACTTCTTCCCCGGAGGAGTGATGCACCTTCAGGTTTGGTTCCTCGCGGCTAAGTATTTGGCCTGGGTAAAATTCAATCACGCGTGCCCCCGCCGCGGCTGTCTTCTCAATTGCTTCAAAGGCGCTGAAACGATGAAAGGTATAAGCCTGACAGCCCAGGGCGAATCCCGCGATTTTATGGCTGTCGGGGATTTCAACCTCCGCATGCAGTTGAGTGGAGATCAATAAACTGAAGAGCGCGGCTATAGCTCGGATTTTAAGGTGAATCATAACTTTTCCCTGATTACCTTCAGGCAAATCGATTCAAACCATGTTGTCAATGAAAACGGCAACAACTGGACGAAAATGCTGTTACTCGCACTGTTCATTAAAAATTCGCGTGCCTCCCGCATGAGGCCCTGTATTCTGGTGTTTCTCATGAGATATCAGAAAAACAGGAAACTGTTTTCAGCGCTATTTCTGTGGTTCAGCTTTCTTGGATTATCCGCTGAGGAATACCAGTTCACACGCCTGCCGAACATCGTTCATATAGTTGCTGATGATATCGGTTACGATGATCTTTCCTGTTACGATTCCAAAGATATCAAGACACCAAATCTGGATCGTGTTGCCAGAGAAGGGATGCGGTTCACCTCTTTTTATGCTCCAAGTCCTGTGGGCACCGCTTCACGAGCGGCCATGCTGACCGGTTTTTACCCACAGAGAATAGGCTTGTCCCAGACACTTTACCCCTATTCCAAAACCGGACTTCATTCCAATGAAGTCACCATCGCTGAATTGCTTAAATCGCGTGGGTACATCACTGCCTGCATCGGCAAATGGCACCTTGGGCATCACCCGGAATTTCTTCCGACTCAACATGGCTTTGATTACTTTTATGGCATTCCCTATTCCAAAGACCATGGCCCCGAGCGCCTCGGCTGGGAAAAACTGGCGGGAACGGTTGGATACCGCAATCCCCCCGTGCCATTGATGCGTGGTACCAACATCGTGGAAAGTCCAGCCATGCTCGCAGCCCTGCCGGAGCGTTTTGCGGAGGAAGCCACCAAATTCATGCTGGAGAATTTGAACAAGCCGTTTTACCTCCACCTGGCACCTGTGGAGACACACATCCCATGGCTGACCACTCCTGCGTTTCATTACAAATCTGCTGCCGGTGTTTTTGGCGATGCTGTCGAATGCGTTGATTGGATGCTCGATGAAATTATGACTGTCCTTGATGAAATGGGCCTCTCGGAAAATACATTGCTCGTCTTTTCCTCGGACAACGGCCCGCTCGTCCATCGTAATCCGGAATTGGAAAGCATCTACGGTCACGCAGGCCATGTGCGGCAGGATCGGGTCCATCTATTGCGCGAAGGCAAGCACCAAGGCTTTTATGAAGGTGGAGTTCGTGTACCCCTGTTGATGCGGTGGCTTGGCAAAATTCCTCCCCAATCAATTTGCAACGAAATTGTCGCGGGGTTCGATCTGTTCACTACTTTCGCCACAATGGCAGGCATTAAGCCCTCTGCTGAAATTCGGACGGATGGCAAAAATATCCTTCCATTGATGTTTGCCAGGCCAGGAGCACGTTCTCCGCATGAAGCATTTTTTTATTATCAGGAAGATGCTTTGAATGCGGTTCGTTCCGGGCCCTGGAAACTCATTTTCGGGGAGCTTGATAACAAGGGGAAAATGATGCACAGCTCCCGCGATAAGTTGTTTCTCTATAATTTGGAAACGGACCTCTCGGAAAGAAATAATCTTGCAGATCAAAATCCAGAGATTGTGCTTCGTTTGCAAAAAATGGCCGATCAAATGCGAGAAGATCTCGGTGATACCCGCCGCGGTATGCCGGGAAAAAACCGACGGAAAGCAGGCACCATCCTGAGTCCATAAACTCTGAAAGTTATTCCTTTCGGACGAATAAAACGTCGCATCCGACTAAATGGATGTATTCCGGGCAAATTTTCGTCACTTCTCTGTAAAGTGCCTGTGACCCGGAATTCACAGCAAATAACTGGAATTTGGCCCTGATACTGCAACAGTAGAGGCGCGTGTTCTATATGATCGATAAACACCTCTTATGAACGCTCAGGCTGATTCCACTTCCATCGGAACGCGTGTTCTTTCCAGAACATCTTCCGCCCAGCTGTATGAATTGCGCCTCGCCACCACGGCCGAGGAAATTCGTGCTGCCCAAACACTTCGCTTCCTTGTTTTCAATCTTGAATTGAATGAAGGGCTGGAACAATCGTTCGCAACCTGTCTGGATGCGGACCCATTCGATGAAATTTGCGACCACCTCATCGTGGTGGAAAAAGGGACCCGCGAAATCGTCGGCACCTATCGACTTCAAACGGGTAACGCAGCTGTTCGCAACAAAGGGTTTTACAGCGCCAGCGAGTTTGACCTCACACCGTTTAATCCGATTGTTTCTGAAATCGTCGAATTAGGGCGTGCTTGTGTGCATCGCCAGCATCGGAACCTCCAGGTTCTCAGCCTGCTCTGGGGTGGCATTGCCGCTTACTGCCGTGAGCGCAATTGTCGTTACCTTATTGGTTGCAGTTCGATTCCCAGCACCGATCCCACCATCGGTGCGCGAGTTTACAGCGATCTTTGCCGGAAGCATCTGGTTGACGGTGCGTTTCAAACCACTCCCCTGCCGCATCTGGCCTGCCCGCTGGATCAGCTTTCCGCAGCTCCATTCAAGCTGCCAAAGCTTCTCGGAGCTTACCTCTCTCTTGGCGCAAAAATTTGCGGCGCACCCGCGCTGGACCAGGAATTCAAGACTATTGATTTCCTGACTTTGCTCGATTTGAACCTGCTCTCTCCACGGATGCTGGAACGGTTCTCGATGTAATATGAGTTTTCTTCTTGCAGCACGAAAGCTGACCCGGTTTGCGGGAATCTGCAGGGCCGCCACAAAAGAGGCGCGCCAGTTGGCGGACGCCTCATTGCTTGCCCGGGCTCAATGGAGCAACCGCTGGGGTCTGGAGATCATGGATTGCCTTGATCTTTCGAGCCGGGTTTATGCAGAACCGCCGAAGCATGGGTTGCTCGTTTGTAATCATCTGAGCTATCTGGATGTTCTTGTGCTGGCCGCGGCGCAGCCTCTCGTCTTTGTTTGCAAGGAAGAGGTGCGAAGCTGGCCGGTGATCGGGACCCTGACACGTGGCGGTGGCACCATCTATATCAATCGCCAACAGAAAAGTGATGTCTCCCGGGTCACTGAAGCTTTTAAAACCGTAATCGAGGCAGGTGTGGTTTGCTGTGTCTTTCCGGAAGGCACGAGTAGCGATGGAAGTTCAGTCCTTCCGTTTCGCTCCTCCCTGTTCCAATCCGCCGTTGAGCATGACTGGCCAGTGACTCCAGCCTGGCTGGGATACAAAATGCCTGAAGGATCTGTTGAACAGGACGTTTGCTACTGGGGCGATATGACTTTTGGGCCTCACTTTTTGAAGCTTCTAAGCCGCTCCCGAATTTCCGCCACTCTTGCTTATGGACAGCCGCTGCAAGGAATTGGCTGCCGAAAAAAGCTTTCCCTCCTTTCACGCAACCAGGTGATCGGGCTTAAAGATCAATATGCCGGAGCAGCAATTTCCACTGAAAATTCAATGTCAGAAACCCAATTGGAGTCGCTCTCCACATGGCCGCAGGGCGCCTTTTTATCTCAAATTGATAAAACAGCCTGATCATTGACACAGGGGATTATGCCGTGCTACCTTCCGGCGCGTTCGCTCTATGAACTCGTTTCTTAACCAACAGGTTCTAGTGCTCAATCGCTTATGGCAGGCGGTTAATGTCTGTTCTGCCCGGCGGGCTCTTACTCTTTTGTTTGAAGGCCATGCCCATGTTGTCATGGGTGCAAATGATGGCAGCTTTCAGACCTACAGCTTCTCCCAATGGAAAGACTTTTCGGAGGCGGAACCGCATCCTGAAAGTATCCATACCATTGCCTTTCGCATTCGCGTTCCACGAGTCATACTTCTCGCGTTATTTGACCGGATGCCCAAGAAGGAAGTCAAATTTACACGGCACAATATTTTCGAGCGGGACCAGAATACCTGCCAATATTGCGGGAAGGTGTTTGACCGAAAAGATTTGAATCTGGACCACGTCATCCCTCGTGACCGGGGTGGCCCAACGACCTGGGAGAACATCGTTTGCTCCTGCATCAAGTGTAACACCAGGAAGGCAAACCGCACTCCGCCTGAAGCTGGCTTGCATTTGATTCGAAAACCGAAACGTCCGAAGTGGAGGCCTTTCGTTCAGGTCAATCTGGGCCTGCATTACCACGATAGCTGGAAGCATTTTCTCGATCTGGCCTATTGGAATGTCGAGTTGGGTGAAGAACTCAACACGGTTTAATTACTCCCCTGCGGTTTTTGCTTGTTCCGTTTTTGCCTTCAGCATGGGGCGCAGCTTTTCCAAAACAAGTTGCGCTCGCCTGCCGTTTCCAGGGTTGGAAAAATCCGCTTCCCGAATCGAAGTCGATGGCTGCACTGCGATTTTTTCCAATGCCGCGAAAATTGTTTCTGCATCGCTGAACGAAACCTCTGCCGAGAGTTGATCCTCCTGGACAATTCTCATGGATTTACGAGCAAACTCCAGCATCACAGCGCAAGGTTCCAGACAGGGAATGTTGCTTTTCTCCTCGGCTGGGTCAACGGGCAGGTTTGGTACTGTCCAAAGTCGTTGCTTGATGCAGAATCGCAGGTGGCAACAAGCCCGTACGCTTGCAGCAGCCTGTTCATCACTGAGCATCGTGGTGATCCGGTACATCCCGGTCTGGCGGGCAGTAAAGGGACGATAATCTGTGGGCTTGCCTCGATTTGTTAGGAGTGCATGCCGGTCTGCCAAGGCTCCAGGATATAAAATATTTAGCGCGATTTCCAACGCAGGGAGAGTGGACGTTAAATGCTTCCAACCCTTCCTCAGGTTAGGAGCAGACTTAAGCGGGCGGAACTGTCCACTGGCAGTGAAGTCAGCGATTTTTCGCAACTCCTTTAAATCCGCCTCACTTAAACTATTTGGATCTTCCGTTAGATCCTCCTGATGCCGAAGTTCAAAACGATTCCCTTCGCCCAGAAAAATAACAACCTGTCCCAGCCGTATTGAACCAGTGTTGTTCTCCAGAAAAAGCTCAATGGGTGTGATTTCAGGCATGATTATTTTCGAACCCAACGTTTCGCTTTCATTTCCGAGCGTGGAAGAGTCCCTGCTGGGACGATCACAACAGGCACTCTCAAGCTGAAGGCACTTTGCAATGCCAATTCCAGATCATGTGCCAGAGTGTTGGGCGCTTCGGCTACTGCTTCAATCTCCATCCTTAAATCTGTCATTCCTGAAACCTGTTGTAGGATCACTTGATATTCCCGCACCCCTCTATGGCGCAGGATCAAATCCTCGATTGCTGAAGGATAAAGGTTCACTCCGCGAACAATCACCATATCATCGATTCGCCCAAGGATCCCGCCAACCAATCTTGTTTCACAACTTCCGCAAAGACACGGTTGAATGGCTTTTTCTGCCCGCACGAGATCACCCGTCCGATAACGAATTGCAGGCGATCCCAATCTTGTAAGGGTGGTCAGGATCAATTCCCCAGCTTCACCGACGGCTGCCAATTTTGAACTACCCGGAATGCAAACTTCTGCCAGATAAGCATCATCAATGACATGCAACGTTCCCGGAGTTTTGGGGCATTCATACGTGACCGGGCCGACTTCTGTCATCCCATGATGATCGAAAATACGAGCCCCGTTCCATAACCCGCTTAATTGTTCCCGAGTGGCTGGAATACTGCCTCCCGGCTCGCCCGCCACCATGATCAACCGAATTTTGCTGGCACAAAGGTCAATTTTCTCCCTGGCTGCCACTTCAGCCAATCGCAATGCATAGGTCGGGGTGCAGCACAGTGCAGTCACTTCATTATCCAGCAGCATCCTTAACCGGGCCACGCTGCTCAATCCACCTGCGGGTAAACACAAAGCCCCGATTCGTTGCCCGGCTTCAAATGCCAGCCAAAAACCCAGAAACGGCCCAAACGAAAAAGCAAAAAGAACCCGGTCTGAGCTACTAACTCCTGCTGCCTGGAATACTCTGGTCCAGCTCTCCACCATGGAATTCCAGCTTTCGTTTGTGTCCAGCCAACGCAGCGGTGTTCCTGTGGTGCCGCTCGTTTGGTGAAATCGGGTAAACCGCTCCAATGGCTCGAGATGGTTGCTGCCATAGGGAGGGAAGTGAGACTGGTCAGCAACAAACTCAGATTTGAGAGTGAATGGGCAACGATCTTGAAAGTCCTCCAAAGTCGTTGATTCAGCCAATGCCAGCCCGGAAAACTTTCGACCGTAAAAGCTCTGTTCAGGAATGCGCCCAAGCAATGTGGATAGGCGCATCCACTGTGCTTCATCCAGTGCAGTGCGGGAGGGCGCCACTTAACGGTTGAGTTGTGAGATCTGTGCTGCGGGGGTGGGTGGTTTTGCAGGAGGATTTGGCTTGTAATAAGTCACAAGGCACCCTCCCACAGCCGCCAGCAGGATGCCGAGGTAAAATTGCGGTTTGATCCCTCCCCAACCTCCGGCAGGTGGGTGCAGAAGAATCGCTGTGATCGCATTCACAATCGGAGCACCGGCAAAAACGATCGACATCACCACCGCCGGAGTGCCCTTTGCACCGAACGCCAGCAATACTCCAAATGCTCCCAAAGCGCCAACAATCCCGGCAATTAACGACCAGCTCATTCCACGTACCGGATAATTCCATGAGGCGCCCTTGGCCATCAATAATGCCAGCGGCGCAAGCACCGCGGTCAGGAAGTAGGCGAGCCCCACGAACAGGAACGCTTTGTAACGCCCGTTGACCGGATCCCCCATCGCTATTTGTCCAGTGTGCAGGAACACTCCGTAAACACCCCAGGAAACAACGGTTAATAACGAAAACAGAAACCAGGTCATCCCCGGTGACGATGAATTTTCAGCACCCATATTCAACGCACATTAGCAAAGTGATACGGGAGAGCAAACGGACATTCCTTTCAGATCAATTGTCCCAGACGACGCAAGGCGAGCGACACCTCCTCGGCCCACCAGCTTAGGGCAGTTAAAAGACCCATCCCACGCGTGATCAATGGCAGTCCGAGGATTAAGACAAGCAGGTTCCCAAGAAAGATTGTGACCGCCGAAAATAAAATCCCGTTCTCCGTCACATCACTTTGCTCCATCGATAATACATGGACTGTAAAAGTCAGATGAAAAGCGTAGGCTGCGCCAAGCAGTAGATGAAACCAAAACGCATAGGGGGTTATTGGCCAGATCAGGCTGCCGATCAAAAATAATAAAAAAAGCAGAACCGCATAGATGGGAAAGAAATAAGGAGCCAGCGTGATCAGGAAATTGCTTTTCGTCACGATGACATGGCCCCCCTTTGATGTGGCCTTGAATTTTTTGACGCGCCCTCCGAAACACCAGGTCCACACTGCATGTGTCAGTTCATGGCCAAACACG
Source organism: Verrucomicrobiota bacterium (assembly GCA_033762115.1). GTDB lineage: Bacteria > Verrucomicrobiota > Verrucomicrobiia > Limisphaerales > SXQI01 > JANRLX01. Next base: position 89,363 of record JANRLX010000093.1, read on the forward strand.
TACACCCACATCGGTTTGGGCAGGAGGAGGTAAATGACAACCCAGGAGGCTGCTCCCGCCAACAGGCAGGCCCAGATTGTGTCTGCTCGCCCGGTTGCGGCAATCACTCGAACTAATGTCCTTAGCCCAGCCCAACAAACCGGCAGCAGTAATAAGCCAAAGATAAATTTGATCCACTTCACTGGTGCGGCATCTCATAGAGGCGCACGAATTCCGTGGCAAGGGATTTGAAGGAAATCAAAGATATAGCTGGCAGACCTCGAACCGCTCAGCTCTTATTTGAACTTTCCGGCTTTAAACTTTGAGAGGATTGCTTTTGCTTCGAAAGATCTGGCATCAATTCAATCGACATGACCAGTTGCGTCAACTCTTCCAAGTTCCCGTGCTTGACCAGATAAGCGTTGGCTCCGAGGTCAAACGCCTGCTGGATCAACTTTAGTTGTGTCGGCCTGACCATTGAAATCACGGGTATGTGCGAAAAATTCGACTGTTGCCGAATCCAGCCAAGAACACTCAGGCCGCTTCCATCCGGTAATCCCAGATCAAGAACAATAAGACCGGGAATTGGATAAATGCTTCGATTGCCATAAATTCCCACTCCCTTCAAATAAAGGATGGCTTCGTTCCCGTACCGTGCCACTTTCATGGAGCTGAGAATCTCCGCCTTCCGGAAAGCCTGCTCTATCTGATAGATGCTTTCGGCACTATTCTCGATCAGAAAGATGATGCTGTCCGGCTTCATTTTTACTCACCCGGCGGCCTGTCCTCATTGTTTCCCTGTTTCACGCAGTAAGAATAAACCACTTTTTGAACAAAGTTGCCATATAGACTTTCCCCTAATCAGGACTGATACATAAGCCGTAAAATAGAAGGGCGTTTTAACCCGGATGTCTGAATTATGGCTGTGGCACCGCTCGATAAAATTTTAACGGTGCGGAGGATGATGATAGGGGGTCGATCCAGAGATAAGTATTTGAACTCAGCGTAATTACATCTTTTTCAGCCCAGGAGTTCAGATTGGATGATTCATAAATTTTGAATCGTTGTCCCGGTTGTCCGGTGATTTTCAGGTTAAATTTTCCGGCAAGAATCTGCCCGCTGCTGCTTCCAGTCGCCGGGTTGGAGGTTGCAGGATCAAAAAAGATCCCATTCACAATTGCATTGTAACCGCTCACTTTGGTGAAACGAAATTTCAAGGAACCTTTCAGGTTCCAGACCAGCCATTTTCCAGTTGAGAAGTTGGCCACTGTTTGAGTATCCAGAACGGCGCCGCTGCTGGCATCCAGAACTTCCACTGTCTGGACCCGGGAATTACTGCTCGTCGCGTCCCAATCCAGGAAATACATCGCTACCCGATGGGTTTCCCCGTCCAATAAATTGAGGTCCACTGTAAAACTCTGCCCGTACCATGCTGAAGCCAGCCGCCCGGAAGTGGTGCGTTCCAAGGCACGCAGTTCACTTGTTGAGTCAGACCATAGCCATGATTCGGAGCCCGTTTGGGAGAGGGAAACATAACCAGGAGTTCGAATGCCATCCCCACTGATCTGATAGCCGTCACTGCCGTACACGCCTTTCCAGCTGCCTCTCGTGGTCATATCCGTGGTCACCAGTGAAACGACCGGAGTGACGGAATTTGCAAGGCTGGTCCGCGCGGTCGCTTCGCTGGAGAAACCCGATTCTCCATTGCTGTTATAGGCGCGAACCCGATAGCTGTACTGTGTCCCGGCGGAGAGTCCGCTGTCTGTGAAAGTAATGCTATTGGCGGAGAGCCGAGCTCGCTCAAAAAATTCTCCATTCCCGACCCGTCGATCCAGGACGAATCCGCTTTCGTTGTTGGCATTGTCGGACCAACGAAGATCGATTTGAGAAATCGATTTGCTGATGGCCACGAGCGCAGAAGGAGCGACCGGGCCTTGAGGAGGTAATTGGACATTGTTTGGATAAAAAATTCCCTGACTTGGATTCAGATAACTTCCGCTTCCAGAACGCTCCAGTTTCACTGCGCGCACCATGTAAATGGTTCCGCTCGCGTGACCGGTATAATTGAAAAAGGTGCCCCCGAGGAGTGAACTTCCTGAAATGCGAGTGAAAGGTCCGCGAGAAGAGGTTCCTTTGTAAACTACATAACCTTGGATATCACTGTCAGGCGATGCACCCCAGGTCAGGTTTACTGATCCGCCAGTGATCGTTCCGTTCAGATTTGCAGGCGGAGTGACCATGTGCATTCGCAATGTGGGGTCCCCCATCAGAGCGGCATGCACTTGACGTGTCCCCCAGTTTTGGGCGGCGTAAAGTCCCCCGTATCCATTGTTCTGGCTGAGCAACGTGCTGTAACCAATCGTCTCGCCCAAAGCCATGTGATGGTAAAACCAATGCGGACGGCCTGCCCATGAAGTGGTGAGGGTATAGGTGGTTGAGCCAAGCGGGGCTCGAAGAAAGTTACTTTCATTGTCCCAATCACCGAAGTAACTGCCGAGAAACATGGTGAATACGGACTTGATGTCTCCCAGCGCAAAATCATCCGAACCACCCACTCCATTACAGGTGTAGTAACTCCCGCCGCCTGTCCCGTATGACCAAAGATAACCCTGTGAATTCAGGGTGGTAAAAAACTGTCCGCCACCCACGGAAGCGACATTATCAGCTCCGAACATTGGAGCAAAATTGCGCCAACCGCTCGCTGCAAATGCTTCCCCTTCCCGTTCCCCAAAGTTGTCGCAGACCAATCCGCGGCGAGGAAGATCAATCAGCCGATGACGAAAATTATGGTCCTTGTTCAGGTACTGACGGAGGAGGTCCTTCTCGCTACGCGCTGGCGATTTGTTTGCGTAGCAGGTCATGTTAGAGAGGTCAACACGTCCCACGGCAAGTTCGACATTGCCTGGCAAATTGGACTGATCGAATTTTCCATCCCCAGGAACATTCCTGTTTGCCGGACGGTGTGATCCGGAGTTGTTCACGGACGAATCGGTCCAATTTCCATCCATGTCACCGTAGTAAAGGTCAGCGGGCCATGCCCCATTATGATCCTCATGCCCATCGGGATTGAAATTGCCCGAGTAGGGAACTGGCACGCGTCCGAAAAGAAAGACCGCTTTGACGTTCGCCGGATCGGCGTTGTAATCCGCTTTGATGATTTCCTTGATCGAAGGGACCGAAGCTGTGCGTGACACATCGTGGCGCAGAACAGTCCAGCCATCACCTGCAAGATCCTGCTCCAACCGGGTAAGCTCCATCGCCAGATCATTGGCGTAAAGATTTTCGACCAGGAGCACTACTTTCCCACGGTTCTCGATCAATGGTGCATTGATCCCCACGTAAGCGTAGCCAGTGCCGGGATAATTCCAGCTTGTTGTTTTTGAAAGTGCGTATTCGTAGGTGTTGCGATCAGCAACATTGGAATCCGTATAAGTAGTGGCGCTTCCAGGAAGGGTGGCGATTTGAGACCAGCTCGTCGCATTCTTTCCTTTACGCGAAACCGTGTAACCGGTCGCCCTCTCGTCGCTGGCCCAGGTCAAGGTCACACGAGCGGGGGAGGATTGTACCGATGCGCTCACCATTACGGCGTAGTATTTCGGATCCACTTCAGCCCGAACTGCCACGGTTGCGAAAATTGCAGTGCAACAAGCCCATAGCGCCCACATTGTATTAATTTTCAGAAACTTCATTTTACCCGTCATGGTTTTGGATGACGCAAAAGCGCCGCTTCAAATGTCCTAAGACTGTGATGCAGCAGAGCTGCTTTGAATGCGCCACTTCCTTGCAGTAGCTCCCTGGGCTTAGAGAGCAGAACCTGCGTGACGCGCCGAAAGTAGGAATGAAGAGAGCATCTCGTCAACCTGCTTTTACGGCTTCAGCTTTAGCAGGGTGCATGCCATCGCGAAAACGATGCTGGTAAATGATGTGGGTTTGAAGAAACAGGAAAAATGGCTTGTTTGGGCCATTTTTCCTGAACTAGGAGGAATTACAAAAACTGAAATAATTCCCAAAAATGTTTTGAACAAAAGTTGTCCATCATTGAGACAATCTGCTGAATACGCGCATTAAAATGAGCCCCTACAACCCTAAGGCTCCAGCACATTGACGCGCAACTCGCTTGAGTTGCTTCTGATTTCAGGAACATACATCGCTTGCCCAAGCAGGGGTAAAGCATGGAATTTTCCTGGTGTTTCTGCCCTCAACTCATAACGAATCTGCCAGACGCCCTGCGGCAGTTTGTCGATGAACATGGCCACTTTTCGGTCGCGTAATTCCTGGTAAACCCAGCGATTGCGTCCTGTATAATTTTCCTCTGCTTCACTCTGTTGTCGCGCACTGGATTTCAGTTCACGGCTGTAAAGCATTTCGCCGCTTCGAATCTGGACCGCTTCGAAACCAGCCGGTTTCAAATCCTCAAACATCAGATATTCATAGTCGTTCTTGGTTTCCACAGTGAGCACCACCTCTACGCGATCCCCGCTTTTAACCGAACCAAGGTCAGTTAAAGGTTCGCGCTGGTAAATATACCCCTTGAGCAGCGTTGGCTTACCCACCAGTTTAAAATACTCCCGTTTCACGAACAGTTCATTCCCTGCGGGTGATATCGGTTCCTCGGTGCTGAAATATTCTGCTTCCACAGAATAATAGAGCGGGGAAATTCCGGATTTCCGCAGCAGCCGAATCTCATTTCGTTCTTTGATCAAGGCCGAAGGCACCTCGAATGTTCCAGGCGCGGTAAACAATTCTGCTCCCTTGATTTTCAGGGATGTGATCTCTTCTCCATTGACAATAAGTGAATACTCAACATCCACATCAAGCTCGCCGCTTACTTTCAGGTAATCTGTCAAAGCCATGATCGAGATTGCCGTGTCCCGTGTGTTGCTCCATTGCGCTCCACGACGGTTTTTAATCATCCAGTTTGTCACCTCTGTTACGAGAGGGTTCCTGGGATCAATCGTCAGCAATGCCTTTAATGCGAATGCAGTGGCTTCGATTGGGCCCTCTGACCAGCGCCACCAAAACCCGTCACTTCCCCAATGTGCCGTTTGGATCGCACCCTCTTGCGCCTGATTTCCGAGAAGCCGGGATTTGCCTGGATCATCTCGTTTCACGCCGTTCTCAAGGTTTCTCACCAAAGTTTCTGAACGGTCCCGCTGTTTCAAGTGGTGAGCAGCCAGGGCAAACAATGCCCTCGTATATGCGTTCAACTGGTCCCGCTTTTCCCACAAGTTATTGCTCGCGGTCACCACAAATGGCTGTTTCCGAATTTCTGTATCGCCTGCTGTTGCCACAGCAATGGCATGCAACATCCAGGCTTGAAGGTCCGGTCGCGATTCCTCCTCCACAATTTCTTCTGTCAGATAACGCAACGCCTGGGCGAGTCGGTTTTCTGGAATACTCACCCCTGCCTCTTTGCACAAGGCAAGCCCCCAGACCACATAAGCAGTCATGTAATGATCACTCTCACCATCCTTCCACCAACCCCATCCACCGTCCCCATGCTGGAACTCTTCCAACCGTTTCAACCCTTTCTCGACCATTTCATCCAGCTGGCGGAGATCCTTTTTTCCTTTCACATGAATCTTGTTTGTAGCGCCCGGCTCAATTCCCCCAAACGCTCTTCCCATCACTTCCTCCGGTTTGATTCCTGATTCTCGCAAGGTTTTGGCAACAATTACCGCGGGCAGAAACCGGCTCATCGTTTGCTCAGTGCAGCCGTAAGGAAAATCAATCAGGTAAGGCAAGGCATCCAGCATCGTAATCGCGATACTGGGGGTCACATGAATGCGCATGGAAGTGGTGCCGGGCTTGCGAGCATTCGGCAGCTCAAATGTCGTCCGCAACTCATTTGTCATCAACTTGCCGGAAAGCGCGGTGAATTTTTCAATTCCATGCTCATGGATCGGGTACTCTCTTTCCATTGCATCAGAATATTTCTCTGAGCGGCCGATCATCTGGATTTTCACTGATCCTGCCTTGGTCGGATTCACTGTCCAATCCACTCTCGCCTCTCCATGCGCGGGAACGGTTACCGGCTCCCGTCTTGATGGTTGTGGCAGGTTCATTCCTTGAATTTTAATCTCTGGCCGGACTGTAAATTCCTCATCGGTATTATTGTTGACCACGGCCGAAATCGTCACGCTGTCTCCTACCACAAAAAATCGCGGCGCCTGCAACCGCACAATCAAGGGTTTTTGTGTTATCGTGTTCGTTTGGGCAATACCGAACCGGTTCCCTTCAGCCACTACCCGCGCGGTCGCTTTCCACGTTGTCAGCGAGTCTGGATAAATCAGTGTGACATCAGCCCATCCGTTTGCATCTGTCCTGATTGCAGGTTCCCAAAAAATTGTTGAACGAAAATCCGAACGCACCTGCACAGGATCTTCATTATTGCTTGCTCCCGGGGCGGCAGCACTGTCTGCAGCCAGGACATTCAGCATACTTTGTCCTGCCTCCTGTTTCGCCGCTGCAACATTAAGGACAGCACGAGACAATTTAAGTTCTGATTCCGGGTAGGCAGCATCTTTCAGTAAGCCGTAACGTGTATGCATCGACCGCTCCAGCCTTTCCTCTTGAAAATAATAAGCTTCTTTCAATTCATCTTCGACTCGCTCCTGGATTGCCTGAAAACGGCGATGGTTCAAGGTGCTGGAGGTCATCACATCCTGCCGCCGGGTTTGGCCAAAAAAGAATTGGCGTGGATCAGGCGCATAGTCCGATTGAATAGAGTAGACCGATTCATCCACAACTCCCAAGGCAACTTCGGCGGGAATTGGTTTCCCTTCATGGTCCAGCGTGCGAATTTTAAAACGTCCTTTTTCCTGCGGCTGAGATTGTTTCTGCTGAGGTTCAAGTTGCACCTGGGCGAACTGTTTTTCCGGAGGGACAACGATTGTTTGTTGCTCCTGGATGACCTGTTTTTCATTCACCATCACACCCGAAATGTAAAAGTTAGGCACGTGCTCCTCGCCAATCGGGATTTGAAGAAGCTTTGTGCTGCCTTCCATTTTTATCACTTGATAACTGTGCAGCCTCTCTCCTTCCACACTGAAAAGAACATGCCTGCCAGGTGATTCCGTGTGGATCATCACAGGCGCGATCTGGCCGCTTTTGAAGGTGTCCTTGTCTGCGAGAATTTGTAAACCACGATGATGATAGCCCAGTTCCACGGTTTCGGACGTGGCCACCCAAACTGTCGTTTCAGCACGGATCGGTCGTCCCGGCAAGTCGTCCACCTTCTCCTCACTGACCCATGTCGCACGGTAATATCCAATCCGTTCGGGCCTGAAATTCACGGATGCTTCCCCGTTCGTGCCCGTCCGCAAATTGCGCGTCAAAATCTCTTCATGCTCATAGCCACGGAATTTTAACTGATACGGTTTCCCCGGCGTAATAATCGGGAAAGTGGGTGCAGCCCGGCGCAATTGGTCCAGTTCCGTCCCTTTGATCTCCCGTCCCTCGGGACTCATCCAGATCTCATACCAAAAATCCCGTGTGATCCGCACTCGACCATTAACCTGGACCGGCAGATCATTTGCATCCAGCGCCTTGAAATTGAAATTAACCTCATCCTGTGGCCGGTAAATGTGATGATCTGCGTGGGCATGCACATAGTAACTCTGTTGGGTCACCTTCACCTTGCCGCTGCCAATGATCTCCCGCCGTGACGAGTCTGTCACCCTGGCCTCTACCAGATATTCGCGATCATGACTTTGATCCTGCGGAGTTCGAATCATGATTTTTGCCCGTCCCTGCGCATCAGTTTTAAGCGTTTCCTGTTGGATGACATTTCCACGACCCCACCGCGGCTGCGGTGGATAAATACTTTCATAGAACCATTCGTATTGGCGTGAAGGGCGATAAATATGATAAAGAGGATTATCATAAACCATCACCTGCACCGTCGCATTGGCTACTGCGCCGCCGAAATAATATTCGGCCTTGATCTCTGCCTCCACCACATCGCCCAACCGAAATATTTTTTTCCGTCCATTCTCCTCCGGTAAATCAACCGAAACTTTGAACTCGGGCAATTTATACTCCTCCAATCGAAACAATTGTGCTGAACCGATCTGCCTCCCCTTCTTCTCGGTGTAAAACAGGATGCTGTACTCGCCCAAGGGCATCTGTGGATTCAATTCAAGAGAGCCCCAGGCACTGCCAAACTCGTTCAGTTCCACCGCTTGTTCCAGTACCGTTGTTCCCCGCGGGTCTTTGATCTCGATTGCAAGTTTATCCCTGGAAGGGGTGGAAAATTTGCCCTCCCGCTGCAGTCGCGCGGTGAATTTCCACTGCACTTTTTCTTCGGGTCGATAAGCCGGGCGGTCTGTGAACGCATAAATCCGCCATTCCGCTCCCTCGTTGCGATTCCAGTACTGGTTGAGCAGGGAAAAAGTTGGTCCCTTGCTTGTTTCTGCGCTGATGAAAAGCTCACGATGTGTTCCATTGGTGAATTGAAAATGAGCCAATCCATCGGCATTTGCCTCTTTCGCTCCTTTGCTCGAATGCCAGTTGCCTCCTGCTTCATGTCGTTCCCAATAATTGATTTTTGCGCCAGGCACAGGAACGCCGCTGTCTGCTTCGCACACGAACACCAACAATTCATTTGCCACCGATTTGGTGACCAGCATCACTTCTGTTACAAACAAAATATCCTGGGCTTTGTTTCCGTCCGCTTCGGCTACAATCAGGTAGGCGCCACGTTCAAGTTTTCGATCAATTTTTAAAGTTTTCGACCCTGGCTTATATTCGTTTTTGTCCTCGGTCTGGAACGTCCAGGCATGCACCTTTTCCTGTGGGCGCGGTACCACCTCTTGGGCCAAACTGGAGACACTGGTGTTCGGCCCCAGTTTTAAGTCTTCAGATAAATTGATTTTATAGAGTGTCAGGTTGATGGACTGCACATTGCGCCAGTTCAGGCTCACTTCAGCTTCCTGCCCGGGTGTGAGCATGTTCCAGCTGCTGACGTGGAGAGTTACTGAAGTGATCGCTTCGATTTCCCCCAGAGCACGATCATAGTATGGTGTCTCTCCTTTTTTGAACTCGCTGAGAAGCTGTCGATAAAGTTCGAGTGCTTTTTTATAATCCGGCTCGATTCTGTAATTTCCGGAGAGATCAAGGCTGATTTTGCCATAGCTCGCTACATATTGAGCATACTGGAATATCGCATCATCATACCATCCGGTGTTCTTGCCTCGTTTCAGGGCGGCTTCAAAATATGCCCGGAGCTTCGAGTGGCGGTCCCAGCGACCTCCTTCGCTTTGGAATCGGACTGCCAGTAAATAATTGAAAAGGGCCTTATCCTGGTCGGAAACGGCGATCTGGAGCGTGTTCTCAAGCACCTCAACCGGGATGATATAGGCCAGTTGCTGCCATTGCATGCCTGGATCTGAACGCGCAATCGAGCGAACAATATCCAGATACTCTTCACGAGCGGTCTCAATTTCGGGAGATCGCGCCCACCATTCCAACGCTTGTTCGTAATGCGGCCATGCGTTTCCCCAATTATTGCGGCTTCGCGCTGCCCACCAATAATCCCCAAGGGATCGATGCACCGCTGCATAAAAAGCATTCTGGTCATCGGAACGGGTGACATCCCGCACCAGTTTTTCCAATATTGTTCGTGCTTCATCGGACTTGCTGCTGTCCGGGTTATTGCTGGCTACGTCGGCGCGCCAAAGCGAATCCGCGGCGCGGAAAATCAATTCCCGGTTGTCAGGTTGCAGCGCAAGGAGTGCCGAGTATTGCTCATGCGCTTTCGCGAAAGATTGTTCCTTGAATAACCTGTCGGCTTCTTCCTTCGTTGCCGCGTTCAACCCGGACCCACCGAGCAGAATCAAGATAAGTGCGATAAACCGGAGACATGTTACTTTCATATCCTTTAGACGGATGAAATCACAAAATGCTCCCGCTTCCTGGAAGAAAAGTAAATGGTTTGGAAACGTGACAAAGCGTGGGTTTTGAATATGAATAAGTGCATCTGAATTTTTGGTTGGGGATTGAGTCATTCCTTTGTAAACTTGATACTCCGACCACACTGCATAATGTAAGTATGAGACGCATCTTTTTTCTCCTTATCGCTTTGGCGCTGGTTTCAGCACAGGGCTGGGCCCAGAATCAGCCACTCCGCATCTTTATTCGCGCGGGTGAAAAAACTCATGGTCCCAATCAGCATGACCACCCACGCTTTTTAAAGGAGTGGACCGAATTGCTGAACCAGCGTGGCGCCAAAACCACCGGCAAACTCGGTTTTCCTTCCGCCCAGGAACTGGAGAACACCGATGTGCTTGTCATGTATGCTGCGGAAGGTGGAACAATCACTGGCGAAGATCGCAGCAACCTTGAAAAGTTTCTCAAACGGGGCGGTGGGATCGTTACCATTCATGATGCTGCCTGTGGCAGCGACCCGCATTGGTTCAAAACGGTCATCGGTGGCGCATGGGAGCATAAACACTCCAAATGGCTGGAAGGAGAGGTCGGTATTTACTTTATTAATACCGAACATCCGATCACCCGCGGATTTTCCAATTTCGATTTGAAGGATGAAATTTATTTCGACCTTCACATGATGCCGGAGGCCAAAGTTCTTGCCTCCTCATTTCATTCCGTCTTCGTCATCGCCCCTCAAGTCTGGACATATGAGAAGGAAAACTATCGTTCCTTTGTGACATTGCAGGGTCATGAATGGTCCACCTTCGAACTGCCCCATTTTCGCGCCCTCCTTCTTCGGGGTATTGCCTGGGCTGGGAAACGGGAGAATGTGGATTACCTTTGCAGCCAGGAGGAACTTAACAGCTTGAAATATCCAGTCGGGGGGCCTACCGCTCCTGAAAAGGCGGCTGAAAAAATGAACGTTCATCCTGAGTTCAATGTCAGCCTCGTGACTTCAGAACCGCAGGTGGAAAAGCCAATGTCCCTGGATTGGGATGCTCAAGGTCGCCTCTGGGTCGCTGAAACTCCCGAGTATCCAGGTGGCAGGCGGATCAATCCCAATGATCGTCCTGTTGCAAAGTGGAACCTGAAAAATCCCGGCCTCGCAAATCAGGAAAAAGAGAATCGCCCTGGAAAGGACCGTATTTCCTATCTGGAAGACACCAATGGCGATGGGAGAATGGATAAGAAAACTGTGTTTTACGATGGCCTCGAACTCGTCACCAGCATGGTCTTTTACAAAGACGGCGTTATTGTCGCCCAGGCGCCTGATATTTTGTGGATACGAGACACCGACAAGGATGGTAAAGCTGACAAGGTCGAGACGCTCTACACCGGTTTTGGGACCATGGACACCCATGCGGTCATCAATAACTTCCGTCGTGGCATGGATGGCTGGGTTTATGGTGCAGTTGGCTACAGCGCAGGTGAACCTCGCTCGAGCGATGGGTCAAAGAATTTCGGGCGAATCAGTGCTGGGATTATTCGTTTCAAACCGGATGGAACTGCCGTGGAACAATATGCCTCGGGAAATTGCAATACGTGGGGATTCGATTTCAACTGGGACGGCGAGGCATTCTTCACCACTGCGACCTGCGGTGAACATTTCCTTCATATTGTCATGCCGGAAAAGGCGCTTGCCCGTGGCAGTTTACCGGGGACTCGCGCGGCCCAATATATAGCTGACCACAACAAGGTGGTTCCTTCGGTCAAGCATACACGACCAGCTTATGTGCAAATTGATTGGGTGGGTGCCTTCACCGCAGCCGCTGGCTGCTGCATGTATACCGGTGGTGCATGGCCCGAGAAGTACAACAGCATGCATTTCTGTTCTGAACCCACCGTCAGCCTGGTTCATAATGATGTGATCAAGCCTTCCGGCGTCACCTACATCGCGAGCAAGGAAACCGGTCGCGAAGAAGCGGAATTCGTTGCCGCCTCTGATTTGTGGTTCCGGCCGATTCACACTCGAGTGGGACCTGAAGGCGCTCTTTACGTTATTGATTTCTATAACCAGGCCGCGATTCACAATGATACCCGTGGTCCGGCACATGGCGCTGCCAATGCAGCTGTTCGCCCCGACCGCGATCATCATTTTGGCCGGATTTGGAGATACCAGCACAAGGAGGCCAAAGCATTGCCTAAAGCTAACCTTACCAGCAACAAGCCTGCTGATTGGGTACAGGCGTTGACCCACGCCAATGGCCAGGTGCGAATGACTGCTCATCAGCTTCTGATCGATCATGGAGTAGGAAATGCCATTGGTGATCTTGAAAAATTGGTCATGAGCGGTTCGGTTCATGCCAAGATTCATGCCTTGTGGGTCTTAAGCGTCACCGGCAAATTGAAGACCGATCACTTGCTCGCAGCCACCAGGGACAAAGATGCGGCCGTTCGCAAGGCTGCTTTAAAAGTCCTTGCTGAGAATGATCAGGCAAATGGGGATCAGGGCAAAAAAGCGCTGATGGCTTCACTAAAGGATGAGAACGCCCGGGTTCGCCTCAATGCATTGATTGCACTCGCTACCGTTGATCCGAGCGATGACGTAGCAGCGGCGATTGTAACCGCTTATCCTGGCCTTCAGAACAAGCACATGGAATCCGCGGCCATTGGTGTTGCTTCCCGCGATCCGTTGCGTTTCCTCAAGGCATCCTTTAATGCAAAGGAAGTCGCAGATCTTTCCCCATTTGTTGCGGCTGTTACCCGCCATATTGCAGTCAAACAAAATGCCGACCAGGCAGCTGCGCTGGTTCAATTCCTTGCGGCCCAGGAAACTGAAAAAGATGCTCTAAAAATTGTTGCCCTGGAAGCGCTCGCGGCAACCCTGAAACCTGATCTGGCTCCTGACTGGAACAGCGACCTGCAAAATGCACTGAAAACACTTCTTGCTTCAAAGAGCTGGGGGCTGGCAGACGCGACATTGCCCTTGATCGCGCGCTGGGACCGTGAGAATAACCTCACCTCCTCCGTGCGCCCTGTCATCGCCCAACTTTCCGCCAAGCTGGCTGACAACGGTCTGGCTGACGCCCAACGGGCACAGGTTGCTATCAACCTTCTCGGGGTTCGGAAGATGGATTCCGAGATCGTTCCAACAGTCGCTCAAATACTTGGGGGCAACAGTTCGTTGGCTTTGCAAAAGCAGATCATTGAGGCCATGGGCAATGTGCAGGACCCTGCCATTGGTAATGAATTGGTCAGCGCCTATTCAAAGATCGCCCCGGAACTTCGTGAGGCAGCATTTGCCCAGATCATCAAGCGAAGTGACTGGGCCAACGCTCTCCTGGATTCCATCCAGCAACGGAAGATCGAGCTCGTCACTCTTGGGCCTGCTTCATTGCATCGTTTGAAAACTCATGCTGACAAGGGGCTTGGCGCACGCGCCACGGAGGTTATTGAGGAAATTCGCGGTCCGGAAATGAAGGAAAAAAATGCGCTGATTGCAAAACTGGCGCCTGAGGTCGAGAAACGTGGCGATTTGGATAAGGGCCACCAGATGTTCACTCAGAATTGTGCGAATTGCCATAAGTACAAAGGAGAAGGACGTGATGTCGCCCCGGACCTCACCGGCATGGGCGCACATGGCGCTTTGGATTTATTGGTTCATATCGTCGATCCAAACCGGGTTGTGGAACCAAACTTTGTCACTGTCACCATCGAAACAAAGGATGACCTCACTTACGATGGAATTGTTGCCCGTGAAAACCAAAACATTGTGGTGCTTCGAAATGCCACGGGCGATTTTGAAATCCGCCAGGACAACATTAAAACCCGTCGTTCCACCGGCATTTCGCTGATGCCGAATGGTTTTGAAGCCCTTGGTGAAGAAGGTTTGCGGGATCTCCTCACTTATCTCATTGCTGATGAGAATAAATATCGCATCCTTGATCTCACGTCCGCGTTTACCGCGGATTCAACCAAAGGTCTGTTCAATTCTCGCGAAGCTGCCAATGAAACGTTGCGGTTTGCCCGATTTGGAATGGTCAAGGCCGGTGAAATTCCCTTCGAAATTGTCCCGCCAACAAAAACCAGTTCCGGCAACAACATCATCGTCCTCAAAGGTGGGAACGGTTATGCCAAAACCATGCCGCAAAAAGTCGAGATCAACACCAACGTGAAAGCAGACAAGCTGCACTTCCTGGGCGGTGTTGGCGGATGGGCCTATCCATGCTGTGGCGATAACAATCATGAGAATCTTCCAGTTGCCAAGGTCACCGTTCATTATGCCTCGGGTCAAACAGAAGAACTTATTCTCAAAAACGGGGTCGAGTTCGCAGATTACATTAACAAAATCGAAGTACCTGGTTCTACGGAACTGCCCGGTGTCGTACGTTACGGCCAAATCCGTTGGTTTACCAAGCCCTTGAAAACGGGCGGACAGATCAAGCAGATCACCATTGAGAGTTATGATAACTTTGTCGCTCCGACTTTTGTGTCAATCACGGCCGAAACCAGTGAAGGCGCACATGGACAAGCCGCAACATCCGCTTCAGGGTCTGCTTCGAGCAAGTCTTTAACAAAAGTCCTGATCGTTGGTGGAGGAAGCAGCCATGATTTTAAACGTTGGTTTAATGAAGAGGATGTCAAAACCTTGAAGGAGGGCGGTCTCGATCCCACTTATACCGACAATACTGACATCGCTGAAAGGGTGAAGGAATTCAATGTCCTTTATCTTAATAACAATCAACCTTTCAAAGAAAAGTCCTCAAAAGAGGCTATATTCAATCATGTGGCTGAAGGAAAAGGGCTGCTGCTTGTCCACGCTGCTCTTTGGTACAGTTGGGGTGACTGGCCCGAGTATAATACCAAGCTCGTAGGCGGTGGAGCGCGCAGCCATGATAAATTCCAGGAGTTCGAAGTCTCCGTGATCAAAGATCATCCGATCACCGCAGGTCTGCCGAAGACGTTCAAAATCACTGATGAACTCTACCATTTCAAATCAGATGCCCATGGATCTGAAAAGGAAGTAGTGATGGTGGGCAAGGAAATTGCCACTGGCAAAACTTACCCTGTTGCCTGGATCACGCAGCATGACAAAGCCAAAATCGTGTGCACCACTCTCGGTCATGATGGCCAGGCCCATCAGCACGAAGCATTCAAAAAACTGCTCGTGAACAGTGCAAAATGGGTTGGCGGTCAGGACTGACAGTTATTCCAACTTTTATGCACGGACAAGCTGCGGCTTGTCCGTTTTCTTTTAATCGTGTTGGAAACGCGCCACCAGAATACCTGCCACTGCCCCGCTAAAATGTCCTTCCCAGGACATGAATCCCGTCTGCGGCAAGGCCCCGTAAAAAATCCCCCCGTAAACAATAAAAATAAAAATTCCCACCAGCGCGGGCAGCCATCCGCGCATGTAAATCCCTGCCACGATCAAATAAGCAACAAGTCCATAAATGATTCCACTGGCCCCGATATGAATGGCTGGTCGTCCAATCAGCCATGTGCCAAAGCCGCTTAAAATCCAAATCAGTCCGAGGGTTTGATTAAAGCGGTATTTCGCATTGCTGGAAAGGAACAGCAGCATTACCAGGAGAGAACTCGCATTTGCCACCAAATGGGCAGCATTGAAATGCAGCAGCGGCGAAAAAAGAACTCCCCGTAATCCAAGATAGGTGCGTGGCACAATTCCCCATGTGGCCAGCGCACGTCCGAGCAGGAGATCCAGGTAAAAAATAAAAAATAGCGAGCAAACCAGTATGATGGTCACTGCCAACGGATCGAAACTGCCCTTGCGCCGTTGCATAATCATCGTTCCGATGACCTCAGGAAAGCGGAGAGGAATCTTCCCGTGTGCGAGATTTTTGATTTTGCCACCTGTTCCGGAGTTCCCTCTGCCACGATTTTCCCACCATTTTCTCCCGCTTCAGGTCCCATATCGATTACCCAATCGGCTTCCGCAATCAGGTCGAGATTATGCTCAATAACGATCACTGAATGTCCCGCATCGACTAACCGTTGAATGACTTCCACCAATTTCTGCACGTCAGCCATATGCAGCCCAATTGTGGGTTCCTCCAGGATAAATAAATTCGATTTGCCGCGACGGTCAAAGAGGTCTCCTGTGTCCTTCAACCCGGTCAACAGATGCGATACCAGTTTGATTCGTTGCGCTTCGCCGCCGCTTAATGTCGGGCTGATTTGTCCGAGACGAAGATAATCCAGGCCGGTGTCTCTTAACGCCTCAAGTGGTCGGCGAATTTTTGGCACGGGTTGGAAAAATTCCAATGCCTCCGCCACGCTCATTTCCATCACCTGGGCGATTGTTTTTTCCCGATAGGTAATATCCAGTGTTTCCCGGTTATATCGGCACCCCTGGCAGGTTTCGCAAAGGATGTAGGCAGGTGGAAGAAAATTCATTTCCAGCTTGATCGTGCCTGCGCCTTCGCAATTCGGGCAACGCCCCTGGGCGCTGTTAAAAGAAAAGCGGCTGCCGGTATAACCACGCAACCGAGCTTCGGGTGTCTGCGCGTACAAGGCGCGAATCTCGTCAAAAAACCCCACGTAGGTTGCCGGTGTCGAACGTGGGGTTCTTCCAATAGGGCTTTGGTCCACTTCATACACCGCCTTGAAATTTTCATGCCCCGTCAGATTTGCCGGTGGCTTCGCTGATTTCCCCTTTTCCAGCGCCGTTTTCATTGCTGGCAGGAGGCATTCCCGGATTAAGGTACTTTTCCCCGATCCGCTCACCCCTGTCACCACCACAAATCGATTCAAAGGAAATGAAACGGTCACCTCCTTCAAATTGTGCAGGTTCGCCCCATGCAGTATCAGGCACGTTTTCTCTGATTTTTTTTCAATTGGCCGTCGCTTTCCCCGGGCTGGATGCGTTGGTTTCTCTCTCAAATACTTTCCGGTCAGGGACTCCGGATGCTGTTGCAGTTCCGCTAATGTTCCTGATGCCACGACAGTGCCGCCATGAACACCTGCTCCCGGTCCAAGGTCGATGATGAAGTCCGCCCGGCGCATGGTTTCCTCATCATGCTCGACCACCAGCAACGAGTTCCCGCGTTCCTTCAACAGATCAAGGGCGCGCAGGAGATGCTCATTATCTCGCGAATGCAGTCCAATGGTGGGCTCATCCAGAACATAGAGCACCCCGCTTAAGGTTGATCCCAGTTGGGATGCCAATCGAATTCGTTGCGACTCGCCTCCTGAGAGGGTTGTTACACTTCGTCCCAATTGCAGGTATTCCAACCCCACCTCACAAAGAAATTTTAAGCGCTCACGAATTTCCGGCAGAATATCACGCGCAATCTCCGCTTCGCGCCCGTTTAATTCCATCCGCTCGAAAATCATGGCTGCCTCACTGACGGAGCATTGTGCTAAAGTATCGACTGTTGGTTCTGTTTGCAGCCTTGCCTTCATTCCGGAGGGCAGCCCCGTTTTTCGAAATTTGAAGGGCAATCGCACCGCTCGCGCGACCGGGTTGAGCCTCGTTCCCTCGCAATCCGGACACACCTCACGTTTTCCCTCCTGCCAGCTGAACCATGATTCCTCGACAGCATCTGCCCGCGCACCCCTATCAGCCTCCGGCAAAAAAAATGTTTCGCCAAACCCACGGCAGGACCGGCACCAACCTTGCGCAGAGTTATAGCTGAAAAATTTGGGATCAAGCGAAGGGAAGGAATCGCCGCAGGTGGGGCATGCTCTGGAGGTTGAATGAACGGTTGCGTCACGATGATTATCCAGCGCCAGCAAAACACCATTTCCAAGGTCCAGCGCTTCGTCAATTAGCACAGCTGCCTTGGCATCCCTGGCCCGACGCTCCAAAACACCCACCACAATTTCGATATCATGCTCCCGGAAGCGGTCCAGGCGCAGCTTTTCACTTGTGGAATATAATTTTCCATCGGCCCGTATTTCCTTGTAACCACGTTTGGCTGCCCATTCCCCCACATCAGTGTGAAAACCTTTTCGGTTTCGCACAATTGGGGCAAGCAGGAGCAGGTCTCCCCGTTTTTTCAGTTTAACAAACAGCTTTTGTCTTAACAAGTCCCGGGTCTGCGCCTGCACTGGTTGCTGGCATTTAGGACAATATTGCAATCCCAGCCGAGCAAACAGTAGCCGGATGAAATGATAAATTTCCGTGACAGTGGCCACGGTGCTTTTGCCTCCGCCGCGACTGTTCCGTTGCTCGATACTGACGGTCGGGGGCAACCCGGTGATCAGGTCAACTTCCGGTCGCGCCATCTGTTCCACGAATTGCCGGGCGTAAGCGTTCATTGCGTCAAGGAAACGCCGTTGTCCCTCCGCAAATATCAGGTCAAAAGCCAGCGTGCTTTTTCCTGAGCCGCTCACACCTGTGATTACCACGAATTGATCTCGTGGAATGGAGAGGTTGAGGTTTTTCAGGTTATGCTCTCGCGCCCCAAAAATGCAGATTGCATCCTCTTCAGGTTGCGGCGTGATGGCTTTATTTACCGGCGACATTCTGAAGATTTTCCACCCCCATGCCCAACTCTGCAAGTGAACCGTTAAAATTTGAGCGTCACCTGGGCTGCCAACAGCTGTTCTCCCTGCTGGAATGCGCCTTCCTGTCGCGAGTAGCTGTACTGCAATTTTGTTTGAAGATGCCGGTCAAAACGGTAACCCAGCGCCAACTCTGCACGCCAGATGTCACGATCCCATTTTACCCAGTTACCATTTCCATCATTTACCGTGTCAAAAAATTGCTGGCCCCAACGCGCCGCCGTGAACAGTTGCGGAGTCCATTTGTACTTCGCCTCCAGATAATAACTGATCGTGTCGGCATCCCCTACAGTGGGAACTTCAAAACTGGCGGCAATCGCTTCGGCCCAAACCTGGAAATGCCTCCACGCATAGGAGAGATCAACGCCAACGGTTGTTTGATTGTAATCATCCAGATCATCTCCTGGCGGCAAACCGCCACGCGCAGAAGGAAGCAAATACGCGCCGTGACTTGCTGATGCTCCCACCCGCCATTCAGGGCTTGGAAGGTATCCAACCCGGCCACTCCATGTTGGATTTTCCCAATCGAGATCAGTTGCATCCCAGACTGTTGGTCGTGATGAAATGGAGGCATTTTTGAATTCAAGCGCGTATTCAAACCGGTTCACCACCCCTGAAATTAAAACCCCTGAGCTGTAGGAAGGCCCCCACAGGACCGGCAACCACGCTCCTTTTTCATCCGGTTTGTTGCCCCGGGCAAGAAATGCTGCCGGACTCGTGGGAGCAGTCACATCGCTGACAATGGTCACATTTTCATAAGCGAGCGGCGCGTTGATCAATGGATTTTCCCAGCTATCATGCCGTGCCACCCAATTACCGAACACCGTCGCAAATTTACCCACCTGCAATTGAAAGACCGGCTGCTCAAGCGGTGTGTACCGCAAAAAATATTCATCCAGCCGTGCATCGCCGTTCTCATCCGCTCCAGGATCGAACCCCCGATCGGCTCGAAACTGGACCAAACCATACAGATGCTTTCCAAGTTCGGCCTCCAGAAACAAAGTTGCCCTCGGGCTGAAAAGCAGATCGTCATCACTGAACAAAAGTCCCGGTGGGTTCCCATCGATATAATAAGCTTCTGCATCCAAAAGCCCATTAATCTCAGCCCGAAACAAGCCGTTACCACTCGAATAACGCAATCGTTCATCAAGTGTTTCCAGAAATTGTGTTTGCGATAGCGTCGAAGCTGTCGGAATCAGGCAGAGAAGTGCCACAATCGCCCTCTGTTGCTTCGTTCCTGCGTTTCTCATTTTCACACTCGAATGGAAATCAACTGGTAAGCGCGAACAGTTTCAGAAAAACCCTTTAACTTCATTTCTGGAAGCGCCGTTACCTGCATGACATCCCGGTTGCGTTCGTAGGTTTCCGCATCGATCACCACTTCCATGCGCCCAGCCTGACTGCAAAGACGCGACGCGAGGTTCACTCTCGGGCCCAGGACTGTGTAGTTGAGCCGATCGGATGATCCCATTCTGCCTGCCAAGGCTTTTCCGGAAACGATTCCGATGCCGACCTGGATTTTATACTTCGAAGTCAGGCTCAAATTCTCCCTTGCCTTTATCATTTGCAAGGCGCAGCGCGCAGCATTCAACGAATCGTTCCCCGAACTTGTGGGGGCGCCAAAAATCCCCATGATCAGGTCACCTACAAATTTATCCACCACTCCATGATGTTCATAAATGACCCGCGTCAATGGAGTAAAATGCTCATTCAACATGTGAATGACTTCCGGCGGTTCCATGTTTTGGGTCAGCGCGGTGAACCCGCGGATGTCGCAAAACAGCACGCTCACATCCCGCTCTTCTCCTCCCAACGCAATTTTGCCGGACATCAAATCCTCAGCAATTCGTTTGTCCGCCACGAGATCAAGCACGCTACGATACCGCTCTTTAAGCGCCAATCCAGTGGCCATCTGGTTGAATGATTGTGCCAGTTGCCCCACTTCATCGCTGCTTCGGACCGGGACTGAAATGGCGTAATTACCCTCCTCGATTTCATGGGTGGCGCGTGCCAGTTCCCGCAGCGGCACTGATAGTCCATGCGAGAGAAAATAACTCAGGCCAAGCGCACCAAGTAATGCAAGTCCACCAAAAAGCAGGATTCGCCAGAGCAACTCCCGTTGCTGTTTCAGTGAATCCGCCAATGAAAATGCGCACACCTGGAATGCCGGGGGAAAACTCGAACCTGGATTCAGTTCCCTGGCAATTACCCAGTGCGGCTCTCCATTGATTGCCAGCGGGTAGCCCTCATTCCGGGCAAACTGTTCCAATTCCCGCCCATGCAGTTCTGCTATCGCCGTGGCGCTGGCTTCCGGCAAGGTCGTCGAATGCAGCTTTTTTCCAAGAAGGATTCCTGTTTTCGTTTTTGTTGCGCCGCTTTCTGGTCCGTTCATTTCCGGGGCGGCATACCCCAGCACCATCGCTCCAAGCGGCAAATGTTCCACCGGATCAATGATTCGTGTAAACACCACTTCATGGAGGAGCGGAACGCCTTTGGAATTGATTGGGGCGAGATAACCCACCTGCTGCTGGGCCTGCTTTCGCATTGCTGCTGAGAGAAGCGCGAGTTGCTCTTCAAGGTTTCCTGCCCCTGCAACCTGGTACAGCCCCGCATCTGCATCGGGCGGGGTAATCACCTTTCCACTCGCATCCAAAAACCGAAAGAAGGATGGTTGTCGCACCGAGCCTCCTCCGCTTCCCGGTTTCGACAACTCGTTTCGGGCATTGTCATACAAATCCTTTGCGGTTGAGAGGTCCTTTTCCTGCACGAACTCATTCATCGCTGCGATCAGCCGAACTGAATTCACAAACGTGAGGCAATTTTCCTGCACGGCTCCCAGACGAGTGTCCTGTAACTGTGTAAAAAACTGGAACTGGGTTTGAAATTGTTCCCTGAAAATAGCCCGGTAAGCCGCCTCTACCTTTTGCCTCGTCACCAGCAGTGTCGCCCCTGTCACGCCGATCACCACCAATGCCATCGCCGCCAGCAGTTTGGACCGGAAGGAAAGGTTTAACATGCTTTCACTCGCCCTGCTTTCCTGCGAAGGAAACCGTCACGGTTTTCCCGTCCACCAGAGTGACTTGCTTTTCATAGGACAACTTTTCATCGACCCAGGCTTTTAATTTGAATTCGCCTGCCGGCAATCCCTCCAGTTTGAAAGTTCCATTCGTGTCTGTTCGAGTAAAGTAGGGCGTTTCCAGCACAAGGATATTTGCGCGCATATGTTCATGAATTTCGCAATACAATTTCACCAATCCTGCCTTGTCGAATTTCTGCGAAGCTGGCTTTTCATCTTTTCGATATCTTCCCAAATCAAAGCGCTTCGATTTGGAATAGGAAAAAACATTGTGGTAATCGTCGTCGAAATTTGGAAATTCCACCGTAGTGCCGACCCGGATCGGTAGAACCCCCGTGGTAAATTGATAGCCGCGCTGCCCCATCTGCACTGTCACGTTCTCCGTCGATTCAGGGAATTTCCCTTCCAGGTAAACCACAGCGACTACCGGTTCGGCTGGGCGCACCGTTCCTGCCGCCTTGACCTGATAGCGGGACCGTGCAATCGAAGCTGCCTTTTCCGCTTCGGTCAGATCAACCTTTCCTTCAATGGCTGCGCCGCCGATAGCGTTGGCTGCTGTCATGACGGAAACCAGCATCATGAGGAGAAAGGATGTTCCCTGCGGCATCCTTTGATAATGAATGCCTCGTTCAACCCCCGTCAAATTGTTTATCTTCGTGGCAACCAGTTCTGCAGTTCAGCCGTGTGGATGAGGTTTACCAGGCGAACTCCGATAACCATCGCCGCTATCAGCAATGATGCCCCCGAAATGTGCGACATCATCACCAAAGTCCGTTTGGAAAACCTGCCTCGCCCCCGTCCAACCAGATAACTTAACATCGCAAACCAAAGCATTCCCCCTGTAAAATTTCCTGCAGCGCAGGTGCCCTTGCTTGCCCAGTTGTCCTGAATCCAACCGTGGCTCAGGAAGGTTGCTGAAAGGGTGATCCAGAAGAGAAGTACGGCGGGGTTTCCCAGCACCCGCACAAAACCGATCCAGAATGCGGTGTGTGGATGGAACCGTTGCTCCACTGCTTCCATTGTTGGAGTTGTTGACGGAAGGTCCCGCACCAGAACGTACTTGAGCCCCAGGAAAAGCATCAGCAGAAAACTGATCAATTCCATTGCCGCGCGCATTCCGGGCGTTGTGAATAAACTGGAAAAACCTGCAAATGCGAAAAGGCAATAAATCAAATCCATTACCATCGCGCCCAGGCCAACCATCAACCCCCAGATAAAACCGCGCCGCGCTCCTTCATTGATGATTGCCACGTTGATTGGGCCTACCGGAATGCAGACCAGAAAACCACTGATCAGCCCCGTCACTCCTGCTTTCACCAGCGATTCAATCATTCGGCTGCGGGGCTCTCCTCCTCATCTTCATCCTCGATTTCACGCCGCATTTTGCGCGAGATTCGAGGGCGGACAAACCCATACAGAAGATAAGCAGTAAACAATGTCGGAAGAAAAACAGGCAGTACCTTATCCCGGAAAATTAATATCACTCCGAAGAAAATCGCTCCAAGCACCAGTTTCGTGAACGGTTTTGTCGCGCGCAAATCCAGCTTTTTGAAGGATGGATACTTCACCTCGCTGACCATCATCATTGAAAGGAAGAGCAGGATCACCGGCAGCAAATAACGCCATGGCCCCGCTGCCAGGCCTTTGTCATCCCACCACATGATGAACAGCGTCAATGAAGCCACCAGCCCCGCTGCCGCTGGAATCGGGAACCCCATGAACTCGCTATTCCCCGCATTTGGGGTCATCGCGGAAAGGCAATTGAACCTGGCAAGGCGCAACGCCCCGCAAATCAGGTAAATCGATGCAATGAACCAGCCCAGTTCCGGGTGCAGCACAAACACATCCTTTAAAACAATCCGATGCACGAGGAAAGCAGGTGCGGCCCCGAACGAAACAAGGTCAGCAAGCGAATCAAATTCCCTTCCAAAAGGGCTTTCCGCTCCACCCATCCGCGCCAGGCGACCATCCAGCAAATCAAAAATACAGGCCAGCAGGATGAAGAACAATGCATGGCGGATGATCGAATTAAAATTCGGCGCATTGGCATCCGCCTCCACGATTTTTGTAAGCGCCACAAAGCCGCAAAACAAATTTCCCGCCGTCATCAGGTTCGGCAGAAAGTAAATTTTCAGCTTTTGCTCGTTCCCCTCTGGCATGCTCAGGATTTTCCAATCAAATGTGGTTTGGTCTTTCCTGCGTTTTGCACCAATTCCTGTATCATGCTGATCACTTTAACCCTGTTCCCGACATTGAAAAGCGGATTCAGCCGCTCCAAAATAGTGTGAGCCTATCCTTGATCTTTAACTCCTTTCTGACTTTTTAGTGCCATGCGTCGCATCACGGTCTTTTGTGGTTCCAATACTGGTCTAGACCCCTTATTTGCCCGGGCCGCAAAAACGATGGGCTCACTGCTCGCCTCGAGAAAAATTGATCTGGTGTATGGAGGCGGCTGCATCGGGTTGATGGGAATCATTGCGGATGCCGCATTGGAAGCTGGGGGACATGTCATCGGCGTCATTCCGGAGGCTCTGCTCGCACGGGAAGTTGCCCATCTTAAATTACCTGATCTTCGCATTGTCTCCTCCATGCATGAACGCAAGGCTCTCATGGCTGAACTCTCGGATGCATTCATCGCCATGCCGGGTGGCTTTGGAACATTCGAGGAATTTTGTGAAGTCATTACCTGGTCACAGCTTGGGCTCCATGCCAAACCGTGCGGTTTGTTGAACATCCAGGAATTTTACACTCCCATGCTGCACCTCTTTGACCACGCCGTTGCAGCTGGTTTCATCAACCCTTATCATCGTGAGCTGGTGCTCAGCGAAAAAACGCCGGAGACGCTCCTTGCCAAATTCGAATCCTTCAAACCAGCTCCATCCGACAAATGGCTTTTAAAGAGCCAGACCTGAACCGTTTTCCGTTGTTCCGGCCAGCTTTCTCATTGTCACTCTCTTTTCAAACGGGCATTTTAGAAATGGAGCGCCAGCCGCCTCAAAACCATGACCGATCAACCATCCATATTGCCCCCGCGCCGGATTCGTAACCTGGCTTTGGTTGGCTTCATGGGCACAGGCAAGAGCACCATCGGTCAACTCGCAGCCCAGATCCTTTCGTTCAATTTTTTTGATACCGACCAGATGATCGAGGAACGCTCCGGTAAGCCTATCAACGCGATCTTTTCCGAGCAAGGTGAAGCTGTCTTCCGCAGTTACGAACAACAGGTCATCAAGGAGCTTGCCTCCTGTGATCATTGTGTAATTTCCACAGGCGGCGGCGTTCTGACCAATCCGGAAAACCTTTCCAGCCTTAAATCGCACTCACTTCTGGTTTGTCTTTGGGCATCCCCTGAGACGATTTACAATCGGGTCAAGCATCAAACCCATCGCCCCTTGTTGCAGGGAGCTGATCCCATGGCTAAAATAAGTGAGCTCCTGGCCGCGCGGAGGCCCCTTTATATTCAGAGCGATGTGCTTGTCGGCAGCGATTTTCGCTCTCCCAGGGAGGTCGCCGCCCATGTGGTGCATGAATTC
Organism: Verrucomicrobiota bacterium; assembly: GCA_033762115.1. Classification (GTDB taxonomy): domain Bacteria; phylum Verrucomicrobiota; class Verrucomicrobiia; order Limisphaerales; family SXQI01; genus JANRLX01. The sequence continues at coordinate 114,350 of JANRLX010000093.1, forward strand.
CGCGCCAGCCTCAGCCGTTCTGTTTGAAAGATAGGATTGTCAACTTTGCTTTGGAACTTGGGTTTGATGCCTGCCGCGTGACCAGTGCGGAAAACCCGCTCACTGCCTCCTATTTCCTTCAATGGCTTGAGCGCGGGCATCATGGAGAAATGGCATATCTGGCCCGCAATGCGCATAAACGAATCAATCCTCAACAGGTGCTTCCCGGCGCGCAATCCATTATTGTCCTGGCCGCCAGCTATCATCACGCTCAATCTTCCAGTTTGCCTTCTGAAGCGACCGCTCTTTTTGCGCGCTATGCACAACATGCGGATTACCATGATGCGCTCGCTGCTCCGTTAAAAAAACTCGCAGACCAAATTAATCATCTGGCAGGGCCGAACACCCGTTCACTGTGGTACGTCGATACAGGACCGCTTCTGGAAAGGGACATTGCACAACGAGCTGGTCTCGGATTCCAGGGAAAGCACACCAACCTGATCAGCCGGCAACTCGGCAATTGGTTTTTTCTCGCCGAAATCATTACGACTGCTGCCATTGAACCTGACCCGGCGGAGAAAAATCGTTGCGGTTCCTGCATCCGTTGCATCACAGCCTGTCCAACTGCTGCCATCACCGCGCCTTTCACTCTGGATGCGCGCCGCTGCATCTCCTACTTGACCATCGAACTCAAAGGTTCCATTCCCCTGGAACTGCGGCCTCTGATTGGCAACCGCATTTACGGCTGTGACGATTGCCTGGCCGCCTGCCCCTGGAACCGTTTTGCCCAGGCTGGTGCCTTGATGCAATCAATCTTCCGCCACGACCTTCAATCGGCAAATCTCATTGAATTGCTCTCTTTGGATGAGGCAGGGTTTAAGGAGAAGTTTCGAGGCACTCCCATCCTCCGCACCAAACGAAGGGGTTTGCTGCGGAATGTCTGTGTCGCCCTTGGAAATGTCGGCAATGAAACCGCTCTCCCCGCTTTGAATCGGGCCGCTTCCGATTCCGAGCCATTGATCGCTGAACATGCCCGATGGGCCATGGACCAGATTAGTGCGCGACTGCAAACGGCTCCTCAGAACCTTTCATCGTCCATTCCTTAAAAAAGATTTCCTTCAATCCCACCTTTTTATACCCTCTGCGCCACTGATCAATGTAACAAGTGCCACCATGAGCAATACCGATCTCAAAAATAATTTTCCTAAACTCCACAATGCCATGTGGCCCGGCCTCGTCGGCAAGGGGAGTCCTGGGGCGGAACCTTCCATCAGCCTCGATACCATGCTCGAGTTGACTGCAAAAGCGACAGCGGACGGCCAGAAATTCGATGGCATCGACCTCTTTCTATTTGACCCGCATGTCAACATTGATTCCACGGACGATCAGATCAAAAAACTCGCCGACAAAGTCCGTAAAAAGGGTTTTACTGTTGGCTCTGTCGTCGCTCCTGTCTGGGGGCCGACCGGTGGTGGTTCAGCCATGGGAAGTGCCGAGGAACGCAAAAACTTTGTCACTCAGGTCCAAAAAGGCTGCCGTATCGCCAGCAAACTTCGTGAACTCGGCATTCGGCCTTACGGTGTTGTTCGGATTGATTCAGCCGCTGGTGTGCATGACTGGTCAGCCGATCCCAAAGGGAATACAAAAAAAATCGCCGCCACCTTTCGTGAAGTTGCCAAAGTTGCCAAAGACCATGGTGAGCGCCTCGCCGCTGAAGGGGAAATCTGCTGGGGAGCCATGCACAGCTGGAAACATATGGTCGATCTACTCGAGGAAGTTGGTCAGCCCAAGCTTGTGGGCTTTCAGGCCGACATGGCACACACGCTTCTTTACACCCTCGGGTACAACGAACCTAAACACCGGATTGTTCCCAAAAAGTTCAACTGGGAACCCTCTGAATTCCATGCCGCCATGCAGAAGCTCACCAAAGCGCTCCGCCCATGGACCCTTGATTTTCATGTCGCCCAGAATGACGCCACGGTCAAAGGCTC
>JANRLX010000094.1:0-32578 GCA_033762115.1 Verrucomicrobiota bacterium
CTCTCCAGGTCCGCTCTTGTCACGCCGGATCCCAAAAGCATGGCTTCCGTTTGCTTCTGGTAAATGGAAAAATCCTGGGCCATTTATTTCGGCAATAAATCGCTCACCAGGGCGCGCTCCTCTTTCAATTCATTCACCGTCGCATCGATCCGCTTCCGGCTGAATTCATTAACCGGAACCCCCTGCACGATTTCCAATCCCTTTCCGTTGCTCCTGACAGGAAACGAACAGATTAACCCCTTCTCGATTCCATAGGAACCGTCCGAACAGACACACACACTATGCCAATCCCCCGCTGCGGTTGGATTAACGATCGAACGCACACTGTCCACCACCGCATTCGCCGCACTTGCCGCGCTCGATGCCCCTCGCGCCTTGATGATGGCCGCGCCTCGTTGCTGCACAGTGCTGATGAAATCCCCCTCCAGCCATCCTGTATCACGGATCACCTCTGTCACCGGTTTCCCATTGATCCGCGCATTGTGAAAATCCGGGTATTGCGTCGCTGAATGGTTCCCCCAAACCGCCAGGTTCGAAACCGCGGTTACATCCACTCCCGCCTTGCGGGCCAGCTGCGATTTTGCCCGGTTCTCATCGAGCCGGGTCATCGCAAACCACCGGTCTGCGGGCACCTCTTTTGCATTGTTCATCGCGATCAGGCAATTCGTGTTGCACGGATTTCCCACCACCAGCACCCTCACATCACTCGCGCCGTTTTTCTGGATTGCCTGCCCCTGGCCGATAAAAATTTTCCCATTGATTCCCAGCAAATCTTTCCGTTCCATCCCTTGCTTCCGCGGAACGCTCCCCACCAGCAACGCCCAGTTTACATTTCGAAACCCTTCATCCAGGTTCGCGGTCGGGACAATTCCCTTGAGCAACGGAAAGGCACAATCCTCCAGTTCCATCACTACACCGTTCAATGCGGGCAGCGCCGCTTCAATCTCGACCAAATGCAAAATCACCGGCTGGTTCGGCCCAAACATCGCCCCCGAAGCGATCCGAAACAACAGTGAATACCCGATCTGTCCGCCTGCTCCCGTGACTGCAACTCGTATTGGTGATCCATTCATAAAGATGCAGCATTAAAAGGTTGAAAACTCTCCCGCGCAAGAGCGACATCACTTCAACCCCTTTTTGGGGGCAAACTTTAAGGGAACTCCTGATGCACAACCTCCTTTCCCTTTACATAATACTCCAATGAAAAATTGGGTGTGCGGGTTGTTGGCAACGGCCTTTCTGACCGGTTGCTCGAACTTCAGGCAGGACATCGTCAGGACCGAAATCGAAACCTTCCCCAGCCGCGCCAAAATCGAGGTCAATGGCAAATACCTTGGCCGCAGCCCCGTCATCGTGGTCCTGCCCCAGGCCAACCGCCAGTTGGAAGGCCGCACCATCATCAAGGCCACTCCTGATGACGAAAATCTCCATTCCCAACTTTACATCTTCGATCCGGAAACACGCACCAATCCCATTCCCGTCCGCGTCAGCCTCGAACTTGCCCGGATTCCAGACCTTGCCACCAACGAACAACTCGCCAGCCTTGCTCCGGAAATTCCTGACCACACCCAATTCAAGTTGCCACGCAGCCAGACCCGCCACAGTCGCGGTGGTAAACTGAACACCTTCACCACCTCCGCTCCCCCGCTGGAAAACCCATAACCACGCCCTTACTGCTTTTCCCGTTGACCTGTCTTGCTGATTTGCGAAGCTCAGGCCCTGATGCGCTCGGGCCGATTTAACCTCTGGCCGCTCATATTACTGCTGTTTCTGTGTGCTGCCGTTTCAATTTCGGCAGCCGCCAAAACCAGACTCCGCTCTGTCACCATCCCCATCCACGACTCCACAGGTAGACGACTTCTTGCCACGCTGAAAGTCGGTGAAATCGCCCAGGGACATCAAAAACGCGGTTTTTTTCGCATTGGTGCCCTGCCGCTCGTCACCTTTCATCAAGTCAGCATCCAGCTCACAGACATTTGCTCCAGCCAGGTTTCTCCCCAACTCCCCGCCCTCCTGCAAAACCTCGCACGCGGCAAAAAATTCGAAATTGTCGGTCTCCGGATCAGGGTTGCCGATGGCCGTGCGCTTGCCGCAAAACGGGCTGTTCTCTCCGCCGATGGCGCTTCACTCCTTCTCACAGATGGCGAGTTCAACTCGACTCAGCCCATCAAATTCTCCACTGCTGTCCTGACGATTTCACCCACCATTGCCCTCAAACTGAACTCCTCCCCCCTGCCCATTGAATTATGAAAAAACTGGCGCTTCTGATCATCACGCTTCTGCTGGCAAATGCCTCCATTTACGCCGACCCCGATCTTCTCGTCCAGCAGGGCAGGGTTGCCTTGATCCAGCGGGACATTGACACCGCTCACGCCCGGTTTGCCGCGGCTTTGGACGAAAATCCTGCCCATCCGGAGGCGAACGCCCTGCATGCCTTCACTCGCCTCCTCAGACTGCCAAACAGCTCCCCTGCCTCAGAATTCCTCACCCAGCTTGGAGTGCCGCTTGCCGGGCGCAATGTTTACCGATGGGATGCCTCGCTCCCCAAAAATACGAACGGCGAGCCGATTTTACCGCAAAACTTGGCAGCCACCAATCTCACCCAACAGTTCCGGAATCTTTTCCTCCCGCAACTCATCGGCGCGATGACCAACTTCGCTGCCATTACCTCTCCCGATTTTGAAATGACCCTTTCCAGCAATGAAACCTCCTTTGGTGAAATCGTTTTTGATCATGCCGATACCCTGCTCCTCCGTTCCGCCCTAAGCGCCTTCGAATACCTCAGCTATACCCTTTATTCATGGGATTACGATGACCTGATCTACTTGGAATTGAAAAATCTCATTGAAGGCGGCGCCACCATCGAGGTCCTGCTCCAAAATTATCCCAACCTTTTTACCGTTCGTACTCTCACCGACCTGCCCGCTGCGAAAACCGCGTTCAACCGCGCCATTGATACTTACATGCTGGCCTCAACAGCCATCCGCAATCGGGACACCAACCTGGTCCGACTCTTCACCTGGGACCCTGAAAGTGATGAACAGGAACTTCATTTCCGGGAACTCCTGGCCGATCTGCAACTCGCCCAGTCTGCTTCACGCATCCTCACCTCTGATTCCAACGTCACGATCAACCTGGCTCCTCATTTTTCCGATGGCTTTGAACTCCGCTCGTTCCTCCCCGTTTTCATCGGCGACGAATATCTCCTCGGAACCGCTCCGGACGAAACTTTCGGGGGCATCGTCCAGGGGATTGGCTCACATGGCGCAGATGAAATCTTCTCAATCATGTTCGATCCACTCATCGTGATTAACAACCCAAGGGTTTCCTCAGGTGACACCTTCATTTTCAATGTCACCACCCTGGGAGATGGACAACTCGGCCTGGAAAGCTCCTCCAATCTGGTCGATTGGGTGGAAATCCAGATCGTTTCCCTCACCAATCCAGTCGTCCAGTTGCAGGCTTCCATAGCCACCGGGCAATCCCGCTTCTACCGGGCCATTGATTATTCCCAAACAGCATCCATCCATGGGACTGTGTTCGCTGGCGGTCCTCTTGCAGGGGCAACTGTTTCGGCAGGCGGTCGCCATACCATTTCCGGCCCTGCGGGATTCTACAGCCTGAATACAACCATTCCTTACGGTCGTGACATCACAGTGACAGTTTCCGCGCCGGGATATCAAACCAGGACAGTGACCATCCCAGGCTCCTGGAACGGCCCCTTCGCCTTGTTTCTGACTCCGCTTTAAGCCAAGGATGTCTGCTGAAATGTGTGTTTGAAAACAGGGTGAAGCTTCTCGGGCTCATTCTTGCGCTTGCCTTCTGTTCCTGCCGCTCATCATTTCCACCTGCCAAATCGATCGAGACCAGGTCGGCTGTTTTGGCAGCTATTGCTCAAGCAATCGATGCGAATAATCTATCTGAAGAACTTCCGATTGCACTGACCCGTCAACAACGAGAACAACTAAAGGCTCTCACCTTTTGGGATTCTTTAAGTCCGTTACACCCTCGTTATTATGATCGCATCAAGAGCACCCAAACACGTCAGGTGGAGCGCTACTATCTAAACTACACTGGTGATATCAGCCGATCCGAACTGATCATCCTGCCGGAGCGAGAGTTTTGGGAACCTCTAAAACTTTTGGCACAATATTATTCCCGCTTCGGCAGTCTGCCTACGGAAACGAGCCTTTCCGTTTGGATGTTGCAGGGAGCACTGGCCCAAAAATCAAGGTGATCTCCATAGCTTAATTTTCTTTGTTCTGCCGCACTTGGACACCTGCGAAAATCTCAATCCTGAGCTACGTTGATCCGGAGGTTTACAACTTCTGTAAACGCAACGATCAGTGGATAATTTGATTTTTAACGGAACGGCTCCGGGCGCATTTGCAACCGTTGCTGGCAATCAAATTCATTACCGCCTTTTTCTCTCGAAATCCCAAACGACGTTCATTCTCGAGCCGGGCCTGACCCTGACCTCTTCCGTTTGGGCCTGGCTTGCCCCGGAACTCGCACGCGAACACACTGTTTTGATCTATGACCGCGCTGGCCTCGGCTGGAGTGAAGAGCGGGAAGGAATTCGCGATGCCCGCCAGATTGCCACGGAACTCCATGAATTGCTCCATTCACTGGCTCTCCCCAGGCCGTTCACCCTCGTTGGCCATTCGATGGGAGCCCTGTTCGTTCGCGCTTACCACCTTCTCTACCCGCAGGAAGTCGCCAGTCTCATTTTGCTCGACCCATCTCATCCCCGGCAAATGGAACTCAGCCGCGGAATACGCCGCAAAATGCGCAATTTCTTCTTTTATCTTGAAACCGCATCCCTCCTCTCACGCGCCAACCTCATCAAAGACTGGCACGGGTCGCCGCTCGCTGCCCCTGTCAATTTGCTCCCGGCCGCTGAAGCCTCTCACCTGCGCGCCTTCTTCCAAAGCCCCGGACACCTCCGCACCAGCGCCCGCGAAGCCCGTTCATGGAAACAATCCGCTGATTTTGTCCATCAACAAAAGCCACCCGCAATTCCAGTCACCATCATCTCCGCTCAAAAACATGCCATGCCTGGCTGGATTGACCTCCAGCATGAACTCGCTCGCAACCTCCACGCCCGCCACCACCTTCTCACCCACGCCTCCCACATGACCCTGCTGACGGACCAATCCCTCGCACTTCGTGTTGCCTCTGAAATTCTTTCGGATCGATAATGTTCGGCTTTGATCGATTCAATCCGCTCTATGGATCATACTTCCCCGTAATGCCCAGCTCCGCGCTGCTTTGAAATTGACTTTACCAGCTATTTTGCAAATTGTCAGGCCATCGCATGGCTCAGATCGCTTCATGGGTGCGTCAATGGTTGGCACCCCCCTTTTTCCAATCTCGCGAACTGACCCAATCAGCCCAAACCGTCCATCAGGTCCTCCAGCTCTCGATTGCCATCATCTCCGCATTCTTTGCGCTATTGATCATCTTGCAACCCGAGACCAGTCTTCAGCGGATTCAATCGTGGGCTGTTTTTACCGTCGCAGCGGCGATTCTCATTGAGATTAACCGTCGCGGATTGCCCCGCCCCGCAAGCTGGGGATTGATTATCACCATCGGCGGAATCCTAACGATCCGGACGTTCACCTCCGGCGGGATTCATGCCCCTTCAGTCCCGCTTTATGTCGCACTGGTGCTGCTGGCCGGTTTTTTATTAGGTGAAAAGGCGGGAATTGCCACCGGCTCCATTTTCATCGCGCTCTTGCTGATCATGGCCCTGCTTGAAATCGTGGGCGCCCAGCCTCCCTCTTCACTCCAATTCACTCCCCTGACCTTGTGGCTTTTTTCCGCCATGCCCATCGCCCTCGCGCTCGTCCTGCAACAGCTGGTTTCTCGAACGCTCAGCAGCGCCCTCGACAATGCCAATCGGGAACTTCGACATCGCCGTGAAGCCGAGCAGCGCCTGAAGCTTGCACTCGATTCCGGGCAAATCGGAGTCTGGAATCAGGAGAGCAGGCGGGGCGAATTGATTACAGATGATTACCTTTTTGAAGTCTATCAGCTGCCGCTCTCGACAAATCGGACCATTCCTTACGCCCTCTGGCTGGACCGAGTGCATCCGGAGGATCGGGCAAAGCTTTCCGCCCTCCTGGACGGGCTATGGGAAAAGACGGGCAGCGACGAAATCGAGTTTCGAATCCTTTTCGAAAATCAGTCCGTGCGACACATGCTGTTAACCGGCTCAAGTGTCACTGACGAATCGGGCGCCATCAAGCGGGTCATCGGCGTCAATGTTGATGTAACCGATCGGAAGCAGGACGAAGAAAACCTGCAGAGGATGAATCGAGAATTACGAGCCCGCAGTGAAATCAATGCCGCCATCGTTCGCGCCCAGGATGAAAAGCAACTGCTCGCCGAAGTCTGCGCGATCCTCTTCAAAAATGTTGGTTTTGGCATGTCATGGGTTGGCTACGCTGAACATGACGAGGCAAAGACAGTTCGCCCGGTCGCCTGGTTTGGCGAAAGTGAAGAGTTTATCCAGTTTGGAACCATCAGTTGGGGAGATAATGAACGTGGCCAGGGTCCGACCGGCACTGCCATTCGGACTGGCAAAACAACCTGCATCCCGGACACCCTCAGCGATCCCCGGCTTAAGCCATGGATCGGCCACGCCATCCGGTATGGTTTCAGGAGCTGCCTGAGTTTGCCTCTCAAAGAGGGCAGCGGCCGCGTTTTCGGAGCGTTCACCATCTATTCAAAGGAGGTCAATGCCTTTTCAAGCTCTGAAATCACCTTGTTGGAAGAGCTTGCCAACGAACTCTCTTTCGGGATCGGCGCTTTAAGGCTCGCCACCTCTTTGCGCGAAAGCGAACGGCAATTTGCCAATGCTTTTGAACACGCCGCAACTGGTAAAGCCATCGTTGGGCTGGATGGACGATGGATCCGCGTCAATCGCGCGCTTTGCCTGATGCTCGGCTATTCCGAAGAGGAATTATGCTCGAAGACTTTTCTTGATGTCATTCATCCTGAAGAAATAGAGGATGCGCAGAATCTCTCCGCGCGGCTTATCGCTGGCGAGATCGACTCCCATCACGTGGAAAAGCGCTATGTGCGAAAGGACGGCCAGATCATCTGGGGATTTCTTTCCGTTTCACTGCTCCGAAACGAACAAGGAAACCCCATCCATTTCCTTTCCCAGATCCAGAATGTCACCGAGCACCATAATGCACAGATGGAACGCGAGCGCCTTGTGGAGCATCTGGGAGAACGGGTCAAGGAACTCAAGCTTCTCCACCAGACCGCTCGCCTTCTTGAAAAAAGGCATCTCACACTGCAAGCCCTCTTTGATGAGTGGGTCCTGTTGATTCCCCTGGCCTGGCGGTTTTCGGACATTTGCGAAGCGCGCGTCTGCTATGGCGAGTGTGAGGCGAAAACCAGCGGCTGGAAAGATTCCCCTTGGAAACAGGCCTCATCATTTACTGCGGTGGGCCAGACCGGCCGGATCGAGGTGGTTTACACGGAAGAAAAACCGGCCTTGGACGAAGGGCTGTTTCTCTCCGAAGAACAGGCGCTGCTTGATTCATTGACTGAAATGCTCGTGGGCTACCTGGAGCTGCGGGAACATCGTGAAAAGCTTGAATCTCTCGTGGAGAGCCGAACGAAAGATCTCACCATAGCCAAGGAAATGGCGGAGAAAGCCAATCAGGTCAAAGGAATGTTCCTTGCCAACATCTCCCATGAAATTCGCACACCCATGAATGCAATCCTCGGGTATGCCCAACTCATGGAAAATGACGAATCAATCCCCGAAACCTCTCGAAAAAACGCCACGGTCATTCGCTCCAGCGGGGATCATCTGCTTCAGTTGATCAATGACATATTGGAGATGTCCCGCATCGAGGCTGGCAGGGTCAAACTGACCGAGGAACCATTCGACCTCCACGATGCTCTTGACGAAATGAAGCACATGTTCCTGCCGCTGGTTGCTCGCAAACGCAATCAACTGACCTTTCAAATCGATCAGGACCTTCCGCGGAATCTGTTCGGCGACATTGGTAAAATTCGGCAGGTCATTATCAACCTGCTCAGCAACGACACCAAATTTACTCAGAACGGGAGCATTCATGTGAGAGCAGCTCTGCAATCCACCTCGGGAGCATCGTTCACCATCTCCATCACTGTGACGGACTCCGGACGCGGGATTGCTCCTGACGATATGCAACGCATCTTTGTCGCATTTGAGCAAACCGAATCCGGAATGCGCGCCGGAGGCACCGGCCTGGGATTGACCATCAGCCGAAGTTTTGCCCGCATGATGGGTGGTGACATCCTCGTTGTCAGCACTTTGGGAACGGGTAGCTCCTTCACGTTCACCTTTAATGCCACCCTGGCGACCGAATCTCCAAAACCGGCGCTAAAAACTCCCACCGGTATCCGCCAACTCCATCCTTCCCACCGTGGATGTCGAGTATTGGTCGTCGATGACATCGAAACCAATCGCGAAGTCCTTTCCGACTTCCTCCGCAGGACAGGATTCGCTGTCAACGTGGCAGTCAACGGCGAAGAAGCCATTCGAATTCATGATGAATGGCACCCAAAGCTCATCCTGATGGATTTGCGAATGCCCGGAATTGACGGAATTGAAACAACCCGACGCCTGCGCGCCAACGGCTCCACCGCCGTGATCGTGGCTCTTACTGCAAGCAGTATTCCCAATGCCCAGGAGGAAGTCCGCAAGGCAGGTGGGAATGCTTTCTTTTTGAAACCGTACAAAGAGGCCTCCCTGTTACAGGAAATCGCCAAATGGACCGGCGTTTCCTTCGTCACTCCGGATGCTGATGAATTACTCACTGAAAACTCAACCGACATCACCCAAACTGTCTCCCTGGCAGAACTGATGAATGGGGTTTCAACCATGCTCCTGGACCAGTTGAAAGACGCGACTCTCGAAGCCGATGTCAGCCGCGTCGAAAAATTGGCCGGACAAATTCAATCCGATCCTGCCCGTAAGCGAATCCTCTCATTCACTCGCAATTTTCAATATGATGAACTCCTCGCTGAATTCTCCAAAGTTAATTCGAATGGGCGCTGAAACAAAGCCCCTCGGCAATATTCTGGCCGTGGATGACACCGCCGTGAATCTCCGCCTGCTCACAAACATGCTGGGGGAAAGAGGCTATCAGGTTCGTCCCGTCACCAGTGGTCGCCAGGCTCTTCAGGCTGCGGAACGGTTGGTGCCTGACCTGATCCTTCTCGATATCTACATGCCTGAAATCGACGGCTACGAAGTTTGCCGCCAGCTCAAGGCCAGCGAAACTCTCCGCGATGTCCCGGTGATTTTTTTGACTGCGTTGACCGACACCGCAGATAAACTCAAGGCTTTTTCAGTCGGCGGAGTCGATTACATTTCCAAACCGTTCCAGATCGATGAGGTCCTCGCGCGCGTCAAGGTTCACATCGATCTCCGCCGTGCCCAGGCCGATCTGGCGGGCAGCTACGAGCAACTGAAATCACTTGAGAAAGTGCGCGACAATCTCGTCCACATGATCGTGCATGATATGCGTTCACCTCTCGCTGTGATCATGGGACACCTCGAACTGATCCGGATGTTTTCCGAGGGCACCCTCAATGAAGACGCTGACCAAAGCCTCGAGGCAGCCCTTGCAGGCGCCAAAGGCCTCACCGCCATGACCAACGATCTCCTCGATGTCAGCAAAATGGAGGAAGGAAAGCTCCTGCTAAACCGCCAGCAGTGTGACATCAATGCCCTCGCCCAGGAAGTCGCCACTGGCCTCGCAACATTGGACCGCAGCCGCAGCATCTCCATCGAAACAGTCGGCCCGGCCATCGCATCCTGTGACGCGGCAATCATGCGGCGAATTCTGCAGAACCTCATGAGCAACGCCATCAAGCACACCCCTTCCGGTTCTTCGGTCCGGGTGACAACGACTAATTCAGAGAATCATGTCCGAGTTTCCGTCATCGATGATGGCCCGGGAGTTCCAGCGGAGGCGCGGGAGAAAATTTTCCAGAAATTTGGTGCCGCCGAAAGTCGTAAAGACCGAAAGTACCATTCCGTCGGGCTTGGCCTGGCCTTTTGCAAACTTGCTGTTCAGGCGCACGGTGGTCGGATCGGTGTCGAGCCCAACAATCCAAAAGGAAGTGTCTTTTGGTTTGAAGTCGATAAATGATCGATGCCATCAATCCATTAAACCTGCTCCCTTTTGGCTCTGTGGTCCTTTCCGACCACACTTTATGAAACCAGCCCTGACCCGGCCTGTACGAACCCGAGCGTTTGTTCTTTCCCTTTCACAGAAAAGATCGACCAATCTGATCCCTCATGGCAGATACTTCCCAGCGTAACGATTTTTCAAAGCTCCTTGCAAAGACATGAATGCGATCAAGGGTTACCATCTCATCACACCGCAGGACCTCCTCTGGCGTCCTTCCAACCTGATGCAAATCCCCAATGCCGATTACCTCGAACGCACCGGCAGTGAAAACATCGGCGCACGACTCTGGCGGCTCCCACCCAAAAGTGCAAACACCCTGCATAAACATATTCGCGCTGAAGAATTCTATTTCCTTCTCGAAGGCACAGGCCGCATCCGCGTGGGAGACGAAACATTGACCGTCCCACGCTACGGCGGCGTCCTCGTCGGCCCGGAACAATTGCGTCAGGTCTTTAACGATACTGACTCTGAAGCGCTCTGGCTGATTATCGGCGCGCCGGAAGAACTCGAATTTCTCAAGGGATCAAAATCCTCCATGGACCTCTCCCTCATCTACCCTGTGGACCCAAAACAACTGCCCAAAGAACTCGGCGGCATCCAGTGGCCACCAAAGGAATAATGCAATGTTCCACCACACTGGTTTCATGACGCAACTCCTGTTCTCGCCTCGCGGCACAATCAATCGGTCCCTTTTTCTCTTTTCTGGCATCGCTCTTTTTCTTCTCAAATATGCTTTGGATTTCCTGATCGTTCGCATTCTCCTCGATCAGGTCTGGTGGCCTTGGAATTACCTCTATTTCCCATGGCAGGTCATGGAGGGCACCCTTGCAGCTCCGTTCCTCATGATCTTGTTGGCGATCCCATTCATCTGGATCGGCTCTGTTCTCACGTTGAAGCGGCTTCGATCTGCCGCTCTTTCTCCCTACCTCCTTTCCCTCTTTTTTGTCCCGGGAGTAAATCTCCTTCTCTTTCTCTATCTCAGCCTTAAACCTCCCACGGAACAATCCACTCCACCTTCCACGTTCACCCGGGAATCCCCTGCCATATCTCCAAAACTTCCTCACCTGGTTCGATTGTTTTTTGTTCCGCTCCTTTCGTTTCTCCTCGTTTGGTTTGCCACCGAACAACTTCAGAACTACGGCTGGGGCCTGTTTATCGGCCTGCCATTCATGATCGGTTTCCTATCCATGCTTTTGACCCCGCCGGATTCACCCTTTTCCAAAGGGTTCAAGAACACCCTTCTTGCCCTGGCTTTAACTGCTCTGCTTCTCCTCCTCCTGATGATCGAGGGAATCATCTGCATTCTAATGGCCGCGCCGCTCGCCCTCCTTCTCGCCTGGTTGGGTGCCCTCCTCCTTTATCTCCTCCGCAACAGTTACCGTAGCTGGAACCAGGGACGCATTTTCTCCTGCTCCCTTCTCCTGCTTCCTTTTCTGATGGTCATTGAAGTTTTTTTCCCACGAACCCCTTCCCTCATCAAAGTTCAAAGCCAACTGGAGATTGAGGCTTCACCTCTCACGGTCTGGAGCAATGTCATACAATTTCCCGAACTCCCCCCTCCCACTGAGTGGATGTTCAAGCTCGGCATTGCCTATCCACTCCACGCCACCATTGAAGGAACCGGCACCAACGCCATCCGGAAATGTAATTTTTCCACAGGCACCTTCCTTGAACCGATCATCATTTGGGACGAGCCTAACCTCCTCCGATTCACCGTCATTTCCAATCCGCCTCCCATGCGTGAATTTGCCCTTGGCCATGTTCATCCGCCGCACCTCGAAAATTTCCTTCAATCCCAGGCAGGTGAATTCAAACTCATCCAGTTGCCTGGCAACCGCACCCGCTTGGAAGGCACCACCTGGTACGTCCATAACCTCTGGCCCGAAAAATATTGGCAACTCTGGTCAGACCAGATCATCCACACCATTCACCTTCGCGTCCTCAACGCCATCAGGAAAAACGCCGAATCAATTCCGACCCACTCCAACCGGGAATAAAACCTGCCTGCCCTTTTTTGTTTCGATCTCTCCTTCAGGGCTGAGCAGTATAAGCAGGGAGTCAGCATCAATTGTTGTTCTCGCGGGCAGTTTTAATTTGCAACGCATCGAACTTTGTCATTTGGTGGCTATTTACGCAGCGCTTCCAGCGCGGCGGCTCGCACCTCTGGATACTCGCTGGTCCTTGAGATATCTTCTAGAATCCCGTCGCTCTCCGGTCGATGCGCCTCTGCGATCGCCTTTAACGCTTCCATTCGAACTTTATTGTCTCGGTGTTTTAAGAATCCTCGAAGGAGCTCCGTCGCCGCTCCGTTCTTCACCTCCCGCAACACTGCAATTCTGCTGGATTCGCCTGGCGCCATCCTGGGCAACCATGATTCGATCAATGGCAGCCTGCGCGCGTCCGCCGTGAGAACCGCCGCTCTGAGGGCGGTGAGCGCCACTTCGGAATCTGAAGAGGCCAAATGAGGAAGAATGGCTGGTAAAGCTGACGGCTCCTTTGATTCCCCCAGCTTTAAGATAATTATTTTCAACGTGTCGGGCGATTCGGCGGCGGGCGTCAAGCTTTTCGCGGCTTTGTCGAACGCTAGTAGCCATTGCTTCGCTGCTAAAAGCGTGGAAGAAAGCTCGACTTCAGTGAGGTGCGCAACTGTCCCATCAGAAAATAGCGCCGCGCTGCCCGGCCCAACATGGAAGTCAGGCTTTTCCCATAGGATGGGAAATCGCAGCGTAACTCCTCCGTCAGCAGCGAGCAAAAGCCATTTACTGTGCATCCATTGCGACTTCGAGATGCACCAGGTTTGATAGCTGGATCCATATTGCTCAACGGCGGTGGGACCGTCCGGGTTCGCCGGAGCGAGGGCCTGCATGGCTTCTCTCGAGACGAGGAGGTCCGCCTCATACGAAAGGCGTTTCAGCAGCGGCAAAAATATCCGTTCTGCCGAAACCGGTCGGGGAGTATTGCTTGACGACTCAAAACAATCGAGGAGATTGCCCAAATCAGGCCCGGAGGTCCCCGAAGCAGTTGCGAGCGCCAACCACAAATGCTTAAGGTCGCTAGCCGCTCCCGGACGGACCTTTCGCACCTCAGCTCCGAAGGATTCTCTGGCCTCAGCCCCCGCTCCTGCAGGGAGCGGGTCCCCGAGACTGCCGCTAGCGCTCAACAGTAAAATTGCCGTTAATTGAACAATCCGCATATCCGCTTGGAGATCCATGGCTGGTGTATCCAAAGCCCGCCTGCTGTAATCCTAAGTGAAGGGCCCATGGGGCAAATCGCGGACAATCTGATAATGTAAGTCTAATCCTGCCAGAGTCCCACAGAAGGTCAAGAATGATCAAGCCGTGTTTCAACACATAACATCTTATAGCGCGTGCAAAGCGACCAGTGATTTACAAAAACGTGGCGACCAATCCTGCATGGGAAGAGATTTGTTCTTGGTTAGGAACCCGAGTTCGCCTCAACTTCGGAAGTTACTTGACAAATGCGGCTGGTCTTGGCACCCAATAAACATAGGAAGAAATAACCATTTGCAGAATAACTTGGATTGTCAGGCCGCTGGCGGCGTTTAGCGTCTATGCGAGAGTCGCAGGGAATTTCAATGGCATTTGTTTTCTGAGACGCTGCTCGCAATTTAAGCGTTTTAAGTGTCTGGCAAGACAGCGTTGATTCAATTCCGCCACTAAAGCGGCGACCGTCTTTAGAGATCTCAAGGGCGACCTAACTGCGGTGCTTTTTGGCTCAGCCGGCCTGGGCGGAATGCCTTTCTCCAGCAACTACTCGTTGGATTGGGGGTTTGGGTAGAATGTGGATGTCAACCATTTGATCATCAAAAATGACTTTGTGAAGATAAACGGTGGCACTGGCTTTTCCGAGTTGTTCGGGCCGGGAAGCCAACTGTCAAACATTCAAAGGCAGCATGAACGTTTCGGCGGTTTTTGAGCCAATTACAATTTTGACCCTTAATACGACGGACTCCGCCACGGCTACATGGAACGGATCGAGCGCGAAGCCGGATATTGCTATCAAATTTACCTTTGAGCTCTAAAGAAAAAACTTTATCAGGAGCCCTCTGGAGTTTGCGCGTCACGCTCTTGGCGGCGGGGCTGCTCCACTGGGCCGCTGCTGGCGCGGACATTCCGGATTTCGTGGCTACAAAAAAAGCCGCTGAAGAGGGAGACGCCAGGGCTCAATACCAAATAGGCGTCTTCTTTGACAGAGGCATTGGGCGCCCCCGCGATCCCAAGGAAGCAGCTTTTTGGCTGACCAGAGCCGCAGAACAAGGAAACGTAAATGCCCAGGCGGCGCTCGGGCAGCTTTATTCACTGGACGAAGATTTCCCGCGGGATTACGAGAAAGCCTTGCATTGGCTTAAGAAGGCCGCGGCTCAAAACGAGCCCCGCGCGCAAATGTTGCTTGGGCAAATGTACGCGAAGGGTTCAGGCGTCCAAGCCGATGGGGAGCGCGCAGTTTCGTATTTTGAATCAGCAGCGAAGTCAGATCTCCCGGAAGCCTATTATGTGTTGGGTGAGCTGCGCAGAACGGGGGCGCTTGGGGTAAAGCAAGATCCGGCCATAGCCGCCTCGTGGTACGAAAAGGCGGCGGCCAAAAAGCATTTGTCGGCGATTGTTCAGCTTGCTTACCTGGTTCGGCGCGGCCATGGAGTGCCGCAGGATCATAAGAGGGCGACCAACTTATTTCGAGAGGCGGCGGAGGCGGGAAATCCAGAAGGACAGATGGCCCTCGGCGCGTCGTATTTTAGCGGGCTTGGCGTGAATGAGGATCACGTCGAAGCGGCGCGTTGGATGGAAAAAGCTGCATTGCAAGGGCTGGCTCTGGCTCAATTTCAATTGGGCAGCTACTACTATCGAGGAGTCGGAAAGACTTTGAATATGGTGGAGGCGTTCGCCTGGACAGCGATATCCGGCATGGGCGGCTATGAAGAGGCCGAGTCAACTCTGGAATTGATGAGGAAGGGAATGACCGCGGAGCAAATACTAGCCGGGGAAGCTCGAGCAGCAGAACTGCGCGCCTTAATGAAGAAAAAGTGAGTGCTCAGGAAACCACGCCCGACTAATTAAAAACTTATGAATTTATCGCCACGAGGCAAATCAAACTCATCGCAGCCCGCAGCCGCATTGAATTCGCCGCCTCTGTCCGGCGGACGACTCTCCGTGCTGGCGAACTGCATAACACGATTTCGAAGCTAGGTTTGGCAATGCAGTTCCGGTGGCTTGCATTTTCCTGCCTGCTCGCTTTGCCATGGCTCACCGTGGTGGCACGCGGTGCGGCGCCGCATGATCCGAGCTCGCAATACCTGTTGCGATTCAAGATCGAACCCGGGGGGCCTGGCAAGACAGCTCCGGGCCAGGGAGCCGTCTCAAATATCGTTTGTTCAATCGAAGCTTCGACGATGCCGGGCAAGGATTTTTTTGTAAGAGTGGCCAGAGACGAGAGAGAGCTGTCCCTGTGGGGCAAGCTTGAGCTTACGAAGGATGGCCTCGGGTTTGATGTTCGTTATTCGGTCCGGGACGCTAAACTTGGCGAGGTTACTGTCTTGCCTCGAGTCTTTGAAGGCGCGGCCGTCGTCAAACTGAGCGAGCCAGGGGAATTTGTGTTGGGCTCAAACGGAGAGAGCGCGAGCACATGCACATTGAGCGTCGAGCATTTTCAACCCGTGATCGCCCGTCAGACCACCCGCGCCCATTGGCGCATTCCCAGGGAAGGCTACGGCAAGTTCATCGCGGAGAACCACTCGCTTTTCAAATGAGCTGCACCCTCCCTGCAACCAGGCCGCACCGTCATTGCAGCGTCGCTCCAAGGGCCTCGAAATGCTCGGTTTACCACCCTTTTCAAACATTTCCCTGGAGTCTGAAAAGCGCGATCTGCGGCGCCGCCTCCTTTTTAGAACGTAAGCCCTTGATCTTAAGGGTCTTCAACCATCCTTAGCCCTCTTCCAGTAATTCCCCTATCATCCCCCTCATAATCGTAGTAGAGGCCGCTTTCGTTATCGTTGATGAAAACTGAGGCGGCAATGTGCATTGCATTGCAGAGGACGAGGCCTTCGGTGACACCGCTTCGCCGCACCAATATCACCACAACAGAACCGGGGAGGACAACGCCGACGCCCATCTGAAACGCCAGATCATGGGCCGCGAAGTCGTCATCGCCATCACCAGCGGCAAACTCGACCTTGGTCCTTGGGAACAAATCTTCTATGGCGAATTTGACGGCAACCGCCGAAAGCGTGTGCTGGTCAAAATAATCGGCGAATGAGGTGGGGTTGGAAAGCTCGCGGAGACCTGAACCAACTGGCTGTCATTTTGAACTTCGTTTGAGTTCCTCCTCCAATATCTTTAACCGTTGCTGCCATGACTGGCGTGTTTTAGCCACCCATTCCACAAACTGATTGAACCCTTCCGGGCTGAGCGCCTGGATTCGTCTTTGCTGATCCACCCATCCCCGCACCAAACCCGCCTGGCGCAAAATATTCAGGTGCTGCGTGATTGCAGGGGCGGACAACTCAAACTCCGCCGCAATCTCCATCACCGTCCGTTCCCGCTCCGCCAGCAACTCGACAATTCGCCTGCGGGTGGGGTGAGAAAGCGCCGTGAAAACATCCATGCTGCAACTTACTTAAGCATTTCCTTAATTAAGTAAATCCTTAATTATGTCCCACCATTTCCCACTTGTTCCCGCTTTTGCCCACCGGACAAAATCGTAACTTGTTGATAACAAACGTATTGCGATAGTCCCACTTCTGGGATTGGCACAATGGATCACTCTGGTTACCCTGCTTCATCATGCGCGTTCCCCGTCTTCTCTCCTCTCTCTGCTGCCTCATGCTCCTCCATGCAGCAAACGCCGCCACCACCCGCATCGGACCTCACACCTTCACCCACCCGGACGGGTTTACGGTCGAGCTGGTTGCCGGGCCTCCCCTGGTTGATCGCCCCATCTCCATGGACTTCGACGACCTCGGTCGCCTCTACGTCGCCGACTCCTCCGGTTCCAATGAGAACGTCCAAAAACAGTTGCAGGAGAAACCGCACCGGATCGTTCGCCTCGAAGATTCCGATGGCGATGGCCGTTTTGACAAGAGCACGCTGTTCGCTGACAAGATGATGTTCCCTGAAGGGGCCATGTGGCTCGATGGTTCCCTTTACGTTTCCGCGCCCCCGAGCATCTGGAAACTCACCGATGGGAACAACGATGGGATTGCCGATTATCGCGAGGAATGGTTTCAGGGCAAAACCCTGACCGGCTGCGCCAACGACCTGCACGGCCCCTTCCTCGGCCCGGACGGTTGGATTTACTGGTGCAAGGGAGCGTTTGCCGAGCAAAAGCATGAACGCCCCGGCCAGACCCCATTCGTGACCCGCGCCGCCCATATCTTTCGTGCCCGCCCCAATGGCTCGGGCCTGGAACCGGTCATGACAGGTGGGATGGACAATCCCGTGGAAGTGGCTTTCACCCGTGAAGGGGAACGGATTTTCACCACCACCTTCTTTCAACATCCCGAAGCTGGTCGCCGCGACGGCCTCGTCCACGCCATCTATGGAGGGGTGTACGGCAAAATCCATGATGTCATTGACGACCATCCCCGTACCGGTGATGTCATGCCTGTGCTGGTCCACATGGGACCGGCTGCGCCCAGCGGAATCACTCGCTACGAATCCAGCATCTTCGGCGCGGAGTACCAGGACAATCTCTTCGCAACCTCCTTCAATCTGCACAAGGTCACCCGTCATCAATTGAAATGGAACGGCGCGACTTACGATTCAGAAAACTCCGATTTTCTCCTCTCTGACAATCCCGATTTTCATCCCACCGATGTCATCGAGGATGCGGATGGCTCGCTGCTGGTGATCGACACCGGCGGCTGGTATAAAATCTGTTGCCCCACCTCCCAGCTTGCCAAGTCAGATGTCCTGGGTGGGATTTATCGCATCCGCAAATCCGGTGCCACCACGCCAAAAGATCCTCGCGGTCTGACGATTCCATGGGACCTGCTGCTCCCCCCTGCCCTTACCCACCTGCTCGCGGATGAACGCCCCGCCGTTCAGCAGAAAACCATCAACCGCCTCGTCAAATTTGGTCCAAAATCCCTCGGTGCACTCGAAACCATCGCCTACTCCTCCCCTTCCGCGCTGGCCAAACGAAATGCTCTTTGGGCCCTGGCACGAATTAATCACCCCGATGCGTGGGTTATTTTCCATCGCAGTTTGGAAGCGGATGATCTGTCCGTCGCTCATACAGCCGCACAGGCCATCAGCCTGTGGCGCGACAAATCAGCGCTTGAACCATTGCTTAAAGCATTGACCAACAGCTCCCCTCACCTCCGGAGGATTGTCGCCGAAGCGCTCGGAAGGATCGGGGAAAAACGGGCTGTCCCGGCCCTCCTGACCGCCGCCGCCGTCGCATCCGATCGGGCATTGGAACATTCGATCATTTTCGCCCTGATCGAGATCGGAGACCGGGAGGAAACATTGAAAGGATTGGAGAACGAAAATCCGTTGGTCAAAAAAACCGCAGCGATTGCCCTGGACCAGATGAAAAATGGAGCATTGCCACCGGCCACGGTCATTCAATTGTTGGGATCGGAGAATCAGAATTTGCGCGAAGCGGCACTTTGGATTGCAGGTCGCCATCCGGAATGGGGCAATGAACTTCGCTCCTATTTTGAAAAACGCCTCAGTGGAAATCCGGACCAGAGCCAACTGGTCGCGTTGCAAAACGAGCTTCTGAAATTTATCCGCAGCGAATCGATCCAAAGTCTGGTCGCCACAACCGCGAGCTCTCCCCAAATCCCTGGAATTATCAGGCAACTGGCTTTTAAAATCATGGCTCGATCCGGTTTAAAGGAAACTCCGCAAAGCTGGACAGACGCTCTTGAACTGGGATTGAAATCGGACGATGCGGAGCTTTTGCGGGAGTCGCTCGCCTGCGCGCGGGTCCTGGGCAGTCATCAACGAACAATTCAAAAAATTTCCCCAAAACTCAAAGCCATCGCTCATGACCAGCAGCGATCTGTTGAATTCAGGTTGCTGGCATTGGCCGCCTTGCCGGAACCAGGTTCGCTCGATGCCGGTTTGCTCAAATTGCTGAAGGAGAACCTTTCCCCGTCCACTTCGGTTGCGTTGCGGAATCTCGCTGCCACGGTGCTTGGAAAAGTTCGATTTACCAGCGAGGAAGCTGTGGAGGCGGCAGCACTTCTTGAAGTGGCGGGCCCGCTGGAGATTGGTCGAATCCTTTCCGCCTATGAAATGGCAACAAACGATCTGGCTGGAGCAAAAATTGTCTCGGCACTTTTGAAATCTCCTGCGGCAAGCGCGTTGCGGCCGGACCAGGCAATGACATTTTTTTCCAGGTTTTCCGAACCGGTGAAAAACTCGGCCGAACCGCTGCTGAAAGCGTTGCAGCAGGACAGCGCGTCCCAGGCTGCAGAAATTGATCGGTTGCTGCCCTTGTTGCAGGAGGGGGACATTCGGCGCGGGCAGAAAATTTTCAGCTCAAGCAAAGCGGCTTGTTCAAGCTGTCACGCCCTGGGTTATCTTGGAGGGCGGGTTGGGCCGGACCTGACCAGCATCGGCACTGTCCGGACGGAACGGGACCTTCTTGAATCGATTCTTTATCCCAGCGCGAGTTTCGTTCGGAGTTATGAACCAGTGCTGGCGATTACAAAAGATGGGGAAGAGCATAGCGGTGTTTTAAGGAAGGATTCTCCTGATGAGGTGATCCTGAGCACCGGGACGGAAACGGAAATCCGGCTTGCCCGGAGTGAGATCCAGGAAATGCGACCGGGAAAAGTGTCCGTGATGCCTGGCGGATTGGGTGACCAGTTGACGAAGGAAGAACTTGCTGATCTTCTCGCTTTCTTGAAAGCGACCAAGTGGGGCGCAAATTGAGTCGAATTATTTTTCTTTTGAAAATTCGGCGAATTTTTCCAGGTCGGAATAATCATTTTCCCAGGTTGTGTACATGACACCGAGGACGCCTTGAACTTTGGAGGCGGCGTTGATCCACTCCCTGATCCGGGAAGGATCATGGTCATAGTAGCCAGCAATTACCTGGCGATGGCCGCGGTCAGCAAAAAACTTGAGGCTTTCATTACGTTTTTCAAAATACCAGGGAACAATCACCACATCCTTCTCCAATCCTTCCCATGCACCGGCAAAGCTTCCGCGAACCAGATAATATTCATTCACGGCGTTGTGATGTGGGTCAAACATGTCGCTCCAGACATAGATCGTGCCGCCCGGATTGATTTTTTTGAGGAGATTGACACAGCTCCGCACGTTGTCGGCGAGGAGTTCTCCTGCTGTCATATTTCGGCTCTGACAGGCGTGGCACCAATTCCAAACCCGGATTTCATCGTGTGACATCATGTAGCCCTTTGCACCCCATGCCTTGTGCATCCGCTCTGCCTGATCCTTAAGCAGTGCGAGAGTTTTCGGTTCCGAGGGACAGATTGCTGCCTGATCATCATGAACAGTAGCGGCATGATAGTAGGAAGCGCGCAGGCGGGAACCCTCCGGCAGGGAGACTTTTAATTTGGGTGAGGCATGGAAAATATCGTATGAACCGGGCCAGAGCCTTCGTCCCATCCGGGAATCTTCCAAAGAAGCAAAATCTTTCCCTTCGGTTAACACGGTTCCGTTTTCGTGTGTGAGCTTCAATGGTGCGCCGGGCCTGCGAATGAGGTTAAGAAATGCGGTTTCCTCCAACTTCAAATCGTCAAACCACAATTCACCGCTGCCTGCGCCCCAGACGCCGAGGTAAAGCATGGCATTGGTGTGGTTGAGAGAATTGAATACGACGTGGTGAACTGTCCAATCCTGTGAAGGTTTTGTGCCTAAATAGTTATAATTGAGGGAGCGGTTGCCCGAGAGCACTTTGACTTCTGGCGTGCCCTTGAAATTGACGGTTTTTACCTTCAGTTCCATGTGATACTGCCTGAATGGCTTGAGCGAGAGCTTTTGGACGATCCGCGCATTACCACCGTCTCCATTGCGAATCACCGCTGCCCCCGAATCACTTTGCACTGAGTCATCCTTCCAATCCCATTCCTTCAGATTGGTGAAATCCCCTCCTTTAAGTTTCAATTTCGGATCGGGAAGCAACTCCGCAGTTCCGTTTCGCACCACAAGCGGGAGATCGTTGACAGGGAGCCCTTCAATCAGATTGGGATCGTGCCATAAAAGATCGTTCGAATAACCGATGGAAAATAGAGCGGGAACGACCTCGATTTTACATTCCGCGGCCATGGTCTTGACCCGTTCGACATTCCTGAAATAACGAGCATCCATGTCGTTGAGCTTGGAAAATTTTGAGTCAGCAAGGAGGAGATGGGTATAGCCAAGCTTTTGCGCGCGGCGCATGAGTTCTTCGAGGCGGGAGAGGTTTTCATCCACCCACAGGTTCTGCGAACAGTAAATCCACTTTTGAGAAGGGGCAGCAGCCAGCGGAAGCAGGAACAAGCCAAGCAGCAAGGTTCGGATGAGTAGGCGCATATCAGAGTTGGACGATCCGCAACCAGCCTCTATTCCCGAATTCCTGCTCGAAGGAATGTTCGATATGCACTGGATCAGTGGTTGGCTCGAAGAGGGCAAAAGTGGTCGAACCGCTGCCGGACATGAGGGTGGCAGCGGCACCGAGATTTTTCAATGACTCCTGGTAAAAGCGGAGAATCGGGAATTTGTAGAGTGCCGGGGCTTCCAGCGAATTGTAAAATTCCTTGCCTGCGTCCGGCAGGGAACTGGAATTCAGCAAGGCCGCCAACCGTTCGGCTCGCCCCTGCCTGCCGTTGAGCGCCTCCGGAAATTTGGCCAATTCCTTGTAGGCCCATGCAGTGGAAATTCCAAACCCCGGATGATACAGGAAAATCCAGGCTTGATGCAGGGACTTGAAAGGATCAAGGGAACGCACGTTTTCACCGCGGCCAAAAGCCAGGGCGGGCCTGTCCTGGAGAAAGAAAGGGACATCCGACCCCAACTGCGCAGCAATCTGATGCAGGTCCGAATTGCGCAGTGGCGAACCGAAAAGTTCATTAAGGGCGAGCAGAGTGGTGGCAGCATTTCCGCTCCCTCCGCCCAACCCGGCGGCAACGGGAAGCTGTTTCTCCAAGTGGATGGAGATGCCTTCCTTGATCCCGGAGGTGGCAAGGAACGATTCAGCGGCACGAACCACGAGGTTACTTCCATCGGTCGGAAGTTCAGGCTGGTTACAGGTGAGGCGAATTCCTGTTCCGGCGCGATCAAAGATTAATTTGTCATGAACAGGGATTGGAAGGAACAGCGTTTCCAGTTCGTGAAAACCATCCGGACGTTTGCCCAGGATATTGAGCAGGAGATTGACCTTGCATGGGGAAAGGCGTTCGAGTGTTTTGGACATAAAAAAAGCGCCAACATGATGTTGGCGCTTTTGAACAATTGTTAAATCAATAATCGAAAATACGAAAACGGCTGCCGGGAATCATCGGGGCCACGTCCCCTCCGCTAAAGCCCAGGGCGGCGTCTGGCGAAAAGGTCGGATCGGCAATGAGTGCAGGAGTATAGCTGTCCGGGTAAACGGGATCTTCAGGAAGAAAAATCGGATCGTAATCAGGAATCGGGAAGGTCAGGATTTCGTAAGCGCCCACAGCGGTCCGGGCGAGGCTGCGATTGAAGCCGCGAATAAATCCGGTTGTGTAGGCGGCATCCGTACCGTCCCAAAGCGCTGTTTGTTCGACGGAGCGGCGAATTTCACCACCACGGGCAAATTCGGTCACATTATTGATCCCGCGACCAAACTTTTGTTCCGGACCAGCGCAGCCAACTGCGAACAGGGTGACAGCGGCAAGTGAGAAAATGGTAGTAACACGGCTTCGCATACTTATTGTTCAATTAGAGTGCAGGAAAAAAGGGTGCCTGTAAAGCCTGTTACTGTTTTGGAAGCCATTTCTCCCAATTTTTGGAGAACTCATCCACGTTTTCCCGGGTGACCGGCAGCAAAGGACTGACATCAACCACTGCGGCAGGGTTTTTCTTGAAATGAACCTTGTTCACCAGATGTTCGACCGACCTGTAACCCCATTCATAAACCTGCTGGGCCAGGAGCAGCTGGACATGGCCGCTGCGGAGGTAGGCCAGTTCAGCAGGAAGCGCATCAACGGAAACGACCTTGATTGTTCCAGGCGTCCATTTGAGCGCATTGTCCGTAAACAAGGGCCAGCCGCCAATGAATGCCCAGCCGGTGATGTCCGGGTTAGCCTGCATGACCTGCTCAATTTTTGCAGCGGCGTCCTGGGGAGTTTCCTTGTGGTAATAAGTATCCCGAATGGTGATGCCGGGATGTTTTTTGGCAATGTTCTTCACCCCCTGGACACGTTTCTGAAGATTCGGGGCATTCTGGTTCCCGGCCAGAATGGCCACAACCCCTTTGCCATTCATGATTTTTGCAAGCTCTTCCATGACCTGCTCCCCGCATTTAATATCGTCGACGCCAAAAGTGACAAAGCGCTTGCTGCCTGGGGCGTCTGAATCAAAAGTGGCGACTGGAACTCCGTTGGCAACGGCTTTGTTGATGGCATCAGTCAATTTGTTGGCATCTGAACAACTGACAGCGATCCCGTCAGCGCCCGCGAGGGTAAGTTGCTCGATGGCTTCAGCCTGTTTCTGGGCGTCCTCTTCATTGGGCGTTCGCCAGTCGATTTTAATGTTGAGACCATGTTTGGCACCCAATTCACGTGCAGCATCCACAGCTCCGACGCGGGCTGCCTGGAAAACAGGATTTCCCTGGGATTTGGCGACAAGGCCGAATGTGTACTGTTTTTTCCCCTGGGCGTGAATCGAGGGCAATAATGCGAGAAGGCAGGCAAGAGCAAAACTCCGTCGTGTGAGCTTCATAGGTGTCAAATCAGGGTAGCGCACTGTTTCAAAAAGCCAACTTCAAAACGGGATCGGGCATGGATTAATGTCCCAGCTGGAACAGCTCCCAGATGCTGCCCAGGAGCAGGAGTGCGGGAATGAAGCCCAGGAAAATTGCGGCCAGGCGGTAACTGAAAAGTTCAGCGCGGAAAACCGGCAGGAGCACGATCAATGCAATGGATGAAACGATGGCGGCGGCGAAATTTTTCTTAATTTCAGATAAGTAGGAACGGTAAACGGACAATTGCGGCAGTAGAACAAAAAGAATGATAATATTGGAGACAATGGCAATCGCCAGGCGAACCATAGCGGATGGAGATTCACCCCGCAGCTGATTGGCAGAACTCTGGGGATCGGGATTTGGAATGCCATCAGGTTGTCCAAACGGCTTGCAAATTCAAGGCTTATCGGACTGGCCGGGATAAAGCTGGACGATGACGTTGGCCAATAGGATCAACCCTCCCCCCAGCACAAGAGAGCGAGTGAACAGTTCATTCGTGTAGCTGATTCCGGCAATGGAGGAATAGAACGCTGGAAGGAAGAGGGCAAACAGGCTGGCGAAAAGCGGTTCAAGCCCATAAATGAGCCCGGCTTCTGTGGGAGAAACACCAGGCTGCCAGCGGTTCATTAATAGATAGGCAATGATCGTGCAAAAGAGCACCAGAATAAGTGTCAGCCACAAGATGTGAACGGAAGCGAAAGCAATTTTCAAATCGGACGGGGACCGCATCATCACTAATGTTAATGGGGCGCTGATGAGGGCAATGGTGGAAAACATCACGAAACTAAAATGATTCACGTTGTTGTCGGAAAAAACGGGCCGGGCCAGCCAAAGGATTTGTCCGGTAAAAATCACGGAGCCGACCAGGGTTTCCAATTCTCCACGGCCCAGGTGAAAACGTCGCCAGTCAAAGCCGGTGAGAATGGCAATTCCAACGATCATCATGCCGGTTGCAATGAGGACACCGATTGAGGGCAGCTTCTTTTGGCGGATCGCGGCAATTGTCGGGAGGAAAATGCAATAGGATTGGGTGAGGAACGCCGATGTGGAGGCCTCGGTGTAGTTCAAGCCATCCATCTGGAAAAGCAGCCCGACTCCCCCAAAGACGCCGAGCCCGATCCCCTGCCAAACTTCAAGACGGGTGATGCGATTAAGTTTGAGGCCCATCCATAACCCGATGATCAGTGCGGCGGCTGTAAAGCGAATCGTGACCATGAGCGCGGTGCCAAACCAGGTGGAATTGTCGGGAAGCAGCTGCTGCTGGATCAATCCGAGAGCTTTCATGGTCGGAAAGCTCAAGCCCCAAAAAATCGTCGCCAGCGCGAGCACCTGGACTGCCCGGGCATGTCGGGAACGATGATCCATGAAACGAATTGTTAATCTTTGATCAGACGCCGATGTGGCGTTTGATTTCAGCTGAGATTTTTTCGCTCCACAGGTTCAATGTCGCGGAATCTTTTCCTTCCAGTAACAAGCGCGCTTTGGGCTCTGTGCCGGAGTAGCGGAGAAGCAGCCGGCCACCTTCCCGGGCCACTTCGGTTTCAGCCGCCTGGACGAGGTCCATCAGGCCGTTCAATTCTTCGAACGGCTTTTTCTCGCGAACCTTGATGTTCGTGACCACCTGGGGGAACCGCATCCAGGAACGGGAAAGTGTGGAAAGGAGGGCCTGGCGGGTTTTCATGATGCGGAGGATTTGCAAGGCGCAGACCAGGCCATCACCGGTGGTGCTGTAATCACGGAAAATCATGTGCCCGCTTTGTTCGCCACCAAGGTTGTACCCGTTGCGGAGCATTTCATCGATGACGTTTTTGTCGCCCACAGCGGTGCGAATGACTTTACCACCCATTTTTTGCAGGGTGACATCCAGGCCTGCATTGCTCATGACTGTGGCCACCACAGTGTTGCTGACAAGGGAGTTGTTGGAGAGCATGTCGGTGGCGCAGATCACAAGGATATCATCGCCATCGATGATCCCGCCGGTTTCATCGCAGAAAAGCACGCGGTCTGCATCCCCGTCATGGGCAATGCCCAGTTGCGCCCCATGCTCCCGGACTTTCTGGCACATCAATTCCGGGTACATCGAGCCGCAGTTTTTATTGATGTTCATGCCGTCCGGTGTGTTGCCATAAACAATCACGTCGGCACCCAGCTCACGCAAGACGCAGGGAGTGGCTTTGTAGGCTGCGCCGTTTCCACAATCCACCACTACCCGCATTCCTTCGAGGTTCAACCCTTTTGGAAAGGAGGATTTCGCATATTCGATGTAGCGGCCCAGAGCATCATCGATACGAACCGCTTTGCCAATCTGCGCCGCAGCGGGGCGAATATTTTCAATCGCACCGCTGAACACGAGGTCCTCGATCTGGTCCTCTATATTATCATCCAGCTTGTAACCATCGGCGCGGAAAAATTTGATTCCGTTATCGTCGTACGGATTATGGGAGGCAGTGATGGCAATTCCGGCGTCGGCGCGGAGGCTGCGGGTGACGTAGGCAACCCCGGGGGTTGGGAGAGGCCCGATAAAAAGAACATCGACGCCCATGGAAAGGATGCCGGCAGAAAGCGCATTCTCCAGCATGTAGCCTGAGAGCCGGGTGTCTTTGCCAATAACGATTTTGTGTTTGCCGCGACCGCGTGCGGTGGCCTCGAGGTTTTTAAACACGTGGGCCGCGGCGCGACCGAGTTTCAAAGCTGTCTCGGCTGTCACGGGTTCAACATTGGCAGTGCCGCGCACGCCATCAGTGCCAAAGATTTTCTTGTGACCGTTCTTCATGAATAGGAAATTGTTACTCGACCGGGGTGACGAGTTCAACCTGCACCTGTTGAGGGTCGATCCTGCGAATCCGGATTTCGGGCGGGAGAAAGATGTTGACCTGGGCGGTGTTGGTCCCGGTTTTATAGAGGGTCAGGTCGACATACGCCTGGATGTCTGCCGCAGAAAGATTCTTGATGCGGCGCAAATCTTCACCAACCACTGTGATATCCACTGTTTCGGGGATGATCCTGAAGTCACGTTTATCATTGGGCGCGCGCATAATGGTGAGGCGATGATTGACGAATGCGCGGGTGGCAATGACATTGCCGAAATTATCCACAAACTGGAGTGAAATGCCCTTTGCGCCCTGGAAGGTGAACCAGACAATGATGGCGAGGAGAAATGAAGTCACCTTCCACCAGAAATGATTCAGAATAGTTTCGCGGCGAAACATATTATTTGGAGTCTGTGAGAACTGCCGGACTCGGGTGTATCCGGTTTCGCAATTTGAGTTTAAACCATTCCATCATTCCCGGTTTGACAACAGGGACAAACACGGAGGTGAGGAATGCACGCAATTCTTCAAGAGTGATTCCCTTTACGAGATTTCCCTTGTAAGCGTAGGAGATGGCTCCTGTTTCTTCAGAAACAACCACAATGACTGCATCTGTTTCCTCGCTTAAACCAATTGCCGCACGGTGGCGGGTGCCAAGGGATTTGTTGAGGTCCTGGCGCTGGGTGAGAGGAAAGATACAGGCGGCGTAAGCAATCCGGTCTCCGCGAATGATGACACCCCCGTCATGAATCGCATTATTTGGAAAAAAGATCGTTTCCAACATTTCAGGAGTGGCTTCGCAATCCACCACAATTCCTGATTCCACCACATCCTGTAATTGGATGGATTGCTCGATGGCGATCAAGGTGCCAATCCGGACGTCTGAGAGGCGTTCAACGGTCTGAATGATCACCTCGATGTTTTCGCGCTGTTCCCTGGCGGTATTAAAGAGAGGAAGATTGCCCAATTCAGCGAGCATACGCCTGAATTCAGGTTGAAAAATCACAAGCACCGCAACGGCGGAGAAGGCAAAAAAGGTGCGCAGGAGGGAACTCAGCACTTCGAGTTTCAGGACACTGCTCAGAAAGGTCAGCCCCAGCATGACGAGAAAGCCGAGCACCACCGGCCAGCCCCGGGTGCCACGGACAAACATGAAGGCGTAGTAGATCGCAATCGTCAGGATAAAAATCTCGACGAGCGGACGCCAAAGTAATTTGACATACTCAAAAAACATCAGGCAGGAGAATTGACGATTGCTTCCAGCATTCGGACAGTTTGAAATGTTGCAGCCACGTCATGCGCACGAATGACCTGAACCCCCTGTAATACGGCCCAAACAGTGCAGGCCAGCGTTCCGGGGAGACGGTTTTCCATTTCCGTTCCAGTCACCTTTCCAATAAAGGATTTCCGCGAAACACCCAGAAGCAAGGGCCGCGCCATTTCTTTAAACCTGCCCAAGTGACGCATCAATTGCAAATTATGTTCCAAAGTTTTTCCAAATCCAATCCCCGGATCAAAGATAATTTGCTCTTCTGAGAGCCCGGCCTGGCGCAAGGCCTGAAGGCGCTCCCGGAAGAACGATTGGATCTCCTCAACAACATTTTCGTAATGCGGTTTTTGCTGCATCGTTTGCGGAGTCCCCTGCATGTGCATGGCGATGTAACCCGCGCCGCATTTTCTTAAATGATCGTAGAGTTCCGGTTTAATTTCCCAGGCGCGCACGTCATTGACGATGCTCGCTCCCGCTTCAAGGGCGGCAATGGCCACTTCCGATTTATAGGTATCGATTGAGATGGGAACTTTAACCCGGCTGCTCAGTTCCTTAATAACTGGGATGACCCGCCGCAGTTCCTCCTCAGGAGAGACAATGGAGGCGTTTGGACGAGTGGATTCACCTCCGATATCCAGGATTTCAGCACCTTGCTCCACAAGGGCAAGCCCATGCGCGACGGCGGATTCGGGATGAAAAAACCTGCCCCCATCAGAAAAGGAATCAGGAGTGACATTAACCACTCCCATGACAAGAGCAGCACGGGGAAAGCTGAACTGATACTGGCCCGCCCGAAAGTTCAATCGCTTTTACGTTTTGTGATTACCTCATGCGTGACTTCGACCAACCTGTCAGCAATCCCCGACACGACTGCATCCGGCACGCCAATTTTGGGATCTGCAGATTGACTAAGCATATGACACTGGTCATTGACGTAATCGATCAAAACAAATTCGCCGGAGTCGACCTTTGCAATCTCACTGGAGAAAAAGCGCATTCCAGTCAAATCGGCCACCTGAGTCACGATTTGGCGTAACGGCCCCAATTGCAGGCGTTCCTCCTCTTCAGGCAGGACAATTCTATATTGGTCGGTAAAACAATTCCACCAACAGCACCAGGTGGTGCCGAAAACATAAAAAACGCGGAAATAAGCGGGATCGTCAGAAAGCATTACCGGTGCGATCTTTTTCTGCAATAAATAGGCGGTATCCGGCCAGGTTGCGGCTGACCTGGCCAGATCGACTTCCGTTTGCGCATCCATGATAACTCCGCGTCGGCCGTATCCCATGGCGGGCTTGATGACAAAGGGGCTACCGAGAAGTGCCTGCTGCTGCTCGCTGATGCGGAAGGCGGACGCATCATCACGTTGAACTATGATTGTCGCCGGCACATTCAATCCACGCTGAGCCAGGCGCGGATGCAGCAGGGCTTTATTGAATGCGGCATGGGCGATTGCTGGAGGATCGATCACGAATGTTTTTCGTGAGTCAGCCAGCAGCACAAGTCGATGGTATAAATCCTCCGGCAGGTGATGCTCGCTGTGCATGTTCAACAAAGCCCTGGCCCATATCCTGTCGCGAAGGAAATATTCGAAAAACGACTCTGCCCAGAGCGGTTCGATAAGAAAAAATTCCATCCCCTTCTCTGCGCAACGTTGCTGGACCCGATGAATAAAGAAACTGTCCGAGTCCAGCTTGTGGGTCATCACAAGGTCGTAAACTCGTGTTCCGCTGCTTTCCTGGCGCATTGAGGAATCGTCTAATAACCTGCGGCTGCGGTTTGCCTGGAACGCTGGATCAGTTCGATTTCATACCCTTCGGGAGCATCAATGAATGCGAACCCGCCGCCATCTTCCTTGAGCACGGGACCGTCCGAGTATTTCAATTGATGCAAAGCCAGCCGCTTGCCAAACTCCTCGAGACTGTCCACCTCAAAGGCAAGATGGGTCAAATCCGGCTGGACCTGGACGGGGCCGCTGGAAGGAAAATAGCAGATTTCAATCAGTTCCTCGCTTTGCGGCGCTTTGAGGAACACCAGTTCCGAGCCGCGGGGCGATTTGTGCCTGCGGGTTTCCTCCAGCCCGAGGACTTCCTTGTAAAACCGTACGGTTCTTTCCAAGTCGTTGACGCGGTAACGAGTATGCAATAATCTTTTCACACTGTTCATGGGGCCAAGGATAAACCTCCAGTGAGCTAACACAACAACGCAGATGCGCCTGGTTCATTTTGTTATCGGAGCTTCTCCCGGGTTCAGTGGGGGAACGAACAGATTCCTTCTTCTTCTGATTTTGGCGCTGGTTTCAGTAAGCGGCAATGCCCAGATTGATCCTGAGCAACGTCGATTGATCCAGCTCGGCTACAACCAGCCGCTGGAAGGTAAAGCCCCGATTGCGGCCTACGGTTTCTATTATTATAACCGGCCTGGGTTTTTCCAAACAAACCTGACCCTGCGGCTTGCGCTCGCTCCGATCTATGTTGATGCGGAATTAGGCATTTCCCAATTGATCGGCCCCCACACTGATGTGGCAATCGGCATTTCGGGCGGTGGTTTTGCCGATTCCTACTCTGAAATCCGAGGCGGGGGTTTCAGGCAGGAGGAATCGTTCACCGGCCATGGCGGGGATCTCTCCGCCAGTGTGTATCATCGCTTCAACCCAAATTATATGATCCCACTTTGGGCGATCTTCAGGGTCAGTGGGGATGTTGCATTTTATGAAAGAGACCGGAAAACCGATCCGGCGTTTGAAGTGCCGGAAGATATTCAGGCATTGAATTTCCGAACTGGACTTCGGCTTGGTGGGAGGGAACCGTCCCTCACCGCGCCATTGGCCATGGAAGTTTCCGCCTGGTACGAAGGGGTGTTTCGCACCGAAGGTAATCGCTACGGGTTTGGAGAGGACCGTGAAGTGGAGGCGCAGACCCATCGTTTTTGGACCCGGGCCTTGTTGAAATACACCTTTGATCCTTCAGAGCAGTATGTGGATTTCAGCATTACCGCCGGAACCAGCCTGGAGGCGGATCGATTCAGCGCATACCGGCTGGGAGGGTTCCTCCCTTTTTCGAGCGAGTTTCCCTTGAGCATTCCCGGCTACTATTTCCAGGAGTTATCCGCCAAACGATTTTTCCTGGTAAACGGCCAGTATGCATTTCCGCTGGAACCGGAAAAAAACTGGAGCGTGTCGATCTTCGGAGCCACGGGAATGGTGGACTACACGGATGGCCTTGAACAGCCGGGAGACTGGCATTCCGGTGTGGGGGGTGGCATTACCTACGCTTCGCCAAGTCGGAGTTGGTTTGTCAGTGTGGTTTATGGGTATGGGATTGACGCCATTCGCCATGAAAAACGAGGTGCCAACCAGGTGGGGCTGCTGTTTCAGTACGATTTCGATGCCAAAAAACGGGACCCGCTCCGACCTTTTCGCCCGGAGGTCAACCCCTATCGCTCGCGAGGTGGGGAACGGATTTTCAGATAAAGCACCTGATTTGCCAGCTGTGCCAAAGGAAAAAGGTTGCAGGGGCGGAATGATTTGCTATGTTGCCTCCCCTTTTTCCAGAGGAGCTGTGCTTCATGGATTGGGTAAAACGGCCTGAAATGTCATCTCGTGTGAGGCGGCGCGGCCATCGTAACGATTAAAATAAATCCTGTTTTCCGCAGGATGGTCCCGTAAAACCGGGGCTGATAACCAAAGGAAAATGTGTTAAGTATTGGTGTTAAGGAACTCCTGGATGCAGGGGTTCATTTCGGTCATCAGACAAAACGTTGGAATCCCCGTATGAAGAAGTATATCTTCGATGCCCGCAACGGGATCCACATCATCGACCTCAGCAAAACCCTTTCCCAACTGGAAGCGGCCACGGAATTTCTGGCCAAGATTGTTGGCAAAGGTGGCCGCGTTCTCTTCGTCGGGACCAAAAAACAGGCCCAGGAAGCGGTCAAGGAAAGCGCCAAGTCATGTGGACAGCTGTTCGTGACGGAACGCTGGCTCGGCGGCACGTTGACAAATTTCAAAACCATCAAACGTTCGCTCGGACGGTTGCGGGAAATCGAGAAGATGGAACAGGATGGTTCAATCAATCGCTATGTGAAGCAGGAACAATCAGCGATCCGCCGTGAAGCAGCTCGCATGTTCAAGAACCTTGACGGCATTCGCGCCCTCGAAGGTCAGCCTGCCGCAATGTTCATCATCGATTTAAAACGGGAGCATAACGCAGTGGCGGAAGCCCGCCGCCTGGGAGTGCCGATTGTGGCTCTCGTGGATACGAATTGCGATCCTGACATCGTTGATTTCCCGATCGCAGGAAATGATGATGCAATTCGCTCGATCCGGTTGATCCTGAGCGTGATTACACAAACCATCACCCAGGCCCGCGCCGAATACGAAGCACGTC
>JANRLX010000095.1:0-17387 GCA_033762115.1 Verrucomicrobiota bacterium
CAGAAATTTGAGCACTGCAAATCCGAAGCCGCTGGAGCGATAAAAACGATCGACCCGCCTCATTCATGAGGCGGCAGTCGATGAAATTCGTGTGGCGTCGAGTCATTCCCGGTTGCGTCAGCAAACGGCACAACTGTAGCACACAGCTTATCCCACGCCAGCGGCAAGGATAAGAATAGAAAGATGAAGATTATTTGACCTTGCCGGGGGCAGGATATTTCCTGGAGGAGTCATCCAGAACGAGGACCCAATCCATCATTTCGCCGTAATCTGGAGGGACGAATTCTTTTGTGCCCTGGTTGGAAAACTCGCCAATTTTGTCTGCTTTTCCATTGCGGGGATTAAACCACCATGCGGTGACCCTGGAGCCTTTTATTTTGTCCATATGGACAGAGAATTTCCGGCCTACGGGCACATAAATCATGGCGTAAGTGCCGTCAGTGTCCCTGGTGGCAACAAGCCTTTTAATGCCTGCCCCGGGAATTGAGGTCTGGACTTTATCCTGAACGATCACGGAGTCGTCAGGAATCCGGGTGAGGAATGGACGTGATTCGATCAGATGGCGGCCATGTTGCATTTGAGCCGCGCCGGGCTGGTCGATGGCTTCAAACCAGGGCATGAGCGGGTTATTAATGGGAGGGCGATTGCTGGCGTGCATCTGCCAGACAGAGTGGTGCCCGTAAGTGTGGCCGAACGCACCG
Source organism: Verrucomicrobiota bacterium (assembly GCA_033762115.1). GTDB lineage: Bacteria > Verrucomicrobiota > Verrucomicrobiia > Limisphaerales > SXQI01 > JANRLX01. The sequence goes on from JANRLX010000095.1 coordinate 702, forward strand.
GAAAAGAGGTTCCAGTAAAGAGGGCGACGGACATCAGCAGCGACGGAGTGTCCGAGCTCTTTGGCATTGAATGAGACTGGGTGATCCTCATAGATCGGTTCGCCATCCATCACAGGTTTGGTGGGTGACAAGTTGTAGTCGGTGGAGGTGGCAGAGTAACGGCTGGTGAATTCGGTGACGTGGCCGTTCTGCCGCATGTTGAAATCCAACCAATCCTCATTGTGCAACCAGCGAGAGGAACCTTGTCCGCCCGGAGGATGGAAGGTAATCAGATGCTCGCCGCCATCTCCTTTGCGCAAGCCCTGGGCCATGGCACGGATGACTTCCTTGTGCTGGTCATTTTCGATGGTGCGGTCACCACCTGTGATCCAGATGATCGGCTTGTTCTTGTAACGTTTTCCGAGCCATTCCCCGTAAACTGCGGCATTGTCCTTGTTAAAAATTGCTTTGGATTCCGCGGGATTTTTGTAATGCCATTTATCACCCCAGGTGGGAAGAAAACCGATGATCAGGCCAAGTTCCTCGGCGCGGTTGACAATATAATCGACATGGTCCCAGTAATCATTTTGCGGGCCATCCTTGACGTCCGGCTTTGTGGGGTCGTTATCGACAAGAGGTTTGTGCCCGTAAGGATTGGGATCGTTCAATCCATCGAGTTCCGCGAGAGCCACCGCCTGGATAACGGTGTAGCCTTTGCTTGCGCGATTTTTGAGGTACTTGTCCGCTTCCTCCCGATTGAGGCGATGGAACAGTTCCCAGGCAGTATCGCCCAAATAAAAAAATGGTTTGTTATTTTCAGTGACGAGAAATCGTTTGTTTTCGCTGACCTTGAGACGGGGCGCAGCTTCAAGAGTGACGAAGGAGAGGGCCGCAGTAGCAAGCAGTTTGATGAATACGTTGTGCATGGTGGTAGTTATTTATAGGAAGAACTGTGTTTTGAAAACCATTCCCAATCGGCAGGGTGAGCGTTGGGAAGCCATGAGATATCATTGGCCTGGACGATACCACCGCCGCCTTTGACTTTTGAAAGGGAGCTTCGCCATTTTTTAATTTCTGAGTGACCATCCGCAAACGTGACGCCTGCAGCATCACCGTGGCGACCAGAAGGAGCATCCAACCAGCGGGTATCGGCTGCCTGGTTGGGGGTTTTTGGATTTTTCAGCCTGTTGAATGGGAAAAAGTGTGAATCGTTGATGCTGTTTTCATGTTCATCGATCAAAATATAAACTTCGGTGGGCCCAGGAGTGGTGAGATCAGTGGTTTTACGGATACGGGCCAGGTGGGAATTGGACTCGACCCAGGGTGTTTGTGTATATCCCATGAAAGCGTTCATGGCGTAGCTGCGATTCCGGAGTCGGGGCTTTCCACCAACAAGCAAACCGGCTTTGTCAGCGGGGCAGCGAAAGACGTCTTTGCTGGTGAGGTATCGATAAGTGGGGCTATTGGTAATATAACGATCATCAGTGGCAGCGCCCCCTGTGAGGTCGCCCTCGCACCAGGCAGGGGCGTTAGGGGGAGATGTAACAGCGGTGGGACCAAGGGCTGTATCATTGAAATCTGCCGCATAAAGTGTCCAGGCAAGGCCAAGTTGTTTGGCGTTATTCATGCACATGATGCCTCCCGCCTTGAGTTTGGCTTTGGATAGAGCGGGGAGCAGCATGCCAGCAAGAATGGCGATGATGGCAATGACGACGAGAAGCTCAATGAGAGTGAAGCCGCGACGAACTTTCGGTTGAAAAGAATAAAGCCTCATAACATGTCAGATGGTCTGACCAGTTAATGGCATTTCCTGTTCAGAATTCAATCAAATTTTATTCTGCGTTCTTGAGACGTAGCTCGAGCGAACGAAGCAGTGTGGTTTGCGCTTCGTTCATATGCTCCTGCATGGCCCGGCGAGCTTCAACCACATTGGAAGATTTAACCGCAGCAAGAATATTTTGATGGTGAAGGAGTGCCCTGTCCGGAGTGCCGGGGACGTCAAAACCCACTTCGCGAATCTGGCGGAGAACAGAGGCGACAGAATTCAGGAGGAGCGAAAAAAGCTCGTTTTGGGTGGACTGGGCGAGAGCAGCATGGAATCCCATGTCCCATTCGAGGAAAACCTGGCGATTGGAATGAATTTCGGCGCGGTTCTCCAGAATTTCCTCCATGCGTTGGATATCTGAATCAGTGCGGCGAGCGGCAGCGAGGGCCACAATTTCAACTTCGAGAAGGCGACGGACTTCCATGACTTTATGATGCTCGAGTTCGCCCTGCGAACTGCGGAGAATGAGCGCCATCGGCTGGGCGAGGCTTTCCAGGGATGGTGTGGATACCATGGTCCCCTTCCCCTGCTGAACATCCACCATGCCACGTGCGGCGAGGGAACGGATGGCTTCCCTGACCACGGTGCGGCTGACCTGAAAACGGTCTGCCAGGTCCCGCTCGGCGGGAAGCTTGTCACCCGGACGCAAGTGAGAGCCAAGGATCAGTTGCTCGACCTGGGAGGAAACCCGTCCAGTCAGTGTCTGGTCACGTTCAATCGCTCGAAACATCGAAGGATGGTCATAGCAGTAGAGCATGCCTGCCAGCAAGATTGAAATGGAGGCAGATGGTGCAAGCTTGTTACTTTTCCGAATTTAATGGATTAGTTATGCAAGTCCGGAGAAGGCACGGAGAACAGATGAGCGATGTCGATGGTGCCATGATGACATTGTCCGCCTGGAATGATCAACTCTGCCAAAGCCTTCATGAGTTCGAATGTCCTTTCATTTGGAAAAGCATTTTTGGCGGGTGCTCTCTCCAAGAAACTTTAAAAAGCACGAATTTTCCTTGTCATCGAAGAATTGCTATTTACCATCACATCGTTCGCTAAAAATATCAAAATCACCGCAGGCAAGTTCTGTCTACATTCATATGGCATCTGATAGGAAAATCTATTTTAGAGAAAAGGCAAGGCCGTGTTATTCTGGCTGATCCTTGGGCTCATCGTGGGAGAAACGGCACTTGTTGCTGAAACTTTCATCAAAGAACGGGTGCTGCCAGCTCCTCATTCCAAATATGGAATGAAAAGCCCTGTTGACTTTGATATCGATGCTCAAGGTACGATTTATTATATAGAGCGGGCTGGGCTTTTAGGGCGACTAAGGAGAGGGGAAAAGGAAAGCACGACAATTGGGAAATTCGACACGTTTGTTGGCTATGAGGAAGGGCTCTTGGCAGTAAGCCTTCAAACTGTGGAAACTATTCAAAAGCTCTTTTTGTTTCGCTCATTGCCAGAGACGTTTCAGAACGAACAGGGGCAACGCGCAGGAAAAATTCGTGTCTCACATTTTACCTTAACAGAAGCTGGCATTGACCTGAATTCAGAGCAAATTGTCATTGAAATTGAAGTCCAAAGAGAGGAATGCTGTCATTCAGGCGGCGGCATGGCCTTTGATCCGGAAGGGCACCTTTTTATTGGAACCGGAGACAACACCAGTCCTTTTTATTCAGATGGCTATTCGCCTTTAACTGAAAGGATTCGCTCTCGGGATGCCCAGGCCACAAGTGCCAATTCCAATTCGCTTCTGGGCAAAATATTGAGAATCAAGCCAAAGCTCACTGGTGGGTACACTGTTCCAGAGGGGAATTTGTATGGCGCAGCGATGCAAAAAAGCCGTCCTGAAATTTATATTAGCGGAGTGCGCAACCCCTACAGATTGTCAATTGACCCGGTAAACAAGGATATTTATTGGGGTGATCCCGGCCCAGATGCCAAACGTGCATCAACTCGAGGCCCGAGAGGAGGAGATGAAATTAACCGCGCGACTGGTCCGGGCTTTTTTGGCTGGCCCTATTATTTAGGCACCAATGAAGCTTATCGAGTTGAAACCCCTCTTTCCAATACGTCTTCGAATAACACAGGAGTATCAAATCTCCCAAATCCACAGGGAAGCCTTTTGTTTTACAGCAATGAACCTCACCCAACCTATCCAGTATTAGGAAATGGTGGAGGATGCACTGCAATGACGGGACCGATATATATTTTTAATATCGCAGCCAATGAATCGAATGGGTTGCCCGAAAAGTACGACAGACATCTCTTTTTTTATGATTGGTCAAGAAATTGGATTTGCCTTCTCAGGCTTAACAAGGATGGGGGGCCTTTAACAGATCCCGATGGTCAACTCGAAATTATACGTTTTGCACCGGAGCTTCGTTTCAAACGTCCGATTAAATTGATGATTGGTCCCGATTTTTGTTTGTATGTCTTAGAGTACGGCAGCAGCTGGGGAGTTAGTGCCGATTCTGCGTTAACCCGTGTCAAATATATTCAATAGCATGAACTTCACACGTTATATCCAAAATGTTTTGAAAGGATTGTTGGTGCTTTCTTTAGTTTATTTTGAAAGCAGGGCAGCGCAAGACAGCCATAGAAATTTTAAGGTCCTGGAACGTGGCGCTGATTGGAATATAATTTCAGTAGAGAGCAGCTTTATCAATGGTGATGGAAATGTGAGCGTTGTAACAAACTCCATTTATCAGCTTGAAACTGGTCTCAACAGCTGGTCTGCGGATGGCCAGTGGGAACCGGTGACGAATGAATTTATATTAAAAGACGGGCATGCCGTTGCACAAGGTTCTCATCACAAGATTACCATTCCTGCTGATATATCGAACAAGGAGGGAGTCGTTGTTCAGTTTAAAAACAAATTACTAAGAAGTCATGTATTCGGTCTCGTTTTGTATGATTCTGCATCGGGGAATTCTGCATTAATCGGGGAGGTTCGTGCTACGCAGGGTGTTCTGGTAAAACAGAATGAGGTTGTATTTCCTGATTCGTTCGATGGTATCAAGGCAGACGTTAAGTATATTCACAGCAAGCAGGGAATTGAGCAGGACATATTGATTTATGAGAATCCCGCGCTTCCTGAAGGCTTTTCGGAGGAAACCACTCGGTTAGAGGTCTGGACTGAATTTTCTGAGTTTCCCGCGGCAAAAGTATCAATCAAGTCACAGGTAAAAGGGAATTGGGATGCCAGGCAAAACCGATTGGCCGAAGATTTGATTGATGAAGAAATTGACTTTGAAGACTTCAAGTTTGGAGAGGGAAAGTCCTTTGATGTCAATGACAGAGATCATGTTCGTTCTATCGTTTCCAAAACGTGGACAAGGATCGGTAACCGGACTTTTTTGATTGAGGCTGTGCCCTTGAATACCGTGCAAGAAAGCCTCCTTCGGTTGCCCCGGCAAAAAAAGAACCAGGCATTTCGCACCGGTCGACGGGAAGAAATTGCGTCGTTACTTTCAAATTTTGGCAAAGACCCAAATCAAGTCGCTGATAAATTTGGCAAAAGGATAGCTGCAAACGAAACCGTACTGCCCTTCACTATTGATTATGTGCTTCAAGCCGCTGGCACTTTAACGGATGTACGATTTCGTCGAGGGGTAACGTATCTGATCACAGGTCCAGTGGTCCTCAATGGACAGAAAACGATCTTTGAAGGAGGCAGCGTGATTAAGTTTTCGAAGGAAAGCGGAGCAAAGCTGCAAGTGAACACCAACGCGGTTTTTGATACGTCCCCTTATCAACCTGTTGTATTCACAGCATCAGATGATAATTCGATCGGAGAAATCACCCCGAACTCTGGTGGAGCCCTCGAACCGGGCAAATACGCTGAGGTGGCAATTGAATTCAATGCTGTTGCTGCAAAAGCATCATTTTACGCCAAGGACTTGCGTATTTTATATGCTAAAACAGCCATTAAATTAGTTGGAGGGATTGGGCATCATGTCAGCAATCTCCAAATTGGTTATTCCAAAACCGGTATTCAACTTGACTCCGCTGAAGCGTATCTCGGAAACGCACTGATTTTTGCAACAGAAACATCGTTATCTGCTTCCGGATCTTCGCTTTGCAGGGCCGAACACGTCACACTCGACTCTCCCACTGTAATTGCAGGGAGTATCCCGGGAAGTCCGGCTCCCGCTAGCGGATGGGCCACTTTTGTGAACAGTCTCATCACGGGAACAGCGAATGATCCTTCCATCCCATTAATCAATACTCCTGCACAACTGGCATCTGGCGATACTTTCGCCTCCAGCCAGGGGGGAACTCATTATTTAAAAGGTTCCTTTTCCTACAGGCGCACTGCGAATCCGGCGCTGAATAATCCTTTACTCAATACTGCGCTGGAGAAGATGACTGTAACGGCCCCTATCATGGTAGATGGTAACTATCAGGCAGATTTTGTTCTCAGGCCGATCATACCTCGTGATGCAAAGGTAGAGGAGCCTGGATATCATTACCCAGCGATTGATTTTGTCTGGTCCAATTTGTTGCTGACAAACTCAACCCTGGTCCTTAGCAACGGGGTTGCGGTAGGAATCGCCGGAAGTACGGGATTAACAGTTACGAATAAAGGCAGTTTAATTTCCGAAGGAACTGCGTTAATTCCAAACCGTATTTTTCCTGCGTTCAATGTCGCCGAACTTCCCATTCCGGGAAGCCACCGATCGCCGGTTTTAATCAGGATCAATGTCGCGGATGTCAACAACCGGGGGAAAGTCACTGCGAAAGATACGGAGTTTTATGGCATGGGCTCAGGCACGGTGGGTATATTAAGCCTGGTAGATCGCCTTGCAGAAGTAACTTTAAAAGATTGCCTTCTCCAAGGCGCCCATCTCGATCTGCTGGAGCCGTCATCCCCATTTTCAGCATCTTCCGCTTCCTGGTTGAAGTTGATTAATAATAGTTTTATTGACTCCCGTTTTAATGTTGTCAAAGCGCATTATGCGGCAAATACAGCCCTTTCAGGAGAGATTTTTAATAATACCTTTTACAACTCACCAGTGACCATCAGGCTGGAACAGCCCTCCTTTGGATATCCTCCTGCCTGGACTATTCAGGAAAACATTTTCGATTCAGAAAGCCCGGTATTGGAGGCTTCTCCATATGCAACCCTTCTTCATTCACACACTGGGTTCGTCAACTGCACGGCATGGAGCGAGCCGGGCATGGTATCCTTGTCGAGTTTCAACTACGAAAAAGGCCCTTTAGGTGCGTTGTATCATTCCACGACATCGTTTCAGAACAAAGGGACCAGGAGCTTATCAGCTTCCCAACTTTATCATTTCACGACCACATTAAATCAGGTGCGGGAGGGGGAGGGCTCACCCACCCTGGACATTGGAAAACATTACCTGGCTTCAACAAAGCCATTTTCATCATTAGCAGGGTACTCAGGCACAGCGGGGCAGTATGGATGGAATTACCATTTTGCGGCGGCAGCTACACCAAATGTCTTCGTGCCTGGAACGTTCGACCCTTTGACAGCAGGATGGAAAGCGGCTGATAACCTCGCGGAAATCAAGTCAGGGACTGTTACTCCGAGTCTTCAGTTTAGCGTTGTTAGAAGCTTTACAGCACCCAGAAATGGGACTGTTTTCGTCAATGCCTTTGCAAAATTGGGATTGACTACATGCCCCACTGCAGATGGCGTGCGGATTCGAATTGGTGTAACCAGGGCAGGCCCAACCAGCGGTTTGACGGTCTTGCAGAACTGGCGCGATATACCGACAAACAATATCGAAATTCCGCTTCACTTTCAATTAAACATCGAAAAGGGAGACAAACTTCATTTCCAGGTAAGTAGTAAAGGAAATACCCAATGCGATGAAACCACAATGGTCGCCCAGATTTTTTATCTGAACGCTGATTATGACAATGATGGCATCGCCGACCATTTGGAGGACATCATTGCAGATGGAAGCCGCACCGGGCAGGAAACTTACTGGAATGTTGCTGACAGTGATATGGATGGCATTTCTGATCTTGAGGAGATTCAGGCAAAGACCGATCCAAATTCGGCCCAGAGTAAACCACGCAAATTGATTGCGAGCTGGGATTTTAATGGAAATCCTCAGCACAGATCCAACCAAGGTCACGAGGCGGTGGAGGCTTTGAATGTCGACTTTTCATCTATCGGATTAGATAGCCCCAGTCTTTACATGAAGTATGAGGGAAACCTCGTGCCGCGAAAGCTAAAGTTTCTGGAAGCCGATGCGATTGGTAAATCTTGTATTTCTCCTCGAGAAGGAACGATTTCATTTTGGATCACTAATCAATGGATCGACAGTCAGGATATCTCAAGCGGAGCTTCGGCAACTGACCCGTTTTATACATTATTCCGTCTTGAATCCACGCTTGGAGAATATTGGGACCTTGATGTCGCTAAAATTGGAGGCAAATCCCTCCGCTTCCAGGTGAAAAGACAAGGTGACTCTTCCCCCAGGACACCATTACATACTGCATCAAACCTTAAATTATTCGAAGATCGATGGCATCACATTGTCCTTACATACAGTGCATCACAAATTCAGATTTATATTGATGGAATTCTTGTGAGTTCGAATCTCAGCACAGATTTGAACAATTGGTCTTCGGTTTTTCAAACACGCTATTTTTATGTTGCAAGCGACTCTTCAGGAGTGATTCCAAACGTCTACGTGGATCGGTTAAAATTGTATAACTATCCTTTGAGTGAGACTGAAATAGCGCACGAATACAAAGCTGTCGCCGAAAAGGATACCGATGGAGATGGTCTTTTGGATTTTGTCGAAATGAAAGATGGGACCGATGCAAATCTATGGGACACTGACGGGGATGGAATGCCTGATGGTTGGGAGAAACGGTATGGATTAAATCCGAAGTCTAACAGTGATAAGGATAGCGATCCAGACGGGGACCTTATCTCAAATTGGCGAGAGTTTAAAACGGGGAGAAATCCCCTGAGAGCTGATGCCCTGGCCTTCTCAGGAGGAATCACTTGGGATCCTGTGACAAGTCAGACGAGTTTAATCAACATCGATTTTGGTGAATTTAATCAGCCCGAGCTAGTGAAGGGACCGCGACGGGCAGGATTTAATTCTGAAGATCAGTGGAACTTGATTTCTCCGGGTATGCAGAAAGTTGACATCCTGAGTGCTGATTCCATTCCGGAAGATCCTGCACCAGTCGCAGGTTTTACGATGCAATATGGCCCTATTATTGAGGGTGCTAATTTTGCAGGTTGCCCAGTTCCGGAAGTCATTACTGATCCGATGCGAGTGAGCCAAGAAATTTGCTTCTTTTTTAGTCAGCTCGGAATGGATCAAAACTCTCCTTGGAGCAGCTACATAGCATCTATTCCTTGTTGTGTCACCGACATTTATGAGATTGGTTCTGACCCTTTCGATTCATTTAACAACTGGGGGTTTACAGTTGAAAATGGCATTGTTCATTGGAAACCTGCTTGTTATCTACTCTCCTTATGTTCAAAAGCTTATTTAGGAGGTATGTTACAAAGTTCTGCAAGACCTATTTTGTTTACCAGTCATTGGACTATTTTAAGGTCTCCAGAGCCTGTGCCACCTGCTGAATACCCCAGTGCTAACGAACAAGTTCGCTGGTATAATTTTCTTGATCTAGTAGACCCGGAGTCCCCAGATCAGTTGATCTCCTCAATGGATTTTTTGCTGCAAACATTGCCTACTGAATCAGATTGCGGTGCATACTTCAATTCCAAGCATGCTCGAGGCGAGTTCCAGATTTCACGATTACAAAAGGGGAAATATCGCCTTTATTATAGTGGAAGCCCTGTCTCGATGTGGACAGACGATCCAAGACATCAAACCATGATTTCGGGAAGGGAACACCGGCTGACTATTAATGTTAATGACAGTATTTCATTCCGCTATCTGGAGAAACCAGCAAAGATTGACTGGATCCAGTTAATGCTGCTCGCCAAACTTTCAACTCCTGAAAGCTTTTCAGCCACCTACGATCAGAATGAAGGTCCAGGAATCCGGCTAAATTGGCTTCCCGTGCCTGGCGCTAAAACATATGAAATCGAAAGAGCCGTTGTCTCGCCTGTTGCTTCCATGTTTAAGCGGTTAGCATTCGTCTACGAGTCGGACCAAATACTGCCAGATAGCATGATGTCGTTTGTTGATGAAGACCTGGTTCCAGGAACAGTTTATCAGTATCGAATCCGGGCACACACAACGTTGCCCGAGTATCCTCCTTCCCTTGCCCGTTCTCTGTTCTTTCCAGAAATTGAATTCTCCAGTGAATTCACTACTAATATTAATCAGTCGGTTCCTGAGAATTATGCGCCACTGAACCGAGCTCCGGTGTTAAATAGTATTCGTCCATTGTCACGAGCCTTTAAGAATACTCCCTTCAGTATTGGTATAAGCCAGCTCCACATGCGAGCGGACGCGTATGATTTTCGGGGAAGGCCGCTTCAGTTTATGGTGACAGGGATTTCAGAAGGGGAACTGAAATTGCTGAATGTAGATCCGGTCACCCAGGCTATCCTCAGCGAGGTGGAGATAACACCAGAATATCTTGAAAGCAGTTTCAGCGATCCAGAAAACCACCCTCCGGCAATTTTATCCCCGAACACATTGCTTCAATGGACCCCTCCCCTCGACAAGCTTGGAGTAGTCCCCGCGTTCCGGGTGATTGCCTTCAATGGATCGCAATACAGCGCAAATGAAGCGGATGTCTTTGTGGAGGTCAGGGAGGAGACTATTCTCTTTTGGTGGGGGTATTATGGAGACGGTATGGCCGGAAGTGGAGCACCTCGGATTAATTATACTGGATCGGACAATGCTCTGGCATACCGAGTTGGACAGATGTGGGAAAATGACCCCTCGCCGGTGAAAAAGCATCCGAACCAAAGGGGAGGTGATCCATTAAATTTTAAATTGAAAAATGTCGTATCTCTGGGTGTCGGTGACGTTTCTCGTGGAGCGGTACTTGCAGATGGTTCGGTCTGGACCTGGGGAATGGGCTGGTGGGGTGATCTAGGTCATCAAAACCGGCATCCCCATCGACCAAATGATCCACCATGGCTTACTATTGCTTCTCCTTACGCACAAAAAGTTTCAGGATTAAATAACATCATTCAAATAGCGGAGCATTCGGGGTCGGTAGTCCTGCGCGCTGACGGAACAGTTTGGGGTTGGGGAAATAATGAATATGGACGGCTAGGAAACAGCGAGTTAGCCTACCAGCCATTTACATTTGAATACGGCGCCAATGAGGCCGCAGATAGTTGGATGCAGGGGAGCCTGAAACCTGTTCAAATCCAAGGTTTGGAAAATATCGTAAAAGTAGCAGCTTCGTACGCGGGAACATTAGCATTAACCAGTGATGGTCGTGTTTTCTTTGTTGGAACGTGGGGTAATTGGTACCCGGATTATGAAATGTTGTTTGGCAGCAATATTCCCCAACAGGTAGAGCTGCCTGTTCGATGTGTTGATATTGCAGCAGGGGATAACCATTTTTTAGTGCTAGGAACTGATGGCGTTGTTTATTCCTGGGGTATAAATTTCGATAACCAGTTAGGTAGAGAACCCTATGGTCATTTTGACGAAATTCCAAGACCGATTGAGTATAGCGATCCGGTTCATTCCATAGCAGCAGGAGGAGTGCTGTCCGGGATTGTGACTGGCAAAGGAACTGTTCGACTATTTGGAGCCCCCTTCTGGGGCACTCCATATCATCACGGACTTGATCATGATATTCCCCATTTTAGTAATATAGAAAAGCTTTCGATTGATCGCGGGCAAGCATTAGCAGCCGATAATGAAGGAAGAATCTATCGCTGGGGAGATAGTCCCTGGATTCGTCAAAACCTTCCTGCCATTCCAACATTGATGGACACACTCACCGAGGTTGAGATCATTGGTGGAGACTCGGAAAACGGGTATGCTGCTGGAACTTTGAAGTCTCAAATACCTCGCGAGGTCAAAGCTGTCGGAAAGAATGGATCGGTTACTGTGTCATGGAAACGGTATCCTCATGCAACCAGTTACAACGTTTTTCGATCTTTATCCAATGATATTGATACATTTACTTTTCTGGCAAATGTCGCTGAAGTTAATGACAGGGAATATTACCGTTTTGACGATAGAAACGTAATGAACGGTCAGCGGTATTTTTATGCCGTTTCGGCGATTGTGGAGAGCGCTGAAACAGAGCGTTCACTCATCGTTGATGCCACACCACTCCCGCCTCCATCATCGATAGGGCCAATAGCGGTGACGTCGAAGTTCCTACAGCTTCAGCTGACCTGGCCAAAATCAGAGAATGTTGAGAGTTATGAAGTTTGGCGGAAAGTAGGCAGCGGTGATTTCGTGAAACATGCGGAAGTGCCTGCTGACACGAATCCCTCTTTTACTTACAATGACTTGTTCCTGGAACCTGGAGTGGCGATCACTTATCGAGTTTACGCTGTGAATTCCGTGGGACGGAGCGCTTATGTTGAGTCGCTCACTGCTGTTGCGAACCCTTCGGGGAGCTCAATCGTTGCTCCCACAGAGTTACAACTCACTCCTCTCAATGGAGGAGCTTTAGTTAAGTGGGCCCCACTCGCGCCACCGGAAAATGGGCATATTTCTTATGCAGTTTGGGTGGCTCGAGCAGATTCCAGCCACACAATTACCGGCCCGTGGCAACTGGACCAGATTGTTTACGATAGAGTAGAGCATCACATCAAAGACCTTTTAAATGGTCAGCATTACGCTGTTCGTATTTGCGCGATCACTACTGAAGGGGTTGGTCCGTTTTCGGCGGATGATTTCGTCAAACCTGTCCGACCAGGTGCGCCTACCCCGATTGCAGAACCTGAAACCACGGTACAACCGGGTTCATTACATATGAAATGGAGTGGGGAAGCGGTTAGCTACATGATCAGTGTAACGCCCACTCTTCCGTCCACGCATCCAGGCTACTGCAACAGCGTTGCCCAAACTGTGTATCCTGACGAGGGAGGATCAGCGGAGTTTTACCTGGGAGAGCTTTTACCAGGCTCGTATGTGGTTAACATCAGTCAAATCACCGATGATTATGCTGAAGCAACAGAAATGGCTGATAATTACACGGCAACCATAACAGAAGGCACAAGCGATGCGTTTTTACCGATTGTTCCTTTAGCAGCGAATAATCGTGTCGAGCTTGGGTGGTATGGAAGTTTGGAGGAAGCAAATGCCGTCATGGCAGCGTATGATGACTGGCGTTTCATTTTGCACCGGAGAGTCGAGGGCGAGACTTTTTGTGATGCGTGGGTTGAAATTTATGACGGTGAGAATTTCCGAGTTGAAGATAGCGAAGTTGTTAACGGGACTGGCTATCGTTACAGACTCACGGGAATCAGCCCCTCTTTGCAGGTTCGCCAGGTCCTCACGAGCGGAGCGGTTGTGCCCGCGCGGACCTTTTCTGAATCGAGCGCCTTAAACCTGGCAGCCAGCGGGGCCAATGGTGGCGCAGTTTTAAGCTGGAACAAAGTCTCAAGCATTAATGGCAGCAAGAATGATTATCATCTAAAGCGCAGCCTGGACCAGGGAGGACCGTATTCGCTGATCAAGGTTTTCTCAGACTCGGACCCACTGATGCAATGGGTTGACACGGGGTTACAGAACGGAGTGCCGCATTATTATATTGTTGAAGCAATCAATAGCTACAATCGGGATGTGCTGCCGTCGTTGGAGGTGATGGCAGTCCCAAACAGCACAGGTGTTCCCCCTCCACCCACGGAATTTGAAGGGAGAATATTTAATGAGAACGTGGTTTTAAGTTGGCAACCCGTGGATGTGGCAGACTATTACGAAATCCGGCTGGGCAATCCTTTAGTTAGCCCTGCGTCAGCTCCAAAAGGTCTTAATGCCAAGATTCCTTGGTCATCTATGACCAAGGTCTATCGGTACGGTGTGCGATCGATTTCAAGAAGCGGGCAGAGTATCGAGCAACGAGTTTCGCTTCAGCCGATTCAATGGGAGGCTTCAACCGACAGTTCGGTGGCAAGGTATTCTGTTCGCAGGCGAAAATCTGGAACGACCGAGCCTTATGTGGAGGTCGCAAGGACAGTGGCACCTAACTTTATCGATGTACGGCTTGAAGCTGAAATGACGGAATATGAATATTTGATCCAGCCGCTTGGGAACGGGGGAGAGTTTATTGGCGACCCGTTTCCTGCCCTGCCGGGCTCCTACAGCACTCCTCCAACCGTTCCTGATCATGTGGAGAAGGTTGTGATGCTTGTGGGGATCAGTTCTGTTTCAGGCTCTCCCACGGAGATCACGACGCCAACAAATTTTATCATTCAGGCAACAGCGGCATTGAATGATACAAGAACCAGGATCAAGCATGTGGAGTTTTGGGCAAATGGCGAATTTCTAGGAAAAGATGATAGTTTACCTTTCCAGCATGAGTGGATCAATCCTCCTGCAACAGCAGCTGGTAATTCTCACACGATTTCCGCCGTGATGGTGGATTCAGACAATCGAGTCCATACCAGTTCGGCAGGTTTTTTGCGTGTCAGGATGATTCCTGAGTTGTCGGCGTTCAAAGCCAGCGAACTGGACCTCAGTTTAGGTGGAGTGGGTCTGCCGTTGAACCTGACTCGTTCCTATAACAGCCAGCGTTTGCAGGAGGGGATGCTGGGGAAAGGATGGTTGACGGTGTGGGATGAAGCTCGGGTTATCGTGCCGAATCTCTCGACGGGATGGAAATCATCCAAAAACTTCATGGTGAGACAGAGGTGGAACCTCCAGGAGACTACGCCGCATCAAATTGAGGTCCGAATGCCAGGAGGGGGTTATGAATTCTTTCATCCCGTATTTAGCGGTTTTCAAGATGATGGCCCGGGTATTACCGATGATTTGGATCTTGAATGGCTGTTGAGCATGAACATTTCCTTCGCGCCGGGCGCAAGCGCGTCCGAATCGCAGCTTGTTGAAGTCAATGAATTCATACGAGTTTCCGTTGATGTAAGCTCGTTTGAAGGAGACAACACATTTGAAGATCTGATTTTACGGGAAGCCATTAGTGGTAATAATTATCCTTATGCTCCCGGACCACTTATTTATACGGTTGCTGATGGAACAAAATATAGTTTTGGGGATCAGTTGGCGGATGTCATGTATCTTCAATCGATAGAAGATCGAGCCGGAAATAAAATCACATTTGAAAGTGAACTGGTGAGCGAAGGTGGCAGCGAAAAACGTGTCCTCAGTAAAATTAAACACTCCAATGGGAGGGTAATTACGTTGACCCGTCCTTCAACCAGCTCTCCCTATTGGAAGGTTTTTGATCATGTGGCCGGGAATCCAGTCAATGACAGGCCAGTGCTCAAATACAAGGTTTCAGGGCCATTATTGACTGAGGTGCACCGGCTGAAGAAGCGGTCAGAGGAAGATTACTGGATCACAAAGTATGAATATGACACAAGCAGCCGCCTGACCAAGGTGATTAATCATGAAGGAGTGATCGTCCTTGAAAACAGTTATGATTCGCAGGGGTTTTTGCTGACTCAACGAGATGGCACAGGCTCGGAAAGAAGCTACAGTTATACCGATGTTTCAGGAGGAGTGAAAACAGGGATTACGCAAAATCAGACCAGCCAGGAGGTGGTGTTTGATTCCTATGGCCAGGTGGCGAGCGTCAAAGATGAAACAGGGGTCAAAACGGAACTGAGTTATGATGGGCGCGGGCGGGTCATCACGGAAAAAATAGAGGGGGCGGAATCTTATAAATCGTTCGATTACGATTCCCTGGACCGGGTGGTGTCTTCATTCGATGAACTGGGCAATGCCCAGTCCCTGAGTTATGCCGATTTTGGGCAGGTGAAGATGTCCACGGATGCGGCGGGCCAGACCACGCAATACGAGTATTGGACTTTCGATGATCCGGGTGTCAACACGCAGGGCAATCCTGCGGGAAGTTTGAAGTCGATTACTGAACCGGGAGGTCTGATGCGGCAATTTACTTATAATGTTCGAGGGCAGGTTTTGACTGAGCAAACTTTTGCCGCCGGATTGAACAATCCGTTAACAATTGTTCACCAGTATGACGCGAAAGGTGATTTAACCTCGACCAGGCATGAGCTTTATAATCCTGAATTTCCGGATTTATATGTCAGCATATTTTCATATGACAATAATGGGAATCGGTTGAGTGAGAAGCAGAGCCGGACAGTCCCCACGCGGGACGCCTCCGGAATTGTGACCGGGAGTGCGGTCCAGCATCTCATCACTACGTACGAGTATGATCCGGCAAACCGGGTCATTAAGACGATTGATCCGCTGCTGCGTTCGACGGCAGTGATTTATGATTCCTCGGGCCGTGTGACAGAAACGATTGATGCGTTTGGCCGGAGCAACCGCAGTTTGTATGGTGTGAGGGGTGAATTGCTTGAGAAATCATTTCCGGACGGGACGGTCCAGCGAACGGTGTATGATGCGAATGGACGCGCTGTGTGGCAGCAGGATCGGACAGCTGTTTCAGGCAACAACAGCGTGGGGCCTGCAACGCAGACGGTGTATGACGCAGCGGGGCGGGTGGTGCAGGTGATTCGCGCAGAGAATGTCACGCTGGCAAAGGTGACGCTTGCGCCAGCGACTTCATACGTGAATCTTAATCCTGACACGCATTTTTACGCGGCGAGCAGCGCGGGGCCGCAATATAAAATGCTGAAAATCGCGGGAACTACCCCGGCCATTCCCGTTTCCACAAACCAGACGATTTATGACTCCATCGGGCGGGTGAAGTTTTCAATTGATGCGCTGGGGCGAGTTTCCGGTTATGGCTATGATGCAGCGGGGCGGCGAACCAGTGTGACGCAATACAGCGGATTCACCGCAACTTATCCGATTGCAAATCCGGCAACGTTTGCGCCG
>JANRLX010000096.1:0-10510 GCA_033762115.1 Verrucomicrobiota bacterium
GGGCGATGTGGGCCAGCATGGTCGCGAGGAAATCAATCTCGTTGTCAAAGGAGGCAATTACGGATGGGGATATTTTGAAGGTGCCTTGAACGGCCCGAAAAAGAACCCACCTTCCGGGGTTCTGTTCAGGCAGCCGATTCAACAGTACGGCACCGGATACGCCACGAACCAGGGGTTTGCCGTCATCGGTGGAGCTGTTTATCGAGGGGACTCGTTCCCGGAACTGCGCGAAGCCTACATTTACGCTGATTATGTTACCGGGAATATCTGGGCCACATTTCCAACCCGCACCGGCTTCACTCCCGCTCGCTGGTTGACTGCGAATGCAGGAATCGCAGGTTTTGGGATCGATCCCGCTTCCGGCGAATTGCTCATGGCCGATCATGAGGAAGGTCTGATCTTAAAACTCGTTTCAGGCGGAGTGAACCCTGGAAATCTCTTGCCTGCAAAGCTTAGTGAAACTGGAATTTTCGCCAATCTCTCGCAACTCACTCCAAATTCCGGGATCATTCCATTTGAGGTAAATCTCCCGTTCTGGTCGGATCATGCCATTAAATCCCGTTGGTTTTCGGTGCCACACATACATGATAAACTTGGCTTCAGCGAAACCAACCATTGGAATTTTCCTGCCGGGACCGTTTGGGTCAAACATTTCGACCTTGAGATGCGCAGAGGTGATCCCTCTTCAAAAAAGCGTCTCGAGACTCGTGTGATCGTCAGAAATCAGCAGGGAATTTATGGCGTTACCTATAAATGGAACCAGGAACAAACGGATGCTTTTCTCGTAGCGGAAGAAGGGGCTGACGAAACTTACTCTATACAGGAAGGATCGACTTCCAGGAGTCAAACATGGCGTTATCCAAGCCGCAACGAATGCCTGACCTGCCATACTGCCCAGGCTGGGTATGCCCTCGGTTTCAACGCACATCAGTTGAATCGGAATATCACAGTCAACTCCACAACTCTGAACCAATTGCAGTTGCTCAGCCAGATGGGCTACATGGATAAGCCCATCCCAAATACTCATCTATTGCCCCGCCTCGCCCGTCCGGATGATCAAAACGTCAGCATTCATTATCGCGTCAAAAGCTACCTCGCTGCCAACTGCGCTTATTGTCATCAACGCGATGAATCCAATCGTGGATTCTGGGATGCCAGGCTTTCCACAAAACTCAGCGATTCGGCAATTATCAATGGAGCCCTTCGTGACTCACTCGGTAACCAGGATAACCGGGTGATCAAACCGAACTCCCTTGACCATTCGATTTTGTTCCAGCGAATTTCCAAATTCGGCCCTGCTCCGCACATGCCTCCGTTGGGCACCAGTGTGATCGATGAAACGGCGGTGGAACTCCTCCGTCAATGGATCACCCAGGGTCTGGCAGGTTACAAATCTTACGATGAGTGGAAAAACAGCGTCTTTTCCTCATCGGCAAATCGTGCCGAAAATGCAGATCCCGATTTGGACGGTGCTTCAAACAAAATGGAATACCTCTTGAAGACTGATCCCGAAAATCCATCCAGTGTCTGGAAATTCAACATCTCGAGGGACGGTGCCCAAGCCCGAATCAGCATGCTGGAAATGGCGCATCTTGCTTATGACATTCAGACCACGACTGACCTTCTCAATCCTGATTGGAAAAGCCTGAATGTTCCAGGGAACGAACCATTTTTCCCGGCAACGAATCGAAACAGAGTTTTCGATTATCCCCTCGGAGAAAGCAACCAGTTCTTCCGCGTTCGCATTCTCGAGCCGTGACCTCAGGACTTCCGCCTTACCGTCTCGTTCCTTGCTGAAAGCCAACGCTCCACGGAACGGCTTAGCTCCTCCCGTTCCCCATGCGGCAACCCTGCAGGATCGAATCGATGCCGGTAATGCAGTTCCAGAATTCGTCCCAGTTCCTGATCCTCATTCCCCACCTGATTTTGCACTTTTCGCAGCCATTGTGACAAGGTTTCATCCTGTTGCCTAAGAAATCCTTTGCCTGCAAGATGCTTTTCAATCCGATAAAATTCTGAATCCAGGCCAGGCAGCAGTAATGATTTCTGGTCCGACATTTTGGTTCGCTGCCGACGCCCAAAAATTCGCCACAGCAGCAGCAGCGCCAGCGGTAATACCAGCCAGGGCGCGATCTGGCTGATGATTCCTTTTTTCCCCAGCCAACGCCATTTGGAGAAACCGAACCAGACATTTTCCCACCAATCCTTAATTGGTTGAAATGCCGATTGATTGGCAGACTCCATTTCATTCCAATCACCAGGCGTGGTATCAACCTCTCGCCATCTTCCTTCAATAAAAGCCAGCGCCCAGGCATGAGCGTGGCGCTCCCTCACCAAATACAATTCTCCCGCGTCTTTCCGTTCCTGAACGGCATACCCGGTGGCATATCGTGCCGGAATGCCTGCAGTCCGAAGCAAAAGCACTGTCGCGCTTGCAAAATATTCACAATGCCCCGCTCTGCTTCTGAGTAGAAACTGATTCAACGGAGAGCGCCCCTCCTCAGGCAAATCAGATTGTTCAAGTGAGTATTTAAAACCATTCGCAAAATACCGCTCCACCTTCTCCAATATCTGGGTTTCACCCAATCCTTTGAAATCCAGATTATTTGCAACGGTTTGAAACAATCCTTTCTCCTCCTCTGGAACCGAAAAATCTGTCGCGGGATCAGGTGGCAGGTCATTCCCGGCGTTTGCATCGAAATCTGCAAGGTAACTGACAACTCCCGGAGCCTCTCGTGTTCGAAACGCCCCAAATCCGTTCGTTTCCAATGCCGTCACAGGAAGCTCGCGGATCTCTCCCGATCCCAGAGGCACTGATAAAATTCCCCGCTTACGTTCCTGCCATGTTGATACCCGCACCGTTCCCTTTGCCGGAACAGCCGGATCAAGTTTCCATGTGCTGCCATCTGTCTCCAGGGTCACTTCAGCAAATTCGCGCTGGCGGCTTAACCAGATACCTTCTCGATAAATATTGTAACTGGCCTGCCGCAGCCGCGGAGGCACCGCTCCCTTCTCCGCTTGAACACGCATTAAAATCCGATTGGATTGCTTCTGCTTCCCGATATGTCCAAGCGTCGTTCGAGTCTCATTGGGATCAAAATCCTTCTTCGCAAACTTTGTGAAAAAATCTCCTATTCTTGCCTCCAGAAGATTTTGCATCTGGTTGATCCTGACATGTCCATAAAACCCCACCAGGCAGGCTGCCATAAAAGCTCCTGCCCAGGCAGGCGCTGGAAACCTGATACCCCTCAGGTTCCAGCCAGCCGCGCCACATAAAATGCACACACCCAGATAAAACCAGGGATCTCGCCCATTTGATGCCCCTGCACTAATCAGCACCACCAGGAAATAGAGGTAACTGATATTGAATCGTCTCCCCCCCCTCTTGTCAGCCTGTCGTTTCCGTGCAAACCATGAAAATGTCGCGAGAGCCAACTTCTCCTGCGAACCATACAATTGTCCCAACATAATGGGCAAAAGCAGTAACGGCATCCATTGGAACAGCAGATACCCCCCTTTGGTCACCTCTTCCGAAAAACGCAAGTAAATCGCCACTCCGCCGAACAACAATGTGCATAAGTCCCACAATCGATAATACTCCGTGTCCGAGAAATTCCAGCGCCAACGCACAAGGTAACTCGCCTCCAGCAAAACTGCGGCAATCACCCCCAGGAAAGGTTGTCCCACCCGCCATCCCCAGAAGAGCAATGCGGCTCCTATCAACATTGGAGGTGTTTTCATAGCTTCGCCAAACTTTCCTCAATTTTGCCCGGTTGCAAGAAGCGGATTTGACAACTTCCCCGGTCCACCGGCTGCGGTTCATTCGTCTCATTTGAAACAACAAGCACAAGGAGAGGTAACTGATAAACCCGCAACTGCTGCACCAGCTCTTTTCGCCGTTCATCCCAACCCAGCAGAATACAGATGCATCCACTGACTTGCTGAAGATGTCGCATCACCAGATCGCGTAATTGTTCAAACGGCCCACTGGTGCATGGCTGTACCGCTGCCAGGACCTCAAGCACATGCTCGATATTTCCAGTTCCCCGTCCCGAGGTCAGGCAATACGCCTCGGGCCCGATGAATAACAAATCCAGCAGCGACTCCTGCGAACGAATCGTGTAGGCCAGGGATGCAGCCAGTGAGATCGCCTCTTCAAAGCTCTCATCCATTCCCGCTTCCAGAAAAGTGTCCAGCACCAGCGCATGCCGGACGAAATATTCATCCTGGAACTCTTTCACAATCAGCTTTCCTGTTCTCGCCACACTGTTCCAATGCACATGCCGCAGCGGATCTCCCCGGCGATACTCTCGCAATGCCACAAACTCTTCCGAATCGCCAACAGAACTCGCTAATGCAACACCTCCCGGTTGATGCTCCTTTTTCCCCGGCAAGGTCAGGTTGGGAAGCAGGTAACGCTTCGGCAGGATCAATGCCTTCCCTGGAAGCGAAATGCTCGTGAACCCGCGGAATAAACCCAGCGGGTCAGGCCAGGCAACGCTGATCCCCTGAAATTTCAACAGCCCTCGTCGGCTGGGAACAATTTCAGCCGTTAACTCCACTCGTTCCCCCGGCCCGGTTGCCGGGGCGATAACCTCACTCGATTGAGCGATCTTGTTCCGCTCCAGCAACCATGACCAACGATAAAATCGAATCATTCGGTCCCATGCATTGCGCTTCTGTTCTTCAGGTTCCGGGTTGTTCAAAAACTGCTCAAAGGTCGGCCTTGGATCGCCCAGGTCTTCGAACAACGTAAATCCACGCGCAATTTTGGTTCCCATGTTCTGCACTCTGACTTGATACTTCAACGCCTGCCCCACGGTTCCGTAGCGCGGCACTGAACGCTCAATGACAATTTTTTGCCCTTTCGAGAATCTTAGGAAAAAGGAAATAACCAGCATTGCCGCCAACAGCGTGAAAACCTGGTAAGCCACTGCCTCGTTGGTATCGATCCCGATTGCAGCACACGCAACAGCCGCCACAGCCACCCACACTCCTGCTGGCGTAAAGACCCGCTTCACTCGATGTCGGAAACCCGAGGAGATGCGATAATTTTTATAAAGCCAGCGTTGGAACATGCTACACCGGGGCGGCCGTCTTCTTGATGATTTCCTCCACCACCTGAGTACCGCCTAGCCCGGAAAATTTCGCCTGCGGATCCAGCCCGAGACGGTGCACGATTACTGATACTGCCAATTCCTGCACAAGATCGGGAGTCACATAATCCTTCTCGTCAAAAAACGCCAATGCCTGGGCAACTTTCATCAAGGTCAGTGATGCACGGGGACTTGCCCCTAATTGAACCCCTCCGAATTTCCTCGTTCTGCCCACAATTTCCACAATGTACCGCTTGATCTCCTCGCTGATCCGCACTTCCTTCACCGCTTCTTTCCACGCCAGAATTTCCCGCAACGTCACGCACGGTTCCATGTTTTCCAGCGGATGCTTCTCAAGCTGGGATGATAGAATGCTGATTTCCTGTTCCGGGGTCACATAACCAAGGCTGAATTGCAAAGCAAACCGATCCATCTGTGCTTCAGGCAAAGGGTAAGTCCCCCTGAACTCAACCGGATTCTGCGTCGCCAGCACAAAGAAAAGATCCGGCAAAACGCGCCGCTCACCTTCAACCGAAACCTGGTTCTCCGCCATCGCTTCCAATAAAGCTGATTGGGTTCTCGGGGAGGCGCGGTTGATTTCATCCGCCAGCAGGATATTTGTAAAAATCGGTCCTTCATGAAAACGGAACTGCTGCTCGCGCTGGTCAAATATCGAGACCCCCAGGATATCGCTTGGCAAAACATCCGGCGTGAACTGCACCCGTTTGAATTGCGCGTGAATTGAAAGGGCCAGCGCTTTGGCCAGGGTCGTCTTGCCGGTTCCAGGGTAATCCTCCAGCAGAACATGTCCTCCTGCCGCAAAAGCGGCCAGCAGTTTTCTTAACGCCGGTCCCTGCCCATGAATCACATGGGAGATGTTGGCGCTTAATTTCGGGTAAATTGATCTGAGGTCTCCCTTCTGCGTTGTGATCATCATCTAATTGGATGCCGCTGCCCTGAAAAAGTTTCGTCCAATCTGGAGTTGTTCGGGTGAAATCGGATTCATTTTTCATGGTTTACGGCTTGCCGAAAATGCACTAGATACCCACAGACCAATTCACTATGACTGTGGAGTATATCGAGCGGGTTTATAATAGTTATTCGGGGATTTACGACCTGTTATTCGGCAAAGTCTTCCAAAGTGGTCGCGAACTCGGCCCGGAACTGCTCCAGCTTGAGCCCGGCTCCAGGCTGCTCGAAGTCGGTGTTGGCACCGGTCTTTCCCTCCCCTTGCTCCCCCGCAATATCGACTATGTTGGGATTGATCTCTCCAAAAAAATGCTCGATCAGGCACGCAAAAGGGCGAATTCGCTCGGGTTACGCAAGGCCCGATTAATCAAGATGGACGCCACCAGGCTGGATTTTCCTGACCAAAGCTTTGACCGGGTATTTGCGGCTTACTTTATCTCCACCGTTCCGGATCCGGTGGCAGTGGTCCAGGAGATGAAACGCGTCTGTCGCCCTGGCGGCTATATTGTTTTCCTCAACCATTTCCAAAGCGAGCATCCGGTCATGGGAATGATCGACAAACTCTACTCCCCGATTTTTTACCGGGTCGGCTTCAAGACAGATTTGAACCTTCAGCAATTGATGAAAGCTACCGGATTGGAAACAGAAATTGTCGAGCCCATCGGTATGCTGGGGCATTGGAAAGCAGTTCGCTGCATCAATCCCGCTCCGATCAGCGTCCCTGTTGCCGCTGGTTGAACGCCACCGCATCCTCGTAACGGACTCCTGTTCCCCCAAAAAGGTCAAGGGCTGAGCCGATGGTTAAATCGACTTTTCCTCCGCTCAATTCGGTCACCAGCTCAAGATCCTGCATCGATTTGGCCCCACCCGCGTAGGTGGTGGGGATGCGGCTCCATTTACCTAACGATTCCACCAATTCCTGATCAATCCCTCGGCATAATCCTTCCACATCAACCGCATGGATCAGGTACTCGGCACAAAAGGCAGCCAGTATCTCGAGTATTTCACTGGAAAGCTTTTCGGTCGTAAATTTCTGCCACCGGTCTGTCACAATGAAATAATCTCCACCCCGTTTTCGGCAGCTCAGGTCCAGCACCAGCCGTTCTTTGCCAACCCTTTGAACCAGTTCCTTCAAACGATTCCAGTGCAATGCTCCGTCCTTGAAAACCCATGAGGTTACAATCACATGAGAGGCGCCTTGCTCAAGCCACCGCCCGGCATTTTCAAGGTTAATTCCCCCGCCAACTTGGAGACCTCCCGGATAGGCATTCAACGCCTCGCGGGCCGCTTCCTCATTCCCAGGGCCAAGCATGATCACATGCCCCCCCTTTAATCCATCCTGCTGATACCGCCTTGCAAACCACCCACTTGAATGTTCTGAAACGAAATGGGTCCGAAGCTGCTCCCCGCTGTCCGAAAGGGTGCCGCCGACGATCTGTTTAACTCGCCCTTCATGAAGATCAATGCAAGGCCGGAACATGCGCCACCAAGTTAAGTGAAATCAGTTTTGTTTAAATCGAAATTTCAGTCTCCTGGTCCTGCAGGTGAAGAAACTCCAGAATCTGGCCAACCGATTCCGCAACACTCAATTGGTCAGTTCGGATCACGATCTCCGGATTCAATGGCTCCTCATAAGGGGCGGAAATTCCCGTGAACTCCTTCACCTCATTCGCACGGGCCTTCGCATAAAGTCCTTTGACATCCCGTTGCTCACAAACCTCCAGCGGCGCGTTCACATACACCTCGATAAATTGCCCTTCCATTAGCATGCCGCGGATCAATTCCCGGTCGGAACGATAAGGTGAGATAAATGCCGTGATGCAGATCATTCCCGCATCCGCAAACAGCTTCGCCATCTCCCCCACCCTGCGAATGTTTTCCTTCCGGTCCTGGGGCGTGAAGGTCAGGTCTGAACACAAGCCATGCCGGATATTGTCTCCATCGAGCACATAAGCCTGTTTCCCCATGTTGAACAGCTCTCGCTCCAGTTCAGTTGCAATTGTCGATTTCCCTGAACCGGAAAGCCCCGTCAGCCAGATGATGCACCCCGGATGCCCGTTGCGTCGCGCGCGTTGTTCCGCAGTGACCTTTCCATGGCTCCAGTACAAGTTATCACTTCGGTGTGATCCATCGCTGGTCCGCTTCGGATAAACATCCTGCGCCACGATTCCCCCACCGGAAACCTCGAATCCATCCACAATCACAAACCGTCCGGTCGGGATGATTTCCGAATGCACATCGAAAGCAACAGGGCGTCGCGTACGGATGACCAATTCTGCCACTTCATTGCGCCCCACGAACAACTCATTTTCCTTCCGGGAAATGGTTTCAAGCGTCGAAGAGTCAATGACTCGTTCGATCTTCTCGATTTCGCACTCAACTTCCTGGGTTGTGAGCTTGAGCCGATAAATCTTTCCTTTTTTGAATGGATTTCGACCCAGCCAAAAAACGCGCGCCTTGAATTTGATCAGCTCGTAAGGCGCATCTGCTTCATGTGCCGCCACTGCCCCGCGCTCCACAAAAATCTGTTCCGTCAGTGTGATCCCAACGCTTTCTCCAGCGAGGGCCCCATCACGTGACGGCGCATTCCAGCGCTCAATCGTCTTGACCACGCTGCTCTTGTTTCCTGGCACGAACGAGAGCCGGTCCCCCACCTTTAACGTTCCAGTTTCAACACGTCCGGCGAGGATTCGTCGCTCGTCAAACCGATAAACATCCTGGATTGGAAATCGAAGCGGCTGGTTGCTTGCTGGTTCCGCAATTTTGAATTCATCCAGGATTTCAATCACTGTCGGCCCGTTCCACCACGGCATGTTCGGGCTTTTGCTCGCAATATTGTCCCCATGCTTCGCGGCAATTGGAATAAAACATTTCGGCTCCACACCCACGCTCTGGAGAAAACCCTTATATTCCCGGATCACTTCCTCGAACCGCTCTTTGCTGTAATTTTGCAGGTCCATTTTGTTGACCAGCACAGCAATCTGCCGAATTCCCAACAGATTTAACAAATAGCCATGACGACGCGACTGTTCCTGCACCCCTTCGTTCGCATCAATCAACAGTAGCGCCGCTTCGGCATTCGCCGCCCCAGTCACCATGTTCTTCAAAAACTCCTTGTGACCTGGCGCATCAATAATTACATACTGCCGTTTCCTGGTTTGGAACCATATCTGCGCCGTATCGATGGTGATGTTCTGGTCACGTTCCGATTGCAGCGCATCCATCAGGTTCGCCCATTCGAAAGGCACACCCCGCCGTTCTGCGATCCTTTGCAGCTGCTCCAGTTTACCCTCCGGCAGGGAACCGGTATCGTGGAATAGCCGTCCCACAAATGTGGACTTCCCATGGTCCACATGCCCAACAATGACAATTTTTAATTGTTCAGTAGCGATCATTGATCAAAATAATTTCTGAGTTTCTGCCCCCCATCGGATCACATGTAACCATCGCGACGCAATTTTTCGAACGCATCCTCACTCTCCTTGTCCTGCGCCCGTCCCGACCTCTCGCTCGTTTTCGTGTGTCGCAACTCTTCAATGATTTCTTTCACCGTGCTGGCGCGCGACTTGATGACCCCCGTGCACGGCGCGCAACCCAGGCTGCGGTATCGTTCTCCGTTGCTGTTCGCAAAATAGAGAGGAATGATCGGGATATTTTCCCGGTCGATATATTCCCAGATGTTCAACTCCGTCCAATGAAGCAATGGATGAATCCGAATGTGCGTTCCCTTGTCAAAATCGGTTTTAAACTGGTCCCACAACTCAGGGGGCTGGTCCTCCACATTCCACTCCATGTTCTTGTCCCGGGGGCTGAAATACCGCTCTTTCGCCCGAGTTGGCTCCTCATCCCGCCGGACTCCCACGATCACACCGGTATAATTATATTTCTCCAGGACCTGTTTCAGCCCATCCTTCTTCAATGTCCCGCAACACTCCACCCGCGTTGCTTTCCCATTTGGGAAGGTAATCCCTGAACGCAACACCTCTTCATTTTTCCCCACCACCAGATCAAGTTTCCAATCCCGCGCCAGCCGATCGCGATATTCGATCATTGAAGGAATCTTGTAGGAGGTGTCCACATGCACCAAAGGAAATGGCACATGGCCAAAGAAAGCCTTCCGTGCCAGCCAGAGCAGGACTGTCGAATCCTTCCCAATGCTCCAGAGCATCGCGAGATTTTCAAATTTATTGAAGGCCTCTCGCATGATATAAATGCTTTGTTGCTCAAGCTTTGTTAAATAATCCATAAACTCAGGTTAAAGGGTAAATAATTGCTCAGGATCCGAAACGTCCCGATGGAAGCTTCAATTCTTCTTCGGCATGAATGTGTGAATGCCACATTCCACCTTGTTAAAACCAGTCCAGCGCCCGGCCCGTTCATCCTCCCCTCCACCAGTCTTTGAGGTGCACGGCATGCAGCCAATCGAACGATAACCCTGGTCATGC
>JANRLX010000097.1:0-19650 GCA_033762115.1 Verrucomicrobiota bacterium
ATTCCTTGACCTCGAAAGACAAATTCGCTTCTCTATTTATAAGCCCTTTTAACAACCGCTATGAATCTGCCCAAACTGATTCTTGCAGGTCTCTGGTCGTGCGCATCCTCATACCCACATGGGAAAGCCGAATTCCGAAACCTCGCCGCTCCTTCTATTGCCAGTGCCCAAACCCACTCCTCCCACACATGAAACGCCCCTTCCTCTCCCAATGGAAAAACCTGGCTGGATTTGCTCGTGCTGATCTGGTTTGCGCTTTATTGTTCTGTTCACTGATTGGCTGCTTGACCTCTTCAGGCCAAGCCCGTCGCACTGGTAAAAGCAACCTCGCCCTTTGCCAGAACAACGCCCGGCAACTCACCAAAGCCTGGCAAACCTACGCCAATGATCATGATGGCAGGCTCGTGTTGAATCAGACTCTGCTCGGGCAAAGCTGGGTCGCCCCTGCCGAGGAAAGCGCCACGGACCTCAAATCCCTGGAGGAAGGATTGCTCTGGCCTTATTTGAAGAACTCCCCGCAATCCTACCGCTGCCCAGCGGATCGAAACGGTTCACAAATCGAAGAGAAACCGCGCGTGCGCAGTTTTTCGATGAATATTCTCATGGGTAATTCATCCTCTTCCACAGGAAATCCATGGGTGTATACCCGCAAAAGCCCTTATTCAAACCAATCGCAAATTCAAAAACCAGCGGAAGCATTCGTCTTCATTGGCGAGCACCGAAACAGCATTGATGACGGCGGTTTTTGGGTTGACCCGGACAATGCCCATTGGATCGACCTCCCCGGCCCGCGCCATCTCGGAAAGGAACCGGTCAGTTATGCCGATGGCAGCGTGGAATCCCGCCATTGGACCGATCCCGCAATTCTGTCCGGCTGCTGTAGCGACCCGTGTGGTAATCAATCCCTGAATTCCCCCGATCTGGCATGGCTTCAAGCCCGCACCGGCGGCCTTTGATCAACTCAGCAGGCCTTTGACCACCTGCCCATGCACATCGGTCAGACGGAAGTCACGCCCCTGGAAACGAAACGTCAGCTTCTCATGGTCAAAGCCCAACAAGTGCAGCAGAGTGGCATTGAGATCGTGGACATGCACTCCATTTGAAACGACATTGAATCCCAAATCATCTGTTTCGCCGTAGCTTGTCCCGCCTTTGATTCCTCCACCGGCCAGCCAGATGCTAAACGAGCGATTGTGATGGTCCCGTCCATCATCTGTTCCCTGCGCCATTGGAGTACGCCCAAACTCTCCGCCCCAGACTACAATGGTGTCCTCCAGCAAGCCACGCTGTTTCAAATCCTTCACCAGCGCCGCGCTTGGCTGATCAGTCTCTTTGCAATTTTTGGTCAGCCCGTTTTTTAAGTCCCCATGCTGGTCCCATGCTTCATGGAACAACTGCACAAACCGGACCCCCCGCTCAATCAGTCGCCGGGCCAGCAGGCAGTTCCGCGCAAACCCTGGCTTCTCCGGCTCAACACCGTACATTTCGAGCACAGTTTTGGGCTCACTTGATAAGTCCATCAGTTCCGGGGCGCTGGATTGCATCTTGTAAGCCATTTCATACGATTGAATCCGCGAAGCAATTTCGGGGTCTGCTACATCGAGCAGAGAGGCTTCATTCAATTGACGCAATGCATCAAGCGACGCGCGTTGGGTTTCGTTATCAAACCCGCGAGGGTTGGACAAGAAAAGGACCGGGTCACCGCTGGAACGAAACGGGACACCGGCATAGATCGTGGGCAGAAAACCGCTCCCCCAGTTGCTTGCACCCCCGCTGGTGCCACTCGCAGAACTGAGCACCACGTAACCGGGCAGGTTTTCAGATTCGCTGCCCAACCCGTAAAGAGACCAGGCACCCAGGCTTGGCCGCCCGAACTGCTGCGAACCGGTATTCATCATGATCTGCGCCGGAGCATGATTCACCGCATCAGTGTGCATCGAACGGACCAGGCAAATATCATCCACAATGCTGCCGATATGCGGGAGCAACTCGGAAATTTCCAATCCGCTCTTCCCGCGTTTCTCGAATTTGAATTTGGGTCCCAGTAAGGCAGAGTTTGGATTGATGAATGCCGCCCTGTAATCCTTAAGCAATTCAGCGGGAGGCAATTTACCATTCTGCCTTGTCAACTCAGGCTTGTGGTCGAAAAGATCCAGATGGCTTGGTGCTCCCGCCATCGAAAGGTAAATTACTCGCTTTGCCTTCGCGGCAAAATGCGGCTGTTTTGCCGCCAACGGGTTGGAGACGGCCCCAGCCTCGGCACGATTGAGTGCGCCAAGGGCAAACAAACCAAGTCCCACGCCACATCGTTTCAGAAACCAGCGGCGCGAAAGAAGTTCTGGAGGAACATCATAACGAAAATGTGACTGGCAGTTCATAAGTTCACGATTTGAAAAAAATTCGTTTCATTGTTTGCTCATCGTTTCGTCCATGTTCAACAACACCCGCGAAAGAATGGTCCATGCGGCCACGTCCTGTGGAGTGGTCCCATCCGGCAGTGGAGGCAACCTGTTCTCGGCGAACGCAATCTCCAGCGCAGAAATCCATCCCTCTGCCAAACGGCGTCTCTGGGAATCCATCAACTGTTTCAAAGTCTTGATCTCATGTTCTTTGGGCACCCTGCTGGTGCACAGCCGAAATGCATACTGTATCCGCTGTGTCTCATCCGGGCCGGACTCCTTCAAGGTCCGAAGCGCCAAATGCCTGGCCGCTTCGACAAAAACCGGCTCATTCAACAAGGTCAATGCTGCCAGCGGTGTGTTTGACCGCACACGCCGCACGCAGGCGAAATCCCCGTTCGGCGCATCAAAGCTGGCCATTACAGGGTCCGGCATCGACCGCCTTCGAAACATGTAAAGTGACCTGCGATACCGTTCAGGGATGGGTGCCGGCGTCCAGTCAATCTTCACGAAATTCAACGCAAACAAACTTTCCGGCACTGGCGGATAAAAACTTGGGCCACCTATTTTTTCATGCAGCAATCCACTGGCAAAAAGGGCGGAGTCCCGCACCTGTTCGGAGTCCGCCCGGAAACGGGGTGCCCTCGTCAGCCAGCGGTTCCGCGGGTCGACTTCCAGGATTTCCCTCGAAACCCGGGAGGACTGGCGATACACCGCGCTGCCCACGATGGTTCGAACCACATGCTTAAGAGACCATGATGGCGCGTTCCCATCTGCCGGTTTCATGAATTCCATCGCCAGCCAGTCCAGCAATTCAGGGTGCGTCGGGAGTGGAGCGCGAACGCCGAAATCCTCCGGCGTTTCCAGCAAGCCTTGACCGAAAATACTTTGCCAAATGCGATTTACTGTCACCCGTGCGGTGGTGGGTGATTCCGGGTCAACAAGCCATTGTGCGAAACCAAGACGATTTCGGGGTGTTTCCCCTCGCATGGGGTGCAGAAAAGCCGGAACTCCAGGCATGATCTTATTCTTTGGCGTCTGCCAATTGCCTCGGTCTAATAAAAATGTGTCCCGTTGGTACTGCCCCTCCCTTTCCACCAGATTCAGGACCTGCCCTCCCTCAGGATATTCCTTCCAAAGCGATTCAATGCGGTCATTCCACTCTTTGAACTCAGGCACCTCATTACGCCAGAAGTTAAAAATCCTCCTTTCCTCTTCCTCGGTGCGGTCAGCTTTTGCGACTTTCAATGCTTCGCGGACTGTGCGTGGTATCGTGTCCTTGGCAGGGTCAGGGTCGGTGGTATAGGCCAGGCGGAACCGTCCCAAGAACATGTTTTCGCGCCCGTGAGCGTCGCTCCCACCATGCCTGAATTTAAGCCAGACTTTGAGAAATGTTCCTTCCACCGATGCCCAACCGTTGGTCGCAAATTGCATAACCACCTGGGAATCAACATGTCTTCGGAAAGGTCCCAGGTCCGGTGACCATCCCGTGTCATCATTACCATCAATGAGGAACCGGGCTGGGCCCATGGTCCGCTTGTCCTCTTTTTTACGGAACTTTTCGGGGACTTGCCTTTCAGCGGTTTCGATATCAGCCACCGCATTCGTCAGCGGCACCTTGACAAGGCCCGACTTGATCTGGAAAGCCTGGTTTGTATTGGCACCCACCACGCTGATCGGTGCCGCCTCAACGTACAGTTCACTGACTGCGAAAGTGCCATTATAGCTCCTGCCGGGGCCTCTAAACGGCAAGTCACCATGGGTCATTGCTTCCAGGCGCAAGGCGGTAATATTGGTCCGCTGGGTCATCCCCGTGACAAATAATTCCCCTGTGGTGGGCCGGAACCCGAGCGTTAAAATCGATTGGTCCTTCGATTTTTCCGGGTGCGCCAATCCGCCAATCCATTCCTGTTCGATTGCGTCGAGTATCTCCCATCTCACCTCCCGCGCTCCCACCTCCTGCTCCCACGCTTCGAGTCTGGCACCCCAATCCGGCCACCGCTTCTTCAGGTCCGCCTCAGTTGCGGCGATCTCTTTTTCAATCCGCTGAATCGATGCCCGCTGTTCCTGGGTATGAATCCAACTGGTCGCTTCGTAGCTGTTATTAAGGAATGCAAACAGCCCGAAATATTCCTCATGTGTCAGTGGATCGAATTTATGGGAATGACATTGCGCACATTGGAGGGTCAGGCCCAGGATGCTTTTCCCAACCACATCCATCCGGTCGAACATTCCTTCAAGCCGGAATTGTTCATTGATGATCGCCCCTTCTTCGTTGACCATTCCATTGCGGAAAAAGCCTGTCGCAATCTTTTGCTCCTGCGTGGAACCGGGAAGCAGGTCTCCCGCCACCTGTTCGATGATGAACTGATCAAAAGGCTGGTCTTCATTCAGACGTTGAATCACCCAGTCCCTCCACGCCCATTGCTCCCGTGGCAGGTCTTTCTCATATCCATCGCTGTCTGCATATCGTGCGGCGTCAAGCCACCAGCGGGCCCATTTCTCCCCAAAAGCCGGGGAACTGAGCAGGGTCTCAATGGTTTCCCTCCAAACCCGTTCCGGATCCTTCGGGTATTCGACAATAAACTGGTCCAACGCCTTCAGGGAAGGTGGGACGCCTGCGATGTCCAGGGACAAACGTCGCAACAACTGTTCCGGCGTTGCCTCGGGCGACAACGACAGACCTCTCTGTTTCATCGCATGGACCACGAACGCATCCACCGGAGATGCTGCACCACGTGAAACCTCCTCCTGCGGCACCGCCGGGCGGGTCGGTTTCTGGAATGCCCAGTGCCCTTCATATTTGGCCCCGCTCTCAATCCATTTTCGCAACGTCTCGATTTGTTTTGGGGAAAGTGGGTTTTTGGCTTCCGGGGGCGGCATCAAATCATCGCCATCCTGCGTGGTAATCCGCACCATCAACTCGCTTTTCCCAGCATCACCGGGGGCAATTCCCGGTTTACCACTTTTCCCTCCAGCAATCGCTGCCTCACGGTCGTCCAGGCGCAATTTCCCTTTCCGGCTTTTTTCGTCCTGACCGTGACAATTGAAACAATGTTCTGCCAGGATCGGGCGGATCTCACGATTAAAAGAAAT
The DNA here is from genome assembly GCA_033762115.1 of Verrucomicrobiota bacterium. Taxonomy (GTDB): domain Bacteria; phylum Verrucomicrobiota; class Verrucomicrobiia; order Limisphaerales; family SXQI01; genus JANRLX01. The sequence continues at coordinate 5,496 of JANRLX010000097.1, forward strand.
TTCCTCCGAATAAACTTCCAAACAGGAATACAGTGCCAGTGATACGGCAAACGTGCAGCGCAGTATCAGCGGGAACAAACGCCTCAAGAGGATCGCTCGCATAGATGAATTCATGAATCCTGCCAGACTTCTTTTTGATCAGGCGAACATTTTTTACATTTAATTTCGGGCACGGCTCCTTCGTCCCCTGCAGCACCCATTTGTTGCAGAGCGACCAGAGAATTGCCCGCACGACAGTGCTGGAGAAGATTTTCTGGGCCAATCAACACGCTGTTCTGATGGTCTCTTTTGAAATGGCCTTGGCATACCCGGTGCCAAGGCCGAACCCATGAAGAAATCAGAAATGATCGAAACAATCTTCACCATGGACATCGAGAAAATAGCAGACCCGAAAAGGGACCGGGTTAAAGTGACGATGAATGGCAAATTCCTCGCCTACAAAAAATGGTAACACTTGCTTTGAGGCACTCCCTCACTCGAAGTTTCGTTTCGAAGGTGCCGCTTTGATGAAATTGGTTTCTCGAAGATAAATGGGCTCGAGCAGGTTGGCTGCACCGGATGGCAGTGCCACCCCTAGGACCTGGTTGAGATGCGCTGCATCAGGGACGATGGTCGTTCCCATCACGTTCCATTTGGTTGCTTCAGGGCCGATCAATTTTGCATCCGTTGAAAGTGCATTGGCAGGCATGATGGCGAGTTCACCGAGGGCACGAAATCCGGATTCCGCAAATTCATAGTCCGCTTTGTAAACATCCCCCCGTTGCGCATCGATGACGACCGTTGCCACGTTGCGAACACCGCCGTGCCAGGCCTGAAAAGCAATCAACTCTGCCGAGGAAACTCCCTCCACGGGAATGTTTCGCCCGAGCTGCCACCCTTGAGCCAGGGCCAGGCTTGAACGAATGCCGGTATAGGAACCGGGCCCGAGCCCAACGATGATTGAATTGATTTTTGTAACCGGCAGCTCAGCCTGCTGGAAAAGCCTTTCCAAAAGCAACACAGGCGCGGAATGATCTGACGCTTCAACCCTCGCAATCACCACGTTCCCGTCGAGCAATGCCGCACTCCGAATCGCTGAGGAAAATTCAAGTCCCAAAATCATGCTCGATCCTTCGTTCAGTTTCGGACAGGACAGAAAAGCAAACCCACTTCATTGAAATATCAAAATTGATCAACTTGAGACGTTCCGGCCACTCAATCAACGTCACTCCCTGAGGCGCAACAAGATACTCTTCAATCCCCGCGCTCAGCACCTGCGGGGCTGTCTCCAACCGGTATAAATCGAGATGGAAAAGCGGCCATCGTCCCGTGCGGTATTCATTAAGAATGGCAAACGTGGGGGAATGGACTTTTCCGGTGAATCCCAGGGCCCGGGCAACCCCTTTGACGAATTGTGTTTTGCCACTTCCCAAATCTCCCGAAAGAGCGATCACCTCTCCTTTGGAAAGTTGTCCCGCAACCAGGGCTCCAAATGCCATCGTTTCCTCGGGACTATGAGAAATGAGTGTAACCATGCTCAGGCGCGGAACGGGTTCCATTGCTGTCACGCAGGCGAAGCCCCTGCTCTTTCACGATCTTTCCTATGCAACTCAATTTGACCGCAGGAAACCTTCCTTTCCATTCATCCAGCAAAGGGACCGCGAACCGTGAAGGCAGGGTAAACAACAGTTCGAAATCCTCGCCATCTGTTAATGCCGCGAGCAGCGGTGGTTTGGCCGAGCTGTCCGTTTTGGCTGACAGTTTGGCAGCCCGGCTGATCGGGATGGCGTTGCTGAGCAGTTCCCCACCCACATTCGATTGTCGCAGGATATGTCGCAGGTCCCCCGCCAGCCCATCGCTCAGGTCAATCATGGCGCTCAACGGGAAATGATTGACCAACCATTTTGCTTCCTCGATTCGTGGATCAAAAGTCAGATGCCTTCCATGAATTGACCCGCCCAGTTCGCCAGTGACAAAAATGGCATCTCCGACATTGGCCCCTGCCCTGGTCACACATCGGGCCCGATCAATTGCCCCTACCAAAGCCACGGAAACCATAATCGGCCCCGTGGTGCAGGTGGTCTCCCCCCCGGTTATAGACACCCCGTAACGCCGGGCTGTTTCTGAAATCCCCTCATAAAGTTTGAACACCCAGTCGGCATCAAAATCTTTTCCTACTGCCAGCGTGATCAGTGCGCTTTTTGGAGAACCGGCCATCGCAGCAATATCGCTCAGGCAACGTGCCAACGCTTTATGCCCCACCTGTCGGGGATCAGCCTCTTTAGTGAAATGCACTCCCTCAACCACTGCATCCGTTTTGAACAACAACGAATTTTCCCACCCTGCCAGGTCCAGGAGGGCACAATCATCCCCGGCCGGAATGATCACTTCCCCATTTCGTGGCAATCCGGGCAAAATAGTTGCAAGCAGGTCAAATTCTTTCATGAAGACTGCGGCAGCGAGATCACAAGGAAAAAGTTCAACGCATTAAAAAAGGAGTGTGTCAAAATCGGCGTCAGCAGGTTGCCGGTGCTTTCGTAAAGAAGCGTCAAAACCAGGGCAAAAAGAGTCAACGGGAGGAAGGTGGGTAAATGTCCATGAATCAGCGCAAAAAAGAGGGAAGTCCCCCAAAGCGCCAGTTTGGGATGTCCCTGAAACTTGATGCAGGGATAAAAAATTCCGCGAAACAGCACTTCCTCCACTATCGGCGCAAAAACAATGCTCAAAATAGCATGGTAAATGCGGTCCACCAGCGTGACCGTTTGTTGCAAATGCTGGATCGCCGGTTGCGGGACAGGCTGGTTATTAAAACTTTCCAGCACCATCCAGCAAATTTTCTGCAATCCAAGCGCCAGCGGCACAAGCAATGAAGTCACGAACAACGCCAGGAGAATGGTCCGGCTGATTTTGCCCTCACCGAAACCGAAAGCCTCCCTCCATGTGATTCCCTGCCACCTTAAAAAAACATTCACCTGCAACAGGATCAGCAGGTTGATGCTGAACATCCCGATGAAACGAATGAAAATATTGTTTTCGAACTGGTCCGGCTTCAGGACCGCCGAGTTGTAACCCATCACAATCACCGTGCCGATCAGGATGCTGGCGGCCACTCCCAAAAGCAGCCAGGCCACCAACTCCACTCTCCACGGTTTTCCCGCAACCATGCCAAAAACCTACAACAAAGCGCTTCATGATGCCTATGCAAAATCTTTGTGAACCCTCATGTCAGGAGAAACTCTGTTCCAATCTGCCGCGGTTCGCGTATGCTGGAGATCAATGAGTTTGTTGCCATTTAAAGAGTTGCCCACTTACGCCCCAAGAACATTTGTCCCCGTGCAAATCGATCTTGGAAACTGGGCTGAAGTCTCCTCCCTGTTTGATCGTTTGGAAGCACAACTGCAGAATGTCTCCTCCCCCTCGGAACTCGAAAAATGGCTCCTGGCATGGAGCGAGGTGAATGCCGCCATTGATGAGGAGGGTTCCCGCCGTTATATCGCCATGACCTGCCACACCGACAACCCGGACGCAGAAAAGGCTTACATTCATTTTGTTGAGACCCTTGAACCACAACTGAAACCGCGTCAGTTCAAGCTCGACCAGCTTTACCTCGCCCACCCTCTCCGGCATCAACTGCCGGTGGACCGTTACCATGTTTTCAACCGCCATACCGAAGTTCGGATTGAGCTTTACCGGGATGAAAATGTTCCCCTTGAAACCGAGGAAGCCAAACTCGGCCAGCAATACCAAAAATTAAGCGGCTCCCTCACAGTCCAATTCCGCGGCGAGGAAAAGACCCTCATCCAGATGGGCCCCTACCTCGAAGAACCGGACCGGGCCTTGCGTGAGGAAGCATGGCAGCTTGTCGCCCGTCGTCGCCTCCAGGAAAAAGAGAAGTTCGAGGAACTCTTTGATCAACTGGTAGCTCTTCGTGAGAAAATCGCGACCAATGCCGGGTTTAAAAATTATCGCGATTATGCATTCCGCGCCCGGGCGCGCTTCGATTACACCCCGGAGGATTGCTACCAGTTTCATGATGCCATCGAGAAACAACTCATGCCGCTGCTACGGGAATTGCAGAAGGATCGCAAAGCAAAGCTCGGCCTTCCCTCCCTCCGGCCATGGGACCTCTCAGTCGATCCTGAGAACAAGCCGCCGCTCCGTCCTTTCGACAAAGTGGAAACGATGGTTGAAAAAACCCAGCGCATTTTTGACCAGCTCGATTCCGGCCTGGCTGGCGGTTTTCGCCAGATGAACGATCTCCAACTGCTCGATCTGGCCAACCGCAAGGGCAAAGCGCCCGGTGGATATCAATCCACCCTCTCAGAATCCCGCCTTCCCTTCATTTTCATGAATGCGGTCGGCGTCCAGCGCGATGTGGAAACCATCCTCCACGAAGCAGGGCATGCGTTTCATGCCCTTGCCGCCCGGCAGGAGGATTTGCATCCCTACCGCCATGCCCCCATTGAATTTTGTGAAGTCGCCTCCATGAGCATGGAGCTTCTTGGCAATGAATTCCTTGAACAGTTCTATAACAAGGATGACGCACGCCGGGCCCGCATGGAGCATCTCGAGGGGATCGTGGAAATTTTTCCATGGATCGCCACGGTCGATGCCTTCCAGCATTGGATTTACACACATCCCGGCCACACTCGTGAAGAACGGCGTAACGCCTGGCTCCAACTGATGGACCGCTTCGGAGGGGATGTGGACTGGAGCGGCCTGGAAGAGGTGCGGGCCAATCTTTGGCAACGGCAACTGCATATTTTTCTCTATCCCTTTTATTATATCGAATACGGGATCGCACAGCTTGGGGCTTTGCAAATTTGGGCCAATTCAAAGCGTGACAAGGTCAAAGCCCTGAAAGATTACCAGGCCGGGCTGGCCCTCGGAGGCTCACGCCCGCTCCCGGAACTTTTTCAACGGGCTGGTTGCCACTTTGATTTCAGCGCGACCACTGTTGAGCCTTTGATGAAACTGCTCCAGGCTGAACTTTCAAAATTAAGGAATGAACGTGAGTAATACCATCACCGCCCAGCTCCCCGATGCCCAGGGACATTTCGGCAAATACGGCGGACGTTATGTGCCGGAAACGCTGATGCACCCGCTCCAGGAACTCGAAACAGAATATTCCCGTGCGCAGGGTGATCCTGAATACCAGAGGGAGCTTCAGTATTACCTCAAGGAATTCTGCGGGCGACCCACCCCGCTTTATTTTGCTGAACGATTGACCCGTGAATTGGGCGGCGCAAAAATTTATCTCAAACGTGAGGATTTGCTCCACACCGGCGCACACAAAATAAACAATGCCATCGGGCAGATTCTCCTCGCCAGGCGCATGGGCAAAACACGCATCATCGCTGAAACCGGGGCCGGCCAGCATGGAGTGGCCACCGCGACCGTCAGCGCCATGTTCGGGTTAAAATGCGTCATTTACATGGGCGCAGTTGATTGCGAACGGCAGGCTTTGAATGTGTTTCGCATGAAAATGCTCGGCGCGGAAGTTGTTCCTGTCCACGCCGGTCAGAAAACGTTGAAGGAAGCTGTGAACGAAGCCATGCGCGATTGGGTCACCAACGTCCGCAGCACTCATTATATTCTCGGCACCGCCTACGGCGCGCACCCCTATCCTGTGATGGTTCGAAATTTCCAGCGCGTCATCGGCGATGAAGCCCGCCGCCAGATTCTTGAAAAGGAAAAGCGCCTGCCTGACCTTCTCATCGCCTGTGTCGGTGGTGGATCGAACGCCATCGGACTCTTCTATCCTTTTCTTGAAGATTCCTCCGTCCGGATGCTCGGGATCGAGGCAGGCGGCGAAGGCATCCAGCCCGAAAAACATGCGGCGCGGTTTCAGGGCGGCTCCCTTGGAGTCCTTCAAGGCACCCGCTCCTACATTTTGCAGGACGAGAATGGCCAGATCCAACTCACCCACAGCGTCTCTGCCGGGCTGGACTACGCCGCAGTCGGCCCCGAACATGCCTGGTTGCGCGACGAAAACCGCGTGCAATACGGCTACGCCACCGATGACCAGGCCCTTTCCGCCTTCTCCCGCCTTGCAAGACTGGAAGGGATCATTCCTGCTCTGGAATCCTCCCATGCCCTCGCTGCGGTCATCCAGGAAGCGCCAAAAATGTCAAAGGACCAGCTGGTCATCGTCAACCTCTCGGGCAGGGGGGACAAGGATGTCTCCCAGGTCGCTCAAAAGATAACATTGTAATTTAAAATCCCATGAAATCGCTTGAACTCCGGTTGTTGATTTTGCTCCTGACCGCCAGCCTCGGAATCGCTGCCGAGATCAGGGAGGATGCCGCTGAATTCCTCAAAATGTACAACAGCATCGTTCAACCTCTCTCTCGTGTGGCAAACGAAGCTGCATGGCAGGCAGCCATCGACGTCACCGATGAACACACCGGCACCCGGATCGGCTCTGCTGAGGCCCTTTCGACCTTTGCCGGAAGTGTTTACGTTATCGAGAAATCAAAAAAACTTCTCGCTCACAAGGATCAGCTTGATGACCTGACCGTCCGCCAATTGGAGGCCATCCTTTTGGGGGCGGCAGAGAGTCCCGGCACCATTCCGGAAATCATTGCGGAAAAAGTCCGGGCGGAAGCCCGCCAGCAATCAGCCCAGGACAGCTTTGTTTTTCAATACAAAACCAGCAGCGGCAGCAGCAACATTGTCACCCCCAACATCATCACCGATATCCTGATCAAATCCACAAACATGGAGGAACGCCGCGCCATCTGGGAAGCCTCCAGGGAAATCGGGATTCCACTCCGTCCAGGCCTGGTCAACCTCCAGCGACTCCGAAACCGCGTCGCGCAGGAAATGGGCTTCAACTCCTACTTTGCCATGAAGGTCGCCGATTTCGGGATGTCCGTGGAGGAAATGAAAGCCCTCACTGAACGTCTCTTTACTGACATTCGGCCTCTCTACGAACAACTCCATTGCTGGGCCCGCCATCGCCTCGCCGAACGCTACGGCCAGCCGATTCCAAAAACGATTCCCGCACACTGGCTTGGAAACCGCTGGGGACAGGAATGGCCCGGCCTCGTCAAAGGCACTGCCCTCGAAGGAGACATCAAGAAAACGCCGGAATGGATCGTTGAACAGGGAGAACGCTTTTATGTCTCCCTCGGCTGGCAGCAATTGCCCAAATCGTTCTATGCCAAATCAGATCTTTATGAGCTGCCCAGCGGCGACCCACGCAGGAAAAACACCCACGCATCCGCATGGCACATTGACCTGGAAAATGATGTGCGCTCGATCATGAGTGTGAAATCTGACTTTGCCTGGCTTGAAACCACCCATCACGAACTGGGACACATTTATTATTACCTCGCTTACTCGAACCCCAACGTCCCGGTGCTCCTCCGCACCGGTGCCAACCGCGCCTTTCATGAAGCCATCGGTGATCTGATCGGAATTGCCGCCCGCCAGGTTCCCTACCTCAAGGAGATCGGCCTCATCGATCCCGCCGCAAAAATCAATTCACTCGATTATCTTCTCGATGAAGCGCTTCAAGCGATCGTTTTCATTCCCTGGTCCGCCGGCGTCATGACCTCATGGGAACATGATTTTTATGAACTCAACCTTCCCACCAACCAATACAACCAGCGCTGGTGGGAATATGTCGCAAAATACCAGGGGATCACCCCTCCCGAGCCGCGTGACGAGCGTTTTTGTGATCCAGCCACCAAGACCCACATCAATGATGATGCTGCGGAGTATTACGATTATGCGCTCGCCTTCGCGATCAAGTACCAATTGCACATGCACATTGCCAAAAACATCCTCAAACAGGACCCGCGCAGCTGCAACTACTACGGGAACCAGGAAGTGGGCCGGTTTCTCTGGGAAATCCTGAAAGTTGGAAAAACCGCGGATTGGCGAAAGCTCCTCCAGGAAACCACAGGCCAGGAAATCAGCGCCCAACCCATGCTCGAATATTTTCAGCCTCTCATGGCCTACTTGAAAAAAGAAAACGAAGGTCGCACCGTTGGCTGGTAACGTCACCCAGTCGCTGCCGGGAGCTTGATCCAAAACAAACTTCCCTCCCCCGGCAGTGACTCAACTCCCAGTTCGCCATTCAGCCGAATCACTGCCCGCTTGACGATTGCCAGTCCGATCCCCGTCCCTGAATACGTTTCGGCAGAGTGCAGCTTCTCGAAAATTCCAAAAATTCGCCCATGATGCTCCGGGTTGATCCCTATCCCCGCATCCTGTACCTCCACCCGGACAAAACCCCCGCTCTGATGGGAACGGATTTGCACAAACGGACGATCTCCCGGCTTCACAAACTTCACCGCATTCCCGATCAAGTTCAAAAACACCTGGGTCAGGCTCGCCTCATGTCCCAGCACAATTCCCAATGGTTGCTGCAACTCGATCCGCGAATCAGGTGAGATGAAATGCCGTTGCTGATGCACAATCTGCTCCAGCAACTCATCAAGGTTCACCGCTTTCAACTCAATCGGCGATCGGGACAACCGGCTGTAGGCGAGAATGTCCTGGATCAACTGGTCCAGGCGCGCACCCGACGATTTGATTCGCCTTAGATATTCCAACGCCTCTTCATTCAGGTTCGAGGCATAATCATCCAGGAGCAATTGCGCGTAACCATTCATCGCACGCAATGGAGAACGCAGGTCATGCGAGACCGAATACGAAAACGCCTCCAGTTCAGCCACTGTTTCCTGGAGCTTCGCGGTCCGCTCCCGGATATGCGATTCCAGTTCTTCGGTCTGCGCTGCCAGCCGCGCATTGGCCAATCGCAACTCCTCCGCTTTCGCCCGTTTTTCCGTCACGTCCGAGATGATCACCACCAGATTGGAAACTGCCCTATCCTCAGATTGCACAGGGGTGATCGTGAATTCCTGCCATCTCTGATTCATTTCAATCACTGCCCCTGTTTCTGACTTCCCGTTAAAGGCCTCCTTCACAATCTGCTTCAGTTCAGGAAACGGGAATGCCTCGCTGAAACAGGTTTCCGGGGACGCTTCGAAGGTGCTCACAAAAGCTCGATTTCTGCGCACGATCTTTCCTTCAGGACTGATCAGGCACACCGCGTCCGAAATGGCGTCAAACGTCTTCTGCCATTCCGCTGCCAGCGCCCGTGCGGACATCTCAGCTTCCCGCATCCGCAGGAGTGATCGCACCATCGCAAAAAGTTCCTCCGGCTCAAATGGCGCCGTAATATAACCATCCGCTCCCCCTTCCAATCCTTTGATTTTTTTCTCCGAACTGGTGAAATTCGCCGAAGTCTGAAGCACCGGGATCGATGCCGTGGCAGGATTCGCCTTAAGCTGGCGACAGACATCAAACCCGAGGATATCCGGCAACTGAACGTCCAGGATGATCAGGTTTGGCTGGCTGAGCGAAAGTTCCAATGCTTCCCTGCCGGTACCTGCCTCAAGCAGGGTAAATCCCTTCTTCATCAGGTAGCGGGACAAAATGTAACGATTCTGCGCATTGTCATCCACCACCAGGATCGTTAAGCCTACTCCTTCAGGCATTTTGTGACTCCCTTCCGGACGCCAGATACCGCGTCAACATTGCGTCCATCCCATTCCCCGGGCCACCCACGACAAGCCAGTCCTTTGTCACCACCTCATTGCACACCTGAAGCAATTCCTTCCTTTCAGAATCGGACAAGGTCCTCGAAGTATTCAAAACAATTGGAATGGTTTTTGTCTCCAGATTTGCCCGCAATTGCCGGGCCACACTCCCGCCATCCATTCCCGGCATGATCAGATCCAGGAAGATCAGTCCCGGTTTTTCAGCCTGTGCAAGCTCCAGCCCTGCCTTCCCATCCGCCGCTTCCAGCACCGTCCTTCCAGATGATTCCAGCCGCGTCTTCATGAAATAACGAATCGCCTCCTCATCCTCGACCACCAGAACAGGTTTTCCTCCGGCCTGCCCTGGTTTCAAATGACTGGAAATTTTACCTTCGTTTTCCTTCTGCTCCCGGGAACGCGACTGCTCATACTGGATCGGTATTGTCACAGAAAAAACCGAACCTTCCCCGGCCTTGCTTCTCGCCTCCACCATGCCGCCGAGCAACTCCGCCAGTTTTCGCGCCAGCGGCAACCCAAGCCCGGTCCCCTTTACTTTCCTTTGATGTTCTCCTTCCACCTGGACGAATTCTTCAAAAATCCTCCCAAGGTCCTGCTCCGCGATCCCGATTCCGCTGTCACTGACAGAGATCACCAGCTTCCCTTCCTCATTCATCCGGCCCGCGACCCGGATTTCCCCCTTTTCAGTGTATTTCAGTGCGTTGGAGATAAAATTTCTCAGGATTTGGGAAAGCTTGCTTTCATCTGTGTAAATTTCCGGCAATGAACTCGTATCCTCAAAAATCAGGCTCACTGCGCTGTTCGTCACCAACGGCCGCAACATCCCGCGCAATGCGCCGAAAAGTTCATTCAATGAAAATGAACTCGCTTTCACCGTCACTTTCCCCGCCTCAACCTTGGCAATGTCCAGCAGGTCATTGACGAGATCACTCAAATCCATCGCGGCCCGGCGAATATAATTCACCTGTTTCTCCTGTTCCGAAGTCAACGGGCCATCCAATCGATCCAGCAGCAGGCGGGACAGGCTTAAAATCGAATTCACCGGCGTGCGGAATTCATGGGTCATATTCGACAGGAACTTCGTTTTGATTTCCGAGGCACGCCTCAGGTAATCAGCCCTTTCATCCAACTCCGCATAGAGCGCCACCACCCCCCGGTTCGTATCCTCCAACTCCCGATTCAACTCAGATAAATCCCGCTCTCGCCGTTCCAACTCGCTCATCGCGAGCAACAGTTCCTGGTTTTGCCTTTGGATTTCGGAAGAAGTGTCATGTGACTCGGCCCCTTGCAATTGCGCCCGGATTCCCGCAATCGTTGTTTGCCCCAGCGTCATCCTGGTCGGCAACGGCCGCATGACCTCCACCACTGTTCCCTTTCCCGGCGCTGTCTCAATCTTCACCACCTTCATCAGGCGATGCACCCCAAGTAATCCTAACCCCATCCCTGTGCTCGACTGGTACCGCCCACCGAGAATCTGGCTCAACCGTTCCGGCTCGATTCCACGCCCCTCATCCCGCACCGTAATCAGCAATTGCGGCGGCATCTCATCCTGCGCCTCGAAAAACACCTTCCCTCGTTCCCCATACTGAAACGCATTCCTGGCAAGCTCTGAAACAGCTGTGGCAATTCTTGCCTGGTCCTGTGCGCTAAACCCGAGCAACTCCGAAATTTGCCGCGCCCGCTGCCGCGCAATCACCACGTCATTCTCGTGGCGCAGTTCCAGGCTGATAATCGGATGAATCACGCGTCCTAAAAATTAATTTTCGCCACCAGCACCGTCACATCATCCCTTCCCCGCTGAAAATCCCGATACAAAAGCGCTGCAATCACTGCCGGGTCCCGCATCTGCAATTCATTGTAGGAACCCAGGTCCCAACGCGTTTGCAATCCATCCGAGTGCATCACCAGCAGCGCATTCCGCGGAAATGGCTGGACGATTGTCTGCACCGTCCGCATCTCCGCTCCCAACGTTCCGCTAAAGGATATCAGGCTTTTCGCCACTCCGGCTTTCACAACAACTCCTGCCACGTTTCCTATTCCACAGAAACTCACCTCTTGTTTCTCCTTGTCAATGGCTGCAATGGACGCTGCCGCCCCGCGAAATTTTCGTTGCGACAAATGCATCTCCCGCAATATCTCAGCAGGCGGTTTCCCCGCGTTAGCCTGGAACGTCGCAATCCCGTCTGCGGCTGCTTTTGATGCCTCCGGCCCATGCCCCAACCCATCAATCACCAGCAGTTGCGTGACCGGCCCTCTCTCATGCACAGCCACATTGTCCCCACACGCCACCTCTCCTTTCATGGGCAGGCATACCATCCCGAGTCTCAGGTTCTGCTTCTCCTCCACTCCATTTTTTAGGCAAAACCGGGCCAGCACCACCGTTCCATTCGTCGGCTTGCTCCACAGGTCAAACCCCGATGACAACCGCTGGATCGAACCCAACCCCGTACCCGGCGTTCCCGCCGTCGAGAACCCATCCTGAAGGCAGGCCCTCACATCTTTCATCCCCGGCCCCTTGTCAATTCCCAGCAAATCCAGTCCCGGCCCACCCTGCAAGTGAGGAGAAATCACAAAACTGCCCCCTCCCCCATGCTTGACCAGATTATTGGCAATTTCAGTGGCCACGATACTGATCCTTCCCACATCCGTCTCATCAAACCCCAGCCGTGAACCCATCCCGATCGCCAGGCGGCGTGCTTCCCCCACCTGGGAATTCTCCTCCACGTTCAGGACCATTGAGACACCTGGCTGTTTTACTTCCATCGGGCTATGACCACCCGGGTGCCTTCTCCCGGTTTACTTTCGATTTGGAACTCGTTGCTTAATCGCCGCGCCCCGCTCAATCCCAATCCCAACCCATTCCCGGTGCTGTAACCATCCTTTAACGCCAGCTCGATGTCACCAATCCCCGGTCCCTGGTCCTCAAAAATCAAACGCAACCCACGCCGGTTCCCCTCCGTCAGCCATTCGAGCGTCATCACCCCCCCTTTGCCATAGATGATCGTGTTTCGCGCCAGTTCGCTTGCGGCAGTCACGATTTTCGTTTGATCCACAAGGCTGAACCCCATTTCTGTGGCCCATTGCCGAACCATCTGCCGCGCGCGCACAATATCCGACTCAGCCGCTAATTTTGCGCTCTCTGTCTTAACCAGCGGCATCCTCTTCATCCTCTCCCAGCCTTGGCGGCAGGCAACTGCGCAGTAAATCCATTCCCTTGTCCACGTTTAGCGCCGTCCGGATTCCCTCCAATGACATCCCAAGCTCCACAAGCGTGATCGCGACCGCTGGCTGCATGCCCACAACCACCGTTTGCGCGTCCAAAACCCGAGACATCGCTGACATATTCGCCAGCATTCGCCCAATGAATGAATCCACCACCTCCAACGATGAGATATCAATCAAAACCCCACGCGCACCCGTCGCATTGATCTGGCTCGTGAGATCATCCTGCAACGTCAACGCAAGCTGGTCATGCATGTCCACCTGGATCGTCACCAGCAGGAACTCGCCCATTCGGAGAATTGGAATCCGCTCCATTACATCGCAACAGGGAGACCTGCTGATTTAATTTTGCTGACCGTGAAACCCCGCTTCTGGATCGCCATCGCAAACGCATCCGCAAGGCTCGCCTTCGTTGTCACGCCACCCAGGTCCACCCCAAGATGCACAATTGTTTGCGCAATCTGCGGTCGGATCCCGCTGATGATGCACTCCGCTCCCATCAATCGTGCCGCTGTGATCGTTTTCAATAAATGTTGCGCCACCAGGGTATCCACCGTGGGCACGCCGGTAATGTCAATAATCGCGATGTCTGACCCGGTCTGCACAATTTTTTGCAGTAACGATTCCATCACCACCTGCGTTCGCTCGCTGTCCAGCGTCCCGATCAAGGGCAGGGCCAGAATCCCGCTCCAGAGCTTCACCACCGGCGTGGAAAGTTCCATCATTTCCTGCTGCTGTCTGGAGATGACCTCCTCGCGCGTTTTCTGGTGCACCTCCATCGTGAAAAGCCCAAGCTTGTCGATCAGTTCAGAGGCATTCCAGGTTTCGCTCGCCAATCCCTCCGCATTATTGCCCAGCTCTTTTTTGATCGCGGCAAAAAGTGGCTTTTTGAATGAAAAAATGTATGTCGCCGTCTGCGCCGGGCTGTACCCCTGCACCCCTCGCGAACGTGACAAATCGGCAAGCAACTCCCTCACCAGCGCAAATTCCGCCCCCTGCACATCGCTGCTGCTGCTCAAGGAATTCTTCAGGTTTCGCAGAAATTCACTCGATATCTGGCGTGCTTCCGCCTCCTGTCCGCTGTCCTGGTGGATTGAGTTTGCCTTTTGCTCCTGCAGCCATTGGGCAAGCAATTCACCCTCATGCCTGGCGATAATCTGCGGCAACATGCTCCTGGGTTCGGCCATAAATCTCCTCCTTCATCCAAGAGTAACCATCCGCCCCCCATTCCGTCAACCTGCCCCCCCGTGTAACTATGTTCCCCGCTGAAATTCCCGAAGCTCCTCAAGAGCGGCCTGGATCAAGCGGCGCTCCGCATCAGTCAGTTCATGCTGGCTGTAATACGCCCGGCAAAACACTTCCGTAATCACTCTCGCCGGCCC